>CAZWXW010000016.1:0-55900 GCA_964638025.1 uncultured Verrucomicrobiaceae bacterium
CAGGTGGTCTTGCCGGCGCCGTTGGGGCCGAGCAGGCCGACCACCTGGCCGCTGGACAGCTCCAGCGAGACATCCTTGACGACGGCGCGCCCCTTGTAGGACTTGGCGAGGTTCAGTGCCCGCAGCGTGCGCATCAGCGGGCTTCCTCGGCCGGGGCGGTCTCGGGTGCGGATTCGGCGGGCGGCGTCGGCGGCTGCGCGGGCGCGGCCGGCTGATCCGGCTGCAGCACCATCTCGACACGGCTGCCGCCGTCGGTCTGGCCGCGCGCGCGCACCGTTTCGCTGTCGACCAGGTATTCGATGTGGTCGCCGTTGATGGTGGAGCCGTCGCGCTCGACCTGCGCGTCGCGCAACAGGTCGACGCGACTCTCGTTCTGGAAGTAGATGATCGTCAGCGCATGCGCGCGAACCAGGCCGCGATCGGGCTCGGGCTGCTGCTGCAGTCGCGCCGGCTTGCCGACGGCGGTCAGCTTCTGCACGCGCCCCTCGACATGGTTGACGACCACGGTGTCGGCCTCGATCTTCAGCGTCCCCTGCACGATGACCACCGAACCCTTGTAGGTGATCGAGCCCTGCTGCTGCACGGCGCTGTCGGCCGTGACCTTGATCGGCTGGCTGCGATCCTCGGGCAGCGCGGCCGCCTGACCGGTGAGCAGGAGGCCGGCGACGAGCACCAGCCAGGCTGGGCGACGCGATACGCCATTACCGCAGTTCATGCAGACCCTCCACATCGTGCAGCAGTTCACTGCGCTGTTTCTCCAGATCGGCCCGCAGGCCGGTGCCGTGCAGTGTGTGACCCGTCTGCACCAGCGTCACGGCGGCGTCGGTGTCGACGCGCTGGCTCGGCGGGTACCAGTTCAGTCGCTCGGTAGAGAGGCGGGAGCTGCCGTCGATCTCGTTGATGACCACCTCGCGCCGCAGTTGTACCTGCTCCTCGCCGATCAGCGTCGCCTCGCGCGATTCGCTGTGCCAGCGGCGGCCGTCGGAGGCGATCGAGGTGAAGCGCGGCTCGATCAGCAGCGCCTCGTTGCTGTCGCGGAAATGGGTCATGCGCTCGGCGGTCAGCGTCTGCTGCAGCTGGCCGTCCACGCCGAAGCGGCGGCCGTCGAGCTGCTCGGCGTAGAAGTCGACCGGGTTGGTCTGGGCATCGCGCAGCAGCGTGGTCTGGCTGCTCTCCCAGAACAGCGTCAGGTAGCCGACCATCAGCGCGAAGCCGGCCAGGCCGATCTGCAGCGTGAAGCGCTTGTAGTCGAGATGCAGGTTCACGGTCGGTCCGTCACCGGCGGCTTCAAAGATAACTGTCGAGCAGCGCGTCGAGCTTGCCCTGGCTGGCCAGGATCAGCTCGCACGCCTCGCGCACGGCGCCGCTGCCGCCGCGGCGCGCGGTGCGGTGGTCGGCGTGGCTGGCGACGAACGGGTGGGCGTTGGCCGGCGCGATGCCGAGGCCGGCGCTGCGGATGGCGCCGAGGTCGGGCAGGTCGTCGCCCATGTAGGCGGTCTCGGCCGGGTTCAGTCCGAGATCGGCACACAGTTCGATCAGCGCCTGCTGCTTGTCCTCGCGCCCCTGCAGCAAATGCTGGATGCCGAGCTCCTGCGCCCGCCGCGTTACCAGCGCCGAGCGGCGACCGGTGATGATGGCGGTGGCGACGCCGCCGCGCGCCAGCAGCTTGATGCCGAGGCCGTCCTGGATGTCGAACGCCTTCAGCTCCTCGCCGCTGTTGCCGAACCAGAGGTGGCCGTCGGTCAGCACGCCGTCGACGTCGAGCACCAGCAGGCGGATGTTGCGCGCGTTCGGGTGTGGCTGCGGAGCGTCGGTCATTGGCGAATTCTCGGACATGGCGTCAGGCGGCTATTTATGCAACACCGGCGCGCAGCAGGTCGTGCAGGTGCAGCGCGCCGACCGGCCGGTTGTCGCTGTCGACCACGGCCAGCGCGCTGATCTTGAAGTTGTCCATGATCGCCAGCGCCTCGGCCGCCAGCATGCCGGCGCGGGCGGTCTTGCTGTGGCGGGTCATGACGTCGCCGATCGGCGTGGCGTGGATGTCGATGCCGTGGTCGATGGTGCGGCGCAGGTCGCCGTCGGTGAAGATGCCGAGCAGCCTGCCGTCGGGGTCGATCACCGTGGTCATGCCGAGGCCGCGCTGGCTGATCACCAGCAGCGCCTGCGCCAGCGGCAGTTCCGGCGGCACGCGCGGCACATCGTCGCCGCTGCGCATCACATCCTCGATCTTCAGCAGCAACTTGCGACCGAGCGCGCCGCCCGGGTGCGAGAAGGCAAAATCCTCGGCGCTGAAGCCGCGTGTCTCCAGCAGCGCGATCGCCAGCGCATCGCCCATCACCAGCGTCGCCGTGGTCGACGACGTGGGGGCGAGGTTGAGCGGGCAGGCCTCGGTCTCGACGCCGACATCGAGGTTGACGTCGGCGGCGCGCGCCAGCACCGAGTCGGGCTTGCCGGTCATGCTGACCAGCGGCACTTCGAGCCGTTTCAGCAGCGGCAGCATCGTCACCACCTCGGCGGTGCTGCCGGAGTTGGAGAGGGCGATGACGGCGTCCTGCGCCGTGATCATGCCCATGTCGCCGTGGCTGGCCTCGGCCGGGTGCACGAACAGCGACGGCGTGCCGGTGCTGGCCAGCGTGGCGGCGATCTTGGTGCCGATATGGCCCGACTTGCCCATGCCGGTGACCACCACGCGCCCCTTGCAGCCGAGCAGGATCTCGCAGGCGCGGGTGAAATCGGCACCGATGCGGGCCTGCAGCGCGGCGACGGCGTCGCGCTCCATGGCAATGGTGCGGAGCGCCGAGTCGGTGAAGGAGATGCGGCTCATGGGCAGGAGGCGGGCCTGGAGGGCGAATTCGGAAGCGGGGAATGATACGTGGCGGTCGTGAACCTGAACAGCACGGACCTGAACAGCGCGGAGTCCCGCGAGTCGCCAGCTCTTCAATCGGTTAAGTGGCGGTTCAGATTCGGGTTGTCGTAATGAGGGGCGCAACGAGGGCCGCAATGATTGTGGCAATGCATGGGTTTGCGGGCGGCTCGATGTTTCGGGCTATCATACGCGCCCTTTGACTTCCGGCTTCCCGACAGATTCCTGTCAACGCTCCGCGGAGAGGACACGCAACTGATGATGCCGTCGGCACCCGACGACAATGTGTCGATCAACAAGCAGAACGTGCTGATCGAAGTACGCGATCTCGCCTTCCGGCGCGGCAAGCGGGTCATCTTTGATGGCGTCGATCTGACGATCCCGCGCGGCCGCATCACCGCCGTGATGGGGCCGAGCGGCAGTGGCAAGACCACGCTGCTGCGGCTGATCGGCGGCCAGCTGCAGCCCGAGCGCGGCAGCGTCCACATCGACGGCGCCGATATCGGCCGGCTGTCGCGCGCCGAGCTGTTCGGCGTGCGCCGCAAGATGGGCATGCTGTTCCAGAGCGGCGCACTGTTCACCGATCTGACGGTCTACGAGAACGTCGCCTTCCCGCTGCGCGTGCACACGCAGCTGCCGGAGTTGTTCATTCGCGATCTGGTGATGATGAAGCTGGAAGCGGTGGGGCTGCGCGGCGCGCGCGACCTGATGCCGAACGAACTCTCCGGTGGCATGGCGCGGCGCGCGGCGCTGGCGCGCGCGATCGTGCTCGACCCGCAGCTGATCATGTACGACGAGCCGTTCGCCGGGCAGGACCCGATCACGATGGGGATGCTGGCGCAGCTGATCAAGCGCCTCAACGACGCGCTCGGGCTGACCTCGATCATCGTCTCGCACGACGTGCACGAGACCGCCGCCATCGCCGACTACATCTACCTGATCGCCGACGGCAAGGTGGTCGGCAGCGGCACGCCGGCCGAGATGCTGTCGAGCGAGGAGCCGAAGGTGAAGCAGTTCATCCACGGCCTGCCGGACGGCCCGGTGCCGTTCCACTACCCGGCGGTCGATTTCCGCAGCGATCTCGGTCTCGGCGGCGCGGCGGGAGGTGCGGCGTGATCGACTGGCTCGCCCGTCTCGGCGCCTCCGGCCTCGGCATACTCGAAGTGCTCGGCCGCGCCGGCCGTTTGCTGTGGATGGCGCTGGTCAGCCCGCCCGACCTGCGCAACGGCCCGCGGCTGCTGATCAAGCAGCTCTGGTTCGTCGGCGTCTACTCGCTGGTGATCATCTGCGTCTCGGGCGCCTTCATCGGCATGGTGCTGGCGCTGCAGGGCTACACGGTGCTGGTGCGCTTCGGCGCCGATCAGGCGCTCGGCCAGCTGGTGTCGCTGGCGCTGATCCGCGAACTCGGGCCGGTGGTCGCCGCGCTGCTGTTCGCCGGTCGCGCCGGCTCGGCGCTGACCGCCGAGATCGGCCTGATGAAGGCGACCGAGCAGCTGGCGTCGATGGAGATGATCGGCGTCGACCCGCTGCGGCGCGTGGTGCGGCCGCGGCTGTGGGCCGGCATGATCGCGATGCCGATCCTGGCGCAGATATTCAATGTCGTCGCCATCCTCGGCGCGGTGGCGGTCGGTGTCGACTGGCTCGGCGTCGATGCCGGCTCGTTCTGGGCCAACATGCAGAGCGCGGTCGAGTTTCGCGAGGATGTGCTGAACGGCCTGATCAAGTCGGTGGTATTCGGCGCCGTCATCACCTGGATCGCCGTGTTCCAGGGCTTTGATGCCATGCCGACCTCGGAGGGAATCAGCGCGGCGACCACGCGCACCGTGGTCTACTCGTCGCTGGCCATTCTCGGTATGGATTTCCTGCTAACTGCAGTCATGTTTGGAGTCGATTGATGCGTTTGCGAACGGTCGAAATCGGGGTGGGGGCCTTCATGCTGGCGGGCATCCTGGCGCTCGCCTTTCTGGGTATTCAGGTCAGCGGCCTCAATATCGCTGACAACAACCGCGAGACCTACAGGCTGTCGGCGCGCTTCGACGATGTCTCGGGCCTCAGCGCCCGCGCCAAGGTGGCGATGGCCGGCGTGGTGATCGGCCGCGTCACCAGTATCCGCATTGATCCGGCCGATACCCGCGCCGTGGTCGAGATGGCGATCGACAGGCGCGTGGACTACCTGACCCGCGACAGCTACGCGGCGGTCAAGACGCAGGGCGTGCTGGGCGAGAAGTTCGTCGCCATCGGCATCGGCGGCGATCCGGAGATGCTGCAAGAGGGCGACGAGATCGAGGACACGCAGTCGGCGCTCAACCTTGAAGACCTGATCGGCAAGTTCATCACCAACATCGGCAAGGGCTGATACGTCGCCGTGAACGACGTCGGTGAGAGAGGTGGAACATGAGGAATAGAGAGATGCGAGCAGTACGAATGATGGGCGGCCTGTTGCTGGCGCTGACGGCACTGTCGATCGGCGCGGCCGCGCCGCAGCCGCATGAGGTGGTTCAACAGACCACCGAGAAAGTGCTGGCCATCGTCAACGAGGAGCGCGCCAGCTACGAGAAGGCGCCGGAGCGTTTCAACCAGCGCATTGAGGCGACGATGGCACCGGCGGTCGATTTCGACGGCTTCGCGCGCGGCGTCATGGGCCGCTACGCCAGCGCCCAGTACTACAACTCGCTGAAGAGCGACGCCGAGCGCGCCGCCTTCCGCGGCCAGGTCGAGCGCTTCACCACCACCTTCCGCCGCGGTGTCATCGAGACCTATGCCAAGGGGCTGTTCAAATTCAACGGCCAGCGCATCGAGACGCTGCCGGGCAAACCGGGCGCCGGCGGCACGGTGACGGTCAAGCAGCAGGTCTACGGCGACAATCCCAAGCCCTATCTCGTGCAGTACACGATGCGTGCCGACAGCGACGGTACCTGGAGAGTGCGCAATGTCGTCGTCGAGGGCATCAACCTCGGCCAGACCTACCGCAGCCAGTTCGCCACCGCGATGCAGCAGAACAAGAACGACATCGACCGCGTCATCGCCACCTGGCGCGTCGAGCCGACCGCCGTTGCCAAGACCGACCAGGCGGGCTGACGTGATCGCCAAACCGGCGCCGGCCGAGACGAATAGCGGCATCACGGTGGATGGCGGCACGCTGCATGTCGCGGGCCGGCTCGATGCCGACAGCGTGCTGGCGCTGCACCGCGTCGGCTGCGACTGGCTGGCCGGCGCCGCACCGGCGCAGTGTCGCGTCGATCTCGGCGCCGTCGAATACAGCAGCAGTGCCGGTGTCGCGCTGCTGCTGGACTGGCTGCGGGCCGCCGCCGCCGCCGGCAAGCAGCTGGCGTTCGCCAACCTGCCCGAGCAGATGGCCTCCATCATCCGTGTCAGTGGTCTGGAGACCCTGTTCACAGCCGACGCTCGCCATTAGACCCCCCCTTCCGTAAAATGGCCGGCCCCGTTCGGGGCGGAGCCCGCACCGTTTTTCCCCGATTTTTGTCGCTCCGCTCCGCCCATTTTTGCCGTGAGGAATCGTTCCAATGGAACCCGCCGAGGTCAAAGCGCTGCTGTTGAGCCGTCTCGAAGGCTGTGAAGTCGAGGTCACCGGCGACGGCCGCCATTTCGACCTGTTGGTGATCGGCGACATCTTCTCCGGCCTGACTCCGGTCAAGAAGCAGCAGCTGGTCTACGGTGCGCTGCGCGACGAGATCGCCAGCGGCGTGCTGCACGCGGTCAACATGAAGACGCTGACCCGCGCCGAGTGGGCGCAGCGTCAGGCGCAGTGAGCGCCATCCACATCCTGTTTCAGGAGTCCGAATGAACAAGCTGGTGATCCGTGGCGGCACGCCGCTGCGCGGCGAGATCCGCATCTCCGGTGCCAAGAACGCCGCGCTGCCGATTCTGGCGGCGACGCTGCTGGTGGCCGAGCCGGTGACGATCCGCAACATGCCGCATCTGGCCGACGTCACCACCATGGTGTCGCTGCTGCGCGGCATGGGTGTCGATGTCTCTATCGATCAGCATCTGTCGGTCGAGGTCAACGCCGGCACCATCCGCGAGTTCACCGCGCCGTATGAGCTGGTGCGGACGATGCGCGCCTCGGTGCTGGTGCTGGGGCCGATGCTGGCCCACTTCGGCGAAGCGCGGGTCTCGTTCCCGGGCGGTTGCGCCATCGGCAGCCGGCCGGTCGACCTGCACCTGCGCGGGCTGGAAGCGATGGGCGCGATCATCGAGGTCGATGAGGGCTACATCAATGCGCGCGTCGACGGTCGTCTGAAGGGCGCGCGCATTTTCTTCGACACCGTCACCGTCGGCGGCACCGAGAACCTGCTGATGGCGGCGGCACTGGCCGATGGCCGCACCGTCATCGAAAACGCCGCGCGCGAACCGGAGATCGTCGACCTGGCCAACTGCCTGATCGCGATGGGCGCGCGCATCGAAGGCCACGGCAGCGACACCATCGTCATCGACGGCGTTGAAAAACTGCACGGCTGCGAATACGCGGTGATGCCGGATCGCATCGAGACCGGCACTTACCTCGTTGCGGCGGCGGCGACGCGCGGCCAGATCAAGGTGCGTGATACCTGTCCGCGCACGCTCGACGCGGTGCTGTCGAAACTCACCGAAGCTGGCGCCAGGCTGACCGTTGGCGACGACTGGATCGAACTCGACATGGAAGGGCGGCGTCCACACGCGGTCAACATCCGCACCGCACCGCACCCGGCCTTTCCGACCGACATGCAGGCGCAGTTCACCGCGCTGAACGCGGTGGCCGAGGGTTCGTCGCATGTGATCGAAACCATTTTCGAGAACCGCCACCTGCAGGCGCACGAGATGAACCGGATGGGGGCGCACATCACCCTCGAACACAACACCGCGTTCATTACCGGCGTCGACCATCTGAAAGGAGCGCCGGTGATGGCCTCCGATCTGCGCGCGTCGGCGGCGCTGGTGATCGCAGGTCTCGCCGCCAGTGGCGAGACAGTGATCGACCGCATCTACCATATCGACCGCGGTTACGAGTGCATCGAAGAGAAGCTGCAGGCGCTCGGCGCCGACATTCGTCGCATCGATCAATGATCTGATTTCGCAAGCGAGCCGCCCATGCCGGAAACGCTGACCATCGCCCTGACCAAGGGGCGCATCCTGAAAGAGACGCTGCCGCTGTTCGCGGCGGCCGGCATCGCGCCGCTCGAAGATATCGCCAGCAGTCGCAAACTGATCTTCGATACCACCGATGCGCAGGTGAAGCTGGTGGTGCTGCGCGGTTCCGACGTGCCGACCTACGTGCGCCTCGGCGCCGCCGACATGGGCGTCTCCGGCAAGGACATGCTGCTGGAGGCGGGAGGCGCCGATCTGTACGAGCCGCTCGATCTCGGTATCGCCCGCTGCCGCCTGATGACCGCCGGTATGAAAGATCGGACGCTGCCGCCTGCGCGCCTGCGTGTCGCCACCAAGTTCGTCAACATCGCGCGCCAGCACTTTGCCGAGCGCGGCATTCAGGCCGACATCATCAAGCTCTACGGCGCGATGGAGCTGGCGCCGCTGATGAATCTGGCCGATCTGATCGTCGATATCGTCGACACTGGCAACACGCTGCGCGCGAATGGTCTGGAACCGATCGACCTGATCGCCGAGGTCAGCTCGCGGCTGGTGGTCAATCGCGCCGCGATGAAGTGCAAACACGCGCAGGTGCAGTCGGTGATCGACAAGTTGCGCGCGGCGGTCGAGCAGCGGCAGTCGGAACAGGCGGCGATGGCATGAGTACAGTTTCTGTAAATCCTCGCCGCCTCGATGCCTCGCAACCCGATTTCGCTGCCGAGTTCGACAAACTGCTGGCGTGGGAGTCGGTTTCTGACAGCGACGTTCAGGCGACGGTCGAGAAGATCATCGCCGACATCCGCGCGCGCGGTGACGCGGCACTGCTCGAATACACCAACCGTTTCGATCGCCGCGATGCGCGGAGTGTTGCGCAGCTCGAACTGTCGCAGGCGCGGCTGCAACAGGCGCTCGCTGAAATCGGCGCGACCGAGCGCAGCGCGCTTGAAGCAGCTGCGGCGCGCGTGCGCAGTTACCACGAACATCAGCAGCAAGATTCGTGGCGCTACACCGAAGCCGACGGCACCGTGCTCGGCCAACAGATCACGCCGCTCGACCGCGTCGGTCTCTATGTGCCGGGCGGCAAGGCGTCGTATCCGTCGTCCGTGCTGATGAACGCGATTCCGGCCAAGGTCGCCGGCGTACCGGAAGTGGTGATGGTGGTGCCGGCACCGGGCGGTGAATTGTCCGACCTGGTGCTCGCTGCCGCGGCCATTGCCGGTGTCGATCGCATCTTTACTGTTGGCGGCGCGCAAGCGGTTGCCGCGCTCGCGTATGGCACCGAGAGCGTGCTGCGCGTCGACAAGATCGTCGGTCCCGGCAACATCTATGTCGCCACCGCCAAACGCCAGGTGTTCGGACAGGTCGGCCTCGACATGGTGGCCGGCCCCTCCGAAATCATGGTGATCTGCGACGGCGCCACCGATCCCGACTGGATCGCGATGGACCTGCTGTCGCAGGCCGAGCACGACGAGGACGCGCAGTCGGTGCTGGTGTCGCCCGATGCCGCATTTCTTGATGCCGTCGAAGCGAGCCTGCGCAAACTGCTGCCGACGCTGGAGCGCAGCGCCATCGCCAGCGCCTCCATCAACGGCCGCGCCGCGCTGATCAAGGTGCGCGATCTGGCGCAGGCGGTCGAGGTCTGCAACCGCATGGCGCCGGAGCATCTGGAGCTGTCGGTGGAAGATCCCGACGCATTGCTGCCGCAGATCCGCCACGCTGGCGCCATCTTCATGGGGCGCCACACGCCCGAGGCGATCGGCGACTACTGCGCCGGCCCCAACCACGTGCTGCCGACCTCCGGCACCGCGCGCTTCTCGTCGCCGCTCGGCGTTTACGACTTCCAGAAGCGCAGCTCGATCATCCACTGTTCGCCGCGCGGCGCCTCCGATCTGGGGCGCATCGCCTCGGTGCTGGCGCGCGGCGAATCGCTGACCGCGCATGCGCGCTCGGCCGAATATCGCATCGACGATTCGCATTGAGCGCGCCCACGAGGCTTGTGCCCGACTTCGCATACCCAGGAAAAGTCGGGACAGCTTTTGCACGGATGTACTAGAACCGATCTCGATTGATGTTGGCACCACGCTTGAGGCGGTGCCGTGAGCGGTTAATAAAGGTGCCGTGAGTGGTTAATAAGTGAGCGGTTAATAAAATAAGTGAGCGGTTAATAAATAGTGCCGTGAGCTTTCCCTCTCCCCCAGCCCCTCTCCCTGAAGGGAGAGGGGAGTGACACCGCGCACTCCTTTGCGCTTGATGGCGTGAGAGTGGCATGAGAATCCCCTCTCCCTTCAGGGAGAGGGTCAGGGAGAGGGCCGCCGGCGCCTGAATTGACAGGTGGCGATTTGTGGCTCGGCCCCAGCCCGGGGCTGTCGTAAATCCATCGAAGGAGAAGTCTGTCGTGAGCAGTGACCGCATCGTTGCCCGTATCCAGCAGTGGGTTCGCCCCGAGATCCGCGCGCTGCACGCCTATCACGTGCCGCCAGCCACCGGCATGGTCAAGCTCGACGCGATGGAAAACCCGTACCACTGGCCGGACGAGCTGATCAGCGAGTGGCAGCAGCTGTTGAGTGGCGCCGAGCTGAATCGCTACCCCGACCCGCAGGCGCAGGCGGTGCGGGACGGACTGCGCCGCGAGATGGGGGTGCCGGCCGGTTTCGAACTGCTGCTTGGCAATGGTTCCGACGAAATCATCCAGATGCTGTCGCTGCTGGTCACCGGCCGCGGCCGCTGCGTGCTGGCGCCCGAGCCGGGCTTCGTCATGTACCGGATGGTCGCCACCTTCACGGCGATGGATTACATCGGCGTGCCGCTCGACGCCAATTTCGATCTCGATCTCGACGCCATGCTGACGGCGATTCGCCAGCACCAGCCGGCACTGATTTTCCTGGCGCTGCCGAACAACCCGACCGGCAACCTGTTCTCGGTCGATCGCGTGCGCGCGGTGATCGAAGCGGCCGAAGGGCTGGTCATTCTCGACGAGGCCTACACCGCCTTCACCGACGCCGACCACCTCAGCTTCATGCAGGACTACGACAACGTGCTGATCATGCGCACGCTGTCAAAAGTGGGGCTGGCGGGTTTGCGACTGGGTTTGCTGATCGGCGATGCCGGCTGGCTGGCGGAAGTCGAGAAGGTGCGGATGCCCTACAACATCAATGTGCTGACGCAGCTGTCGGCGCGTTTCGCACTCGACCACTATCAGGTGATGCGACAACAGACCGCGCTGATTCGCGCCGAACGCGAGCGACTTATCTCGGCACTGCGTTCGCTGCCCGCGCTGCAGCTGTGGCCGAGCGAAGCCAACTTCGTGCTGGTGCGCGCCCCGGAAGGTCGCGCGCGTGAGATTTTCGAATTCCTGAAAACCCGCAACATCCTGATCAAATGCCTCGATGGCAGCCACTCACTGCTGAAGGATTGCCTGCGCTTGACGGTCGGCAAGCCGGAGGAGAGTGATCTGCTGGTGGCGGCGTTGAGTGAGGCGTTGGGGGTTGGGTGAGATGTTTGGATGCCGTTGTGCACCCGCGTCGCCGCTGTCTGAATATTTCTTGAAGTCAAAGAGTGATCGTGTTTGGCCAGAAGTGGATTATCTGGTTGATCGTTCGAGTTCAGGCCGCGACCGATGGGGGCATCGGCCTGCAACGAGTTGTTATGCTCCGTCGCTCAACCCTGTAATGACCGCTTCCATTCAGCCATCGCAATGGCAATTGAACTCTCCAGCCACTCAGAAAATCTCTTCAGCGTACTTTCGTACGATTCTGCATAGTTGAATTGGAATAGATCGGTGGCCGCGGGATGCAGCGAAACGGGCTCCAATCCACCACCCTCGCGGGGGGCCTTAGTGTATGTGAAAGCCGAAGCAACAAGAATTCCCGTGTCTCCGTGACCGTACCCATGGAAGCTAATCACGTAATCAAACTCTTGCTCCGTTGCCAGCGTAATACGCACCCAAGACCGGTGCTTATCTAGGTTGGCAAAGTAGTCAAACTGCTGCGCCGCTTCGACAATCTGCTTTTGGAAGTAATGCCGATTGGCTGCACTACTTGATGCCGCGTTAGTTCTTGCCTGATATTTCTCATGTCCAGGGGGCGTCACAGCGCGGAGCTGCTGGTCGATATCGGTGACAATTGTTCTGAATCGACTCTCGGCTACTGTAAACAGTTTATTTGCATGGTCATAAACGGCCGAAAGTCGCTGCTTTTCATGCGCATATTTCGACTTGAGCAACTCCAAGGCGGAACTGATGATCTGTTCGGCGTACTTGCTTTGCTGGACCTGTTGCTCTAGCCCCAAAGCCTTGAGGATTGCTTCTTTCTGACGCCGAGCAAACAGCTCAACGAGAGGGCGCAAATTCCCTCCATCCGCCTGCTCAAGGGCTCCTATGTACTCTTTCCTGTCCGACTCGCGAATTACGAGCGGGAAGAGCCCTTCACGGAGAAATACGAGTGACGCAAGCGCACGCGCCACCCTGCCATTTCCATCTTGGAACGGGTGAATTTGCGTGAATCTATGATGAAGCCAAGCCGAATTTACCTCTGGTTTGTGCTTCGGTTCTGCATCACGATACAGCGCCACCAAGCGTTCCATTTCCTCCTTTGTGAGCTCCGGTGGGCAGTATGAGTGCACTTCGCCATCCGGTCGCTTGGGGTTATTTACTGCTTTCTTGTACTCGCCTTTTAGCAGCATAACTTTGACTACCTGACCGCTCTCTGTGAGTGCATCTGTATAGTCTTGGTTCGCCGTGAATTGTGCCTGAAGGCCTCTAATGAAGTGTTCGGTGAGTGGCTCGTCGCCTTTGATATATGCGAACAAACCTTCGACGATGCCGAGGTGATCTTGAATTACTGCCTGAATATGCTCGGCGTCCTGGCGGGATACACCTCCCTTATGAGAGATGATTGATGCTTCAATTCCCTGCTCGATGAGAACCTCTGTTACGCCACGATCCCATGTGTACAGGCGCTCAATAATTCCCGTCTCAATTGCCCATTCGCGCTGCAGTTTCTTGAGAAACTCGCGGTACGCGCCGTTATCTTCAAGCTCTCCTTTTCTCTCCTGCCAGACAGAAGAGAGCGCCCGGAGTTCAGGAAACTCAAACTCCCCAACAGAGGGGTATGGTTCGATTCGTTGATATTTCATGATCTCTCCTAACTATTCCAAATAGGGGGCATAACTATCTAGTTGAGCAGACACGCCTGCTTTTCAAATTTGGTGCAGACATGCCTATCTATCGCGGGAGTTCGGGGGCAGAGCGGATCAGCCTGTTCATCTGGGGTTGGCAACTTTCCTTATATTGGCCCCAGATTAACCAGACACCCTCTTCTCGGCTAGCTACAAGTGGCCGCTCGCCAGTATTTCGGCATCAGATGTTTTTGTCGAAGAACGACATCGTGGCAGCGAAAAGCAAACGAAAGAATCTGGTGTTGAGCATGAATTCCCTTTCTGCACGCGCTTGAAGCAATTGCGGTCAGCGCGCGCCCTTGATCGGCTCCAGAATTTTCCCTTCGCTCTTGATCACTTTCCCGCTGGTGGTGCCCTTGTTGCCCAGCAGCGCGTCCTCGATCGATTTCTTCAGCACGATGATGGCGATGCGGCGGTTGGCCGGGTCGTTGGGGTCGGCGGCGTTGAAGGGGGCGCCGTCGCCCATGCCCTGCACGGTGAGGATTTTCGTTTCGGGGTAGCCGCCGTCGAGCAGGGCGCGGCGCGCGGTGTTGGCGCGGTCGGCGGAGAGTTCCCAGTTGGTGTAGAGCGAGGCGGCGCCGAAGCTGACGGCGTCGGTGTGGCCGGTGATCGAGATGCGGTTCGGCACGCTGTCGATCAGCGGCGCCATCGCCATCAGCACGTCGGCGGTGTAGGGCTTCAGCGACGGGCTGCCGAGGTCGAACATCGGCCGCTTCTCCTTGTCGACGATCTGGATGCGCAGCCCCATCTCGGTGTAGTCGAGCAGTATCTGGTCCTTCAGCTCCTGCAGCGCCGATTCGGCGTTGTTCAGCTCCTCCTCGATCTGCTCCTTCAGCTGTTCGAGCTGCTCCATCTCCAGCTGTTCGAGCCGGTCGCGCAGTTCCTGTTCGGAGAGTTCGATCGGCGTGATCGAATCGACCGGCGCCTCTTCCATCAGGTTGTCGCCGCCGGAGGTTTCGTCGGGCTTCACCTGCGGCGGGGGCGGCAGTTCGTTCGGGTTGGGCTGCGACAGCGGGTGCGGGAACTGGATGACGCCCTGGTTGGCGCCACCGGGACCGACCAGGCCGCCGCCGGGATCCTGGAAGTAGCCGGAGATGGCCTGCTGCTCCTCCTCGGTGGTGTTGCCGAGCAGCCATAGCAGCAGGAAGAACGCCATCATCGCGGTGACGAAGTCGGCGTAGGCCACCTTCCACGCACCGCCGTGGTGGCCGTGGCCGTGGACCTTCTTCTTCTTGATGATGATCGGCTGCATCGACGGCTTCATGGCACTACCTCAGGCGCGTGGCCGGCATCACTTCTGACGCACGCGCTCGTCGACCTCGGCCCAGCTCGGGCGCGTGTCGTGGTACAGCACCTTGCGGCCGAACTCGACGGCGATCTGCGGTGCCGCGCCGTTCAGCGTGGCGATCAGCGATGCCTTGATGCACTCGTAGAACTTGGCTTCCTCGCGCACCTTGTGTTCGAGGTACTGGCCCATCGGGCCGGCGAAGCCGTAGGAGAGCAGGATGCCGAGGAAGGTGCCGACCAGTGCCGCACCGACGTGGTGGCCGAGCTCCTCGGGCGGGCCGCCGATGTGGCCCATGGTGATGACGACGCCCATGACCGCGGCGACGATACCGAAGCCGGGCAGCCCCTCGGCCACCTTGCCGATGGCGCCCGGCACCAGGCCGGCCTCGGTGTGGTGGGTCTCCAGTTCGGCGTCGATCAGCGCCTCCAGCTCGTGGCCGGCGATGGAGCCGATCATCATCACGCGCAGGTAGTCGCAGATGAATTCGAGCCAGCCATGCACCTTGATGACGTCGGGGTACTTGGTGAACAGCGGGCTGTTGTCGGGGTCGTCGAGGTCGGCCTCGATCGCCAGCATCCCCTCGCGCCGCATCTTGTTGAAGATGTCGTACAGCAGCGCCAGCAGCTCCAGGTACAGCGTCTTCGAGAACGGCGAGCCCTTGAACAGCGAGCCGGTCGATTTGACCACGCCGATGGTGACCGGCAGCGGGTTGGAGATGATCATCGCGCCCAGCGCCGAGCCGCCGATGATCAGCAGCTCGAACGGCTGGAACAGCGCCATCAGATTGCCGCCGGCGGCGAGGAATCCAATGGCACAGCTTGCCAGGATGATGGCAACGCCGAGGATCACATTCATGCAGATAACTCCGGATGGATCTGGAGCCGCGGTACGGCTGGGCGCCGTGCGACGCCGGTCAGCCGCGGGCGGGCTTCGGCAAGGATAGCGGAAGGTGTCGGACTCGCCAGCAAAGAGACACCAGAAAAGAGCGGGGCAAATCGCTGGAAAACCTTGGCGGCTCAATCACTCCGGTAGCAGCCGCCGGCGCTTTACCGCGCATCGACCGCCAGCGTCGCGCGCGACTGCTGCACGGTCTGGCGCTTGCCGCTGTCGATGAAGACACGCTCGGCGCCGAGCCCCAACTGGGTGACCAGCGTGCGCTTGATCGTCAGCGCGCGGCGCCCGGCCAGCGCCCGCAGCGCGGTCGGTCTCAGCACCACGCCATCGCGCACGGCATCGGCCAGCTGCGCGTCGGTCAGGTCGTCCGGGTCGGCGTCGGGCTGCTGCTTCTCGTAGAGATCTTCCAGCGCGTTGCGCCAGGCGCGGCCGCGCTCGGCCAGCTGCGTCTCCGACAGCCCGGCCTCCTGCAGCTGATCGTCGCGCTGCTGTTCGCGCAGCGCCTGGCTGTCGGCGCCATCCTCGGTCTGGCCGCTGACCATCAGTCGCAGCTCCGGGCGCTGCTCCAGCGCGTCGCGCAGGGCGTTCAGCTTCTCCTGCGCGCGGTCGTCGAGCGCCTCGCTGCCGGGGGCGAAGGCGACGAAGTCGAGCTTCTGTTTCGAGCCGACCAGGTTGGCCAGCAGCTTGAACGGCGCCGTGGCCGCTTTGACGATCACGTTGCGGACCGCCTTCCAGACAATGCCGCCGAGGTCGAACTCGGGGTCGTTGATGTTGCCGCTGATGTCGACGCCGAGGTCCATGACGCCGTTCTCGTCGGTCAGCAGCGCGATCGCCAGCCGCAGCGGCAGGTCGAGCGCCTTCGGGCTCGCGACCTTCTCGCCGAGCTGCAGCTGGTCGACGACGATGCGGTTGCGCCCCTCGATGCGATCCTGTTCGAGCTTGTAGGCGAGCTGCACGCTGAGCTGGCCGTGGTCGATCAGGTAGCCGGCGTAGAGGCTGCTGTAGGGGGTGAAGGTGGCGAGGTCGAGGTTGGCGAAGTCGAGGGTCAGGTCCAGTGCCGGCTTGTCGGCCAGCGGCGCGACGCGACCGACCAGCGTCACCGGCGCGTAGCCGTCGACGCTGCCGGCCAGATCGACCGAGGCGTAGCGGCCCGGCGCGCTGCTGATCTGGAGAATGTCGCCGCCCAGCTCGCCGATCAGCGCGCGGAACGGTCGCGGCAGCGTGTCGTCGCGGAAGTCGAGCTGGCCGTTGGCGATGCGGATGGCGGTGACGGCGACCTGCAGCGGCTGCTCGTCCGCCGCCTCCGCTTTGCGGTCGACAGCGGCTGGCGTCGGTGCGACAGCGAGGTCGCGGAAGTTGGTGCTGCCGTCCTCGTACAGCCGGAACTGCAGGAACGGCTGCTGCAGCGCCACGTCGGCCAGCGTCAGCGCGTTCTTTTCCAGATCGAATTTCAGGTCGCGCCACTGCAGCTGCTTCCAGGCGGCCAGCTTGCGCTTGTTGCCGGTGCGGACGATTTCGAAGCCGCTGACGCCGCCGTCGGCCTGCAGCTGCGTCGGCGCGCCGTCGGCCAGCGCCAGCTGCCACTGTGTCGCCAGTTCGCCGCTGGCGATGGTCAGTGCCAGCTGCTGCCCGAGCAGCTTGTTGCCCCACACCAGCGGCAGCTTGTCGACGCTGCCGTGCAGCTTGCCGTCGAGTTTTTGGGGGTCGAGGTCGCCGTCGGCGCTCAGCTGCAGCGTGTCGTTGACGGTCGCTTTCACGCTGATCTGCGCCATCCCGGTCGACGGCCAGTGCAGCTGCTGCAGCTTGAACGCCAGCGGATTGATGTCGACCTGTTCGACATCGAGCTGGCTCGCCCGCCAGCGGATGCGGGTGTCGTCGCCGCTCAGTTCGCCGACAGCGAGCTGCCACGGTGCGTCGCTGTTGGCGGCTGGTGCAGATGCCGGTGTGGTGGAGGCGGCAGAGGCAGCGATGGAGCGGCGTGGCTGCAGCATCGCCAGCAGGCCGATGGCGGCATCGCGGTTCCAGCTTTTCAGCAGCAGGCCGTCGACTCGCACCCGTTCGACCGCCGCCTGTCGACTCTTGCTGTTGGCGCTGATGCCGTCGAGGCCGAGCTTCTGCAGCTGCAGTTCGGTGTCGGCGTCGTCGCGCGCTTTCAGGTCGGTGTCATGGATGGCCAGCTGCCCCTTGTCGATGGCCCAGCTCAATCCATCGCGCCAGTTCAGGCGGTAGTGCAGCGCGAGATCGAGCTTGTTGCGGGCGGCGTTGGCGCGAAAATTCAGCTGCGGCTGCAGATACGCCCACAGCGGTCGCAGGCCAACGTCGTCGAGTGCGATATCGCCGCTGCTGCTGTGCGCTGCCGTCGACAGCTCGCCGCGCCAGCGCAGGCTGCCACCATCGGCGAACTGCGCTTCGATCTGGTGCGGCTGGCCCTTCTCGGCGACCGTGGTCAGTTCGTCGAAGCCGAGGCTGAAGCGATCGATGGTGCTGTCCCACGGCTCTTCGCTGCGCAGCGACTGCAGCTGCAGCCGGTCGAAACCGAGCTTCAGCGCGGCGGTCGACAGCGGCGGCAGATCGGCAGTGCTGTCGGGGGTGAAGCCTTCGGGGCGGGTGGTGAAGTCGTCGATGGTCAGCTGCAGGTTGGTCAGCGCCGCCGTCAGCGGTTCGGCGAGGTAGGGCAGTGTGGCGTGGAGGTCGGCGATGCCGAGCTCGAGGCGATGCAGTTCGAGCGGCGGCAGTGGGCCATCGTCTTCGGGTTCGGTCGGCGGGAAGTGGACGGCGCGGAAGTCGAGGATGTCGCTGAAGTTGTAGCGGTCGGCGGCGAGCTGTTCGACGCGCAGCGACAGGCCGTCGAGCCGCACGCTGTCGAGCACGATGGCGCGCCGCCACAGCGACGCCGGGGAGAGATCGATCATCGCCTCGCGCAGCGACCAGAACGGGCGCTGGTCCGGGTCGGCGCTGGCGGCAGCGCGCAGCGTCAGGCGCAGCTGGTACGGGTCGAGCAGCACTTCGCCGAGCTGCAGCTCGCGGCCGGTCTGGTCGCGATAGAGCTTCGGCAGCAGCGCTTCCAGCGCCGGCATCGCCACCAGCACCGCCAGCGCCGGCCATGCCAGCAGCAGCACGGCCAGCCAGAAGGCAATGTGTTTCAGGGTGCGCCTCAACGTCATCGTTTTTGCCAATGCCATCGGCCGTTCTCCGCGAGCGCCAGACAGCGCAGCACGGTAAGCGGGTCGGTGCGGCGGAGGCAAGTGCCATGGTCGCAGCGGTTGGATACGTCCCGATATTGGGATACAACAGTCACCCGCTTCATCCCGGGTTTCGTCTCACTGATCGAGGAGAGATCACATGCGCCGCCTTTTGTGGGTTCTGGCCATCGCCCTGCCGCTGCTGAGCGGCTGTGGCATCAACAACATCCCGAGCTACGACGAGCAGGTGAAGGCGGCCTGGAGTCAGGTCGAGAACCAGTACCAGCGCCGCGCCGACCTGGTGCCGAATCTGGTCGCGACCGTGAAGGGCTACGCGGCGCAGGAGCAGGAGGTGCTGGTCGCCGTCACCGAGGCGCGCGCCAAGGTCGGTTCGATGCAGGTCGACGAGAGCGTCATCAACGACCCGCAGAAACTGCAGCAGTTCGAGCAGGCGCAGGGCCAGCTGTCGAGCGCGCTGAGCCGGCTGATGGTGGTGGTCGAGCGCTATCCCGATCTGAAATCGAACCAGAATTTCCTGGCGCTGCAGTCGCAGCTCGAAGGCACCGAGAACCGCATCGCGGTGGCGCGGCGCGACTACATCGCCGCGGTGCAGACCTACAACACCGAGATCCGCACCTTCCCCGGTCGTCTCTGGCACATGGTGCTGTACAGCGATCTGCCGGCGCGCGAAACCTTCAAGGCCACCACCGAAAACGCGCAGCAGGCGCCGACGGTTAACTTTGAATGAGAGGGTTCTGGCGGCTGCCGCTGCTGTGTCTGCTGCTCGCCGCGTTCGCGCAGGCGGCGCCGCAGTTTCCCGAGCTGACCGGACGCGTGGTCGACAACGCCGCGCTGCTCGGCGGCCAGGCGGCTGCACTCGACGCTGAACTGGCGCGTTTCGAACAGGTCAGCGGCATCCAGCTGGTCGTCGTCACGCTGCCCGAGCTGCAGGGCTACACCATCGAGGAGTTCGGCTATCAGCTCGGCCGGCACTGGCGGATCGGGCAGAAGGGCGAGGACAACGGCGTGCTGCTGATCGTGGCGCAGGCCGAGCGCAAGGTGCGCATCGAGGTCGGCTACGGTCTCGAAGGCGCGCTGACCGATGCGCTGTCGTCGAGCATCATCCAGAGTGAAATCCTGCCGCCGTTCAAGCGCGGCCAGTTCGCCGACGGCATTCGCGCCGGCGTCGTCGCCATCGAGGCGGCGCTGAAGGGCGAGTACAAGCCGGTCACCAAGCGCGACAGGCAGCAGCGCGGCTTCCTGTTCTGGCTCTTCTTCCTGGTCGTGGTCTTCTTTCTGTTTGGCGGCAGCTTCGGCGGCCCGCGCGGCATGGGTCGGCGCGGCGGTTGGGGCGCTCCCGCTGTCGGTGGCTGGGGCGGTGGCCTGGGTGGCGGAGGCTTCGGTGGAGGCGGCGGTTTTGGCGGTGGGGGTGGCGGCTTCGGCGGCGGTGGCGCGTCGGGTGGGTGGTGAAAGCAGGCAATAAAAAACGCCGACTAGGTCGGCGTTTTTTGTGGAGCTGTAACGCTGGCGGTCGCTTATGACCCGGTCTGCGGTGCTGCCGGGCGCGGCTCCCGCTTGTTCTTGCCGAAGCCATTGCCGGTGTCGTAGGTGCCGAACAGCTTGTCGAACAGCAGCGTGATGGTGGCGAAGTTGCCGCCGGTGAAGCGGATGTGGTGGTTGTGGTGCATCACCGACATGTAGTTCAGGTACTTGAACGGCGTCTTGTCACTTTCCCAGCGGTCGTGGTTGTGCAGGTTGATCTCCGAGAAGGCGACCCAGGTGATGATGATGGTCAGCACGTGGAAATTGCCCATCAGGAAGGAGAGCCCGAAGATCGTCGCCACGTAGAGGCCGAGCCCGATCGCCACTTCCAGCGGGTGGATGTAGCTGGAGTCGAGGCGGCACGGGTTGTTCTGCTGGTGGTGAACGGCGTGCATCCACATCAGCGGTCCCTTGACGCCATTGCTCTCATGGAACAGGAAGCGGTGGGTCAGGTAGTAGAAGAAGTCGTAGA
This sequence comes from uncultured Verrucomicrobiaceae bacterium, assembly GCA_964638025.1. Taxonomy (GTDB): domain Bacteria; phylum Pseudomonadota; class Gammaproteobacteria; order Pseudomonadales; family CAMLJR01; genus CAMLJR01. Next base: position 20,502 of record CAZWXW010000016.1, read on the forward strand.
CCATCAGGATCACGAAGATATCGACGAAGTACATCCACCACGGCTGTGTCTCGGTGGTCAGGCAGAACGGCAGGATCAGGCCGAAGATCACCAGCAGATAGAGGCTCGCCCACTTGCGGTTCCACTTCTGGTTTTCCGAGTAGATCTTGCGCTGCATCTTCTTGTCGGACGCTTCCTTGTTCAGCGCCTGCGCCTGCTTGATGGTCGGGATCAGCAGCAGCAACTGCTTGCCGAGCAGGGTCACGGCGATGATGCCCAGCCCGGTAATGAGAGACAGATGCCACTGGTAGTTTTCCAGCAGGGTGGCAAATATCGACGTGTCCATGAGTGCTTAACCTCGGTGTGATGATTCGATATCGGGTCGAAACGGTCGGTCGTCTGTGTTCTGAGAACAGCGTTCTCGCGTATTTAAGAAGAGGCCGTTCCTTTTGTCAAGGATGGTTCTGGTAAGGTCGGGCCGCTTTATTGATGACGATCAACAGGAATGAGAACTTGCCGGTGGTGATCCGATGCTGACAACCGAGCAACAACGACAGGTCGCCGAGGCGATCGCCGCCGTCGAGCGCGAGACCGATGCCGAGCTGGTCACCGTGCTGGCGCGCCGCGCCGACGACTATCGCCCGATCTCGCTACTGTGGGCCGCCGCCATCGCCCTGCTGACGCCGGGGGTATTGGCACTGACCCCGCCATGGCTGGGGTTGTGGGAGGTGATGGCGCTGCAGTGGCTGGTCTTCCTCGTGCTGGCCCTGCTGCTGCGCTGGCCGCCGCTGCTGATGCGACTGGTGCCGCGCCGCATCCGCCAGTGGCGCGCCGCCAACCTGGCGCGGCGCCAGTTCCTCGAACAGAACCTGCACCACACCCGCTTCGAGTCGGGCCTGCTGATTTTCGTCAGCGCGGCGGAGCACTACGTCGAAATCCTCGCCGACCGCGGCATCAGCAAACACGTCACCCACGAACAGTGGCAGGTGATCGTCGATGCCTTCACGGCAGCGGTGAAGCGCGGCGACACGCTGCGCGGGTTTGTCGACTGCGTGAATGCTTGCGGCGAACTGCTGAAGCAGCACGTGCCGGTGACTGATCAGAAGAACGAACTGCCGAATCATCTGGTTTTGCTTGAGTAGGAGAGGCCATCCCCCTTCCGCACTACCACCGCCAGAACGCACTGGTGAACAACACCAGTACCGTCATGATCTCCAGACGCCCGATCAGCATGCCGATCGACAGCAGCCACTTCGCCATATCGGGCAGCGACTGAAAGGTGCCGGCCGGGCCGATGATGTGACCGAGGCCGGGGCCGACGTTGGCGACGGCCGTCGCGGCGCCGGTCAGTGCCGTCACCAGGTCGAGCCCGAGCATCGCCAGCAGCAGTGTCAGCACCGCAATTGTCAGCAGGAAGAAGAACGTGAACGCCGTGATCGACGTGATCAGCTCGTCGGAGATGCGGCGGCCGTTGTATTTCAGCGTGAACACGCCGTTGTTGTGCAGCAGCTGTTTCAGCTGGTGGTTCAGCACCACCATGCCGATCTGCAGCCGGAAGATTTTCAGGCCGCCGGTGGTGGAGCCCGAGCAGCCGCCGATGAAGGTGATGATGAAGAAGGTCGCGATCGCGAACGGTCCCCACTGCGTGTAGTCGATGGAGGAGAAACCCGTCGTCGTCAGCACCGACACGACGCTGAAAACGACTTGGGTCAGCAGCTCGTCGGCGGACAGCTTGCTGGAGAGCAGCAGGGCGATGAACAGCACGCCGGAGACGGCGGCGGCGATGGTCAGCAGGCCGCGCACCTGCTGATCGCGAAACAGGTCGACGCGGCGGTGGCGCAACAGCGCCACGTACAGCGTGAACGGCATGCCCCCGAGCAACATGAAGACGACCGCCGTCCACAGGATCACCGGCATCTCGGCAAAGTGGCCGAACGAGGCGTCGTAGTTGGCGAAGCCGCCGGTGGATACCGTGCTCATCGCATGGGTGATGGCATCGAACCAGCTCATGCCGCCGAGCAGGTAACCGCCCATGCAGAGCAGCGACAGCGCGAAATAGACGACGCCGACCGATTTCGCCACCGAGCCGGCGCGCGGCGCCACCTTGTCCGACCAGTCCGACGATTCGGTCTTGAACAGCCGCATGCCGCCGATGCTGAGGAACGGCAGGATGGCGATGGCGATGACGACGATGCCGATGCCGCCGAACCAGTGCAGCAGCGCGCGCCACATCAGGATGCCGCGCGGCATGGTGTCGAGGCCGGAGAGCACGGTGGCGCCGGTGGTGGTGACGCCGGAGACCGATTCGAACACGGCGTCGGTGAACGACAGCGACTCGATGCCGAAGTAGAGCGGCATCGCGCCGAACAGGCAGGTCGACACCCAGCTCGCCGTGGTCAGCACGAACATCTGGCGGATCGACAGGTTGAAACGCTGGCGGCCGCTGGAGAGCGTCAGCAGCAGGCCGGCGCCGAGCGTGACCGCCGCGCCGAGCGCGAAGCCGCCGCGCTGCGGGCTGGCCTCGGCGTACATCAGCCACAGCGCCGGCGCCATCGTCACGGCGAGGATCAGCAGCAGGACTCCCTGAACGAACAGGACCGGGGCGGCGCGATTGAGCATGGTGTTATTCGAGCGGGCAGGCGGGCGGCACTATAGCACGCGGCCTCCCGGCCCTGCGGCGCGCGCCGCGATCGATCAGTCGCGTTGAACGGGACGTGCAATCGCGCTCGCTGACAACGGCGCCGCGGCGGCGCTGTAATGGCGGCCTGTCGGCGAACCGGGAGGAGACGACCATGACCACACGCGAACTGCGACAGGTGATTCCATCCGAACAGACCAGCGATGGCGCCGGCGTGCGCATCCGCCGCTCGCTCGGCCAGCGCCAGGGGGTGCGGCTCGACCCGTTCCTGATGCTCGACGAGTTCGGCTCTGAGCAGGCGGCCGACTACATCGCCGGTTTCCCGAGCCACCCGCACCGGGGCTTCGAGACCGTCACCTACATGCTCGACGGCCACATGCTGCACAGCGACCACCTCGGCAATCGCGGCGATCTGCGCAGTGGCGACGTGCAGTGGATGACCGCCGGTCGCGGCATCATCCACTCCGAGATGCCGCAGCAGGAGCAGGGGCTGATGCGCGGCTTCCAGTTGTGGTTGAACTTGCCGGCGGCGGAAAAGATGAAGCCGGCCGGCTACCGCGATATCCCGGCGGCACAGATTCCGCTCGTGTCATTGACGGGTGGCGGCAGCGCCAAGGTGATCGCCGGTTCGATCGAGGTGGCGGGCGAGCGCACCGACGGGCCGATGCAGGGGTTGTCGACCGAGCCTGTTTACGTCGATATCGAGCTGGCGCCGGGCGAGCGCTTCGAACAACCGCTGCCGGCCGGTCACAATGCGCTGCTCTATCTCTACGAGGGCGAGCTGCGGGTTGGCGACGGTCTGCGCACGCTGCCGCGCTCGGCGGCCGGGCTGCTCGGCGACGGTGAGCGTGTGGTGATTGAGGCGGGCGTGAACGGCGCGAAAGTGCTGCTGATTGCCGGCAAACCACTGCGCGAACCGATCGCCCAGTGGGGGCCGTTCGTCATGAACACGTCGGAGGAGATCGAGCAGACCATTCGCGACTATCGGGATGGACGGCTGGTCGCCGTCTAGCGGGACGGTCGTTCGGTGTAGACGAGGCGGTCGTCTGCTATCGGAAGGCGTGCAAGGAGGTCGGGGAGGGAGAGCGGGATTGCGCCCGCTCTTTTCGTTTCAGGATCAGTTCACCACCTGACTGGCGCGCTGCAGTGCCTGGCCGGCCGGCAGCGGCGCCGTCTCCTGCGCCAGCTGGCGCGAGACCACATCGGTCAGATAGTCGCGCAGGCTCTGGCCGCGACGGGCGGCGGCGTGGCGCAGATGGTCTACATCGAGTTGATCGAGATCGATCGAGATGGTCTGGCTGGACATGGCAACCCCTGCCTTATGTTGTTAAGAGAGGAACCCCGGGGAGGCGGATTATAGGCAACCTGTTTGACTAAACAATGACCAGTCGCAATAAACATAAAGGGGGCGGATTTGATCCGGGCTTCAATCCCGGCGGCGTCTTTCCATCAGGCCTGCCGCGGGCGCTGACGTTGGTGAGCGCTCAGCTGCCCTTGAACTCGCGGGCGACGACATAGACCTCGCGCGAACGCGGCCGCGACGCCGCCGGCTTGCGCACCACCACCCTGGCGAACGACTTCTTCATCTCTTTCAGGTAGTCGTCCGAGCCCTCGCCCTGAAATACCTTGGTGACGAAGTGGCTGCCCGGCTTCAGCACCTGCCGCACCATATCCAGCGCCAGCTCCGCCAGATACATCGACGAGGCCTGATCGGCAGCGTCGATGCCGGAGATGTTCGGCGCCATGTCGGAGATGATCAGGTCGGGTTTGCGGTCGCCGAGGTAGTCGAGGATCTGCTGGAACACCGCCTCCTCGGTGAAATCGCCCTGGATGAAGTCGACGTTGGCCAGCGCATCCATCGGCAGGATATCGGTCGCCAGCACGCGGCCGTGGTGGCCGACCAGATGGCCCGCCACCTGTGACCAGCCGCCCGGCGTCGACCCCAGGTCCATCACCAGCATGCCGGGGCGGATCAGCCGGTCCTTCTCGTTCAGCTCCAGCAGCTTGTAGGCGGCGCGCGAACGGTAGCCGTCCTTCTGCGCCTGTTTCACGAAGGGATCGTTGACGTGTTCCTGCAGCCAGCGATTGCTGCTTTTCGAGCGTGCCATGGGGTGTTCAACCGGGAGATGAGGGGCGTAAAGGGCGCCATTGTAAGCCGGACGCTGCCGCGCGCCGCATCGGGTCGGTAGAATCCGCAGGCTATCGACCTCGGAGGCGCAGTGGCGCCTCCGTATCTGCCGGGGACAACCGGCCGCAAAGGCATCGCCCATGATTCGCATCACCGAACTCTCCCTGCCGCTCGACCATCCGCCCGAAGCGCTACCGCAGGCCATCGTGCAACGCCTCGGTATTGGCAACGACGACCTGCTCGATGTCACCGTCTTCAAGCGCAGCTACGACGCGCGCAAGAAGAACAGCGCGATCCTCTTCATCTATATCGTCGATGTCGCTGTGCGCGACGAGCCGGCCGTGCTGAAGCGGTTGTCGAACGACCGCCACATCAGCACGTCGCCCGATACCCGTTACTACCCGGTGGGGCAGGCGCCGGCCGGTATGAGCGAGCGGCCGGTCATCGTCGGCTTCGGCCCCTGCGGGCTGTTCGCGGCATTGCTGCTGGCGCAGATGGGGTTCCGGCCGATCGTGCTGGAGCGCGGCCGCGACGTGCGCCGCCGCACCAAGGACACCTGGGCGCTGTGGCGCGAACATGAACTGACGCCGGAGTCGAACGTGCAGTTCGGCGAGGGCGGCGCCGGCCTCTTCTCCGACGGCAAGCTCTACAGCCAGATCAAGGACCCGAAGTTCTACGGTCGCAAGGTGATGGCAGAGTTCATCAAGGCCGGCGCGCCGGAAGAGATCCTGTACGTCAGCAAGCCGCACATCGGCACCTTCCGGCTGACCGGCGTGGTCGCGGCGATGCGCGAGGAGATCATCCGGCTCGGCGGCGAAGTGCGATTCGAAAGCCGCGTCACCGATCTGCTGATCGATGGCGATCAACTACACGGCGTGGTGCTGGCGAACGGCGAGCAGATCGCCAGCCGCCATGTCGTGCTGGCGCTTGGCCACAGCGCGCGCGACACCTTTCGCATGCTGCAGCGGCGCAAGGTCTTCCTCGAAGCCAAACCGTTCGCGATCGGTTTTCGCATCGAACATCCGCAATCGATCATCGACCGCGCGCGGCTCGGCAAATATGCCGGCCACCCGGCGCTCGGTGCCGCCGACTACAAGCTCGTGCATCACGCCACTCTTGGTTCCGGGAAGGGCCGCGCCGTCTACAGCTTCTGCATGTGCCCTGGCGGCACCGTGGTCGCCGCCACCTCGGAACCGAATCGCGTCGTCACCAATGGCATGAGCCAGTACTCGCGCAACGAGCGCAACGCCAACGCCGGCATCGTTGTCGGCATTGATCCGCACACCGATTTCCCCGGCGATGTGCTGGCTGGCGTCGAGTTGCAGGAACAGCTGGAGTCCCATGCCTTCGAACTCGGCGGCAGTGACTACTGCGCGCCGGCACAGCTGGCTGGCGATTTCATTCGCGGCGTGCCGTCGACCACGCTGGGCGACGTCGAACCCTCCTACAAACCCGGCGTGAAACTGGTCGATCTCGCCAGCGCACTGCCGGCTTACGCGATTGAGGCGATCCGCGAAGCGCTGCCGGCCTTCGGCAAACAGATTCGCGGCTTCGATCGCGCCGATGCCGTGTTGACCGGTGTCGAAACGCGCACCTCGTCGCCGGTGCGAATCACCCGCGATGCACAGACACTGCAGAGCCTGAATTTGCGCGGTCTTTATCCGGCCGGTGAGGGCGCCGGTTATGCCGGCGGCATCCTGTCGGCCGGTGTCGATGGCATCAAGGTCGCCGAAGCGGTCGCCACGGCGATGCTCGGCGGCGCTGCGCGCGCAGCGGTGAATGCATGAGTCTCGACGACATCAGGAAACTGCAGCAGAAGAAGTATCGCGAACAGTTCGGCCATTTTCTTGTCGAGGGCGAACATCTCGCGATCGAGTTGCAGCGCGCGGCAGAAAACAATCCGGCGCTGCTGCAGAGCGAACTCTACGTCACCGATGCCTTTCTGCAGAAGCACGGGGCCCATTGGCACAGCCCCTTCGCAACACACATCGTCAGCGACCGTCAGTTGGCCCAGATCACCGATACCAAAACACCGCAGGGCATCGTTGCTGTGGTGCCAATTGCCGCCGTGCAAAAGCCAGCTGCGAGCGGCCGCGCAATCTATCTCCACGAAGTGCAGGACCCCGGCAACCTCGGCACCATCCTGCGCACGCTGGCCTGGTTCGGCGGTTTTCGTTGTCTGCTCAGTCCCAGCAGTGTCGATCCGTTCAATCCGAAAGTGGTGCGCGCCAGCATGGGGGCGATCTTTCATCTGCCGCTCGAACTCGATGTCGAACTGCAATCGCTGGCCGATCGCTTCCAACACATCGCTGCACTCGACATGCAGGGCGAACCACTGCCATCGAAAGCCTTCGGAAATTTCGACTGCTACCTGTTCGGCAACGAAGCGCGCGGCGTGCCGCGTGAACAACTGACACAACTGCAGGCGCAGTCGTTCACCATCGCCGGCAGCGGCGCGATTGAATCGCTGAACCTGGCGTCGGTGGTGAATATCTGTGTGTATGAGTTGAGTGTGCGCAGTGGAGATGTGGCGCGGTGAGTGGCGACAGCTCACCAGCGCTTCGGCGGCCTCAAGAAGAGCTAAAAAGTCGTGAGGCGGCTGATTGTCATTCCGCGCGCAGTCGCGGAATCCATGTTTTTCTGGGGCACTGAATGGATTCTGCGACTTCGCTTTGCTCCGCGCAGAATGACGAAGGGTTTCAATCGGTGGGAATGGAGCTTGATCAGATGCTTCTTATCTATGGTGCGTGGGGGCTAGAGAGCGAGGATCCACTTGTTCACAGTCTCGGCGACACCTTTATCGGAGGCAAAGAAGCCATCATTGGCTTCTCTGATGGCCTCTCTAATTTCTTGCACTTGCCACTCGTCGAGTTCGATTTCTTCGCAAGAGGGCTCAGTTTTCAGGTGGCTTTTCGGGGTGGTAGACATGGTGATCCCCTGCGGAAAGTGAGCTGGAACAGTACAGTGACTCGTTCGAGGTATCTAGTCTGAACGGACGTAGATCAGGAATTGAGAGGTGTAAATGCAGTGGCTAAGAGGCTCCGGCTTTGATTGAGATTCAACCAGTTACCGGCATCGGCGAAGTACAGCCTAGTACTGACCTCGGCGCACTGCTGGCGACCGCACTGCAGCCGCTGGCACCGCAAGCCGGCGATATCGTCGTCGTCACACAGAAGATCGTCTCCAAAGCGGAGGGGCGCATGGTTGCGCTCGATACCGTGCGTCCATCAGAGCGTGCGCTGGAACTGGCAGCCATCGTCGGCAAGGATTCGCGTCTGGTCGAGCTGGCGCTGCAGGAGTCGACCGACGTGGTGCGCGCCGTGCGCGGTGTGCTGATCACGCGTCATCGGCTCGGTTACGTCATGGCCAACTCGGGTATTGATGCCTCAAACATCGGCAGCGGCAATGACGACTCGGTGCTGCTGTTGCCGCTCGATTCGGATCAGTCGGCGGAAATATTGCGCACGGCGCTGCGCGAACGGTTCGGTGTCGATCTCGGCGTGGTTATCTCCGACAGCTTCGGGCGGCCCTGGCGCAACGGTGTCGTTAATGTCGCACTCGGCAGTGCAGGTATTCCGGCACTGTGCGACAAGCGCGGCATGACTGATCGCGATGGCCGCGAACTGCAAGTGACGCAGATCGCTTACGGCGATCTGATTGCGTCGGCGGCAGGGCTGGCGATGGGCGAAGCGGCCGAGGGTATTCCGGTGGTGCTGGTGCGCGGTTGTGCGCTGCCGCCGGATGACGTGCCGGCGGCAAAGCTGGTGCGCAATCTCGACGAGGATCTGTTCCGGTGAAGGCAGTCGTGCTGACAGGTGGCGTCGGGGGTGCCAAGTTCGTGCTCGGCCTCGAACGTTGTGGTCTGGTCGACGAGCTGACCGCCATCGTCAACACCGGCGACGATTTCCGTCATGTCGGTCTCCACGTCTCGCCCGATATCGACACGCTGCTCTACACACTCTCCGGCAAGTCGAACAAGACACTGGGTTGGGGACGCGAAGGCGAGAGCTGGCAGTTTCTCGATGCACTGAAATCGCTTGGCGGCCCCGATTGGTTTCTGCTCGGCGATGGTGATCTGGCGCTGCATGTGTTGCGCAGCGACCGACTGGCGCGTGGTGAGTCGCTGTCGGCGGTGACAGCTCAGTTCGCGCAGGCGTGGAGTATTCCCACACGCGTTCTGCCGATGAGCGATGACAGCGTTGCCACTGTCGTCGATACCGATGAAGGCGAGCTGGAGTTCCAGCGCTATTTTGTCGAGCGACGCTGCGAACCGGCGGTGCGTGCGGTTCGCTTTGTTGGTGCTGATACAGCAACGGCAGCATCGGGTGTTGTCGATGCCATTCTCAATGCCGATGTGGTTTTTATCGCGCCCTCGAATCCCTATCTGTCGGTCGATCCGATTCTCGCTGTTGCCGACATTGCACAGGCGCTGCGTTTTACCAAGGCGCCAGTCGTCGCTGTGTCGCCCATCGTCGGTGGCCAGGCGGTGAAGGGGCCGACCACGAAGATGATGGCGGAGCTGGGGGTGGCATCGACCAATGAGGCCATCGCTGCGCACTACGCCGGCATCATCGATGCGCTGCTCCACGACGACAGTGATGCAGCACCGGCCAATCTGCCGTCACAGACAACCTCGACACTGATGCGTTCTCTGGAAGACAAGCAACGCGTCGCAACAGCGGCCGTGCAGCTCGCAAAGAGTGTTGCCCACTCATGAAGTGGACGGCAATCGTTCCGCTCAATTACGGCCGCGACTGCAAGACGCGGCTCTCCGAACATCTGTCTCCCGAGCAACGTAGTCAATTGGTCGAGCAGATGGCGCGCCATGTGTTCGATCAGCTGGCGCGAGTATCGGCCATCGAACGCATCTGCGTTGTTGCGCCGATCCGGCCGCCATTCTTCGACGGGTTGTGGATCGAGGATCATGGGCGCGGCTTGAATGCGGAGCTGGCGGCGGCGCGCGAACAGCTCGACGCAAGCTCGACGCTGTTCATTCACGCCGATTTACCGCTGCTCAATGCGATGGAAATTGAAACTTTGCTGGCGGCAGCTGAACGCAGCGGCGCTGCACTGGCACCGGATCGCGCCGGTCAGGGCACCAATGCACTGGCGCTGGTCGGTATGGAGCCATTCACGCCGGCATTCGGTGTCGATAGCTGTCGTGCGCACCGGGCATTGTTGCCACATGCCGCTGTGGTTGAACTGCAGGGGCTTGCCGTGGATATCGATGAGCCGGATTCGCTGGATCTGATAGCGCCGTGATGCCGGTTTCAAACGGCGGCATGTTGTTTGTGAGCGCTGCCTGCCTGTGACGGAGAAAAGCCGAATTGCCGTTTGAACAAATAGGCGAAGTGGCTGGGGTTGGCATAACCCACCTGTAGCGCAACATCCGCCACCTGAATGTCGATTTGCTGCAGAAGCTCTTTGGCCCGCTGCAGGCGTTCGTTCTGCAAAAATCTAAAAATCGGCTGGCCGAACTGTTGTTTGAAGCCGCTTTTCAGGCGCTTTTCGTTCAGCCCCGTCCTGCGGGAGAGCTCCCGGATGGTCCAGGGGTATGCGATGTCGCTCAGCAGAAGCTGGTGGGCGCTGGTTATCAGGCGCATCTGCTTGGCGCTCAGTGCCGGGGCAGCGTTGCCTTGGCCGGCTTCCAGTTGGGCAAACGTGTCAGACAGTATCTCCAGCACTTTGCTTTCGATGGCGAGATCGTTGGGGCGTTCGCACAGCACCTGCTGCAACACATATTCCGCGTTGTTGAGCGCTGGGTGTGTGGTCTGCCGGTAACCGATCCAGTAGTCCCGGTTCGAGCTGCGATGCCATGGGTGTGCAGCGGTCAGCCGATTCAAATCCGGCGCCCCGGGCAGGCGCTGCAACAGATCCAGCCCCAGGCGGATATCGATGCCCCTGAGGATCGTTCCAGCGGGAAGCTGCATGGTGTTGCGCATGCTTTCATGCATGACGCACACGTAGGTCGTGCCTGACAGATAGGGAATCCTCGCCAGGCTGATGTCTTCGCTGTGGATCAGTGCCGAGCCGCCGCCTTCCACAATGACATTGATCGATATGCAGGCCTCCGTGCCGGCTTCCACCTGCAGCGGTCGATCCACGGCGATGTCATACACCGACAGATCGAACCCGTCGCGCAAATTGAGACGGCTGATCCGCCCCTGGACATCCCGTGACGGAGGCAGGTGGTGGTTGATATTCATGCCCACGGCTTCCGGCACGGAGCTGCTGAGGTTCTGGGCGATATTGCGTTCATTGATCATGGCGGGGCGCTGCAGCAGGGGTCGGGTACGACGTGTAAATGAGAACTATTACAAAAAGCCCCGGATTGCGTCTATAGAGCCCCCGATCGCGGTGGCGCCAGTGATCGGGATAGCGCATTTTCCCGCCCCATCTCTACATAGCCGAAAACTGTCGGTGGCTGCTGGAAGGTATTGCTCGCATGAAATTTGCCCCTCGCTCATATAGTTCCGGAACCTCATGGGTTCGAGTCCGGAGTCTGATCCTTGGTCTTGCCGTGGCGCCGCTGGCGGTCGCTCAACCGATATTGGAGGAGGTGATCGTAACGGCTACCAAACGGGCCTCGGCCGTTGCCGACTATGACGGACTGATCGGCGTGGTCAGCGAAGACGAGCTGGCGCGGCAGCAGGTGGCGGCCATCGACGACCTGGGTCGCACGGTGGCGGGGCTGGTGTTCAGGCAGCGGGGCAACAGGGCCTACGACAACATTACGTTGCGGGGGCAATCGTCGATCGATTTCTACGAACCCAAGGTACAGGTTTACATCGACGGCTTTGTGCAGGATCAGGCAACTTACGGCACGTTGCTGCCGGGTTCCGTCAAGCAGGTGGAAGTTCTGTACGGCCCCCAGGGTTCGCTCTACGGTCGCGGCGCGATCGGTGGCGTGCTGGATGTGGTGACGATCTCGCCAGCCGAAGCGCCGGCCGTCCAGCTCAGCACCCGTCAGGGCAATCTGGTGGAGGAGTACGCGCTTGCCGCCAGCACCGCTTCTTACCGGGGCTGGTCCGCCGATATTGCGGGCACCGTTCGGGATACCGACGGCGAATACAGCGATATGTTGACCGGCGCGCGCCTGGGCGATCGCGAGGACAAGCACTATCGCGGACGGCTCTACTTCGATGACGCCGATTCCCCCTGGTCGATGGCCCTGCAGGTTTCCGGCGCCGATGTGGACTCTTCGGAAGAGCAGTACGTACCGGCAGCGCTGCTCGATGAGCGGATCGCCTTTCCGGTGGAAAACCACTACGAGCTGGAGTCGGATCATTATGGTCTGACGCTCGGCTACGACTTCGGCGATCTGGTGCTGACCTCCCTGACGTCCTATCAGGATCGGGAACTGGAGCGCGTCGTGTTTGGTGCCTACAGCCCCGAATACCAGACCACCACCACGCAGGAGCTGCGGCTGACTTCAGGTCCGCAGGCGGATCATGGCTGGTCCTATGCAGCGGGTGTGTATTACGAAGAGACCGAGTTTGAATTCCTGCGTCCGGCCTATGGCATGGCGTCACGTCAGGACAGCGAGTCGCTGGCACTGTTTGGCGAGGTGTCCTGGCAGCTCAGCGACGCACTGTCGGCCACGCTGGGGTTGCGGGCCGAGCAACGCGAGGTCGAGGCCAGTGGTGCCTTCGGTGCTTACGCGGTGACGGGTGACGATGATTTTTCCGCGGTCTCGCCGAAGCTGGCGCTGGGCTACAAGCTCAGCGAAGTGACGCGCCTGTATGCCCTGTACAGCACCGGGTACAAGCCCGGCGGCTTTACCCGGTTGGTCACCCCCGCGATCGCCAGTTTCAGTTACGACCCGGAAACGGTGGACAACTATGAGGTGGGGCTGCGGCAGGCGCTATGGCAGAACCGGGCGCAGCTGACGCTGGCGGCTTACTGGACCCGCAATGACGACTACCAGCTCTATGTCGACACGCAACCCAATCAGTATTTGCAGAACGTGGGCGAGGCGAAATCCGAAGGGGTCGATGCCAGTTTCCAATGGTCAGTGACCGAGGCGTTCACGGCATCTGTTGGCTATGCCTGGAACCGGGCGGAGTTTACCGAGTACGACAACCCGTTGACGCCGGGTCTGGATCTGAGTGGCAATCGACTGCCGCACGCGCCGGAGCACTCGGCAAATGTGTCGCTGAGCTATCGCATTCAGCTGCCCGGCCAGTGGGGGACGGTCACGCCAAGCATCCACGCCAACTACGTCGATGAGATGTATTTCGACGAAACCAACAGCATCGGCGAAGACGCCGTCACGCTCTACAACGCGACGCTGGATTGGCAGCTGGCAAAGCATTACCGCATCGAACTCTACGGAACCAATCTGACCGACGAGACCTATACCGTCTACGGGTTTGCCTACCCCGGTGTCGGCGATCTCTATCAGTTGGGCCAGGGACGGGAAGCCGGCGTGCGCCTGAGCGCGGAGTTCTGATCCATGTCATCAACGGCGTTACGCCGCTGGCTGGCGGTGCATTCGTGGTCGAGCCTGATTTCGACGCTGGTGTTGCTGGTGCTGTTCATCAGCGGCCTGCCGTTGATTTTCAAGGGTGAGCTGGAATCCCTGCTGGGTTATGGCGGTGGCCAGGCCGCCGCCGCGCAAGCTCAGGAAAAAATCTCGCTGCAGCAGTTGCTGCTGTCGGCACAGGAGGCGTTTCCCGGCAAGGCGGTGCACTACCTGGTGTGGGACGAGGAGATGCCCAACAAGGTGATTCTGAACATTGGCGAAACGCCCACGTCCCATTTCAGCACCAATTTCAATGCGGTGATGGATGAGAGAAGCGGAGCGCTGGTGGAAAGTGAACCGTCGCCGTTGGAGTTTTTCATCGATCTGCACACCACGCTGACCATGGGACCATTCGGCTATACGCTGATGGGATTCATGGCGCTGCTGATGATAATTGCGCTGGTGAGCGGTGTGGTGGTGTATGCACCGCATATGCGCCGGTTGCAATTTGGCGAGGTGAGAAGCAGTTCGGCGCGAGCGCGCTGGCTGGATCTGCACAACCTGATCGGCATGGTGACGTTGGGGTGGGCGCTGGTGGTCGGTGGCACCGGCATGATCAACAGCTGGGGCGAATACGTGCTGATGGCCTGGCGCTCCAGCCAGCTGGCAGACATCGTCGCCGACTATGAGGCGGTAGCCGCGCCCTCCCCTGAAGAGTTCGTGTCACTGGACCAGATACTGGCTGCCGCGCAGTCGGCGGCGAGCGATAAAAAGCTTTACTACATTGCTTCGCCGGGTTCTTTCATGTCCACCCTGCATCACTACAGCGTTTTCACGAAGGGGAATACCGCGCGCACGGAATTTCTGCTGCAACCGGTGCTGGTGGATGCCCGCACCGGTGAGGTCTCGGCTGTGCTGGAGCTTCCCGGTTACATCGCGGCACTGATGCTGTGCCAGCCCCTGCATTTCGGCAATTACGGTGGCATGCCGCTAAAGATCATCTGGGCGGTGTTCGATCTGTTGACCATCGTTCTGCTGGGGAGCGGCTTGTACCTGTGGTGGAAGCGCAGACGTTTGACCGGGAAAAAATCGCAGGGGGCAATTATTGATGCTCAGCCAGTCTGAATGGTCGCGGATCTATTTCGCGCCGCTGTGGCTCATGGTGATATCCATCACCGGCCTGGTGTTGGCGCTGTTGGGCGATGGCCTCTGGGACCTGGGTTCCTGGTTGCTGTTGTCGCTGGTGTGCCTGGCGTTGGTCTGGCGCCCGCTGAAGAGGATGCTCCACCGATGACGCAGCCATTGAGCCTGAGTGGTGTGCCGGAGACCATGCTGTGGACATTGCACAATCGCGCCGCTGAAGCCATGAGGGCCGACGGAATCATTCGGGATGAAAAAGCCATAGAGATCTATCGCGCCATCGGCGGCGACGGTGAAGGATTGTTCGGCAAGGCTGAGCCATCCCATGCGGTGCGATCACTGGATTTTGACAATGCCGTCGAAGCATTCCTTCGGCAACACCCGGACGGTACGGTTGTAAATCTGGGGGAGGGGCTGGAAACACAGCGCTTTCGTATTCAGGCAAAAGATGCACTTTGGATCAGCGTCGATCTGCCCGAGGCCATGGCTGTCAGGGAGCGATTCATCCGGCCGGATGCCCGGCATATTCATGTCGCTGCATCTGCTACCGATAACCTGTGGCTGGAATCGGTGCCGAAGGACCGGCCAGTATTCATTACCGCCCAGGGACTGATGATGTATTTCGACGAGCAGGATGTGAAGGTGCTGATTCAAAACATCGCCGCCACCTTTGCGCAGGCGCATCTGATGTTTGACACCATCCCTCGCTGGCTGTCGGAAAAAACCCGGTCGTCGGAAGGTCTGATGCGAGGCGCGGAATACAGGGCGCCGGCCATGCCTTGGGGAATCAATGGCAATCGAATCAGACCAACGCTGGAAAATTGGTTGTCGCGCGAAACCAACATCACGGTCAGCCAATTTTCCGCGTTTCCACGGGGAATGATGAAGTGGCTTTATCCGTTCTTTTGCAGGGCGCCGATGCTGAAGCACCGCATGCCGTCGATTGTCAGGCTGGATTTCCTGTAGCGCACCACGCAAATGGAGCGTCAAAGGGGTATTTCACAGTGGGTTGGATGTCCCACACTCAGCTCAACCTGCGATGCTCAGACGCGTAGCGAGCCACGAAATCCCCTGACGGAATAATAGGATTGCGCGCCGTTGTGATAGGTGAAGACGTGACCATAGCGTCGATCACAAAACAGGGCGCCGCCGAGTTTTCTGATCTCTGATGGCGTTTGCACCCAGCTCGACGTTTTCGCATCGAACTCGCCCAGCTTCTGCAGCTCCCGATACTGCTCTTCCGTCAGCATCTCAATGCCTATGGCGGCGGCCATATCAACGGCATTGTTCTCGGGCTTGTGCTCTTTCCGAGACTCAAGCCCTTCCCGGTCATAGCAAACGCTCCTGCGACCTTTGGGCGTTTCCGCAGCACAATCGCAAAAGATGTACTCGCCCGTCTTCTCATCCCGACCAGCAACATCCGGTTCGCCGCCGGTATTCTCCATTTCCTGGAGCGAACCAAGCTTTTCGTTGCTGGTTTCGAGCCTCGATTGCACATCGGCCCATACGAGATTTTTATGGCGGTGCATATTCTTCTCGAAACGAGCCTTCAGGATCTTGAGTAGCTCTTCGCATTGTTGTGCTTTCATGGCGTGAACCATCCGGTTAGGTTTTTGGCTCATAGATCATGACCTTTTCGTCATCTTTCATGATGGCGTGGCTGACATCTACTAAATGAACCTCGCCGCCATCCATGTTCACGTTGCCGGTAATGCGGGCTTGCAGCTGGTATCTGCAGGCGGGGTTGCTGGTCGACGGGGCGTTCCGGGTCACGAATTCGATCAGCGCTTGATCGGAAACCCGGATGGCATTTTCTGTGGTGCGAGGGTTTTGGCTGGCTTCGTTCTGGCTGGGAGCGGGTGCGATGGAGTCGTCGAGCAGGTAGAGCTGAAGCTCGCCGTTTGTATCTTCAATGGCCGTCAGGGTGCCGATGGCTTCGATGACGCAGTGTTTGTGGTGTTTGAACATTCGGTGGATTAAGGGCTCTCTTGCCACGAAATATCAATCTTCCTGTGTTGGGAAACGCAGTCCCGCAAGTACAGGTTGATAAGACTCTGGTAAGGAACACCAGCCTCTTCCGCCATCTTCTTGAAGTAGTCGATGACATCTTCTCCCAGCCGCATGGTCACAGGTTTTTTCAGCTTCGACGCATAAGGATTCTTGCGCGACTTCATTTTGGAAAGATCGTATTCAGCTTTCATGGTGTTGTCCTCGATAGTGCTGGCTTTCGAGTCGGGTTGCCTTGCGAGCGGAGATGATTCGGATGACGTTGCCGTGCTTCGTGCTGTTGGAGATGGCCGCGTCCCACTCGAAAGTGATCATATGTACATTGTGTGTACGAAGTGTGGGTTGTCAATCTGGATGCCTGAGTGCGACTAGGGCTCCAAGCCAAGAACTACCACGGAATAGCCGAGCCTTCGATTTTCAGCGGATGACATTGGGGTACTGCTGATGTGGTTCGACTTTGTGTGTATCGCGAAATGACGGTGGTTGTTTGCCGCCAACGTCCTTGATGCTGTACCGCAATGCCGCTTCGGCGCCGATCAGTGTCTGGCCATTCAGCGCATTCAGTTCGGGATCGTTGTAGAGCGCCCAGATCACGTGGCCGGTGAACTCCGGTGTCTCGGCGATCTGTTCGATGTAGCCGTATTTGTCGCGGTCGCTGTTGACCAGTTGCAGCAGGCGGTCGGTCAGCAGTGCGCCCATCCAGATCGACACGGCGTTGACGCCGCTCTCCTTGAAATCGACCGCCATGTCGGCGGCCATCTTGTCCATGCTCGCCTTGTGCGCGCCGTAGGCGGGGCCATAGACGTAGTGCACGCTGCCCGACGCCGACGTGAAGATGATCAACCCATGATGTTGCGGCACCATCATTTTTGCGGCGTGCCAGCTGGCGACGTAGCTGCTGCGAATACCGACATCGATCATGTCGGCGAGCTTCAGTGGCTTCTCCCAGAAATTGCCCGGTGTGGTCAGTTCGTCGTAGATGGCACAGGCGTTGTTGACCAGGATGTCGATGCGCCCCTGCTCATGTTTGACCTGTTGGAACAGGGCGGCGACCTGTTCGTCGTCGGCGTGGTCGACGCGCACGGGAATACCCCTGCCACCAGCGGCGGTGACAGCGGCTGCCGTCTCATGAATGGTGCCGGGCATAGTGGAGTCGCCAGTTTTTTCCGAGCGACCGGTGACGTAGACAGTGCAGCCGTGACTGCCGAGAGCGATGGCGATGCCGCGACCGGCACCGCGACTGGCGCCGGTGACGATTGCTACAGGCGTGGCGGTGACGGGGTTGGTGGAGACAAGGGAGGGTCTATTCATCGTCAGCGCCTCGTTATCCTTGAGCATATTGCTTACTCGGGTTTCGGCAACCCGGTGATACGAATACCTGAGTCAGGCACCTTGTAGCGGCGGTTCAGCGCGATCAACACACTGGTCAGTGCTTCGGCGACGACCGAGTTGCACAGTGCGCCGGCGTACCAGGCGCCGAGTCCGATTTCGCGGGCGAGGCCGACCACCACTTCACCGGCTTCAGCGTCGTCGGCACAGACCAGCACGTCGCAGTCGATGGCGTGATCGAGATCTTTCAGATGGTGCGCCGAGATGTTCTGGAATGCCGATACGACGCGCACATCAGTGCCGAGCAGCTTTTGGATCGCTTCGACCGCCGAGCCATTTTCCGGCAGCTGCACGCGGCTGACTTTCGGTGGCACCAGCGGCACCGTCACGTCGATCAGGATTTTCCCCTGCAGATCATGGCTGACCTCTTCGGCCAGCGCGCGCTGCGCCGAGAACGGCACGGCGAGCACGACCAGTTCGGCCTGTTGTGCGGCGCTTTTGTTGTCGGCGCCCGACGCTGCCGCACGGCCCAGTGTGGCGTTGATCTCGTTGGCCGCTTCCTGCGCGCGTTCGGCATTGCGACTGCCGATGATGACGTGGTGGCCGGCATTGGCCCAACGCAGCGCCAGACCGCCGCCTTCCTTGCCAGCACCGCCGAGTACGGCGATACGTAAACGTTTTGCTTCGGTCATGACGACTGCTCCAGCAGATTGCGAATTTTGACGGGCGGCGTCTGCACCATCGGCGTCAGCGGTGCCGCGTGCTGTGCGCGAATGAGTTGTAGCGGATCGGCCGGCTTGTACAACGTCGTGCGCGGGGCCGCTGTACGGTCGAGCGAGCGAATGAACGCATCCATCTCCGCTGGCGAAAACTCCTGCCCGTGCGTGCTGCCGGCGGCGCGCGAAATGCTTTCGTTCATCAGCGTGCCGCCGAGATCGTTGGCGCCGCCGTTGAGGCAGATGCGCGCGCCATCGGGGCCGAGTTTGGTCCACGACACCTGAATGTTCGGAATCAGCGGATGCAGTGCCAGTCGCGCGACGGCGTGCATCAGTCGCACTTCGCGAAAGGTCGGGCCGCGCCGCGTTTTTCCGCGCCGCGCGATCGGCGCTTCCATGTGCACGAACGGCAGCGGCACGAATTCGGTGATACCGCCGGTGCGTGACTGCAGTTCGCGAATTGCCAGCAGATGTTTTGCCCAGTGTGCTGGTGTGTCGACATGGCCGAACATGATCGTCGCTGTCGTCTTCAGTCCGACTTCATGTGCGGTCGCGATGACGTTCAGCCACTCATCGGCGGTCAGCTTGTCGGGGCAGATGGTGGCGCGCACATCGTCGTCGAGAATTTCGGCGGCGGTGCCTGGCAATGTGCCGAGCCCTTCGGCTTTCAGCTGCGTCAGAAATTCACGAATAGTGATGCCGAGCGTGCTGGCGCCATGGGTGATTTCGAGTGGCGAAAAGGCGTGCACATGCACACCGGGAGCGGCCGCTTTCACCGTGCGCAGAATGTCGAGATAGGTCTGGCCGGTGTAACGCGGATGAATGCCGCCCTGCAGGCAGACCTCGCTGGCGCCGCGCTCGACCGCCTCGATGACACGCCGCGAAATTTCGTCGTGGTCGAGGTCATACGGCTTGCCGCGCAGGTCGTCGTGCGTCGAGCCTTTCGAGAAGGCGCAGAAGCCGCAGGTGTAGGCGCAGATGTTGGTGTAGTTGATGTTGCGGTTGACGACATAACTGATGGCGTTGCCGTTGGTCTTGCGCCGTAGCTCGTCGGCGACGGCGCAGACAATTTCGACATCGCTGCCGCGCGCACTGAACAGCGTCTCCAGCATCGCGGCGGCCGGTGTGGTGCCGCTGGACAGGGCATTGAGTGCGTCGTCGATGCGCGGATCGATGGTGGAGGAAAACGGTTGCGGTTGCGGCGGTTTGACATCGCCGCCGCTACTCCAGCGATCGTCGCGGCCCCAGCCGTGGCTGTCGATCAGTTGCAGCGTCGGTGCAACCAGTTCGGCATCGAGCCATTGGTTTGCGTCGGCGATATAAGCGGGGTAGATCGGCAGTCGCCGCAGCAGCGTGTAGCCGGCAGTGCGAGTGCCTTGCTCCAGTGTGGCCAGCTCCGGCCACGGCGCTTCCGGGTTGACATGGTCCGGTGTCACCGGCGATACGCCACCCCAGTCGTTGATTCCTGCTTCCAGCAATCGCGGAAAATCGGCATGCGAAAGATTGGGTGGCGCCTGAATGTTCATGGTCGGGCCGAGGATCAGTCTCGCTGCCGCGATCGTCCACAGCAGATCGTCGAGATCGGGCTCGTCACTGCCCGCCATCGGCGTGCGCTCTTTGGCGCGGAAATTCTGCACGATGATCTCTTGCAGATGGCCGTAGCGCTGGTGCAGGTCGCGCAGCGTGAACAGTGCATCGAGACGCTCGTCGCGCGTTTCGCCGATGCCGATCAGGATGCCGCTGGTGAACGGAATTGCCAGTTCGCCGGCTTCGCGAATCATCGCCAGCCGCACTGCCGGTACCTTGTCGGGCGAGCGGTAGTGCACTTCGCCGCGGCCACACAGTCGCTCGGCGGTTGTCTCCAGCATCAATCCCTGCGATGCGGAGACTTTGCGCATCGCGATCAGCTCGTCGCGTGTCATCACGCCGGCATTGACGTGCGGCAGCAGACCGGTCTCTTTCAGCACCAGCGCGCACATCGCTTCGAGATAGGCGTTGGTGGTGGCATAACCCATCGCATCGAGTTCGCGCCGCGCCGCTGCATGGCGCAGCTCCGGTTTGTCGCCGAGCGTGAACAGCGCTTCGGTGCAGCCGAACTTCTGGCCGTCGCGGGCGATCGCCAGTACTTCATCGGCAGTCAGGTAAACGCGTTCGCTGCGATTGTGCGGCCGCGAGAAAGTGCAGTAGTGGCAGTAGTCGCGGCAGAGTTTGGTCAGCGGAATGAAAACCTTCGGCGAGAACGACTGCAGGTGGCCATGACCGATTTCGCGCAATACCCGTGCCTGCTCCAGCAGTTCGACGAGCGGCGTGTTCAGCAGTTGCTGGCGCAGCGCCAGCTCGTCGGATGCGACGGGCTGGCGAGCGGCGGCGGGCAGGGAAGCGGGAAGGATCAGGTCCACGGCGTTCTCGGAGTTATGACTCGGGACAGGGATCGGCGACCGATGGCGAACGGCAGATGGTCACACAACTGCCGGATTCGCTCCAAGTCGCATGTCCGTTTTTCATAACTGTTGCCTTCTGGCAGTAACTGCTCGCCCCGCCTACTGAAAGGCGGGCAGGACCTCGTCGGCGAACAGCTGCGCGTAGTCGACGAAACGCGCCGCCGGCAGCCCGGCCGGTTTCATCATCATGAAGTGTTCGACGGCGATGCGCTGCTGCATCGCCTTGAAGCGAGCGATGGCATGTTCGGGCGTCAGGATCTGCAGGATACCGCTGCGCTTGAACTGTTCGAGGCTCATCGGCTTCAGCATGGGATCGTCGATGCCGATCGCCTTGTCCTCGTTCAACCAGGCGCCGTAGCTGTTGTTGACGTAGTGGTAGTAGGGCGCCAGCTCCTCCATCGCCTGTTCTGGGTCGCGAGCGACCATCAGGAACAGCCCCTGGATGCGGATACCGGCCTGTGCCGGGTCTTTGCCCTGCTCCTTCAGCTTCTCCGCGTAGAGACCGCAGACATCTTCGTTGCCGAAATAGCCGTCGGCATATTTGGCGACGCGTTCCAGCGCCTTCTCGGCGAAACCGCCGATGTAGAGCGGAATCTGGCCGCGCGGTGACGGCGGCATGATCTTGGCGTCTTTAACGGTGTAGTGATTGCCTTCGAAATTGACCGTCTCGCCGGCCCACAGCGCACGCACGATGTGCAGGAATTCGTCGAAGCGGGCACCGCGTTTCTTGAAGTCGAGACCGTAAGCGTCGTATTCGCGGTGGCGATAACCGATCGCCAGCGCCATCTCGGCGCGGCCGTTCGACAGGATGTCGAGCACCGCGCACTCCTCGGCGAAGCGCACCGGATGGTAGAGCGGCGCCAGCGCGATGGCCGAGCCGAGCTTGAGTGTTTTGGTGCGCGCAGCAATCGCGCCGAGCAGCACGTTAGGGGCTGGCTGATAACCGTCATCCGCGCCGTGGTGTTCGGGCACCCAGGCACCGGTGAAGCCGACCGTTTCGCTCCAGGCGATGGTGTCGAGCGTTTCCGCGTAAAGCTCGCTCCAGGGGCGATGCCAAACGGCCGGATTACGGAAGTCGTAGAGATAGCCGAAGGTCAGTTTGCGAGTCATGAGCGATATCTCCAATCCGGCCAGCGCGGATGCCGGCGTTATCGCTGCAGTCTATTTCGATGTCGGCGGGGCACCAACGTCGAGTTGTTTAACCCCCTAAATCACTTCTGAAGAGACGATGAGCCCTGCTTCCGTCATTCCGCGCGTAGTCGCGGAATCCACGGTCGGTGCGCTCACCTGGATGGATTCTGCGACTTCGCTCCGCTTCGCGCAGAATGACCCTGACGCACATCTCATCGGCTCGCAGATAAAAAGTCGCGATCGAGCTGGTTGTGCAGTTCGCCCATGATTCGCACCAGATGGCTTTTGTCCTCGTCGCTGAGCTGGTGATAGTAACGGGCGAAGTTGGCGCGCTGCCCGACATCTTCCACGGTGATGTCGATGACCGTGGTGCCGAGTGCGGTCATGCGCAGTTCGGTAGCGCGGCGATCGACCGGGCTCGGTGTGCGCTGCAGCCAGCCCTTCTGCTCCAGTTTGGCGAGTCGAGTCGACAACACGGCGTTAGAGACATTGAGCAACTGCGCCAGCTCGGAGGCGTGCATCGGCGTCGGCCGCTCGACGCGAACGGCGGCCAGCAGGTGCATGTCGGCGAGGCTCATGCCGTGTGAGCGACAGATGCGCTCCAGATCGATATTGATCAGGTGGCTGACCTTGTCGATATGCCACATGGCCGGCTGGCAGCTGACATCGACATCGCGCTCGGCATAGAACGCGATGGCGGTTTCCCGCTGTTCGACGGGGCGTTTGCTCATGCTGGGGCTCCGCATAATTCGGTTCGGGCGGCGTCGATCATACCGCTGTCGATGCCGATGTCCGTTTCCCATAACTTTGGCCGGCGACCATCGATGTTGCCGTTCGCGAGCGCTTTCGCTGTTCGCTTATGATTCCCGGCCACGCTTAACAATAACGACGCAGGGCATCCGGAGGAGGTGAGATGGGCACCGTAGCCGATCTGCTGGCACGCGCGCGCAGTGCCACCGGGCTTGAACAATTTGGCGACGACTCCTTTCTCGAGGGGTTGGAGCTGCTGGTCGACTCGGCGACGCGTGAAGCCCGTTTCACCGAGATGGGGCGCGCGGCGTTCGAAATGCAGATTGTCGACCTGTTGTCGCAGCGACTGCAGGTCGAGGAGTGGTACCGCTGTCACCCGGAGATCGATGAGCAGCAGATCGTCGCGCCGCTGATCGGTCTGGGTCTTCCACGCACCGGATCGACGGCGCTGTCGATGCTGCTGGCGGAAGATCCGGCCGTGCGTTTCATCCGCAACTGGGAGGGGCAGCGCCCCTGTCCGCCACCGGAGCTGGCGACGCAGGACAGCGATCCGCGTATTGCCCTCGCGCAACAGTCGATGGAACGCCGCGACCGTCTGTTCCCGCGCATGAAACAGATGGTGCCGAGTACGGCTACCTCGCCGGTCGAGTGCCAGACTTTCATGGGGATGGATTTCAAGTCGCAACTGTTTCAGGCGTCGGCGCAGATTCCGAGTTACGTCGAGTGGCTGAACCATAAAGCCGATCTGGTGCCGACCTACCGTTTCGTCAAGCGCGTGCTGAAGCTGTTGCAGTGGCGCTGCCCGCCGACGCGCTGGCGTCTGAAAAATCCGTCGCACATTCTGTTTATCGACGCGCTCGATAAGGTCTTTCCCGATGCGCGCTACTGGATGACGCACCGCGATGTCGCCAGCGTGATTCCGTCGGTAGCCGATCTCTACTTCGAGCTGAACAAGGCCTTTTCCGACGATGTCGACAAGTCGTGGCTCGGGCGCGTCAACATCGAGTTCTGCGAATTGGGCATGAAACGCGTGATTGCGTTTCGAGAAGCCGGTAACGATCACCGCTTCTTCGATATCCAGTTCGCACCGTTTCAGAAAGATCCGTTTCCGGTCATTGCAGACCTTTATGTATTTCTTGGTGAGCAGTTCACGCCGGAGGCGCGTGCACGGATGGAGGCGTGGCGCAACAACACGCCACGCGACAAGCACGGCGATCACAGCTACGACGCGGCCGATTACGGTCTCGACAAGGCGGCATTGCGTGAGCGTTTCCGCTTTTACAGTGAGCGTTTCGATGTGCCGGCGGCATCGTAAGGAGTCGAAGAGATGGCAGAACGCGAAACGGAACAACGTATCGGATTGTCACCTGTCGAGATCAACCTGAACGGGCAGGTAGCGATCGTCACCGGCGGCGGTGGCGGCATTGGTCGTGCCATCGCGCTGACGCTGGCGCAGGCCGGTGCCGATATCGTCATCCTCGACATCGTGCCGGAGCGTTGCGATGAAGTGGCGGCGCGTGTCCACGAGTTGGGACGAAAAGCATTGCCGCTGCCCACCGATGTGGCCGATACCGAGCAGGTACGTCGTGCGGTGGAGCAGGCGGAGCAGACATTCGGACGCATCGACATCCTGATCAACAACGCCGGCGGCGTCAGCGGAAAGCCCTTTTTGGAACAGTCCGAGCGCTCGTGGCGAAAACATATCGATCTGAATCTGGTGTCGATGTTGGCGGCAACATCGGCGGCGGTGCCGGTAATGATTCGCGGCGGGCGCGGCGGCGCCATCGTCAATGTCAGCAGCATCGAGGCATCGCGCGCCGCGCCGAACTACGCGGTTTACGCCGCCTGCAAAGCGGGCATGAACAGCTTCACGCGGACGATGGCGCTGGAGCTATCCGAACACGATATTCGTATCAACACCATCGCGCCGGACATGACCATTACACCCGGTGTGCGCGGCAACATCAGTGGCCCCGTCGATCCATCGACCTGGATCGAACCGCCGGCCGAGTTGACCGATGCCACGCGGCGACGCATTCCGCTTGGTCGCGAAGGTGTCGATGTCGAGTGCGGTCAGGCGGCGCTGTTTCTGGTGTCGTCGATGAGCAGCTACATCACCGGCGTGATCCTGCCGGTCGACGGCGGTGCCTGGGCCTCGTCGGGCTGGACGCGCCGGCGTTCGACCGGGCGTTGGGCGCTGACTGACGTTTAAAAAGTGGTTTTGAGTGGTCGGTGGCACTGTGCGTGAAGCAGCGCGTGCCGGGAGGTGCTCCAGCATCCTCGGAGACAGGACGTCTCCGAGGAAGGCTACAGGGATGTACTTGCGCCGGTGCTGGAGCACCTCCCGGCATGGGCTGCCAGCACTCCATCCGATTTGGCACCGAGTAGTTCGAATTTCTTCAATTTTTTTGCAGCGAGGTATCCGGCCGTGAAGATCAATATCACATTGCCGTTCGATCATATCGACCGCCCCGATTTCACAACGATGGAAGCGGTGCGCGAAGTCGGTCGGGCGGTTGAGCAGGCGGGTTTCAATGCCGGTCTCGTCACCGATCACCCGTGCCCGACCGGGCGCTGGCTCGATGCCGGTGGCCATCATGCGCAGGGACCTTTCGTCATGCTGGCGCTGCTGGCGGCGGTGACGACGAAACTGCGGCTGCAGACCGGCATTCTGGTATTGCCCTATCGCAATCCGTTCATCGTTGCGCGCGATGTGGCAACGCTCGACCACTTCTCCAACGGCCGCGTCACGCTCAGCGTTGGCGCCGGTTACCTGAAAGGCGAGTACCGCGCGCTCGGCGTCGACTTCGAACAGCGCAACGAGCTGATGGATGAATATCTGAAAGCACTCCGAGCGGCGCTGAGCGGCGAAGAGTTCACCTTCGAGGGCACCGGCTACACGGCGTTCGGCAATCGCATTCTGCCGGGCTCCGCGCAAAAGCCGCATCTGCCGCTATTGGTTGGCGGTAACAGCCGTCGTGCCATTCGCCGCGTCGTCGAACTGGCCGATGGCTGGAATCCGTTCTTCACCACGGCCGGCATCGACCTGTCGACGACGCGCACCACCAGCATGACCGGCGAGGTCGATCTGCAAGAGGGCATCGCCTACATGAAGGCGCATTGCGAGAAGGTTGGGCGCGCCGAGATGCCGGAGATCGTACTGGCCAGCATCGCGCCACCCGGCGAGAAATGGACACCGGCGCAGCTGATCGATCGTATCGGCCGCTATCGCGAGCTCGGTGTGTCGACGGCCGCCATCTCGATGGAAGGGCGCACGTGCGCCGAGTGGTGCGACAACGTCGCGCGCTTCGGCGCTGATGTGATCGCGAAGATCTGACTTCGCCGGGGAGATGACGATGAGCCTGACGCTGCAACAGATGACGAATGGCCTGACGCCGGAGCACGATCTGGTGTTTCCGGGCTGCCCGGACAATCCGGAGATGCGCGAGAGCAGCTCGATCTGGCTCTACGAGGAGAGCGGCGCGTTCGGTTTTCCGCGCGTCGGCATCGAGGCTGAAGCCTCGTCGTGGGACAACCGCCGCGTGCAGGGCAACTTCGCTGTCGCCGGTGGCCGCATCATGAATGGCGCCGGCATGGGTACGGCCCACTCTCCGTTCGGTGCCGATGGTCGTCCGACCGTACTCGGTGCCGGGCCGCTGGCGTTTACCTGCATCGAACCGTTTCGCAAATGGCGTGTGACCTGGGATGGCCCGGTGATCGACGGCACAGTCGAACAGCAGATTCATAAAAAGCTCGACCTGAACAGGCGCATACCGCTGCGCTTCGATGTCGAGCTGGAGATGTTGACGCCGGCCTGGGTGCAGGATCTGTCGCCGGAAACCGTGGCAAAAATGTCGGAGGCCGATGCGATCGAAGCCGCCAACATGGGCATCGGCTGGCGGCTGGAGCATCTGTTTCGGGCGCGCGGTGTTTTTGAACTCGATGGCAAGCGCCTGCCGTTCAAGGGTGTCGGTTCGCGCATCAAGCGCCAGAGCGTGCGTCCTTTGGCCGGTTTTCGCGGTCACTGCTGGCAGTCGGCGCTGTTTCCGGATGGCCGCGCCTTCGGCTACATCACCTATCCGCCGCGCGAGGATGGCACCGCACTGAACGACGGCTACATCTTTCAGGACGGAAAAATGTATCCGGCAAAGGCGGTGAAAATTCCGTGGCTGCGCCGCATTGTCGGCGAAGGCGACGATGTATCGGTCGAGCTGGAATCGGAACTCGGCATCACGCGCATCGAAGCCACGACGGCGCTGTCGACGTTTCGCGTCGGCAATCCCGATATCGGTGGACTGAATCTGCAACAGGGTGGCGCGCGTTACCGCTGGGGCGATCAGGTGGCGTATGGAATGATCGAGCGCTCAACGCATGAGAGTCTGACGACGATTGGTTGATGCCGGTCGTCCGCTCAGTGCACTTCACCGAGAATAATTTCTACCAGCTGCTGCGGTCGCGTGTTCATCGCCTGATGGCCGGCGTCGATCCCAATGATGTGTTCGCATCGGAATCGTTCGGCGAAGCGCTGCTGCCAGCGCATCGGCAGGATGTTGTCGCGCAGGCACAGAACATAGCTGGAAGGAACCGCGTCGATCTGGTCGTGGCGCCAGTCGGTGAAGGCATAGCTTTTCATTGGCCATGAATCGCTGCCGAGCCTGGCCAGAAATGCTGTTGTCTGCTCGGGTGGCATGTCGTTGCAGAACATCTGCGGATAGCGTTCGCTGAGCTTTTCCGTTTTAGGGTCGAAGGGGAAACCGACTTCGTCGTCGTTATCGTCGTGCTGCCCGCGCCCCATCATCTGCGGCACGCTCTGGCCTTCGAGTGGAATCGAGCAGCTGACATAGATCAGTCGCCGGAACAGTTTTGGCTTGAGTGCGGCCATCAACGGCAGCACCTGCCCCGCCTGCGAGTGACCGACCAGCACGATATTTTTCAGGCCGGCCTGTTCCAGGTCGGTCACCAGTTCGCGCGCGATGTCGTTGTTGTCGAGTGCGTCGGTAGCGCGATCACGTTTGATGCCGCAGCCTGGTACATCGAGTGCAAGCACTTTCGTTGTGCTGCCAGTTCGAGACCGCAGTACCGCAATGGCCTCGTCCCACACCCAGCTGCCCTGACCGCCGCCGTGCAGAAATGCAAAATCGGTTGAAGATGTCATCGTGTTTTTATTCGAGTGTCGTGGCGATGGTTATTGGCGCGATGGCTGTCGTTTCATGCTGCGCGACATTTATCGCTTCATGCTGCGAGCCATGGCCATCAACGCCTGCTGGCGTGGCAGCGACAACAGCTGATCGAAGGCCGCCCTGTAGTGTTCGCTGCTGATGAAGACCGGACCGTTGTCGATATTCTGCAGTGTCAGTTCGACCACCTGTTCGGGTGCCATCACATTGCGCAGTGTCGATGGATCGATGCCCTGTTTCGCGGCGGCTTCGGTATCGGTGGCGCCGGGGCAGAGTGTCAGCACCTTGATGCCCTCCGGTGTCAGCTCGCCCCACAGCCCTTCGCCGAGATTGTTGACGAAAGCTTTGCTGGCCGAATAGGCGGTCGAGTAGGGGCAGCCGATCAGCGCTTCCACCGAACTGGTCAGGATGATGCCGCCTTTGGTTCCGTTGTGTTCGGAGCGCTGACGCAGACGTGGAATAAACCCGTGTGTCAGTAGTGCCGGTGTGTTGCAGTTGACCATCAACATTTCGGTCATCTGTTGTGGATCATTGGCGGCGTGTTCGCCTTTTAAACCGAAGCCGGCGTTACTGACGATCAGGCCGATGTCGAGCGAGGTGGTGGTGTCGAGTATCTGCTGCGCGGCGCTGGCATCCGCCAGATCGATCTGGCAGATCATTGTTCGCGTGCCATGTCTGGCGCGCAGCTCTTCGGCCAGTTGTTGCAACCGCTCGACGCGACGCGCCACCAGCACCAGATCGAGTCCCAGCGCAGCGAGCTTTTCGGCGAACGCCTTGCCGATGCCGGATGAGGCGCCGGTCACCAGCGCGACCGGGCCAAACGCCTGCTTGAAATTGTTTTCAGTCATCGCGCGAACCTCAGGGGTGGGGGCGGTTGCGTTCAACCTGCGCTGGTCAGTGCGTTGAACGCCGCGTAAGAGGGGTCTGTCTGGTCGCGGCGGCCGACATCGTGGTCGTACAGCGCTTTGACTTCGCGGATCTCGTCGAAGTCGCGAATGGCGAGACGGTTGTCGAGCCCCCAGCGGCCATCGCGGCGCGACCACTGGTCGATGTAGCGTCCCCAGACGCCGATCTGCATCGGCTGCTCGCCGCGCTTGATGCGCAGTGCGGCGATGACATAGGACTCGCTGGCGGCGCGATCGCCGTTCAGGTCGATGACGATGTTGGTCACCTGATGCGAGTGGTTCAGCGTCTGTGCGTGCTGTGCGCAGATCTGGTCGATGGCACCGCGACCCTCGCCGTGGTAGCCGCCGATGCCGTAGTCGGCGTAACCGCCGTCGTGCCAGATCGAATGACCGAGCGCAATGTCGAGCCGGTCGACCGAGCGGCAGTAGCGGTAGATCAGGTCGGTGATGGCCTGGCGATCGGCGATCTGTTGCAGCGTGGCGGCATCCATCCATCTCTCCTCGTCGCGGGGCGCGGTACTGACTGCCGGATTCTAAGCGGCCGCTTCGCGTTCGACACCGGCTGTAACCGTCGATCTGAACAGATGGCTGTTTTGCTACATCCGTCCTTCTTCTACATTTTTCTGGGATCGACCACGGTGCGCACCGGCGCCTGCGGGCCGGACATGCCGTCGACGGCAGCGGCGACAGCGCTCAGGCCGATACGTTCGCCGAACCAGGGCGCGACATCGATCCTGCCGTCGGCAATGGCGCGCAGTGCCAGCTCCATGTCCTGCTGCTCCTCG
Source organism: uncultured Verrucomicrobiaceae bacterium (assembly GCA_964638025.1). Classification (GTDB taxonomy): domain Bacteria; phylum Pseudomonadota; class Gammaproteobacteria; order Pseudomonadales; family CAMLJR01; genus CAMLJR01. Next base: position 50,092 of record CAZWXW010000016.1, read on the forward strand.
CCGCCGGCGAAGTGAACCGTGAGGCGTTTGTTCTGCGCGGCGAAGACGAAGAACTGCTCGGCTGCCATGCAGTAGCCGCCCATCACGATGCGCGAATCGAACGCCACCGCCGCAATGATTTGCGACAACAGCCCCGGCAACCCCACGCATTCGTAAACCAGATTGGCGCGGCGATTGCCCAGCTCGGGAATCGGTGCATAGGGCGACAGCTCGCGCGGGTCGATGGCGATGTGCGCACCCATCGCAATCGCCATGTCGCGGCGCGAGGCGTGAAAGTCGGCGGCGATGATCGGTGCGATTCCCATCAGCTTCAGCCCGGCGATGACTCCCAGGCCGATGGCGCCGCAGCCGACCACCAGCGCCACGTCGTCGCGGGTCGGGTGGCCGCGACGCGCATGCTCCAGCCCCACCGCCAGCGGCTCGGTCATCGCCGCTCTGTCGTCGTCGAGATCGCCGGGAATTTCGATCAGCGCGTTTTCGTCGAGCAGCATCAGCTCGCCCCAGCCGCCAGGGCAGTCGTGACTGAAGCCGATCACCGAGTGGCCGCCGGCATGACGCATGACCGGCACTGATGTGACTCTGCGTCCCACCTTGAGCGGGCGTTTGCTACCGGGACCGTAGTCGATGATCTCGCCGACATATTCATGGCCGGGCACGAACGGGCGCGTGAAGTCGAGCGCCGCATAGGGGCCGCCATGTTGTCGCGACAGGTTGATGACGTTCTGCCCTGAGTGCAGGAAATGTTGCTCCGAGGCGCACATGCCGCAGCTGTGTGTGCGCACCAGCGCCTGGCCCTGTGCGGGTATCGGTTCCGGCATCTCGCCGACACACACTTTGCCGTTGTGGATATAGGCCGCTTTCATCGTTGTTTCCTGTATATCGGTGTGTGGCGCTGTTCAGTATCAGGCGCGCAGCACGAGATAGGAGGGGTCGCCGTGGTCGCGGCGGCCGATGTCGTGTTCGTACATCGCCTGCACCGGACGCACTTCGTCGAAGTCGCGAATGGAGAGGCGTTTGTCGAGCCCCCAACAGCCATCGCGACGCGACCACTGATCGACATAACGTCCCCACACACTCATCTGCATCAATTGGTCGCCGCGCTTGATGCGTAGTGCAGCCATCACGTAGGACTCGCTGGCGGCGCGATCGCCGTCGAGTTCGAGCACGATGTTGGTCACCTGGTGCGAGTGGTGCAGCGTATGCAGATGCTGCGCACAGATATGGTCGATGACGCCGCGACCGTCGCCCTGGTAGACATCGACGCCGTAGTCGGCGTCACCGTCGTCATGCCAGATCGAATGGCCGAGTGGAATATCGAGGCGGTCGACCGAGCGGCAGTAGCGGTAGATCAGGTCGGTGATCGATTGCCGATCGGCAATCTGTCGCAGTGCGTCTGTTTCACTCATTCGCGTTTACCCGCTTTGCCTGCATAAGCGCGCGTCCTCTCCTCGATGGCGATAATCCGCGCGCGCCGCTCGGCTGGAGAGTTCGGGGCATAGCCGGCGACGTCGTCGGCCTGTCCCCAGTTGTAGTCCGGTCCGTGCGGCAGCCGCGCCAGACCGATTTCGGCGACCTCTTCCGGTGTCGCCATGCCGGTGGGAATTGGCTGGCCCGAGAGTTCCAGCGAGCGCCGGTGCGCCGGCGTATCGGTGCGGCCGAGGATGAGGTTGAGCACATCGACGCCGTGATGCCGCAGCTCGGCCCACAGCCCCTCGCCGAAGCAGAGCAGGAACGCCTTCGCGCCGGAGTAGACCGAGATGCCATTGAGACCGCCGTAGCAGGCGCCCGAGCCGACCAGGATGATGCCGCCGCGCTTGCGCTCGCGCATGCCGCCGGCAAAGTGATGCACGACGCCCATGGCGGTCAGCACATTGAGCTGGATCAGCTGGTTCCACTTGTCGATATCGCGATCGAGGAAGAGCCCGCCATTGGTATCGGCGCCGGCGTTGGCGATCAGCAGGCCGACCTCGCGGTCGCCGGCCGCCGCGACTACCGTTGCCGCCGCATCGGCAGCGGAGAGATCGACCGAAGCGGTCACGCAGTCGACGCCCTTGGCGCGAATCTGTTCGGCCAGCGCTGCGAGCGGCGCCTCGCGGCGCGCGACCAGGATCAGGTTGACGCCTTGATCGGCCAGCCGGTGGGCGAATGCGGCACCGGTCCCTTCCGAGGCGCCGGTGATCAGAGCCCAGGGGCCGTAACGCTCAGCGATATTCATCGTTATCTTCTCCGCGGTTGGATGTTTCGAGCTGCTGTCGGCCGGTTGCCGTCGGTCGCTGCCTCGTTTGAAGCGCAATAACTTACTGCCGCTGCAGGTATGCCACAAATATAATGTTCGTCGACCTCGTATACACAAATGATATGGGTGGTGGTTATGGAGATTCGGCGTCTGAGCTATTTCCTGCGCATTGCCGAGGATGGTTCGCTGACCCGGGCGGCGGAGTTTTTGCGCATTGCGCAGCCGGCGCTGAGCCGGCAGATCCGGCTGCTGGAAGAGGAGTTGGGCGTCGTGCTGTTCCAGCGCACGGCGCGCGGCATGCAACTGACCGAGGAGGGCGAATTCCTGCGCGCCTCCGTTGCCGGCCCGCTGCGGGCGATGGAGCTGGCGCTGCAGAATGTCCGCTCGTTCTCGGCGCGGATCGAGGGCAACTTTGCCATCGGCATGCCGTCGAGCATTGGCGACCATCTGGCCAAGCCGCTGGTGCTGCGCATGAACGCCGACTTTCCCAACATCCGCCTGCGCATCGTCGAGGGCATCACCGGCAGCCTGATCGACTGGCTGAACCGGGGCATGATCGATTTCGCACTGGTCGAGGAGGCATCGAGGGATGAGCGGCTGACCAACCGGGAGCTGTTTTCCGAACCGTTGCTGCTGGTGGGACCGTCCGGCAGCAAGCTGGGTTCGCGCCGGGCGATGACCTTTGCCAGGGCGGCGCAGTTGCCGCTGATCGTTCCCACGCACCACCTCGGCATCCGTGGCGTGATCAATGATGCGGTGTCGAAACTGCGTATCGCCGCCGATATCCGTTTCGAGGCCGACTCCTGCCGGCTGATCAAGGAGCTGGTCGAAAGTGGCATGGGTTATGCGCTTTTGCCGCTTTCCTATTTTCGGTCGGAGTATCAGCAGCGGCGCCTCAAATACTGCCCGATCGCCGAGCCCGAACTGACGTTCACCACCTTTCTGGCCTATCGAAAAAATCCGCGTGCGACCACCAACAGTGTCGAGATGCGGGTGGTCGAAACGCTCGTGCAGATGATGAAGGGTTTGCAGTCGCAGCTGCCCGCATTGGCATAGCGTTGCGCTATGCCGATTCCCGCTTGTCTTTCACTCGCCTTTCATGGCGCGCAGGAACGCTTCGCTGGTCACCAGCGTCGGCGTGTTGTCCTCGGCCAGGTGCGACCACTTCAGGTTGATGCCGCCATCGACGGTCAGGCATTGGCCGGTCATGTAGGCCGCGATATCCGACAGCAGGAACAGGATGGTGCCGGCGACTTCGCTCATGCTGCCCTTGCGCCCCATCGGAATCGCTTTGCGTTCGAGTACCGGGTCCGGCGGCAGCAGCGAGGTCGGCACCGCCATCGCGCCGGGAGCGACGGCGTTGACGCGAATGTTGGAGGCGGCCAGTTCGAGCGCCAGCGTGCGCACCACCGACAACAGCGTCGATTTGGCAGCGCCATAGGCGATGTTGTAGGGCTGCGCACTGAGCGCGGTGATCGACGAAATCGCCACGATCGAACCGGGCAGGTTGCGCTTTTTCAGTTCGGCGGCGAACGCCTGACTGATGAAAAAGGTGGCTTCGACATTTTGCGAGAACAGCGCTTTCCAGTTTTCGCGCGTCGTGGTCGTTGCCGGCCCCCACGTTGCCGGCGCACCGCCGCCGAGCACGCTGACCAGGCCGTGCAGTGTGCCCGGCGTGCTGCGCACCACTTCCATGGTGGTGGCGATGCCGGCTTCGGTTTCCAGATCGGCGGCGACCGGAATCACTTTCAATCCTTCCGCGATCATCGGGCCGAGATGTTGGTCGAGATTGGATTGGCGGCGGCTGACACCGATCACCGTGGCACCGGCCTCGGCGGCCAGACGGGTGATGGCGGTACCGAGTCCACCGCCACCGGCGCCGGCGACAACCACGATGCGACCGTCGAGTTGCAGCAGATTCTTGTTGATGGTCGTGCTCATCGGTTCTTCACTCCTCAGACGATGCCGCTCTCGCGCAGCCTGGCGATCTCGTCGCCGGAGAGTTTCAGCAGCCCACTCAATATTTCGTCGCTGTGCTGGCCGATGGTCGGCGGCGCCACGTAGCGCATCGGCGATCCCGACATATAGGCCAGCGGGCTGGCGATCAGTGTTACTTCGCCGGAGACCGGGTGCGGAATGGTCACTTTCAGCTGGCGATGCTGTACCTGCACGTCGTCGAACACTTCCGGCAATTCGTTGTAACGCGCGGCGGGAATGCCTAGCTCGTCGAGTCCTGCCAGCAGGTCGGCAGTTTTCCAGCCCATGCTCCACTGGTTGATGATCGCGACCAGTTCGTTGCGATTGCGGCCGCGTTTCGGGTTGGTGTCGAAGCGCGGGTCGGCAAACAGATCCGGACGTTTCATCAATTCGCACAGCAGGCGCCAGTGTTCGTCGGTGCCGGCGGTGATGTAGATGATGCCGTCGGCGCAGTTGATCAGGTCGGCCGGGCCGCCGCCGTTGCCGCCGTTGCCGAGGCGCGGCGGCGGATTACCGGAGACGAGGTAGTCCTGCATGATGTGCGACACCATCGCCACCGAGCAGTCGAGCAGCGCGACGTCGATGTACTGGCCGACGCCGGTGCTGTGGCGCTGGTTCAGCGCGCCGAGAACGGCCAGCGCGGCGTTGTGGCCGGTGAAGACATCGACCAGGCTCGGGCCGGCTTTCAGCGGGCCGGCGCCGGGCTGGCCGGCCGGAATACCCGTTACCGCCATCAGGCCGCCGGTGGCCTGGAACAGGCCGTCGTAACCGGGGCGCTCGGCCATCGGGCCAGTCTGGCCGTAGCCGGTGATCGAGCAGTAGATCAGGCGCGGGTTGACGCTTTTCAGACTGTCGTAGTCGAGACCGTAGCGCTTCAGGTTGCCGACCTTGTAGTTCTCGATCAGCACGTCGCACTCGGCGGCGAGCTTGCGGATCAGCGCTTGGCCTTCCGGCTTGGAGAGGTTGCAGGTGACCGATTTCTTGTTGCGGTTGGCGGTCAGGTAGAACGCCGATTCGCGGGTCGGGTTGCCGTCCTTGTCCTTCAGCTGCGAGAAGCCGTACATGCGGCCGTCGTCGCCGGCGCCGGGGCGCTCCACCTTGATTACCTCGGCGCCGAGGTCACCGAGAATCTGGCCGCAGAACGGGCCGGCCAGTACGCGAGTCAAGTCCAGCACCCGGACACCTTGCAATGCTTGCGAGTTGGTCATTTGTATTCTCTGTCGGAAAGCTGATGCGTCAGCGCTCAGTCGTATGAGCGCCTGGGCATGTCAGTGAACATTTAGCGGATGTAGTGCGCCGTCGTCTTGGCGGCGATCTCTTCGGCGGTGACGCCGGGGGCGAGTTCGATCAGCTTGAACGGGCTGTCGTGATCGGGCCGGGCGAACACGGCCAGATCGGTGATGATCATGTCGACCACGTTCTTGCCGGTCAGCGGCAGCGTGCAGGCCGGAATGAACTTGGCGCTGCCGTCCTTCGCGTTGTGTTCCATCACTACGATGATCTTCTTGACGCCGGCGACCAGATCCATCGCGCCGCCCATCCCCTTGATCATCTTGCCGGGGATCATCCAGTTGGCGATGTCGCCGTTCTCGGCGA
>CAZWXW010000017.1:0-54613 GCA_964638025.1 uncultured Verrucomicrobiaceae bacterium
GCATCGCGCAGTTCGGAGCGGTCGTCGCCCTCGATGCGGCGCGAGATGCCACCGGCGCGCGGGTTGTTCGGCATCAGCACCAGATAGCGGCCGGCCAGGCTGATGAAGGTGGTCAGCGCGGCGCCCTTGTTGCCGCGCTCTTCCTTGTCGACCTGAACGATGACTTCGGTGCCTTCCTTGACCACGTCACGGATCTTGACGCGGCCGCCCGGCTCGGCGGGGCGATAGAAGAATTCGCGGGAGATTTCCTTGAGCGGCAGGAAGCCGTGGCGCTCGGCGCCGAAATCGACGAAGGCGGCTTCGAGGCTGGGTTCGACGCGGGTGATGACACCCTTGTAGATGTTGGATTTCTTCTGTTCGCGGGTGGAGCTTTCGATATCCAGATCGTAGAGACGCTGGCCATCGACCAGCGCGACGCGCAACTCTTCGGGTTGAGTTGCATTGATTAGCATTCTTTTCATTGACGACAGGTCCGCATGTTGGCGCGGGCTGCCGCTACACCATCGGTGCGCGACGATGTTCAGATACTGTTGTGCCGGAACCGGATCGACGTCCACGAGGCGCGGGATCTCCGCGCGCAGCAGTGCGGTATTGCAGGCACTGCGTCTGGCGATCGTTTGGATCGCACCAATCGGGCGCTGTGGCTGCCGCAGCTAACACGGTCAATCGAACAGTTCGGCACATGCGAAGCGGGCAACCGGGGGCCGGTATCGTCAGGCGAATGATTCGAATCGCCGTAAAAACGCCACCCTCATTGCTTCGCGAGCGTCACAAACAAGGTTTGCAACAACGGTGCAGTCGGATCAGCCGCTGCACGGTTGGAATAGGACAACTGCTGCGGAGAAGCTGTTACAGTAGTTGCCCATTGAGTTCTCGGGCGCCGCAGCTGATAGCAAATTGCCAGCTGGTGTTGCCCGAACGCATCGACCGCTTTCTCCTCGCTGCCCGGCCCCTGCATTCATCAGCATGGGGTCTATCGAGCGCACTGCGCACTGGGGGCACGAAGCGGATCCCGGTCGATGCACCGCGGCAATATATCAGCGGTTACCAACTCCATCAAATAGTTACGAATACTTACAGTTCCTGCCGACCCCTTATCCTCATGACCCAAGACAGAACCGAAGGCGTGCGCCTGGTCCGGGTCGACGCCGGTTCCGATGGCCAGCGCGTCGACAATTTCCTGCTGCGCGAGCTGAAAGGGGTGCCGAAGTCGCGCATCTACCGACTGCTGCGCAAGGGCGAAGTGCGGATCAACAAGGGCAGGGCCAAGGCCGACACGCGCCTGCAGCTCGGCGACGAGGTTCGCATCCCGCCGGTGCGGATGAGCGAGGAGGTGGCCGCCCCCACGGCGCCGGATACGCTGCTGCAGCGGCTGGAGCGGGCGATCGTGTTCGAGGATGAGGGGCTGATCGTCGTCAACAAGCCGTCGGGGCTGGCCGTGCACGGTGGCAGCGGCCTCAGCTTCGGCCTGATCGAGGCGCTGCGCCAGATGCGCCCCGATGCCCGCTTCCTTGAACTGGTGCACCGGCTCGACCGCGACACCTCCGGCCTGATCATGGTGGCGAAGAAGCGCAGCGCGCTGCTGGCACTGCACGCCGCGCTGCGCGGCGACGGTGTCGACAAGCGCTATCTGGCGCTGGTGGTTGGCGTCTGGCCGAAGCGCAGGCAGCGGGTCGAGGCGGCCCTGGAGAAGAACACGCTGAAATCCGGCGAGCGGGTGGTGCGGGTTTCGGCCACCGGCAAGGCGGCGCTGACCGAATTCCGGGTGGTCGAGGCATTCGAGCCGGCAACCCTGGTCGAGGCGAGCCCGATCACCGGTCGCACCCACCAGATCCGGGTGCACGCGCAGTTCGCCGGTCACCCCATCGCCGGCGACGAGAAGTACTGCGACCGCGACAACGAGGCACGTTTCCGCGAGCTGGGACTGCGTCGCCTGTTTCTGCACGCTGCCCGGCTGACCATTCAGTGGCAGGGACAGCCGTTGACGTTCTCCGCTGAGTTGCCAGCCGAACTTCAGCAGTTTCTGGCAGTGCTGCGCAGGCCATCGTGAAGAAGCTGTTCATCTTTGACTGGGACGGCACGCTGGTCGATTCCGCCGACAAGATCGTTCAGGCCATGGCGGCTGCGATTGATGAGCTGGCGCTGGCACCGCGCAGTGACGGTGAGATTCGCAACATCATCGGCCTCGGCCTGCCGGAGGCGGTGCGGCAACTCTATGACGATGCCCCTGCCACTCAGCTGGCGGCGCTGCGCGAAACCTACGTCAAATATTTTCTTGAGCTCGACCAGCAGCCCTGCCGCCACTTCGACGGGGCTTTCGAACTGCTGTCGCAGCTGCGCGAGCAGGGCTGGCTGCTGGCCGTGGCCACCGGCAAGAGCCGGCGCGGTCTGCAGCGGGCGCTGGGGCAGACCGGCTGGTCACCGCTGTTCGACGCCACCCGCTGTGCCGATGAGACCCGCTCCAAGCCGCACCCGCAGATGTTGCATGAGCTGCTGATCGAGCTGGCGATTCCACCGCAGCGGGCGGTGATGATCGGCGACACCGAATACGACATGGCGATGGCCGAGGCCGCCGCCATCGATCGCATCGGCGTCAGTTACGGCGCGCACGCGCCGCAGCGGCTGCAGCGTTACCGGCCGTGGCGCATCGTCGACCGGCTGGCGGATGTGGCCGAGTGGAATCGCGACCAATGAGCTACAACTAACCCTCTTCATTGAAGGCGATGAGATCGGTAATGACAGAGCGTGATGCAGCGGATCGAAATGATGGGCGCGCCTGGAGCGTGCTGGAGAAGGTGGTCAACAGCTCGCTGGATGAGCAGCGCCGCGCGCGCCGCTGGGGCATCTTCTTCAAGCTGTTGACCTTCGCCTACCTGTTCGCCGCTGTCTGGATGTTCGTGCCGCGCGATGGCATCAGGACGGTGACCGCCGACAGTTATGTGGGCGTCGTTCGGGTCGACGGGGTCATCGCCGCCGATGAGCTGGCCAGTGCCGACAATATCGTCACCGGCCTGCGCGCGGCGTTCGAGGATGAGCGCACCAGGGCGGTGATGCTGGCCATCAACAGCCCTGGCGGCAGCCCGGTGCAGTCCGGGTATGTCTACAACGAGATTCGCCGGTTGCGCGACAAATACCCGGACAAGAAGCTCTACGCAGTGATCGGCGATATCGGCGCCTCCGGCGCCTATTACATCGCCGCCGCTGCCGATGCGATCTACGCCGATCAGGCCAGTCTCGTAGGTTCGATCGGCGTCATCTCCGGCAGTTTCGGTGTCACCGGACTGATGGAGAAGCTCGGCGTCGAGCGCCGGCTTGTCACCGCCGGCGAGAACAAGGCGATGCTCGATCCGTTCAGCCCGTTCCCGGAATCGCAGCGCGAGCTGTGGAAGTCGGTGGTCGATACCACGCACCGGCAGTTCATCGAACGGGTGAAAAGCGGTCGTGACGGCAAGCTGAAGGACGATCCGCTGCTGTTCTCGGGCATGGTCTGGAGCGGCGAGCAGGCGCTGGCGCTCGGGCTGATCGACGGCCTCGGCAGCCCGGGGCAGGTGGCGCGCGATGTCGTCGGTACCGAGGAGATCGTCGACTTCTCGCGCGGTCGCGATCCGCTGCACCAGCTGCTGAAAGGACTCGGTGTCGAGTTCGGAGCCGGCCTGGCGCAGGGTGTTGCTACCGCCGCGCCGCAGTTGCGTTGACGTCTACGGAATCTCGACGCCCTCGGCCTGCAGCAGATCGACCAGTGCGATCAGCGGCAGGCCGATCAGCGTGTTCGGATCGCGGCCGCGCAGCTCCTCGAACAGTGCAATCCCCAATCCCTCCGCTTTGAAACTGCCGGCGCAGTCGAACGGCTGCTCGCGCTCGAGGTAGCGGTCGATCCGGGCATCGCTCAACACGCGGAAACGCACTTCGAACGGCTCGACGATGGTCTGGCAGTGGCCGCTGCCACTGTTGAACAGGCAGAGGCCGGTCGCGAACCGCAGGCTGCGTCCGGAGGCGGCGCGCAGCTGTCGTTGCGCGCTGGCGAAGTCACCGGGCTTGCCGAGGATGGCATCGTCCAGACAGGCGACCTGATCGCTGCCGATGATCAGATGATTCGGGTGGGTCGCCGCCAATGCGCGCGCCTTGCCCTCCGCCAGTCGTCGCACCAGCGCGTCGGCGGGCTCGGCCGGCAGCGGCTGCTCGTCGATGTCGGGGCTGGCCCATATAAAAGGAAGCTGTAGCCGTGCCAGCAGATCGCGGCGATAGCGGGAGCTGGAGGCGAGCAGCAGCGGCGGGTGGGCTGCCGGAGAATGAGTGGTTTGCATCGAGCCTCGTCGGATGGGCAAAGGGGGCTAAATATCCCCCTGAATGCCCCGGAGATTTTTTAGGGTTGCCATCCTTGGCAGCCAGCCTCCGGGCGCCGCCGGGGCGCGGCGTCAAAAATCTCCGGGAGAGATTTTTGACAGAAAGGCAGGTCGGCCCTATGATGCGCGCCCTATGTCAAACGCCCCCCAGACCCGCGCTGTCGAGCCGCTGCCCAGACAGGTCGATATTCGCCGTCTGATTGCATCGGGTGGGGCGATTGTGGCCCGGGAGCCGCTGACCAGTTTTGCGCGATTGCGCGACATGGTAGAGGGCGATGTCGGCAGCGTCGATATCGATCTTCAGTTCTATGTCGATGTGCAGAAGCTGCGCCGCATCGATGGCAAGGTCCACGCCACGGTGCAGGTCTGCTGCCAACGCTGTCTGCAGCCGATGCCCATCGAACTCGATTCGAGCTTCGCGGTGGCGGCGGTCTGGGATGAAGAGGGTTCAGAGCAGCTGCCGCGCGATATCGATCCCTATATCGTCGGCGAAGAGCCGCAGGATCTGCGCGAGCTGATCGAGGATGAGCTGATCATCAGCCTTCCGTACATCAGCCTCCACGACAGTGGCCCTTGCGCGGAGCAGGCCGAACAGCGTGCCAGTGAGCAGGCCGCCAAAGACAGAGAGATTGCCGCGGAAAAGCCGCAGCAATCCAAGGAAAATCCGTTTAGCGTGCTGGAGCAGTTGAAGTCCGGCAAATGAGTGACTGAGGAGCACTTTTCCCATGGCAGTTCAACAGAACCGTAAATCCCGTTCGCGCCGCGACATGCGCCGTTCGCACGATGCCCTGACCGGCCCGACCCTGTCGGTCGATCAGACCAGCGGCGAAACCCATCGCCGTCACCACATCACTGCCGACGGTTTCTACCGCGGCCGCAAAGTGATCCACACCGGCGACGAATAATCCCCGTTGTCCGGGCCGATTCGCATCGCCATCGATGTGATGGGCGGGGACGCAGGTCCCCGCCAGGCTCTCCCCGCCGCAAGCAACGCCCTCCGCCGCTACCCCGATCTGCACCTCGTCCTCGTCGGTGACGAGGCGGTCGTTCGCGCCCATATCGAAGCCGACCCCCGCATCGAGATCGTCGCTGCCGCCGACGTCGTGACGATGGCTGACAAGCCGACGCAGGCGCTGCGTCACAAGCCCGATTCGTCGATGCGCCGTGCGATCGACCTGCTGGCCGACGGCCGCGTCGATGCCGTCGTCAGCGCCGGCAACACCGGCGCGCTGATGGCGATGGGCGCGCTGTTGCTGCAGCGGCTGCCGGGCATCGAGCGACCGGCGCTCTGTTCGCCGCTGCCGACCCGTCAGGGGCACTGCTATCTGCTCGACCTCGGCGCCAATCTCGACTGCTCTCCGCAACAACTCCACCAGTTCGCGGCGATGGGATCGGCGCTGGCGACCGTGCTCGACGATCTGCCGCGGCCGCGAGTGGCGCTGCTCAATGTCGGTGTCGAGGCGGGCAAGGGCACGGAGACAGTGCGCGCGGCGGCGACCTTGTGCGAGGCGGACCCGGCGTTGAACTACAGCGGTTTCATCGAAGGCGATCAGCTGTTTGCCGGCGTCGCCGATGTCGTGGTCTGCGACGGCTTCAACGGCAATGTCGCGCTGAAGGTCTGCGAAGGGACGGCCGAGCTGATCGCGGGCAAGATGCGCAGCACGTTCGGCGCCGGCATCGGGCGCCGGCTGCTGGGATGGCTGGTGGCGCCGGCGCTGCGTTCGCTCTACGCGCAGCTCGACCCCGGGCAATACAATGGCGCCTGCCTGCTCGGTCTGCGCGGCGTTGTCGTCAAGAGCCATGGCAAGAGCGACAGCCGCGCCTTCGAGCGCGCCATCGATTGCGCCGTGCGCTCGGTGCAGCGCGGCCTGCCCGAACAGATCGGGCGTCATCTGGGATAGTCGGCACGAGTGGGTGCCTGTGCCGTATCAGCAAGTCATGAACGAACAACCATCCAACCGATCTCGGTCGTCAAACGAGTCAGGAGTCAGCATGACAAATCAGCAACTGGCCTTCGTCTTTCCCGGTCAGGGTTCGCAGAAGGTCGGAATGCTCGCCGCCATCGCGGCCGCCAATCCCGTCGTCGAGGCGACGTTTGCCGAAGCCTCCGAAGCGCTCGGTTACGACTTGTGGCAGCTGGCGCAACAGGGACCGCAGGAGCAGCAGAACCTGACCGAGCGCACGCAGCCGCTGCTGCTGACCGCCAGCGTCGCGCTGTGGCGCGTCTGGCAGCAGCGCAGCGATGTGCGCCCGGCGCTGCTGGCCGGCCACAGCCTCGGCGAATTCACTGCCCTGGTCTGCGCCGGCAGTCTTGCCTTTACCGATGCCGTAAAGCTGGTGCGTGCGCGCGGCCAGTTCATGCAGACCGCGGTGCCGGTTGGCGAGGGCGAGATGGCGGCGGTGCTCGGCATGGACGATGAGAAGATCGTCGCGATCTGCGCCGAGGCCAGCAGCAAGGGCGGTGTCGTCGAGGCGGTCAACTTCAACTCGCCGGGGCAGGTGGTGATCGCCGGCAATGTCGCGGCGGTCGACCGCGCCATCGAGCTGCTGAAGGCGGCGGGCTGCAAACGCGCGATGCCGCTGCCCGTCAGCGCACCTTTCCATACGTCACTGATGATTCCCGCCGGCCACAAGCTGGCGCAGGCGCTGGAGGGGATCGAACTGAAGGCGCCGGCGATTCCGGTGGTGCACAACGTACACGCGCAGACCGAATCCGATCCGGGCCGTATCCGCGAGCTGCTGATCCAGCAGATTTCGAGCCCGGTGAAGTGGACCGGCTGCGTGCAGCACATGGTTGGGCGCGGCATTACCACAACGGTCGAGTGTGGTCCCGGTCGCGTGCTGAGCGGTCTCAACAAACGTGTCGAAAAAACGCTGAACGGGATCGGCATCGACGAGGTCGACGGCCTCGAACAGGCGCTGGCGGCGCTGCACTGAGTCAACACATTCAGATCTGAGGAGTTACTCGAGATGGAAAACACGAGTGCGGAAAACGCTGTGGCGAAAGTGGCGCTGGTGACCGGCGCCAGCCGCGGTATCGGCAAGGCGATCGCGCAGGCACTGGGTCGCGCCGGCTTCACGGTGGTCGGCACGGCGACCTCGGAAAAAGGGGCGGAAGCGATCGGTGCCGATCTGCAGGCGGCCGGCATCAACGGCTGCGGCATGGCGCTGAACGTCACCGATGCCGCTGCCGTCGACAGCGTCATCAAGGCGATCGGCGAGCGCTTCGCTGCGCCGCTGGTGCTGGTCAACAACGCCGGCATCACCCGCGACAACATCCTGATGCGGATGAAGGACGACGAGTGGGGCGATGTCATCGACACCAACCTCAACGCCATCTATCGCGTCACCAAGGCCTGCCTGCGCGGCATGACCAAGGCGCGCTGGGGCCGCGTCATCAATATCAGCTCGGTGGTCGGTTCGATGGGCAATGCCGGGCAGACCAACTACGCCGCCGCCAAAGGTGGTCTCGACGGTTTCACCCGCGCGCTGGCGCGCGAGGTCGGTTCGCGCGCGATCACCGTCAACAGCGTCGCGCCCGGTTTCATCGACACCGACATGACGCGCGAGCTGCCGGAAGAGCAGCGGCAGATGCTGCAGCAGCAGATTCCGCTCGGCCGTCTCGGTGCGCCGGAGGAGATCGCAGCCCTCGTGGCATTTCTCGCCAGCGATGGCGCCGGCTACATCACCGGCGAAACCGTGCAGGTAAACGGCGGCATGTTCATGAGCTGACGCTGGGCCACCGTTCGTATCGGTGGCCATTTCTCTTTCCTCTTTCCCCTTCCCTGTCATTGCAATATCCCTTCCTATCGAGCACTGCATGTTGTTGTGGTGCTCATCAGCTTTTTTGAAACTGCTCGGCAAACAGCACTGATTGGACATTTTGACTGTATTACGGGCATCGAAAGAATATCGCCAGTAAAGTCATGCTTTTGAATTTAAATGGCTTTCCTGTTTGGCATGGTTGTTGAGATACGGCAGTGAACAGGTCATCGCGACCGTTATCGCCGTTCAACAACAGAAAGCATGGAGCCAAACATGAAAGTCATGAGTTTCAGCAGCAGGTCGTCGATCAGTTATGCCGTGGCCGGCCTGCTCTTCGTTTCACCGCACATCGTCACTGCCGCGACGATCGAAAAGAACGAAGACCTGTTCATCAACATCGGTGGCGCTTTCCGAACCAGCTTCAGCAGCGTGGAAGATGCCGCGCCGAATGGTGATGATCGCTCCAGCGATATCACGGTCGAAGAGGCGCGTCTGTATACGAACGGCAAAGTGCACAAGAACGTGACATTCGAACTCAATATCGCGCGCAACCGTTTCAACAATGCGGACTACGACAGCAACGATGTCGAGATTCTGGATGCCAGCCTCGGTATTCAGCTTTCTGAAAATGTAAATATCCTGGCAGGCAGAATTCTGCCGCCCTCCAGCCGCGCGTCGGCTGCCGCTCCGCTGTACAGCACCACCTTTGATTTTCCGATCGCAGAATCCGCGGTGGTTGGTTCCAACCTGCAGTTCGGTGGCCGCGATGATGGCGTGACGCTGTGGGGGACTGATTCGAGCAAGAAATTCAAATATCAGGTTGGCGCCTTTACCGGTCGCGACGGGGATGCAACGTCATCGAATCAGTCCGACAATCTGGCATATGCCACCCGCGTGCAATACAACGTCTGGGATGCCGAGCCCGGCTTCTACAACGTCGCCAGTTATGACGGCTCGAAATCCATTCTTTCGTTCGGTGCCTCCTATAAATTCCAGGAGGACGGCGCCGGCACGATCGCCAATGCTGGCGACTATCAATACTGGAACGTCGATGTGCGGCTGGAAAAGCCGTTGCAAAGCGGTGCGGTACTAGGCTTCGAAGCCTCCTATTACGACTATGACAACGATGGCACGCAGGACCTGACGGTACCCGAGGCGACGGGTTACTTCGTCACGGCCAGCTATACATTTCCGCAGAATGTCGGCATCGGAAGGATTCAGCCGCGTGTCGTCGTGCAGAACGTCGACAACGTGACCGCTGACACGAATGTCGATCAATACGATGTCGGATTCGGTTATCTGATCGATGGCAGCAATATCCGGATCGACACTTTTTATTTCCGCCAGTCGCCGAGCACCGGCGAGGAGATCGACGGCTTCAAGATCATCTTCCACCTGGCGAAATTCATATAAGGGGGCGTCACATGACCACTCTCACACCATCCGCCGCGCATTCGTATCCGGTTCGTCCCGGTTCGCCCGAATTCGAGGGGCTGCTGAAGCGTATTGCCGAGGGGGCCGATGAGCGCGAACGCAATCGGTTGGCACCCTACGAAGCCATCGGCTGGATCAAGGAAGCGGGGCTCGGCCGCCTGCGTGTTCCGGTCGAAGAGGGCGGTGGCGGCGCCACCATTCGGGAGTTCTTTGAAACATTGATTGCGCTCGCGGAGGCTGATTCCAACGTCGCGCATATCCTGCGCACGCACTACTGGTTCGTCGAACAGCAGCTGCAGTCCGTCGATCCGCAGGCGCGGGCCAAAGGAATCGCGCTGATCAACTCCGGCGCGCTGGTCGGCAATGCTTTCAGCGAGCAGAGCAAAAAACCTGTCGGCCTCTATTTCGATACGGCGTTCACCACCGATCCCGCGGGCGGCTACCGGCTCAATGGCATCAAGTATTACTCCACCGGCAGCATCTATTCCGACTACACGCAGGTCTGGGCATCGGCACCCAACGGACGGATTGCCGGTGCCGTGATTCCGGTGGACAGGGCGGGCGTCAGCATCGAGGACGACTGGGATGGTTTTGGTCAGCGACTGACGGGCACGGGTACCACGCGACTGGATAACGTCCATGTAACCGACGACGAATTCTTCGACCTCGGCGAACCCGACGGCGAGCAGCCGCCGAGTTATCAGGGCGCCTTCCTGCAGCTCTATCTGCAAGCTGTCACTGCCGGCATTCTGCGCAGTGTTCGCAACGATGCGATTGCGCTGGTGCGGCGCCGGTCCCGCAATTTCAGCCATGCCGGCGCGCCGCAAAGCCCTGCCGACGATGCGCAGGTGCTGCAGGTTGTCGGCGAGATATCCGCCGATGTTTATGCAGCCGAGGCCATCGTGCTGTTGGCGGCGGAGCGCATCCAGCACGCGGTGGATTCCGTCGTCGATGGCGTGCCGAGCGTCAAAGCTGCCGATGAAGCGCAGCGCGCCGCGGCCGAGGCGAAGGTTGCCATCGATCGATTCTCCCATGCGACAGCGTCGCGCCTGTTCGATGTGGGCGGTGCATCGGCGACCCAGTCGCGGTACAACCTGGATCGGCACTGGCGCAACATCCGCACGATCTCGACACACAACCCGACGTTCCTGAAGGCCGCTGCGATCGGCGCCCATCTGGTCAGTGGCAAGGTATTTCCGGCCAACGCGTATTTCTGAGATCGCGTCTTTCAATTCATCCGTCAATTCATCCGTCGCGCCGGGGCCGTCATGGCCCCGGCGTTTTTTTTGCGTTTATTTTTTCGCTGCGCATCGATGCTGCCTGGAACGAAATTTGGCGGTTCGATCTTTGTGGATTCGCGTCGCGCTATCCACTGTTCGGAATATGGATATGAAAATAATGTTTATCGGATGTCGATTTTCACTGGCCGAGAGTGAGCGTTGCCGATTCTGTTTCTGATGTTCTTTGAGCGTGAATTGTCTGTGTCGCTGTGGCAACTGCCCGTGACGCAACAGTCACTCAACATCTTGCGCCACTTCTCGACAGCGTCGATAGCGCTTTTTAATTCTCATCATTTTGAAAAATAGAATTTTTTTCTGATGGCACGGTTGCTGCTCTATGTCGTGTAAAGGCGCCGTCCGGGCGCTGTGTCATGGAGCGGGTAATGAGCAGCAGAGTGAAGGTCGTAGCGATATCCGGCAGTGTGCAGACACCGTCGCGCACGGTGACGCTGGTGAACGCGGTGCTGGAGCGGCTCGGCGAACGCTTTCCCATCGACGTGCAGTTGCTGGAGCTGACGCAACTGGGGCCGCAGTTTGCCGGCGCGCTGCATCGGAGCGCGCTGCCGGACGAGGTCCGGGCATCGATCGAAGCCATCGAACATGCCGACCTGCTGATCGCTGCCACTCCTGTATACCGCGCCTCCTACACCGGCCTGTTCAAGCATCTGTTCGACTTCGTGCACTACGAAGCGCTGAAGCGTGTGCCGGTGCTGCTGGCCGCCACCGGCGGTTCGGAGCGTCACGCGCTGGTCATTGACCATCAGCTGCGACCGCTGTTCGGTTTCTTCCAGGCCGACACGCTGCCGCTTGGCATCTACGCCACAGAGCGCGATTTCGACACCGATATTCGCGGCTATCGAATCGTCAATCCGGCGCTGACCGAACGCATCGAACGCGCGCTCGATCCGGTGGCGGCGCTGTTCGACCGACAACCACTGCGAAAAGCCGCCAGCCTCGCTTGAGGCACGCACCAGATTCCAACCCACTACGGAGTACATGTCATGAGCCAGGAAACGATCAAGTTCGCCTACTGGGTGCCCAACGTCAGCGGCGGCCTCGTCGTCAGCAAGATCGAGCAGCGCACCAGCTGGGATATCGACTACAACCGCCGATTGGCACAAATCGCGGAAAAATCCGGTTTCGATTACGCGCTGTCGCAGATCCGTTTCACCGCCGGCTACGGCGCGGAATACCAGCACGAGTCGGTGGCCATCAGCCACGCACTACTCGCTGCCACCGAGAAGCTGAAAGTGATCGCGGCGATCCTGCCCGGTCCGTGGAACCCGGTGCTGGCCGCCAAACAACTGGCGACGATCGACCAGCTGACTGGTGGACGCGTCGCGATCAATATCGTTTCCGGCTGGTTCCGCGGCGAGTTCCACGCCATCGGCGAGCCATGGCTGGATCACGATGAGCGCTATCGCCGCTCCGAGGAGTTCATCCGCGCGCTGAAAGGGATCTGGACGCAGGACAACTTCACCTTCAATGGCGACTTCTACCGCTTCCGCGACTACAGCCTGAAGCCCAAGCCGCTGCAGCAGCCGCACCCGGAAATTTTCCAGGGCGGCAGTTCGCGTGCCGCGCGCGACATGGCATCGCGCGTCTCCGACTGGTACTTCACCAACGGCAACACGGTGGAGGGAATCAAGGCGCAGGTCGATGACATCCGCGCGAAAGCGGCCGCCAATGGTCATCGGGTCAAGGTCGGCGTCAACGCCTTCATCATCGCCCGCGATACCGAGGCGGAAGCGCGCGAGGTGCTGGCCGAGATCATCGCGAAAGCCGATCCGGAGGCGGTCAACGCGTTCGGCGCCGAGGTCAAGAACGCCGGCGCCGCCAGCCCGGAGCGCGAGGGCAACTGGGCCAAGTCCACGTTCGAGGATCTGGTGCAGTACAACGACGGCTTCAAGACCAACCTGATCGGTACGCCGCAGCAGATTGCCGAGCGCATCGTTGCGCTGAAGGTCGTCGGTGTCGACCTGATCCTGTCCGGCTTCCTGCACTTCCAGGAAGAGGTGGAGTACTTCGGTAAGCGCGTGTTGCCACTGGTGCGCGAACTGGAACAGCGCCGCGCCGCCGAGAAGGCGGTGGCCTGAGGCCGTGGCGATGAGCGACGCGACACCGATGACGGCTTCGACCCCGACCACGCTGCCGGCATGGCTGGCCGCGCAGGCGCGTCAGCGCCCTGACAGCGTGGCGCTGCGACACAAGTCGCTCGGTGTCTGGCATGTGCGCAATTGGGTGCAGGTGTCGGCGGAGGTGTTGTCGCTGGCGGATGCGTTGCGTCGTCGCGGCTTCGGTGTCGGCGCCGTGCTCGTGATCCTCAGCCGGCCGCGTCCTGAAGCGTTGTTCGCGGCGTTGGCGGCGCAGTGGCTGGGTGGTGTGGCGGCGCTGTTCGATCCGCTCGACGACGAGCCGTCGCAGCTCGGACCGCTGCGCGAGACCGATGCCGATTTTGCGTTGGCGGAGGGCGTCGACGAGATTGCCCGGCTGCGTGCCAGCGGCCTGAGGCCGGTGCTGCTGTGCTACGCCGATGGACGCGGTCTCGTTGGTATGCCGGAGCGGGGTGACACGCTGGGCCATGCCCTGGTGGATTACGCCGATCTGCTGGCATCGTCGCCGCCAATGCGCGCGGATCATAACGTCTCACCTCAGGCGCGCGACGATGCGGAGGCTTTCGCCTTTTACCGACAGGGCGAGCAGAGTGTCGAACAGCAGCACATCACCCATGCCGAGCTGCTGGCCGAAGGAGCACGGCTGGTACGCACCGAACAGCTGGAGGCGGATGAGGAGGCGCTGGCGGCGCGCGCCTTTGCCGCCAGCGGTCAGGCCCGCTACCTGCTGGCGCCGTGGCTGATCGCCGGCTTTCGGCTCAACTTTCCCGAGCGTCTGGAGACGCGTGACAGCGATCGTCGCGAACTGGGACCGACGCTGGTGCTCGGCACCCGCGAGACCTGGGGGCGGCTGCACGCGCAGATGCAACAGCGGTTGCCACTGCCGGGCACGCTGCGGCGCCGACTGGTGGCGTGGGCGTTGGCGCCGACGCCCGGCCCGTTGAACCGACTGCTCGGCCACTGGCTGGTGCGACGGCCGCTGCGCGACGTGCTCGGCTTGAGTCGCACCCGCGTACCGCTGCTGGTTGGCGCGCCGCTGCAGACAGAAGCTCAGGCACTGTTCGCCGCGCTCGGCGTCGACGTGCGCAACTGGCCGGCGCCGGAGCGCTGGTTCGCGGCCCGGCAACCGGCAGCGTCGGGCTGGATTGCCAGCCGGCCACAGACGGTGTGACGGAGATGACGCGATGAGTACGGCACTGCTGGAGCTGCAACGGATCTCGCTCTCCTTCAAGGGCGTCAAGGCGATCACCGACATCAGTTTCGCGGTGGCGGAAGGGGAGATCTGCGCGTTGATCGGTCCGAACGGCGCGGGAAAGAGTTCGCTGCTGAATGTCATCAACGGCGTCTACCGGCCGCAGCAGGGCAGTGTGCGTTTCGACGGCGACGAGCGCCGCAGCATGCGTCCGCACGACGCGGCGCTGCGCGGCATTGCGCGCACGTTCCAGAACATCGCGCTGTTCAAGGGCATGAGCGTACTCGACAACGTGCTGACGGGGCGCAACCTGAAACGCCGCGCCAGCTGGCTGGAACAGGCGCTGCGCATCGGCCGCGCACCGCGCGAGGACGACCGCCAGCGCGAGGCAGCGGAAAAGGTGCTGGCGTTCCTGCGCATTCAGCCGTGGCGCAATGCCGTGGTCGGCAAACTGCCTTATGGATTGCAGAAGCGCGTCGAACTGGCGCGCGCGCTGGCGGCCGAGCCGCGCCTGCTGTTGCTCGACGAACCGATGGCCGGCATGAACGCCGACGAAAAGGCGGAGATGAGTCGCTTCATCGTCGACATCAACCGCGAGTTCGGCACCACCGTGGTGCTGATCGAGCACGACATCGGCGTGGTGATGCGGCTGTCCGATCACGTCGTCGTACTCGACTACGGCCGCAAGATCGGCGACGGCCCGCCCGACGCCGTGCGTCGCAACCCCGAGGTGATCGCCGCCTACCTCGGAACCCGACACTGATATCCGTGCAGATCGCTGGTCATCCCAAATGGATGGCGGGGCAGATGCACGCCCGAAAACAGGAAACGCAACGGAAAACGCAGCGATGGAATTCTTCTTCGAAGTGCTGATCGGCGGGTTGCTGGCCGGGGTGATGTACTCGCTGGTCGCGATCGGCTTCGTGCTGATCTACAAGGCCAGCGGCGTCTTCAATTTCGCGCAGGGGGCGATGGTGCTGTTCGCCGCGCTGACCTTCGTCAGCCTGCTCGAACGTGGCGTGCCGTTCTGGCTGGCATTCGCGATCACGCTGGCGGCGATGATCGCGCTGGCGCTGCTGATCGAGCGCGCCGTACTGCGACCGTTGGTCAACCGCTCGCCGATCACGCTGTTCATGGCGACGCTCGGCCTCTCCTACATCATCGAGGGCGCCGCGCAGGCGCTGTGGGGCGCGCAGGTGCACGGGCTGGATCTCGGCATCAGCGACGAACCGCTGCTGCTCGGCAATCTGTTGCTGTCGCAGTTCGATCTGTTCGCGGCTGCTACCGCCACCGCACTGGTGGTGGCGTTGTCGCTGCTGTTCAACCGCACACGCATCGGTCTGTCGCTGCGTGCTGTCGCCGACGATCCGCTGGCAGCGCTGGCCGTTGGCGTGCGTCTGCAGCGGGTGTGGGCGGTGGTGTGGGCCGTGGCCGGTTTCGTCGGGCTGGTCGCCGGCCTGTTGTGGGGCGCGCGCCTCGGTGTGCAGTTCTCGCTGTCGCTGGTGGTGTTGAAGGCGCTGCCGGTGCTGATCATCGGCGGCTTCACGTCGATCGCCGGCGCCATTGTCGGCGGCCTGATTGTCGGCGCCTCGGAAAAACTGGCCGAGGTCTATCTCGGGCCGTACATCGGCGGCGGCATCGAGAACTGGTTTCCCTACGTGCTGGCGCTGCTGTTCCTGCTGGTGCGTCCGGCCGGATTGTTCGGTGAGCGCGCCATCGAGCGGGTCTGAGGAGAGAGCGCCATGCTGTATCGCGAAGCCGGTCAGTTCAGCACCCGTTATGCCGATGACCGCCGGTTCTTCCGTCTGCGCCAGGATCGTTTCGCGCTGGCGGCGCTGCTGGCCTTTTCGTTCGGCGCTGTGCCGTGGCTCGGCAACGACTACTGGTTCAGCGCCATCCTGATTCCGTTTCTGGTGCTGTCGCTGGCGGGGCTGGGGTTGAATCTGCTGACCGGCTACGCCGGCCAGCTGTCGCTCGGTTCGGCGGCATTCATGGCAGTCGGTGCGTTCGCGACGTACAACTTCGAACTGCGCGTGCCGGGGTTGCCACTGCCGCTCAGTCTCCTGCTCGGCGGTCTGACGGCGGCGCTGGTGGCGATCGTGTTCGGTCTGCCGAGCCTGCGTATCAAGGGCTTTTACCTGATCGTGTCGACGCTGGCCGCGCAGTTCTTCGTGCAGTGGGCGCTGACCAAATTCGGCTGGTTCTCCAACTACAACGCCTCCGGTGTCATCACCGCGCCGCCGCTGCAACTGCTGGGCATCGACTTCGGTTCGCCGGCCGGACGCTACCTGTTCACGCTCGGTGTCGTCGCGGCGCTGTTCTGGCTCGGTGCGAATCTGGCGCGCAGCGAACTCGGACGCAACTGGATGGCGGTGCGCGACATGGATACCGCCGCCGCGGTGATCGGTATTCCGCTGCTGAAGACCAAACTGCTGGCGTTTGCCATCAGCGGCTTCTTTCTCGGCATCGCCGGCGCGCTGTGGGCCTTCACCTACCTCGGCACCGTGGAGCCGCACGGTTTCGATCTGAGCCGCTCATTCCAGATCCTGTTCATCATCATCATCGGTGGCCTCGGCAGCATTCTCGGCAACTTCCTCGGTGCCGCCTTCATCGTGCTGTTCCCATTGTTGCTGTCGAACCTCGCCGCGCTGCTGCCGGCCGGCCTGATCGGCGCCGGACAGATCGAGAACCTGCAGAAGATCATCTTCGGCACGCTGATCATCCTGTTTCTGATCAAGGAGCCGGAGGGGCTTGCCCGCCTGTGGCAGCGCCTGCGCGAGCGCGCCCGATTGTGGCCGCTGCGCTACTGATTTGTGACCGCTTCGCTTATGACGTTTTCACTTGTGCGCGGGATTTCCCGCCACTCATCGCCCTACCTCTCGATTGAACCCAAGGAGAAATACGATGTTGAAACGCACCTTCGCCAGCAGTCTTGCGCTGGCATTGACACTGACCGCCGCTGCGCTTCCCGCGCAGGCTGCCAATGAACAGTACTTCCCGCTGCAGAGTTATCGCGTCGGTCCGTACGCCGCCGGTGGCACCGGCTTTTTTGGCGGTTTCATCGATTACCTGAAATACGTCAACGCCAACGACGGCGTGAACGGCGTCAAGCTGACTTGGAGCGAATGCGAGACCGAGTACGTCGTCGAGAAGGGCGTCGAGTGCTACGAGCGGCTGAAGAAAGGATTGAACGGGGCGCCGGCGGCGGCCACCAATCCGCTGTCGGTCGGTATCGCGTATGCCACGCTGGATCGCTCCACCGCCGACAAACTGCCGCTGATCACGATCAACCACGGTCGCACTGACTCCACCGACGGCAGCGTGTTTCCGTATGCCTTCCCGCTGCAGCTGAACCCCTATTCCGAGGTGTCGGCGATCGTCAACTGGATCGGCCAGAAGGAGGGCGGTCTCGACAAGCTGAAGGGCAAGAAGATCGTCACGCTGTACCACGGCTCGCCCTACGGCAAGGAGACCAACGAGGTCTTGCAGACAC
Source organism: uncultured Verrucomicrobiaceae bacterium (assembly GCA_964638025.1). Classification (GTDB taxonomy): domain Bacteria; phylum Pseudomonadota; class Gammaproteobacteria; order Pseudomonadales; family CAMLJR01; genus CAMLJR01. The sequence continues at coordinate 17,622 of CAZWXW010000017.1, forward strand.
TGGCCGACAAGTACGGCTTCGAGCTGACGCTGCTGGAGGTGCCGCACCCCGGCAACGAGCAGCAGTCGCAGTGGCTGAACATCCGTCGCGCCAAACCTGACTGGGTGATCCTGCGCGGCTGGGGCGTGATGAACCCGGTGGCACTGAAGACGGCGCAGAAGGTCGGTTACCCGGCCGATCACATCATCGGCAACATCTGGAGTAACTCGGAGGAGGACGCGGCGCCGGCCGGTGCGGCCGCCAAGGGTTTCATCTCGATCACGACGCACCCGTCCGGCACCGATTTCCCGGTGCTGCAGGGCATCAAGCATGACGTCGTCGACAAGGGGCAGGGCGACCTCGCCGATCCGAAGCGTTTCGGCACCGTCTACTACAACCTCGGTGTGGTCAACGGCATCCTCAACGTCGAGGCGCTGCGGTTGGCACAGGAGAAGTTCGGCAAGCAGCCGTTGAGCGGCGAGCAGGTGCGCTGGGGCTTCGAGAACCTGCGTCTCGACGATGCCCGTCTGCAGGCACTTGGCGCCAAGGGGCTGGTGCAGCCGCTGCAACTTTCCTGCGCCGACCATGAGGGCGGCGGCGCGGTGCGCTTCCAGCAGTGGGATGGCGCGAAGTGGAACCTGATCAGCGACTGGGTGCAGGCCGACCGCGCGCTGCTGCGGCCGATCATCGAGGCGTCCGCGCGCAAGTACGCGCAGGAGAAGGGCATCACGCCGCGCGACTGCAGCAAGGAGAGCTGATTGCGCACCCGATGGCCGGGACAATTGTCCCGGCCGCATTGTTTTGGAGCCGGACATGATCCTGCAGGTCGACGATATCGAAGTGCTGTACGAACAGGTGATCCTCGCCGTGCGCGGTGTATCGCTGAACGTGCGCGAGGGACAGGTGGTGGCGCTGCTCGGCGCCAACGGCGCCGGCAAGAGCACGACGCTGAAGGCGATCGCCGGGCTGGTGCGCGCCGAGCGCGGCGAGGTGGTGCGCGGACGCATTCGCTATCGCGATGAGGATGTCACCAGTCGCGAGTCACACCGTCTGGCCAGTGCCGGTTTGGTTCAGGTGTTGGAGGGGCGTCACTGCTTCGCGCATCTGACGGTGGAAGAGAATCTGCTGACCGGCGCCTTCGCCCGCGAGCGCATTTCACGCGCGACGCTGAAGAGCGAGCTGGAGCGCATCTATGACTGGTTCCCGCGCTTGAAGGAGCGGCGCCGCAGCCTGGCCGGCTACACCTCCGGCGGCGAACAGCAGATGGTGGCGATCGGCCGGGCGTTGATGGCGCGGCCGCGCCTGGTGCTGCTCGACGAGCCGTCGATGGGGCTGGCGCCGCAGATCGTCGAGGAGATCTTCGACATCGTCGGTGAATTGAACCGGCGCGACGGTGTCAGCTTTCTGGTGGCCGAGCAGAACATCGATGTCGCATTGCGCCACGCGCATCACGCCTACGTGCTGGAGAGTGGGCGCGTGGCCAGCGAAGGCCCGGCCGCGGAGCTGGCCGGACGCGAGGAGATACGCGATTTCTATCTGGGCGGGCAGGGGGCGGTTGCCCGGGGGTGACGAGCGGGCGTTACCCGCTTCGGTTCAGTGCAGGCGGAATACGTCTTCCAGCGTCTCGGCGTCGAGGATGTTCTCGGCCCAGCGCTCCAGTTCCTCGATGCCGGCCCGTTGCAGGCGCCGCTCCACCTCCGGCGTCAGCGGGCCGAAGCGGCGTGTCAGCAGCCGGCTCAGCACGGCCAGTTCGCCCTGCTGCATGCCTTGGTCCAGCAGGCGTTCCGTCAGTCGGGTCATGCCCTGATCCTCCTCGGGATAACGCTCCCGGTAGATGCGGCGCTCATTGTCGTCGAGGGCCGAATAGATGTCGATGAAGTCGATGTACTTGAGCTGTCTCTCCGGATCGGGCTCCAGCTCCAGCAGGCCGCGGACGGCTTGCGCGTAGATCTCCAGCTTGTGTGACTGCGGCCAGCACATGTTAGGCAGGTTGAGACGGGCCACGAGGTTGTCGCTGTCCAGATGATCTTCCGCCGGCATGGCGGCCAGCAGACAGCGCAGGTAGCGAAAGGCGAGGTAGGTGTGGCGCTCGCTGCCCAGTTCGAGGCGGTCGGGGATCGAGCGGTCACCGCGCAGGAAGATCACCACCGGCACCACCCGCTGGGTCTGGCACAGCTCAGACAAGTCCAGGCAGTAGTGTCCGAGGCGATGGATCGAGAAGCGCGCCGGATCGCTCTCCTGTTCGAGGATGAACAGCAGCGCCTCGCGGCGGCCGTCCGGCCACTCCACCAGCAGTGGCACGTCCAGCTCGTGGAAGCGGTCGCTGAGCCGCCGTTTCAGCTGCTCCTGACGGATCGGCGTGATGCTGGCCGAGGCGTCGATGTCGCCAGCTTCGGCGGTGGCGAAGAAGGCCAGCGCCTGGCGCGGGTAGTCGAGGATCAGGTTCTTGAAGTTCTGGTCGTGGCTGTTCTTCCGTGTCTGCCGTCGCTTCCGTGTCATCGCGGCTTCCTGCCGATACTGGATGGATGGCCAGTATCGTGCGCGAGGCCGCCGGCGGCAAGCCTCGCCGATCACAACCCGAGCAATCGCGCCGCGTTACCGTGGAAGAATTTCTCCAGTGCTTCATCGCTGAAGCCGAGCGCGAGCGCATCGTCGATGCTCTGGCGAATGGGGCGGAACGTGTAGGACGACCCGAACAACAGCTGGTCGGCAAGGAAGCTGTTGGCGGCCTGCACATACGCCTCGCTGCCGGGCTGGAACAGGTACATGTCCGGGATCAGGTGGATGTTGTCGTAACGAAATGCCACGCCGATCGCCTGCTGCACGTTCGGCCAGTAGCCGTGGTAGACGGCGATCTTCAGGTCGGGGAAGGCGCGGGCCACGGCGGCCAGCCGGCCGGGGTCGTTGAAGGCCGGATCCGGTGTGGTCGGTCCGCTCATCAGGAACAGTGGAATTCCGTGGCTCTGCAGGTGCTCGTAGATCGGCCAGAAGAATACGTCGTCCGGGTGCCGCGCCGTTCGCCGAAGCCCGGTTCCAGGTCGATGCCGCGCAGGCCGAGCAGATCGACGGCGCGGTCGATTTCGGTCAGTGCGGCGTCGATGCCCAGCAAGGCTGGATCAATGGCGCCGATGCCGACCAGTTCGTCGTGTTCCCGGACGATGCCGTGAATGGTGTCGTTGGGCAGGTGCTGCGACGGCGTGTGGCGGCCGACCACCACGGCCTTGTGCAGACCGGCGTCGCGCACCTCGGCGAGAAAGCCCCCCGGCGTCAGCGAGCGCTCGAAGTGGTCGTCTGGTCCGCGCGTGCCGACGCGGCGGTTCAGCCAGCGCGTGGTGACGTGCTCGGGTGAGCCGGGTGCTCCGCCGAAGAACGGATGCAGGTAGGCCGGGCGGCAGCGCATGTCGATGATCTTCATGCGGCGTTCTCCCGGTCGAGCCCGGCGCGCACGTCGAAGGCGCCGCCGGTCTGCACGCCGTCCACCGTCACCTTGCGCCGGCCCGGCAGGCGCGGGAACAACAGCTCGGCGACGCGATAGGCCTCCTCAAGATGCGGGTAGCCGGACAGCACGAAAGTGTCGACGCCGAGTTCGGCATATTCCAGTAGCCGCGCCGCCACCGTGTCGGGGTCGCCGACCAGCGCGGTGCCGGCGCCGCCGCGCACCAGGCCGACACCAGCCCACAGGTTGGGGCTGATCTCCAGCCGGTCGCGGCGACCGCCATGCAGCGCCGCCATGCGCCGCTGCCCCTCGGAATCCATCTTCGCGTAGTTGGCCTGGGCGGCGGTGATGGTGGCGTCGTCGAGATGGCTGATCAGTTCGTCGGCGGCGGCCCACGCTTTCTCATTGGTCTCGCGGACGATGATGTGCAGGCGCACGCCGAAACGCAGCGTGCGGCCGTGTTTCTTCGCCCGTGCGCGCACGTCGGCGATCTTTTCCGCCACCGCGGCCGGTGGTTCGCCCCAGCTCAGGTAGGCATCGACGTGCTTGGCCGCCAGCTCGTGCGCGGCCGGCGACGAGCCGCCGAAATAGAGCGGTGGACAGGGGCGCTGCACGGGCGGGAAGAAGTTGCGCGCACCCTCGACGCGCAGATGCTTGCCGGCGAAGTCGACGTTTTCTCCTTCGAGCAGCCGGCGCCAGATGGTCAGAAACTCATCGGAGGTTTCATAGCGCTCGTCATGGCTCAGGAACACGCCGTCGGCGGCCAGTTCGGTGGCATCGCCGCCGGGTACCACGTTCAGCAGCAGCCGGCCGCGACTGGCCTGATCCAGCGTTGCGGCCTGGCGAGCCGAGGCGGTCGGGTTGCCGAGCGACGTGCGCAGTGCCACCAGCAGTTTGATGCGCTGGGTTACCGGCACCAGCGTGGCGGCGGTGACCCACGGGTCCAGGCAACTGGCGCCGGTCGGAATCAGCAGGCCGTCATAGCCGAGCTGATCGGCGGCAGTGGCGATCTGCCGCAGGTAGTCGGCGGTCGCCGGGCGGCCGCTGTCGGAGTGGCCCAGGTAGCGGGTGTCGCCCGAGGTAGGCAGAAACCAGAAGAGATCGAGACTCATGGTATGTCCTCGCAGACAATCGGTTGGTTGCGGAGCAGCGTGCCGGCGACAGGGCGATTCAGATCGACAGGTTGAGCATCCGGCCGTTGTGCGGGTTCTTCGGCGGCCGCCGCTTGTTCACCACCAGCTCGCCGATGCGGATCAGGTGAGCGCGGACGACGTTGCGCGACAGGCCCAGCAGGCTCGCGGTCTGCACCTGGTTGTAACGGCAGAAGTGGTACGCGGCACGCAGCAGCGCGTCCTCGACCTTCTCGTGCAGGTCGCCGTTCGGTTGTTCCTCGAACAGCTTCAGGAAAGCGTGCTGCAGCAGCGCGTCGGCCGGCCCGCTGGGCATGCTCGTCTCTTCCTGCTGTCTCTCGATACGCAGGTTGGAGAGGTGCAGGTCGTCGGCGCGGATCAGTTTGTCGCGACAGATCAGCAACGTGTGGTGAATGACGTTTTCCAGCTCGCGGATGTTGCCGGGCCACGTGTAGGCGACCAGCTTGCGTTTCGCGTCGTCGTCCAGCTCGACAACCTCGTAGCCGAGGCGACGGCTGTATTCGGCAATGAAGTGCCGGGCCAGCGGCAGGATGTCGCCGGGCCGGTCGCGCAGCGGGTTCAACTGCACGCTGACGACGTTGACGCGAAAGAACAGATCCTCGCGGAAGTGGCCGGCGTTGATCGCCTTTTCCAGTTGCACGTTGGTGGCCGTCAGCACCCGCACATTGATCGGTATGCTCTTGCGCGAGCCCAGCCGAACCACTTCGCGCTCCTGCAGCACGCGCAGCAGCTTGACCTGGATCGGCATGGGCAGGTCGCCGATTTCGTCGAGGAACAGCGTGCCGCCGTTGGCCGCCTCGAACCAGCCGGCCTTGGCCGCCAGCGCGCCGGTGAAGGCCCCTTTTTCGTGGCCGAACAGTTCGGCTTCCACCAATGACTCGGAGAAGGCGCCGCAATTGACGGCAACGAACGGGCCGTCGCGGCGCGGGCTGAGATTGTGGATGTGGCGCGCAACCAGCTCCTTGCCGGTGCCTGTCTCGCCGATGATCAGCACACTGGCCTCGCTGGGCGCGACCTGCTGCAGGTGGGCGAGCAAGGCTTTCGATTTCGCATCCTCGAACACCTGTGCTGTGGCGCGGATCGATAGCGGGAGAGACGGCGACAGAGTCAGCAGTTGCATATCCATATCTACGAATAAAAAGAAGGAGTCGGAAGGGTCTCGTTCAGCGCCCAGTCACCCAGTTCGTGCAGCTTGTAGTCCAGCGGGTCATGCAACGTCTGCGTGCGCAGGTTGCGCCAGTGGCGGTCGAGGCGCAGCGCCGCGTGGGTGGCACGCGCGCCGGTGACCTCGAACATGCGGCTGGTCTGGTCCAGGCCGATGCGGCTGGCGGCGACTTTTGCCGTGGCGATCGCCACCGCCAGGTGGCCGCGTTCGCTGGCGCCGAGCTGCTGATCTTTCTGCCATGCATCGTCGAACAGGGCGTTGGCGCGCTCGGTCAATAGCCGCACGCTCTCCAGCCCGACCCAGAACTCGCCGTAATGACGCAGGATGTAGGGGTCTTCGGTGACATGGTTGACCGACGAGCGAAACCAGGGGCGCGCCTCTTTCAACGTGTAGTGGCGCGCATCGCCGAAAGCACCTTCGGCGATGCCGAGGAACATGTTGACGAAGGTGAGCTGGGCCAGCAGCGGGCGCAGGCAGGCGAACGGCGTGCTCAGCGGGCCGGGGTTGAGCAGGAGTTCGTTCTCCTCGACCCGTACCCGTTCGAAGGTGACGCTGCCACTGTCAGTCTGGCGCTGGCCCATGTTGTCCCAGTCGCCATGCAGCGTGATGCCGGTGCGGCCGCTGGGGATCGCAGCGATCAGCAACTTGCCGTCGACGGTCTCATCCAGCGCCGAGGCGATCAGCATCTCCGAGTCGCTGGCACCGGAGCAGAAGCTCTTGCGACCGGAGAATTCACGCCAGCCGTCGAACCGCTTCGACAGCGTGCGGGTATCCAGCGGGTTCAGCGCGTTTCCCCAGAACCAGTGCTTGCGCGCGGTCTGCTCGAACCACGGCTGCCATTGATCGGGTTGTGCGAACAGCCGGACGGTGGCCAGCATCAGGTGCTGAAAGCCGAACACGTGAGCGATGGAGCTATCGACCTTGGCGAACTCGCGCACGGTGGCCAGCGTTTCGCTCCAGCTCGCGCCGAGCCCGCCGTACTGGCGCGGAATGGTCAGCGCAAGCAGGCCGCTGCGGCGGATCGCATCGCGCTCGGCCTTCGGCGTACCGCCGCGCTCATCGCGTTCGGCAGCGGTTTCGTTGAAATCAGCCGCCAGCCTGCGGGTGATCTGCAATGGCGACAGCATCGCCGGGTGACTGGTAGCCGTCATGCGTGTTTCCCCGAGTTGATCGGACAGGTCGAAAAGAGCACTGCCGGTACGGATGCAGATATAGAGGAGGGGTGCGAGCTGTCGTCAAAGAGGGCAAGGCGTGTTCTTAGCGGTGTGCTCATGAGGAGATTCCTGGGAGATTGCTCGTGCATGGCGATGGAGCAATTGCTACGCCAACGCGGAAAAGTCATGTAAATCAGGTAGGTGATGACATTTTTCGAAAATCGGGTTGTTGCGTTCGGAAGCTAACTGTTGAATTGCTGTTGATTTGTCAGCAAGAGGCGGGATGTTGGTGAATCAACACCGAGGGAGTGGTCGATCTCTGAACAGTGTCGGCGGTCGAAGCAAACCGATCTCGGCGGTCGTTGCTGAGCACCACTGCGAAAAGAGCTGCTGGATGCATGGATGGTGAACGACGCCCGCTCGATGGTGGCGGTGTCGCGGCGGTGGCGGGGAGATATATTGCCCGGTAAGATGCCGGGCTCATGCAGCGGTTAGGTCATGTTAAGCCGATGAAATGCAGATGGTTTTTGTCGGTTGAGTGGTAATTTCTTGGGGTTGGTGTTTCCTCCCGGGGAAAAACAGGTAAAATGCCGCCCGGCATGACCGGGGGTATTCACTTCCGGCGAGCAGGTAAATTGCTGAACGGTTGAGAGTGTTCAACTCTCGCGAAGTCAGCGGCGAGCCTGATAACAGTTTTCTATGGACCATGGGAGTCGATCAGAACCATGAGCAGCATTGAAGAACGCGTCAAGAAAATCGTCGCAGAGCAGCTCGGCGTTAAAGAAGAAGATGTTCAGCCGTCGGCTTCTTTCGTTGAAGATCTCGGTGCCGACTCGCTTGACACCGTTGAGCTGGTGATGGCCCTCGAGGAAGAGTTCGAGACTGAAATTCCGGATGAAGAGGCCGAAAAGATCACCACCGTTCAGCTGGCGATCGACTACGTCAAGGGTCATCTGGGCTGATGTGAGCGCGGCGGCAGCTGCCGCGCTGAATCTGAGAGCCAAGCAAAAAGCCGTTCTATGCAAATAGATACGGCTTTTTTTATGGCCTGCCATCTGACCGCCAGGGATGGCGGAAATGCCGGTTTTGCAGGAGCAAAAGCCGGCCATGGCGGCCACCCTTCGGGTCGTCGTTGGTGCGACGCTAAAAATTGCTCCCGGCAATTTTTTATGGTCGTCGTTTTTCTGCTTCCGCATCGGGTTCGGTGGAAGCAGTGCTGCGGGAGAGGTTGAAGTGTCGAGAAGACGGGTGGTGGTGACGGGGCTCGGCATGGTGACGCCGGTCGGCAACGATGTGGCGGAAACCTGGGGCAACATCCTCGCTGGGCGCAGCGGTGTCGCGCCGATCGAGACATTCGACGTGTCGGCCTATGCCACCCGTTTCGGCGCTGGCCTGAAGGATTTCGATATTGCGCGTTACCTCGAACCGAAAGAGGCGCGCAAGATGGACACCTTCATCCAGTACGGCATGGCGGCGGCGATCCAGGCGGTCGAGGATGCCGGTCTCGAAGTGACGGCGGAAAACGCGCAGCGCATCGGCACCGCGATCGGCTCCGGCATCGGCGGCCTGAACAACATCGAAAAGTGCTACGACATCATCAACGGCAGCGGCCCGCGTCGCGTATCGCCGTTCTTCGTGCCCGGTTCGATCACCAACATGATCGCCGGCAATATCTCGATCAAATACGGCATGCAGGGGCCGAACCTGGCGCTGGCCACGGCCTGCACCACCGGCACCCACTGCATCGGTCTCGGCGCGCGGCTGATCGCCTACGGCGATGCCGACGTGATGGTGGTCGGTGGCGCCGAGATGGCGACGACGCCAGTCGGCCTTGGCGGTTTCGCCGCGGCGCGTGCGCTCTCCACCCGCAATGACGACCCGCAGGCGGCGAGCCGGCCCTGGGATCGCGATCGCGATGGCTTCGTGCTTGGCGATGGCGCGGGCGTGCTGGTGATCGAGGAGTATGAGTTTGCGAAGCGGCGCGGCGCGAAGATCTACGCCGAGCTGACCGGTTTCGGCATGAGCGCCGACGCCTATCACATGACCTCGCCCCCCGAGGATGGCGCCGGCGCGCTGATGGCGATGCGCAATGCACTGCGCGATGCCGCGCTGGCACCGGAGGCGGTCGACTACATCAATGCTCACGGCACCTCGACTCCCGCAGGTGATCTCGCCGAAAGTCGCGCGGTCATGCAATTGATGGGCGATGCCGCCAAAGAGGTTGCCGTCAGTTCCACCAAATCGATGATCGGCCATTTGCTGGGAGCTGCCGGCGCGGTCGAGTCGATTTTCAGCGTGCTGGCGCTGCGCAACCAGGTGGCGCCACCGACCATCAACCTCGACAACCCGGACGAGGGTTGCACGCTGAACTACGTGCCGCACGTCGCCCAGCAGCGCACCATCCGCCACGCGCTGAACAACTCGTTCGGCTTCGGTGGTACCAACGGAACGCTGGTCTTCAGCCGTTTCGAGTGAGGCGGTGATGAGCGCTGTCCGCAGCTGGATCGACGGTCGCTCCGGTGCGCGGCTGCCGCTCTGCGATCGCGGCCTCGCCTACGGCGACGGCCTGTTCGAAACGATTCGCGTGGTCGACGGCCGCGCCGACCTGCTGCCGCTGCACCGGCGCCGACTGCTGCGCGACTGTGCCCGACTCGACATCGCGCTCGATGCGGCGCAACTCGATGCCGAGATTGCCATCGCGCTCGCTGCCGGCGACAGCGGTGTGCTGAAGGTGATCGTCACGCGCGAAGCACAGGGCCGCGGTTATCAGCCAGGGCGCGCTACTCGCGGTCGCCGCATTCTGCTGTTCCATCCGCAATCGATCGCGCCGTTCGACGCGACACCGCCGTTGCGGCTGCGGCTCTGTCGCCAACGCCTGGCATTGCAGCCGGCGCTGGCCGGCATCAAGCATCTGAACCGGCTGGAGCAGGTGCTGGCACGCGGCGAGTGGACGGACCCCGCGATTCGCGAAGGGTTGCTGCTCGATACCGGGAGCAAGTTGGTCGAGGCGACCGCCGCCAACCTGTTTCTGGTGTGCGGCGGTGAGTTGCTGACGCCGAAGCTCGACCGCTGCGGCGTCGCCGGTGTCATGCGCGAGCTGGTGATGTTGGTGCTGGCGCCGGCTCTCGGTCTGCGCGTGCGTGAAACGCGGTTGTCACTCGACGATCTGTACGCGGCCGACGAGGCCTTCCTGACCAGCACGCAACTCGGCATCGCGCCGATCGCTCAGGTCGACTGCCTGATGGTGCCCACCGGCGGTGTTACCATCGCGCTTCGATCGCAACTGGACTCCTTCGACCCTGATGCCCTCCATGCAGCGACTTGTTAGCCCGGTGCTGATGGCACTGATCGTGGCGCTGCTGTTGTGGAGCGGCCTGTCGACGTTCGGCCAATACCTGCGCACGCCGCTGACGCTGCCGGAAGCGCAGGAGCTGGAGGTGCCGCGCGGTTTTCGCTTCGGGCAGGTGGCTCAGCAGCTGGCCGATCGCGGTGTGCTGAATCATCCGTGGTGGCTGCGCGGCTACGCGCGTGTCACCAGTCGCGGCCACGCCATCCAGGCCGGCGAATACCTGCTCGGTCCCGGCACCACGCCGCTCGATCTGCTCGACATGCTGGAGCGCGGCAACGTGCTGACCCGCTCGGTGACGCTGATCGAGGGGTGGACCGTGCGTCAGGCGCTGGCGCAGTTGCTGAAGGCGGAGCGCTTGCAGCGACAGCTGGGCGACGTCGACGCGCAGTCGCTGCTGCATGCGCTCGGTATCGACGAGCAGCCGGGGCGCAGTGCCGAGGGGTTGTTCTTCCCCGATACCTACCTCTTCTCCGGACGCACCAGCGATCGCGACATCCTGCTGCAGGCCTATCAGCGCATGCAGGCGGTGCTCGACGGCGAGTGGGCAAAGCGGAGCGAGGGGTTGCCGTACCAGACACCGTACGAAGCGCTGACCATGGCGTCGATCGTCGAGCGCGAAACCGGGGTACCGGAGGAGCGCGGCCGTATCGCCGGTGTCTTCGTGCGCCGGCTGCAGCAGGGGATGCGACTGCAGACCGATCCGACCGTCATCTACGGCTTGGGCGCGCGCTTCGACGGCAACCTGCGCAAGCGCGATCTGCTGGACGAGAGCAATCTCTACAACACCTATGCCCGCGCCGGCCTGCCGCCGGGCCCGATCGCACTGCCGAGCCGCGAAGCGATCCACGCGGCGCTGCACCCGCAGCCGGGCGAGGAGCTCTATTTCGTCGCGCGCGGCGATGGCAGCCACCAGTTTTCGGCAACGCTGGCGGAGCATCAGCGCGCGGTGATCAAGTACCAGATCCTGCAGCGACGCGGCGACTATCGGTCGCGGCCGGCGACGCAGCAGGGATCGAAACAGGTTGATTCGAAATGACTGGCAGGATCGACAGGCGATGAGCAGCGGAATGCAGCGCGGCGTGTTCATCACGCTGGAGGGGGCCGAAGGGGTCGGCAAGTCGACCAACCTGGCCTATGTCGCCGAGCTGGTACAGGCGGCCGGTCACGCCGTGGTGGTGACGCGCGAGCCGGGCGGCACGCCGCTGGCCGAACGCATCCGCGAGCTGCTGCTGCAGCGCGCCGGCGAAGGGGTGGCCGAGAGCACCGAGCTGCTGCTGATCTTCGCCGCGCGCGCGCAGCACATCGAGCGGGTGATCCGGCCGGCGCTGGCACAGGGCAAGTGGGTGGTCTGCGACCGCTTCACCGATGCCACTTACGCCTATCAGGGCGGCGGTCGCGGCCTCGATATCGCCGCCATCGACCAGCTGCGGCATCTGGTGCAGCGCGACCTCGAACCCGATCTGACACTGCTGCTCGACGCGCCGGTCGAGATCGGTCAGGGGCGCGCGCGCGCGCGCGGCGAGCTCGACCGTTTCGAGTCGGAGCAGACCGCCTTTTTCGAGCGCGTGCGGCAGGCCTACCTGCGCCAGGCCGAGCGCCATCCCGACCGTTTCCGCATCGTCGACGCCGCGCAGCCGCTGGCGGCGGTGCAGCGCCAGCTGCTGCAACTGCTGCAGCCGGTGTTGGGGACGCGTCGGGGATGACGACGGTCACCGCCAGCTGGTTGCCGCTGCCGTGGCAGGCCGCGCAGTGGCAGCGCCTGCAGCAGCAGCGCCAGCAGGATCAGCTGCCGCACGCGCTGCTGCTGGCCGGCGCACCCGGTATCGGCAAGCGCCGGCTGGCGCAGGCGTTCGGTGCCGGGCTGTTGTGCCGGCAGCCGGTCGACGGCGCCGCCTGCGGCGAGTGCAAGGCCTGCCACCTGCTGGCGGCCGGCAGCCATCCTGACTGGCAATGGCTGGCGCCGGAGGAGGCGGGCAAGGCGATCAAGATCGATCAGGTGCGCGCCGTCGTTGATTTCGTCACCCAGACCTCGCAGCTCGGTGGCTGGCGGGTGATGGTGGTGGAGCCGGCCGAGGCGATGAACCGCAACTCCGCCAACGCGCTGCTGAAGACGCTGGAAGAGCCGCCGGCGGGGGTCATCCTGCTGCTGGTCAGCGATGCACCGGGACGGCTGCTGCCGACCATCCGCTCGCGCTGCCAGCAACTGCTGCTGGCGATTCCGGCCGAAGCCGACAGCCGTGCCTGGCTGGCGCCGCTGGCCGTCGATCCGCAGCAGGCCGAACAGGCGCTGCGCGAAACCTCCGGCCGGCCGCTGGCGGCGCGCGCGCTGCTGGACGGCGAAGGGCTGGCGCAGCGCGGCCGGCTGGCCGAGGAGCTGGCGGCGCTGTTGGCGGGGCGGCAGTCGGTGCCGGCACTGGCCGAGCGCTGGCAGCAACCGCCGTGGGAGGAGCTGCTGGGCTGGTTGCAGGGACAGATCTGGCGCGCGTTGAAGGAGAGGGCGCTGGGCGAGGGCCATCCAGCCGAAGGCGAAGGTAACAGCGCGCTAGCCGGCCTGCCGGCCGACCGGCTGTACGGCCTGCTCGATCGCGTCAACGGTGTCATCCAGCAGACCCGCGCCGGCACCAACCCCAACCGCCAGCTGGCGCTGGAGACGCTGCTGTTTGCGATGCAGTCAGCACTCAGGCGTCCGATTCGACCGCCCGCCGTTGGTTGACTGTCGTAATCCGGTCTATTCTTGCCTCGCTTTTCGAGCCAAAACGCCATTGAACATGCGCCAGTCTGACCCCTCTCACGGAGCGGCCAGCGCCGCAGTTCAAATAAGAGAGCGCAGTTCAATCGATAGATGGCCGGCCGGTGGTTCTGGTCTTTTCAGGGTTCGTCGATACAGGGTTTTTATGAGTATTGCCAACGCGCCGCAGGGAGCTCGCAACGGGATTCTGTCGCTGACGATCAAGGACAAGGCGGTGCTGTATGCCGCCTACATGCCCTTTCTCGATCATGGCGGGCTGTTCATTCCGACCAACAAGCCCTACCGGATTGGCGACGAGGTTTTCATGTTGCTGAACCTGATGGACGAGCCGGAGAAGATTCCGGTTGCCGGCCGCGTGGTGTGGGTGACACCGAAGCGCGCGCAGGGCAACCGCGCCGCCGGTATCGGCGTGCAGTTCAACGGTCAGGACGATACCGCCAACAAGAAAATCGAAGCCTATCTGGCCGGTTCGCTGGAGTCGGATCGTCCGACTCACACGATGTAACCCTCGCGCACGACGCCTGCAACACCGCTCCCTCGCTCCACCTCGCCGCGGCAAACCGTTATCCTTCGCGCCTCCTTGTTTCGGACGCTTCGCCGCGCGGCTGCTGACGCCATGATTGTCGACTCCCACTGCCACCTCGATCGCATCGATCTGTCGCCCTATGACGGCGATCTCGGCGCGGCGCTGGCCGCTGCCCGCGAGCGCGGCGTCGAGCGCATGCTCTGCGTCGGCGTCGATCGCAACAACGCCGAGGCGGTCTGTGCCATCGCGCGCGACCACGCCGGTGTCTATGCCTCGGTCGGGGTGCACCCGCTCGATATCACCGACGAACTGGAGACGGTCGAGAGCCTGTGCCAGCTGGCGCAGCGGCCCGAGGTGGTGGCGATCGGCGAGACCGGTCTCGACTATCACTACAGCAAGGAGAATATCGAGCAGCAGCAGACCAGCTTTCGTGCCCACCTGCGCGCGGCGTCGCAACTGCGGTTGCCGGTCATCGTCCACACCCGCGAGGCACGCGCCGACACGCTGGCGCTGATCCGCGAGGCCGGCGACCCCGAGTACGCGGGGGTACTGCACTGCTTCACCGAGGATTGGGAGATGGCGCGCGCGGCCATCGACCTCAATTACTACATCTCGTTCTCCGGCATCATCACCTTCCGCAATGCCGACGAGTTGCGCGACGTGGTGCGCAAGACACCGCTGGAGCGGCTGCTGGTGGAGACCGACTCCCCCTATCTGGCGCCGGTGCCGCACCGCGGCAAGCGCAACGAGCCGAAGTACACGCGCGAGGTGGCCGCCTGCGTGGCCGAGTTGAAAGGGCTGACACTGGAGCAGGTGGCCGAGGCGACGACCGCCAATTTCGAGCGGCTGTTCTTGCGCGAGAGATCGTGCGAGAGCATCTGAGAAAGCACTTTAAGCAGCATTAAGAGGATTCGGTAATTATCTGGCGCCAATAAAAAAACCCGATCACTGGGGGGTAATCGGGCAAGACCATTAGGAGTGATGCCGGGGACCGGTGTCCCCGTCGAGATACGGAGAGAGCATCTCGGTGACCGCCACACGCCTGGGGGAGGTGCGCGACGATCACGGCGACAAGTATCGACCACGGCTTTCGGTTCCGCCGCTGACGCCCCGCTCTTTTTTGGATTGTTTTGCGATCAGATCAACGCGCGTTTATCGAGCTTTCCAATTAATGGTTCCATCACCGCCCTGCCTGTGAAACGCCTTCCATGAGTTCGTCCCTGTTCAACGCCGATCTGCCGATTGCCGCCGCGCTGCCGGAGCTGCAGCGGGCGCTGGCGGCCAGCGACCGCGTGCTGCTGGAGGCTCCGCCGGGGGCGGGCAAAAGTACGGGACTGCCGCTGTGGATACTGGGGCAGCTGGATGCAACGCCTGAGCGGCGCATTCTGTTGTTGCAGCCGCGTCGGCTCGCCGCCGACAACGTCGCCCGCTTCCTCGCCCGCCAGTGCGGCGAAGCGCTCGGCCAGCGCGTCGGCCTGCGCACCCGCTATGACCAGCAGGTGTCGGCACAGACCGTCATCGAAGTGATCACCGAAGGCATCTTCCTGCGCCGCATCCAGGCCGACCCGACGCTAGCTGGTATCGGCTGGGTGCTGTTCGACGAATTCCACGAGCGCAGCTGGCAGGCCGATCTGGGTCTGGCGTTCGCACTGGAGAGCCAGCGCGACTGGCGCGACCAGCCGCTGAAGCTGCTGGTGATGTCGGCGACGCTGCCGGCGACGGCGCTGCAACAGGCGCTCGACGCGCCGCTGGTGCGCAGCGAGGGGCGCAGTTATCCGGTCGAGGTCAGCTACTCGCCGCCGGGTCGCCGCGAGCTGCTCGATCAGGCCGCCGACGAGGTGCTGGCGGCGGTGGCAGCGGGCAGTCGCAAGGTGCTGGTCTTCCTCGCCGGCTGGGGGCCGATGCAGCAGCTGATGCGACGCTTGGAGGGCAGGGTGGATGCCGATATTCACTTGCTGCACTCGCAGGTGCCACCGGCGCAGCAGCAACTGGCGCTGGCGCCAGTCGGCGAACGGCCGGCGGTGGTGCTCTCTACCAACATCGCCGAGACCAGCGTCACCATCGACGGCGTCGATACCGTCCTCGACAGCGGCGAGGTGCGGCGCGCGCAGTTCGACCCGCGCCGTGGCATGGACCGGCTCGAGACCGGCTGGATCTCGCAGGCGTCGGCGACGCAGCGCGCCGGCCGCGCCGGTCGGCTCGGCCCCGGTCGCTGTGTGCGGCTCTGGTCGAGCGAACAGCAGGGGCGGTTGCTGCCCCACGATCCGGCCGAAATCGAGCAGGTCGATCTGGCGCCGCTGGCGCTTGAACTGGCGCTGTGGGGCAGCGGTGATGCGCTGTGGCTGCCGCAGGCGCCACCGTCCGCGCGGCTGGCGCAGGCGCGCGAGTTGCTGCACGAACTCGGCGCGCTCGATGCGAACGATCACATCACTGCCGGCGGTCGCCGGCTCGCCGGGCTGGGGGTGCATCCGCGTCTCGGCCGGCTGATTCTGGCCGGTGCTGAAACCGGTCATCTGCGCGCCGCCTGCCAGCTGGCGGCGCTGCTCTCGGAGGGCGATTTCCTGCGTTCGGGCACCGATCTCGATCTGCGGCTGGCGCTGCTGCGCGGCGGACAGAGCCGTGCCGATGTCAGCCACGGCGTGTTGCAGCGGGTCAAACAGCTGGCGACACAACTGCAGCAGCGCGTCGGCGGTGCGGCCGGCAGCGATGCCCATGCCGGTGAACTGTTGCTGGCGGCATTTCCCGATCGCGTCGCCCGGCGCCGGCCCGGCGGCAACGGTCGCTATCTGGCGGTCGACGGTTTCGAGGTGGTGATCGATGCCACCGATCCGCTCGCCGCCAGCGAGTGGCTGGTGATTGCCGAGCACGATGGCGATCGTCGTGGCGCGCGGGTGCGATTGGCGGCGGCGGTCGCCTTCGCTGATATCGAAGAGCAGCTGGCCGGTCGAATCGTCAATGTCGATGAAGTGGTCTGGGATGGCGAACGCGAGGTGCTGACCGGCCGCCGCGTGCGCAGGCTCGGCGCCATCGAACTGGCGGTCGCCGCGCAGCCGGTCGGCGAAACCGAGAGCGCGGCGTTTTGGCTGGCACAGGTGCGCGAGCGCGGCCTCGGTTGGCTGCGCTGGTCCGATGGCGTCGACGAGTGGCTGGGGCGGCTGCGCTGGCTGCGCGAGCAATCGGGCGGTGAGGCGAGTGACTGGCCTGATCTCTCCGACGCGGCGCTGTTGTCGTCTCTGGATGATTGGCTGCTGCCGTGGCTGGCCGGTGTGCGCCGGCTCGATCAGCTGCGCGCACTCGACTTCCGCTCGCTGCTGCTCGGCCGGCTCGACTATTCGCTGCAGCAGCGGGCCGAGCGCGAGGCACCGACGCGTCTGCAGCTGCCGTCAGGCTGCAGCCACGCCATCCGCTACCAGCCCGGCGAGCCGCCGCGACTGGCCGCGCGCGTACAGGAGTTCTACGGCCTCGATGTTCATCCGATCGTTGGTCGCAACGAGCCGCTGCTGCTGGAGCTGCTGTCGCCGGCGCAGCGACCGGTGCAGCTGACGCGCGATCTGCCCGGCTTCTGGCGCAGCAGCTACGGCGAAGTGAAGAAGGAGATGCGCGGCCGTTATCCGCGCCATTTCTGGCCCGACGATCCGTGGCAGGCACAGGCGACGACGCGTACCAAGCGCGGCATGGCCAATCCTTCCTGACACGGGCCTTCGCTCCCGAGGGCAAGGCGAGCGTGTACCATTCCCCAGCCATTTTTTTAGGAAAACTCCCGTGTCTGACACCACCGCCGCGCCGCTGCTGCGCACCCCGCTTTACGACCTGCATGTGGCGCTCGGCGCCCGTCTGGTGCCATTCGCCGGTTACGAAATGCCGGTGCAGTACCGCGACGGCATTCTGAAAGAGCACCTGCACACCCGCGCACAAGCGGGGCTGTTCGATGTGTCGCACATGGGGCAGATCCGGTTGCGCGGCGCCAACGCCCCGTCGGCGCTGGAGCAGCTGGTGCCGGTCGATATCGTCGATCTGGCGCCGGGTCGCCAGCGCTATGCACTGTTCACCAACGCGCAGGGCGGCATCCTCGATGACCTGATGGTGACCAACGCCGGCGATCACCTGCTGCTGGTGGTCAACGCCGCCTGCAAGCACGACGATCTGGCGCACCTGAAAGCATCGCTGCCAGGTTCGGTCGAGATCGAATACCTGCCGGAGCAGGCGCTGCTGGCGCTGCAGGGGCCGGCGGCGCGCGCGGTGCTGGGCCGGCTGGCACCGGCGGCGGCTGAACTGCGTTTCATGCAGGCAGCTGCCGTCACCGTCGACGGCATCGACTGCTGGGTCTCCTGCTCCGGTTACACCGGCGAGGATGGCTTTGAGATCTCGGTGCCGGCGGCACAGGCCGAGCGCTTGGCGCAGCGGCTGCTGGCCGAGCCCGAGGTGGCGGCCATCGGCCTCGGCGCGCGCGATTCGCTGCGACTGGAGGCGGGCCTCTGTCTCTACGGCCACGACATCGACACCACGACGACACCGGTCGAGGCCGCTCTGATCTGGGCGCTGTCGAAAGTTCGCCGTCCGGGCGGCGCGCGTGCTGGTGGTTATGTTGGCGCCGATGTCATCGAGCGTCAGCTGGCTGAGGGGGTGAATCGCCAGCGCGTGTTGCTGAAGCCGGAGGGGCGTCAGCCGGTGCGCGAGGGTTCGGTCATCGTTGTCGGCGAACGTGAAGTCGGTGTCGTCACCAGCGGTGGCTTCGGGCCGTCGCTCGGCGCGCCGGTGGCGATGGGATATCTGCAGCGCGGGGCACTGGAGCAAACGCTACAGGCGCTCGTTCGCGGCAAGCCGGTGCCGTTGTCGCTGCAGCGCGGCCCGTTCGCGCCCAACCGTTACGTCCGCTGATCACCTCGGGCAAAGCCACCATGTTTTTTGCCGGTGTCATCGAAGGTTTCTACGGCCGGCCCTGGTCCTGGCCGGCGCGGCGCGGCTTGATTGCTCAGTTCGCCGGCTGGGGACTCGACGCCTATCTCTATGCGCCGAAAGCCGATCGCGCGCTGCGGCGGGGCTGGCGCGACGGTTATGCCGCCGATGCGGCCACCTTCGCCGAGCTGCGCGGCCTTGCCGATCACTGCCGCGCCAGCGCTGTCCGTTTCGGTGTCGGTCTGAGCCCGTGGGGCTTGCAGCAGCAGTACGGCGACGGCGATCGCCTCGCGCTGCAGGGCAGGGTCGGCGAGCTGATGCAGCTGCAACCCGATCTGCTCGGCATCTTCTTCGACGACATGCCCGGCGCCTTCGCCGATCTGGCGCAGCGGCAGGCGGCTATCGTGTCCGACATCGCGGCGGTCAGTGGGCAGGCGCGGCTGCTGGTCTGCCCGACCTACTACAGCTTCGACCCGATCCTCGAACAGCTTTTTGGCGCGATGCCGCAGGGTTACCTGCAAACGCTGGGGCAGTTACTGCCGCCGGCCGCCGATCTGCTGTGGACCGGCTCCCATGTGTTGGCACCGGGCTTCACCCGCGCCGATATCGACGCCGTGGTCAGCCGCACGGGTCGCAAGCCGGTGTTGTGGGACAACTACCCGGTCAACGACGGCCGCAAGAGCAGTCGTTTCCTGCATCTGCTGCCGGTGCGCAACCGGCCGTGGCAGCTGCGCGACTGGAGCGCCGGTCATCTCGCCAATCCGATGAACCAGCCCAATCTGTCGGTGGTCGCGCTGGCCAGCCTCGGCGCCAGTTATCGCGATGGCGATGGCTACGATCCGGAGCGCTTCTGGGCCGAACGGCTCGACGAGCTGGTCGGCGCTGCCACGGCCAACTTGCTGCGGCGCGATGTCGAGCTGTTCCAGCGCGCCGGTCTCGATGCCATCGATCCCGCGCAGCGACAGCGGCTGCGCGCCGACTATCTGGCGGCCGGCGAGCCGGCTGCGCTGGAAGTGGCCGAGTGGCTCGATGAGGGCTATGCCTTCGATCCCGATTGTCTTAATGACTAACGGTCTCAATGACTAACTCGCTCAACGACCAGGGGCCGCCGATGGAACAGGCGTCAACCGATCGCATCTCCGACCGCGCACGCTGGGTGCAGGCGGCCGGCTGGGCGTCGGTAGCGGCGGCGATCCTGATTCTGGCGCTGAAGGGGGTGGCCTGGTTCCAGACCGGCTCCGCCAGCGTGCTGGCGGCGGCGATCGATTCGCTGATGGATCTGGCCAGTTCGGCATTGAACCTGATGGCGCTGCGGTTCGCGGTGCAGCCGGCCGACAACGAGCACCGCTACGGCCACGGCAAGGCCGAGGCACTGGCCGCCTTCGTGCAGGCGCTGCTGCTGATTCTGTCGGCCACCGGCATTCTCTATTACGCGCTGCACCGGCTCTATCGCGGCGAGACGCTGCAGGTCGAGCACGGCAGCACGGCGATTGGTCTGATGCTGGCGGTGATGGCGATTACGCTGGCACTGGTGCTGTTTCAGCGCTGGGTGGTGCGGCGCACCGGTTCGTCATTGGTGGCGGCCGACGCGCTGCACTACCGCTCCGACTTCCTGATCAATGGCAGTGTCATCGTCGCCATCGCGCTGGCGGGGCGGGCAGGGTGGGTCGATGCCGCCGCCGCCGTGCTGATCGCGCTCTACCTCTACTACGCCGCCGCCGGCATTCTGCGCGAGGCGGTCAATGAACTGCTGGACCGCGAGCTGCCGCGCGAGATCGATGACCGGCTGCTGGCGATCATGTCGCGCCATGCGGAGGTGGTCGGCGCCCACAACCTGCGCACGCGTCGCGCCGGTGGCCGCTACCACGTGCAGGTCGATCTCGAGTTTCCGGCCGGGATGTCGCTGCAAACGGTCCACGATGTCGCGCTGCAGATCCGCGCCGAGATCCACGACCTCTACCCGGAGGTCGACCTGCTGATGCACTTCGATCCGGCTGGCGAGCCGCGCCACGGCTGGCGCTGAGCGGGCGTGCCGCGCCTTGGTTGAAGGCGTTTCGGGCGCTGTGGCACAATCGCCGGCCTCCGCAGCTGGCCCCATCGGTTGGCTCTCTATTGAAATCCATATAAATCAATAGGTTGACTTTCGTTTGATGCGGTTTGATCGAGCGCTATGGGTATTGTGGAGCGCCAGTGAGGGTTGCGAAGCGACGGGGCTGCGAAGGCGAAGTAACGAAACTGCGAAAGTGGCGAAATTGGTAGACGCACTGGATTTAGGTTCCAGCGCCGCAAGGCGTGAGAGTTCGAGTCTCTCCTTTCGCACCATGACTGAGCGCAAGCGCCGGATCGGCGAGCGGCAGATCAATTGAATTCAACAGGAGCGCGCCCTGCGGCGGGCTCCCTCGCACATTGGTAGAGGATTTCCCATGCAGGTTTCGATCGAAACGACCTCGGTTCTTGAACGCCGTCTGACCATCGGCGTGCCCGCCGAGCGCATCGAAAGCGAAGTCAACAGCCGCCTGCAGAAGGCCGCCCAGAGCGTCAAGCTGCCCGGCTTCCGCCCCGGCAAGGTGCCGATGACGGTGGTGCGCCAGCGCTTCGGCGAGGGTGTTCGCCAGGAGGTGCTGGGCGAGGTGATGAGCCAGACCTTCTACGAAGCCGTGCAGCAGCAGCAGCTGAAGCCGGCCGGTCGCCCGGCGATCGAGCCGAAGACGATGGCGCCCGGCAAGGATCTCGAATATGTCGCCACCTTCGAAGTCTTCCCGGACGTGGTGCTGGCCGACATCGCCTCGATTGAGGTCAGCCGTCCGGTCTCCGAAGTGACCGAGGCCGATGTCGACCAGATGATCGAGACGCTGCGCAAGCAGCAGGGCGGCTGGGTCGACGTCAGCCGCGCCGCGCAGAGCGGCGACCAGGTCACGATCGACTACACCGGCACCCGCGATGGCGTCGCCTTCGACGGCGGTTCGGCCGAGGGCGCCACGCTGGTGCTCGGCTCCGGCCGCATGATCCCGGGCTTCGAGGACGCCATCGTCGGCATGACCGCTGGCGAGGAGAAGGTGGCTGCACTGACCTTCCCGGCCGAGTACCACAATGAGGAGTTGCGCGGCGCCGCCGTCGAGTTCCGCATCAAGCTGGGCGCGGTCAAGGAGCAGCAACTGGCCGAGTTGAACGACGACTTCTTCTCCCGTTTTGGCGTGAAAGAGGGCGGTGTCGAGCAGTTCCGCAAGGAAGTCTCCGAGAACATGTCTCGCGAGCTGAAAAATGCCTGCAAAAACAAGGTAAAGGCGCAGGTAATGGACGGTCTGCTGAAGATTCACGGCGAGCTGGGCGTGCCGCGCGCGCTGGTGGCTGAAGAGATCAAGACGCTGCGCGGCCAGATGATGCAGCAGTTCGGTGGCGCTACCGCCAACATGGATCTGGAAAAGATCCTGCCGGACCAGATGTTCAACGAGCAGGCCGAGCGCCGTGTTCGTCTGGGCCTGATCCTCAACGAATTCGTCGCCAGGGAGTCGATCAAGGTCGACGCCGCCAAGGTGCGCGAGTATGTCGAGGAGATGGCGTCCACCTACGAAAACCCGAGCGAAGTGGTCGACTGGTACTACAAGAACCGTCAGCAGCTGCAGGGCATCGAGTCGCTGGTGCTGGAAGATCAGGTGGTCGACACCATCCTCGCGCGCGCCCAGGTGACCGACAAGTCGCTGCCGTATCAGGACGCCGTCAAGCCCGACGCACAGGCTGCGCAATAAGCTGCATTTCCAGCGAGCGGAGTCGCTGTTGGCGGCCCGCTCGCTCTGCTATTCTCCAAGCCTTCCCGGCGGCATTTTGTTGTCGCGCATGACTCACCAGCCACTGCGATTAAGGCGTTATCAGCATGTCGAGCTACTCCCCTGACGGAAGGAACAGCCAATCCATCAACAACCTCGGTCTGGTGCCGATCGTTGTCGAGCAGACGGCGCGCGGTGAGCGCTCGTTCGATATCTACTCGCGACTGCTGAAAGAGCGCGTTGTTTTCTGTGTCGGTCCGGTCGAGGACCACATGGCCAACCTGATCGTGGCGCAGTTGCTGTTTCTTGAGTCGGAGAACCCGGACAAGGACATCCATCTCTATATCAACTCACCGGGCGGTTCGGTCACCGCCGGGTTGTCGATCTACGACACCATGCAGTTCATCAAGCCGGACGTCAGCACGATGTGCATTGGCCAGGCGGCCAGCATGGGTGCCTTCCTGCTCTCCGGCGGCGCTGCCAACAAGCGCTTCATCCTGCCGAACGCGCGCACGATGATCCATCAACCCTCCGGCGGTGCGCAGGGGCAAGCGACCGACATCGATATTCACGCGCGCGAGATCCTGATCATCCGCCGCCGCCTGAATGAGCTGATGGCACAGCACACCGGTCAGCCGGTTGAAGTGATCGAGCGCGATACCGAGCGCGACAACTTCATGAATGCCGAACAATCGAAGGCCTACGGTCTGGTCGACCACGTGGTGTCGCGACGCAGCTGATCGCGCGAGATCCCTCGCCTGACGGACGGGGGAAGCACCAGCGTCACCCGGCGACTACAATCTCCTGCTCACCGGCCCTTGTCCCCACCGGGGTTGCAAAGGTGGGTAAAAGACAGCATCTTTAGGCGTGGCGGCCATTGGCCGCCTGTCTGTTTCAAGAGGGTAGATCCCCCATGAGTGACCACTCCAAGGACAGCGGCGACAGCGGGAAGCTGCTCTACTGCTCCTTTTGCGGCAAGAGTCAGCATGAAGTTCGCAAGCTGATTGCCGGTCCTTCCGTCTTCATCTGCGATGAATGCGTCGATCTCTGCAATGACATCATTCGCGAGGAAGTGCAGGAGAACAGCGCTGGCGGCTCGCGTGAAAAGCTGCCAAATCCTCACGAGATCAACGAGATACTCGATCAGTACGTGATCGGGCAGCGGCATGCCAAGAAGGTGTTGGCGGTGGCGGTCTACAACCACTACAAACGCCTCAAGCACGGCGATGCACGCAAGGATGACGTCGAGCTGGGCAAGAGCAACATCCTGCTGGTGGGCCCCACCGGCAGCGGCAAGACACTGCTGGCCGAGACACTCGCCCGTCTGCTCGATGTGCCGTTCACGATTGCCGATGCCACCACGCTGACCGAAGCCGGTTACGTGGGCGAGGATGTCGAGAACATCATTCAGAAGCTGCTGCAGAAGTGCGATTACGATGTCGAAAAGGCCCAGATGGGCATCGTCTATATCGACGAGATCGACAAGATTTCACGCAAGTCCGATAACCCGTCGATCACCCGGGATGTCTCCGGCGAAGGGGTGCAGCAGGCGCTGTTGAAGCTGATCGAGGGCACGGTTGCCTCGGTGCCGCCGCAGGGTGGCCGCAAGCATCCGCAGCAGGAGTTCCTGCAGGTCGATACGTCGAACATCCTGTTCATTTGTGGCGGCGCCTTTGCCGGTCTCGACAAGGTGATCCGCGACCGCTCCGAGAAGGGCGGTATCGGTTTCAATGCCGAAGTGAAGAGCAAGGATGAGAAGCGCAACGTCGGCGAAATTCTCGCCGATGTCGAGCCGGAAGATCTGATCAAGTACGGTCTGATTCCCGAGTTCGTCGGTCGTTTGCCGGTCATCGCGACGCTTGAGGAGCTGGACGTCGACGCGCTGGTCAGCATCCTGATCGATCCGAAAAACGCGCTGACCAAGCAGTACGGCAAGCTGTTCGAGATGGAAGGCGTCGACGTCGATTTTCGCGAAGATGGTCTGCGCTCAATCGCCGAACGGGCGATGGAGCGCAAGACCGGTGCGCGGGGTTTGCGCTCGATTCTCGAATCGGTGCTGCTCGATACGATGTACAACATCCCGTCGATGGACAACGTCAGCAAAGTGGTGATCGATGCGTCGGTGATTCGCGGCGAATCGGAGCCGATGCTGGTCTACAAGAGCAGCGAGCAGCGCAAGGTCGCGCCAGAGGACTGATCGCTTCGGGTCATCACGCATTTGCACAAAAGTTGCACGAATGCGCAAGTGAAGTAATAAGGGGGCTGCGGCCTCCTTTGTTTTTATCTCGCTACCGTATTCCTGCCCGCCGTTTGCATGTCTCCCGTTGTTTTCATCGATTGCGCCCCAATATGGACTCTCGGGCCGAAAGGCCTATGATTACTCCACTCCTTTTGCTGTCGTCCGCGCGTCTGCGCCAGAGGTTTCTCAATGTCCGTCCAGTCGAGTCTCAACGAACTGCCTCTGCTGCCGCTGCGGGATGTGGTTGTCTACCCGCACATGGTCATTCCGCTGTTTGTCGGGCGAGAGAAATCGATCAAGGCGCTGGAGTCGGCGATGGCCAGCGACAAGCAGGTGCTGCTGGTGGCGCAGCGCAGTGCGGCGGTCGACGATCCCGGCAGTGAGGATATTTACAGCGTCGGTACCGTCGCGACGATTCTGCAGCTACTGCGCCTGCCTGACGGCACCGTCAAAGTATTGGTAGAGGGAATTTTTCGCGCCCGTATCGACGAGGTAGTCGAGCATGAAGAGTTCCTCAGTGTGCTGGCGCAGGAGCTGCCCGCCGAGATGCTGGAGGCGCGCGAATCCGATGCGCTGGTACGTTCGGCGATGGCGCAGTTCGAAAAGTACGTCAATCTGAGCAAGAAGATTCCCTCCGAGGTGTTGACCTCGCTCTCCGGCATCGATGAACCGGGCCGCTTGGCCGACACCTTCTCCGCGCACATGTCGCTCAGCGTCGAGCAGAAGCAGCAGATTCTTGAAATCGCCGATGCGCGCGAGCGGGTCGAGCATCTGCTGTCGACGATGGAGTCGGAGATCGACCTGCTGCAGGTCGAAAAGCGCATCCGCGGCCGCGTCAAGAAGCAGATGGAGAAGAGCCAGCGCGAGTACTACCTGAACGAGCAGATGAAGGCGATCCAGAAGGAGCTCGGCGAACTCGACGAGGCGCCGAACGAGACTGAGGATCTGGATCGTCGCATCAAGCAGGCCGGCATGCCGAAGGAGGCCGAGGACAAGGCGCGCGGCGAGCTGAACAAACTGAAACAGATGTCGCCGATGTCGGCAGAGGCATCCGTGGTGCGCAGCTACATCGACTGGATGGTCAACGTTCCGTGGAAGAAGCGCTCCAAGGTCAAGCACGATCTCTCTTTCGCCGAAGAGGTGCTGGAGCGCGATCACTACGGTCTGGAAGAGGTCAAGGAGCGCATTCTCGAGTATCTGGCCGTGCAGAAACGCGTGCGCAAGCTGAAAGGCCCGGTGCTCTGTCTGGTTGGCCCGCCTGGTGTCGGCAAGACCTCTCTCGGTGAGTCGATCGCCAAGGCCACCAACCGCAAATTCGTGCGGATGGCGCTGGGCGGCGTGCGCGATGAGGCAGAGATTCGCGGTCACCGCCGCACCTACATCGGTTCGCTGCCCGGCAAGATCGTGCAGAAAATGTCCAAGGTCGCGGTGCGCAACCCGCTGTTCCTGCTCGATGAGATTGACAAGATGGGCATGGATCATCGCGGTGATCCGGCGTCGGCGCTGCTGGAGGTGCTCGATCCGGAGCAGAACAATACCTTCAATGACCATTACCTCGAAGTCGATTTCGATCTGTCGGAGGTGATGTTCATCTGCACATCGAACTCGCTGAATATTCCGGCACCGCTGCTCGATCGCATGGAAGTGATCCGCATTCCGGGATACACCGAGGATGAGAAGGTCAATATCGCCGAGCGTTATCTGAAGCCGAAGCAGATGAAGAACAACGGCCTCGAAACCGGCGAGCTGACCATCGATACGGCGGCCATTCGCGATCTGATTCGCTACTACACGCGTGAAGCCGGTGTGCGCAGTCTCGAGCGCGAGATCGCCAAGATCTGTCGCAAGGTGGTCAAGGAGTTTTCACTCGGCAAGAAGACGGCGCCGGTGGTCGTGGCCGCCGCTGAACTTGAGCACTACTGCGGCGTGCGGCGCTTCTCGTTCGGTGTTGCCGAAGAGAAGAATCAGGTGGGGCAGGTGACCGGGCTGGCCTGGACACAGGTCGGCGGCGAACTGCTGACCATTGAGACTGCAGCGCTGGCCGGTAAGGGTCGCATCATCAAGACCGGTTCGCTCGGCGATGTCATGCAGGAGTCGATCCAGGCTGCATTGACCGTGGTGCGCAGTCGCTCGCAGGTGCTCGGCATTCCGGCGGCATTTCATGACAAACACGACTTGCACATCCACATGCCGGAAGGTGCCGTGCCCAAGGATGGCCCAAGTGCCGGTGTTGGCATGTGCACGGCCCTGGTTTCCGTCATCACTGGAATTCCGGTGCGCGCCGATGTGGCGATGACGGGTGAAATCACGCTGCGTGGACAGGTACTGCGCATCGGCGGCCTGAAGGAAAAACTGCTGGCAGCACATCGCGGTGGTATCAAGACCGTCATCATTCCGGAGGAGAATGAACGCGATCTGAAAGAGATCCCGGAGAACATCAAGGCGGATCTGCAGATCAAGCCGGTCAAGTGGATCGATGAGGTACTTGAGATTGCGCTGGAGAGCATGCCGCAGCCGATTTCCGATGAGCTGTATCTCGGCAAGGAGCCGACGACTGCAGCTGTCGATGCCGGTGCGGAGAAGGGCGAATCGTCGCGTATCAATGCCCATTGATCAGTTTATAAACGGGCGTTAATTCACACCTTTCGATCTTGCAAATTGCGGTAAATCCCAGTGGTACCGGCGGAGCGGCGCAAGCCGTTCCCGCCTTGACCCTGCGGCAGTCATCTGGTGTAGAATCCCCGCTCTTCTCAGCCTTACCGCCATTTGCCGACTTCGGATTTGCCTCCGGAGCGATGGCAACAGTAATTATTCTTCTAAGGGGACCTGTGTGAACAAGACCGAACTGATCGAAGCGATTGCCGCCTCCGCTGATCTGCCGAAAGCTGTCGCCGGCCGTGCGCTCGATGCGATGGTCGAGGCCGTTATTGGTGCACTGAAAAAAGACGAGCAGGTTGTGCTGGTCGGTTTTGGCACTTTTGCCGTCAAGGATCGCGCTGCACGCACCGGCCGCAACCCGCAAACCGGCGCCACCATCGAGATCGCTGCTGCCAAGATCCCCGGATTCAAAGCCGGCAAGGCACTGAAAGACGCGGTCAATTCCTGATTTACATGACAGGCCGGGCGCTTGAATGTGCCCGTTGCACGGAAGGCCAGCGGATGTTGCGCAGGGCGGTCGTCAGCAGGTAGATCATTCGAAGAGGCGCATCCACGGGTGTGCCTTTTTTATTCCGGGAGTGTGCGGATCGTATGCTGCAATACATAAGAAGCAATGTGCAGGGTGTCATGGCCAAGATCATCGTGGCCATCATTGTCGTTCCCTTCGCCATTTTCGGTATCGAGTCGCTGGTTCACGATGGCGGCGAGTCCCCGGCAGCGACGGTCAATGGTGAGAAAATCGCGCAGGGCGATTTGCAGCGCGCGATTCGCCAGCAGCAGCAAAGGTTGCTGTCGGTAATGGGCGAAAATGTCGACCCGGCGATGCTCGATGAAAGTCGTCTGCGACAGCCGGCACTCGATGGCCTGATTACACAGCAGTTGTTGTCCCAGCAGGCAAAAAGCCTCGGTCTCAGCATCTCCGATGCCGGTGTCGATCAGCTGTTGACGTCGCTGCCGCAGTTTCAGCAGGACGGCAAGTTCGCGCCGGAGCGCTACGTCGCCGTATTGCGTGAAAGTGGTTACGCCCCGGCCGATTTCAAGCAGCGCGCGCGCGCTGACCTGGAGGTCGATCAGCTTTATACCGGTTTGGCACTCTCTGAATTCGTTACCAGGGCCGAGCTGGAGCGCATTGTCGCGCTCAGCCGGCAGCAACGCAGTTTCGATTACGTCGTGGTGCCTGTGACCAGGAAACTCGACGACATTGTTGTCTCCAATGACGACATAGAGAGCTACTACCAGGCGCGCGCCGATACCTTCCTGCAGCCGGAGCGGGTCAAGCTCGAATATATCGAGCTGAAGGCGGCTGATTTCGCCAAGCCGGTGGACGAGGTTGCCATCGTTGCCGAATACGAGCGCGAAAAGCAGAACGCTGGCGCTGGTGTCGAGCGTCATGCGGCGCATATCCTGATCGAGATCAGCGACAAGCGCGACGAAGCTGCAGCGCAAGTGCTGGCCACGCAGGTCGCTGATGAGCTGGCGACGGGTGGAGACTTTACTGCGCTGGCGGCCAGGTATTCCGATGACTTTGGTTCGAAGCAGTCGGGCGGCGACCTGGGTGTTACTCACGGCGAGACCTTCCCAGAGCCATTCGAGCAGGCGTTGGCGACCTTGAAGCCGGGCGAGGTTTCGGCGCCGGTGCGCACCGATGCCGGCTTCCATTTGGTCAAGCTGCTCGATCAGCGGGTCGAAGCGGTTCTGCCACTGGAGCAGCGTCGAGCCGAGATCGGCGAGCGTCTGGCGGCACAGGCAGCGCAGCCTGAATTGCTGAAGGCGGTCGAACAGTTGCGCGATCTCGCATTCAACGCCGATGGCTTGCAGCAGCCGGCGCGCGCGATGAAGCTCGCGGTGCGCAGCAGCGATTGGCTGGAGCGCAACAATCGCGATCCGCTGTTCTCGAATCCCAAGTTGATTGGTGCAGCCTTCGCCGATGAGGTACTGAAAGAGCGCAACAACAGCGATGCGATCGAATTGGCTCCCGGTCATTTCGTCGTGTTGCGTGTTGCCGAGCATGCGAAGGCGGCACCGCGTCCGCTGGCGGACGTGAAGGCTGAGGTGACGACGCTGCTGCAACGCGAACGCGCAGTGACCCAGGCGCATGCGCGCGCCGAGGCATTGAAACAGTCTCTTCTGGGCGGTACCGAGTTGTCCGTGGCGGCGTCCAAAGAAGGTCTTGAGGTCAAGCAGGGCAAACTGCTGCAGCGCAGTGCGGCCGATATCGATGGCGAAGTGTTGCGCGCAGCCTTTGCGTTGCCGCGCGCTGGCGATGCTGCTGCACAGACCGCACTGACCGATACGGCGACCGGTGATGTGGCATTGATCCGGTTGCGCGAGGCGGTCGACGGCAAGCTGGCTGACGTGGATCAGCCGCAGCAGCGCATGCTGGCGGCCCAGTTGCGGCGCGGCAATGGCGATGCGGTGTTTGCTGCCTATCTGGATGCTGTGCGGGTTGCAGCGGATATCGAAACTCCGTGACGGAGACCGGAATGCGGGCGCCGACCGTTATCGGCTGGCGCCAACAGGGTGAGCGGAGGGGTACGTGACTCTCGAGCTGGGGCGCGAAGCGGTTCATCTCTGGTTCTGGTTTCCGGAGCGCGCCTGTCGCAATGCGGCGCTGGCTCAGTTCGAGGCGCTGCTGGGCGACGATGAGCTGGCGCGGTACAACCAGCTGCGCTTTCCGGAGCATCGCCGTGAATACCTGGTCAGCCATGCATTGCTGCGCGCGACGCTGGCGCGCTATGCCGACATCCCGCCGCTCGATATCCGTTTTCAGCAGAACGCGTTCGGCAAGCCCGAACTGGTCGGCGCCGGCGCGCAGGCCGATCTCCGCTTCAATATGTCTCATACCCATGGACTGGCGGTCTGCGCCATCACCCGATGCGGTGAAATCGGCGCGGATGTCGAATACCACACCGAAAACCAGGCGCTGCTGGAGATCGCCGATCACTACTTTTCACCGCGCGAGGTCGACGACCTGCTGACGCTGCCGGAGCCGGAACGGCGCGCGGCGTTCTTCCGCTACTGGACACTGAAAGAGTCCTACATCAAGGCGCGTGGCGAGGGGTTGTCGCTGCCGCTGGACAGCTTCTCGTTTCTGTTGCGTGGCGCCGATATCGGTTTCGAGAGCGATCAGGAGCCTGCACCCGCCGACTGGAGCTTCTTCTCGCTGCAACCGGCTCCCGACTACTCAGCAGCCGTGGCCTTGCGGCGCGCTGACCGCGTGCAACCGCAGTTGCAACTCTTTACCGCTGACCTGCACGATTGGCGCCCGTTTGTGCCCGAAGGTGAACAGGCCACCGCCAGCTGACTGGCACTGATCGCCGCACTGGATTAACGTGGTCGCCGGATGCTGTCCCGTTAATGCTCCCCTAGTTATAAAAACGATGCGGGGTTGCCATGTTCAAGATCCTCACGCTGAACCAGATCGCCATTCGCGGGCTCGAACGGCTGCCACGCCAGCAGTTCGAGATTGCCAGCGAATTTTCTGCCCCCGATGCCATCCTGCTGCGCAGCCATCAGCTGAAACCGGAATCCATCGCACCCTCGGTGCATGCGATCGCGCGTGCCGGGGCCGGCGTTAACAACATCCCGGTGACGTGGTGCACCGCGCATGGCATTCCGGTGTTCAACACCCCTGGCGCCAATGCCAATGCGGTCAAGGAGCTGGTGCTGGCCGGGCTGGTGCTCGGTTCGCGCGGCGTGCTCGATGGCGTGCGCTATGTCGAGGGATTGCATGAGATGCGCGACGCCGCGGCGCTGAGCGCGCTGCTGGAAAAGGAGAAGATGCGTTTTCGCGGCTTCGAACTGGCGGGCAAGACGCTCGGGGTGGTCGGCCTCGGCGCCATCGGTTCGCTGGTAGCCGATGCCGCGCTGGCGCTGGGCATGCAGGTGATCGGCTACGATCCGGCGCTGTCGGTGGAAGCGGCGTGGCGGCTGCCGCGCGAGGTCGGCAAGATCGACAATGTGGCGGTGCTGTTCGCGCGCGCCGACTACATCACGCTGCACCTGCCGGTACTCGATTCGACGCGTGCGCTGGTCAATCACGAATTGCTGTCCAACTGTCGCCCCGGTACCCGCTTGCTCAATTTCGCGCGCGAGGAGCTGGTCGATCAGGCGGCCCTGATCGAGGCGCTCGACGGCGGTCGGCTCGCCCGTTATGTCAGCGATTTTCCGACACCGGAACTGGTTGGTCGCGACGATGTGGTGCTGACACCGCATATCGGTGCCAGCACCGATGAGGCGGAGGAAAACTGCGCGGTGATGGCGGCCGATCAGCTGCGCGAGTTTCTCGCCAATGGCAGCGTGTGCAACTCGGTCAACTTTCCAACATTGCAGCTCGATCGCACCACCGACACGCGACTGGCGATCGCCAATCGCAATGTGCCGGGCATGCTCGGACAGCTGCTGTCGATACTGGCCGAAGCGAAGATCAATGTCGGCGACATGCTGAACAAGAGTCGCGACGAGATCGCCTACAACCTGATCGACATCGAGCAGCGCCCGGCCGAAAACGTATTGCAACAGATGCGCGCGGTGGATGGCGTCATCAATGTGCGGCTGCTCGATCACCAGACCTGAGATGAGCGATGACCCCTCCGCTTGATCGCATTGCAGACAGCGCCGCTGCAAATACAGGCACCGGACGACCGGGGCTCGCACAGTGGCAGCCGGCGCTGTCGGGCGATATCGATATCCGCATCGATCGCGATGGCGACTGGTATCACGAGGGCACCCGCATCGAGCGTCACGCGCTGGTGCAGGTGTTCGCATCGATCCTGCGGCGCGAGGCGGACGGCGACTACTACCTGGTCACGCCGGTCGAGAAGTGGCGTATCCGTGTCGACGATGCCGCGCTGCTGGTCGTTGATGTCGACCGGGTGCAAAAACAGGGTGTTGATGCACTTGAATGTGTTCTGAATACGGGTGTCCGCGTTGTCGTCGACGCTGAGCATTCCTTGTCGATCGAACACACCGCTAAAGGTGATGAGCCGCGCCCCTATCTGCAGCTCGATCACGGCCTGACCGCGCGACTGCTGCGCTCGGTCTACTACCGGCTGGTGGAGTGGGGCGAGGCTGATGGTGGCGACTGGGTGATTTTCAGCGCTGGTCGACGCTTCCTTCTCGGTCGTGTCACTTAGGGAGCCTCTGCTTTTCCAGCCTCTTCACTTGCCGCCGATTCTCGGTTCTCGTGCGATCGCTTTCGGGAAGAGGATTTTTCCGATATTGAGAAAGGCGTCATCCCGTGACGCCGCTATTTCGATAATCATCGCCGCGCTGGACGGGTATCAGGAGATGCCCGGCTGCGTCATTTGTCACAGGGAAGGATTGCCATGGAGGCACTGCGCACAGGGACGCGCCGACACATACACGCCACCTGCTCGATCAATCGACATCACCGCGGCGCGGCGCTGGTGGAGTACCTGCTGCCACTGCTGTTCGCACTGCTGATCGCGATCCCGGCCTGGGCGATGTATGGCGACGCCGTGCGCCAGCAACTGGCCAACGCCGCCACCAAGCTGGCCGAGAACTACTACCACGGCTGGTTCTGGCCGGTGGAGGAGCAGGCGGCCGACGGGTCACCGGCGCGGCCCGGCAGTGGCGCGGAGGGCGGCCCGGCGGCGGGCGATGGCACGGGTACGGGCGGTGGCGCGGGTGGTGGCAGCAGCGGTGGCGACAATCCATGGGCCGGTTTGCCCGGTGGTGGTGCCGGTAACCCGTTCACGCCGACACCCGGCAGCGGTATTGGCAATCCCTTCGCACCCGACCCGGGCGGCGCCGGTGGCGATGCGCCGCTGCAGTGTGGGGTTAGCGGTAACGGTTCCCCCGCGATGTCGCCCGTCGGCAACACTGCCACCTACACCCAGGTCGGCAACCCGATCGACCTCGGCACCGGCAACAAGCTGCAGACCGAGCACGACTACCACAGCGGGCGCCCAGCGGGTCTGCAGTTCATCCGCCACTACAACAGCGTACTCGGCGAGGTAGATACCGGCCTCGGCCCCGGCTGGCGCCACAGCTACCAGCGCGCGATCGTGCTGCAGAGCGCGA
Organism: uncultured Verrucomicrobiaceae bacterium; assembly: GCA_964638025.1. Taxonomy (GTDB): domain Bacteria; phylum Pseudomonadota; class Gammaproteobacteria; order Pseudomonadales; family CAMLJR01; genus CAMLJR01. The sequence goes on from CAZWXW010000017.1 coordinate 50,733, forward strand.
ACACTGCGACCGTCTGGCGCGACGACGGCAGCCAATATCACTTCACGCCAATCGATGGCCAATGGCAGCCGCCGCTCGGCATCGTCGAACAGCTCGCATCGGTCAACGATGACGGGGGCCACCGGACCGGCTGGACCTACACCACTGCCGATGAACAAATCGAGCACTACGACACCGGTGGCCGCCTGCGGCGCATCGACCATCCCGGCGGGCAGTCGCAACAGCTGATCTACGACGACGGTGGCCGCCTGCAGCGCATCGTCGACAGTCGCGGCGAACAGCTGGTGTTGCAGTGGCGCGGCGCGCATCTGCAGCAGGTCACCACGCCGGTCGGCGATCGACTCACGTTCGACTACGACGAGCGCCTGAATCTGGTCGAGGTGATCCGTCGCAGCGAAGGTCTGCGCAGCCTGTTCGCCGGCCTGCGCACGCCGGAGCGCCGCTACCACTACGACGACGAACGCCACCCGCACGCGCTGACCGGGCTGGACGACGCTACCGGCCAGCGTTTCGCCAGCTGGACTTACGACGAGCTCGGCCGCGCGGTCAGCAGCGAGCACGGCGACGGCGCCGAGAAGATCATGCTCGACTACCGCCGCCCGCCCGACGCCACCTCACGGGAGCGCCGCGTCACGGTGACCAACGCCCTCGGCCATCGCGCCATCTACACGCTGGAGCCGGCGCGTGCTGGCCGCTACCGGCTCAAGGCCATCGACGGTCGACCGCTGTTGAACTGCGCGGCAGTCGCACAGCGCCACCACTACGATGATCGCGGCTTCCTGGTGCGTCGCTATGACGTTGACGGCATCGGCAGCGAATACCGCCGGGATGGCAGGGGTCGTATTGTCGAAGCACAAGAGGGATTGCGCTTCGATGCACGCGGGCAAGGCCGACCCGCGCCGGGCGCCACTCGTATCGATTACCGCTGGCAGGGGCAGACGCCGCAACCGCACAGCGTCACCCGCTACGGCTGGATGACCGGGCAAGGCGGTGATGCGGACTGGCAGCCGGTCATCCAGCTCGACTGGCAACGCGATCCGCGCGGCCGTCTCGTCAGCGCAGCGGTCACCGATCTGAGTCCATCGACGGAGGTCGGCGTCGCCCGCACCACCCAATACCGTTACATCGATCGCGACGCGGCAAACGGAGACCGAACTGCGCAGAACCTGCAGACGCTTGAAGTGACCGATCCGCTCGGCAATGTCACCACCTACCACTACGATCCGGACGAGCGCCTGCAGGCCATCGTCAACGCGCTCGGGCAGCGCATCCGCTTTGACGATTTCACCCGCAGCGGTTCGCCCCGGCACATCGCGCTGCCCGACGGCCAGCAACTGCGTCTGACCTACAACCCCCACGGCCTGCCGACCCGACTGACGCGAGCAGGCGGCGCGCTGAGCGAAACGACCCGAATCTCCTACGACGCCGAAGGCCGCCCCGTCACCGTCGAACGCCCCGATGGCAGCCGCGACCACTACCGCTACAACGCCGCCGGCCAGCTCGTCGAACGACGCAACGGCTGGGGCGAACGCATCGAACTCACCCCGAACCGCCTGCACGGCCACTGGGAAACACAGTGGCGTTACGACGCGGACGGCGACCCGGTGCTGCGGCAGTGGCGCCACTTCAACGCCCTGGGCCAGCTCAGTAGCGTCAGCCACGACGACGGCGCTGAAACCCGCTACCACTACGACGCGCGCGGCAACCTGATCGAACACCATGAAGGGCACGAAAACCCCGTCCAGACCGCACTGGCGCGAATCACCCGGGCGCGCTACGACACGCAGCACCGCCTGCTCGAATGGCTCGACGCCGCCGGCCACGCAACGCACTACGGCTACAGCGCCAGCGGCCACGTCGCCGCCATCACCGACGCCAACGGCAACACCACCCGCTACCGGCGCAACGGCTTCGGCGAAGTCGTGCATCAGCACAGCCCGGCCAGCGGCGACGAATGGCGGCGCCACGACGGCAACGGCAACCTGATCACCAAGGGCGCCACTGCCAAGACACTCGACGCCGATGACGCCGAACCGTTCGATGGCATTCGCTTCCGCTACGACGCGCTCAACCGGCTGATCAATGTCGACTACCCTGGCGATGCCGACGACGTCACCTACACCCACGATCAGACCGATGCGGAACATGGCAACGGCCTCGGCCGGCTGACACGCATCGAAACGGCACAACAGATCATCGACTATCGCTACGACGCCCTCGGCCGCAAGATTGCCGAAACCACGCAGGACAAGGACACCGAAGGCAAGACCACACACACCACCACGCTGACCTACCGCTACGACACTGGCGGTCGCCTTGCTGCCATCGGTTATCCCGACGGCAGCACCGTGCACTACCGCTACAACAACGAACGCATCGCCTCGGTGAGCTGGCATGAAGCCGCCACGAACAGGACGCACACCCTCGTCAAGGCGATCGACTACGCGCCATTCGGTGGCCCGATCGCCTGGACCTACGGTAACGGCCTGACGCAGACGAAGAGGCTCGACCTCAATGGCCGTATCACGGACATCACGCTGCTCTCGAAGCGGCAGGGATTCCCTTGGTCCCGTCGAGATGCCACAGACCCTCCTGTGTGGTCGCAGCAGTACGGCTACAACCTGTACCGAAACATCGAGCGCCTGACGGTCGATGGCGAGACCCGGCAGTTTGGTTATGACGCCGTGGACCGGCTGGTCAAAGAGATCGGCGAGGACAATCGCATTGGCTACGCCTACGACCCGGTGGGCAACCGCATCCGCGAAGTGCGCGATGACACAACCACCGACTACCGCTACGGCCCTGGCAATCGTCTGCTCAAGCGCGGCGACACCGACGTGCTGGTCGACGATCGCGGCAACCTGCTCGGCGAACGCCGCTCGCACTCCGACGCAGAAACATCGAAACACTATCTCTACAACCGTCGAAACCGGCCGGCCATGCTGGTGGAGAACGGCCGGCTACGTGCGAGCTACGGTTACGCGATCACCGGTCTGCGCGAGCGCAAGACGCTCTTCGATGAGCGCGGCAACGCCACGACCACCCGCTACGCCTATCTGCCGGATGGCCGATTGCTGACCTCGACAACGAACAATCGGCAGCACCACCACATCTGGCTGGGACCGGTGCCGGTTGCTCAGATAACGACGGAAGAAAATGGAAGGCTCGGCGATCTCGTCTATGTGCAGACCGATCACCTGCATACGCCGCGTTTGGCGACGAACGCCGAGCAGACTATGGTCTGGCGCTGGCAGGGCAATGCCTTCGGTGAAGGCACGCCCGAGACCGACCCGGATGGTGATGGAAACCACATCGATATCGCACTGCGCTTCCCGGGCCAGTACCACGACGAAGAGAGCGGACTGAATTACAACGTGTTCCGCTATTACGACCCGGCAATGGGGCGTTATACGCAGAGCGATCCGATCGGGTTGAACGGCGGCTTGAACACCTTCGGCTATGTCGACCAGAACCCAATTGCCTTCGCCGATCCATTGGGCCTCGCCCGTCTGCAGTACATCATGATCGACAATTTCGGCGGCAACCCCACCAATCCCGGCAGCAGCACCCTTGGCGCTGGCGTGAACCCGAGATTGCAGCACTTCGCGTTCTATCTCACAGACATCGCTGGTGCACCGGGCCAGTCCATGATTTTCGATCCGAATGGCACCTTTGCCGCCATCAACGCCAATGGTGCCGTCGGCTGGAACAGCACAGTCGCCGGCACCAACCACTGGCAGAGTTTTCAGCAGCATTACGGGAACGGTATGAACACCGGCACTTGGGCCGTGATCGATGACTTCGACGACAACGAGGCGATGGAGCTGTGAGTCGCCCCGGGTTTCGTGGAGGCTCCAACTCTTGAGAGAATGGAGCCATGA
>CAZWXW010000018.1:0-53030 GCA_964638025.1 uncultured Verrucomicrobiaceae bacterium
GCGTGCGTTCGAGGAAGCGCACCAGCACGTCGAAGTGATCGTCGATCAGGCTCTGGTGCACGGTGATCGGCCGCGGCGTGCCGTTGTTGACGCGGAAGCGACGCTCCGGCAGCTGGTCGAGATCGATGCCGACCACGGCGCCGACCGTGCGCGCCGCATCGACGGCGGCAGCGCCCTTGACATAGACGGCGTCGACCAGCCCTTCGGCCAGATAGTGCAGGCCAGTCCAGAGATTGCGCACGCCATCGCCGGCGCCGCTGACTGTCAGCGGTTCAAGGTGCGGATTGGCGCGATTGGACGGCACTTCGACGAACTGCACGTCGTCGAGGCTGAGCCCGGCGTAGTCGAGCGCGCCCTTGTAGCCGTGCAATGACATGCCGCGCGCGATGCTGCTGCCGCGCGAGTGGCTGTCGATGGCGCTCTGCACGTAGTCGGGCAGCGCCAGACGTTTGCCTTTCAAATGTTTCGGCTCGGTGATGCCGGAGTCCGGCCGGACCAGGATGGTCTGCCACTCATCGATCCAGGTCAGGCCCACCAGGCGCGTCGGTGCGCCCTGTGCCCGTGCCGCCAGCGCCAGCAGGGCGCCGCCTTCGCGAATCAGCGAGGTCAGGTTGTGGTCGTAGTGGTGGTGTCCGAGCTGGCGATTCTCCTGCAGCGTTTCGACGCTGATGCCGTCGGTGGCGAATTCGTCGGCGAACCAGCCCAGCTTGTAGGCGAGGCCGGTTGCGGTGGGAACGGGGCAGCGCGTGAACCAGAGTTCCTGCAGCGCATTGCGGCTGATCGGCTTGGCGGCGGTGAGCGTGGACATGGCGAGATCCTTTGTAGGGTGCTTCGAGCGTTCTCCAGGGTGTTGAGCAGGAACCGTTCCAGATTCAGTTCGAGCGCAGTGCGGGTTGTGTTAAGTGCGCACGCGGGTTGAGAAAGACGGCGTGTTTCCAGCGCCTTCGCGGTTGTCATTGAGCGGGAGGGTGATGACAGGCGGGCAGCTCGCACACCCGCCGGCGCAAGGCTGCTGCTTCTTCAGCAACAGTTGGCCGACAGCGCTGTTGGCCGGCGTGCAGTTCCGTCGGCGTGGTGCTTTCGTCTGCCTCGGTGTGTCTCGCTGCAATGTCGGCGATTGGCGGGCTGTTGCCCCTTCTTCAGTTAAAGCAGTGCCATGGCATGAATCCTGCCATCAGCAGTTTTGCTGTCAGTGCGGTTCATCGTTTTGGATCGCTGGGTTTCGGATCGCTGGCAGGCCATCGTCCTTTGAGGTTTTCAATCGTATGAGAAACATCTGGCGGATCGTCCGCCTCATTCCGGAGTACCGAAATCGCACGGTCGGGGTTTTCCTGGTCGGTGCGCTGGTGGGCGCCATCGCCACCGCAACACCGTATGTCTACAAGTACATGGTCGATGTCATCGCGCGCATGCTGAGCGGCACCATCACTCGCGAAGTGGCGACGCAGGCAGTCATTGGACTGCTGGTGACGTTTGCCGTGTTGCGCGCCTTCAGCGTCGTTTTCACGCAGTGGCAGGAGAAGCAGGCCGACGATCTGTGGCTCGACACGGTCAGCACGCTGCGCCAGCGCGTGTTCGACACCATGACCGGCCTGTCGATCGACTATTACGAGAAGACCCGCGTCGGCGAGGTGATGGATCGCTTCAGCACCATCACCTCGATCACGATGTGGCTGCGGTCACTGACCGAGAGCAACCTCGCCAACATCCTGCAGATGTTCTTCACCATCGGCGTGCTGCTGTTCAAGGCGCCGCTGGTCGGCCTGATCATGCTGATCGTCATTCCGTTCAACCTGATCAGCTCCTACCGCAATCTGGCGGTGACGCTGCCGTTCCGGCGCGGCTGGGAAAAGCTGGCGGGGCGGATGGCGGGGCTGCTGGCGGAAATGGTGGGCAATATCTCCACGGTGCGCAGCTTCGGCGGCGAGGCGGCGGTCAAGCAGCGCTATGACGCGACCCAGGCGGAGTGGTTGATTCAGCGCGGCGGCCTGCACATCCGCGAATGGCGCTCCAATACGCTGCGCGCCATCGTCAATGCGCTGGCCGTTGTCGGTTCGGTGATGTTCGTCACCTACGGTGCGCTCGGCGGCAGCCATACGCCCGGCGACATTCTGCTGATCCTGACGCTGACGCAGAATTTGCTGAACACCATCGCGCCGATCACCCGCATCATCAACCAGACCGGCGATATCGAAACCAGCGCGGAGCGTCTGGTGGAGCTGCTGGATGTCGAGCCGAACGTGCTGGATCACGAAAACTCGATCGAGCTGACGCACATCAACAGCGTCGTGTTCGATCGCGTCAGCTTCTCCTATCCGGGCAAGAATCACCGCGTGCTGGATGGCATATCGTTCCGGCTCGGTAGCGGCGAAACGCTGGCGCTGGTCGGCCCGAGCGGCACCGGCAAAAGCACCATCATCAAGTTGCTGATGCGCTTCTACGACCCCAGCGAGGGACGGATCCTGATCAACGGTCGCGATGTGCGCGAGTACACGCAGGCATCGCTGCGGGCGCAGCTTGGCGTGGTGTTGCAGGACGTGGCGCTGTTCAACGACAACATCACCGAGAACATCGCCTTCGCCCGTCGCAGCGCCACGCAGGAGGAGGTTCGTCAAGCCGCGGTGGTCGCGCGCGCCGACGACTTCATCAAGCGTCTGCCCGATGGCTACGACACCATGGTCGGCGAGCGCGGCATCAAACTCTCCGGTGGCGAAAAGCAACGCGTCGCCATCGCCCGCGCGGTGCTGAAGGACCCGAACCTGATCATTCTCGACGAGGCCACCAGTGCGCTCGACTCGGAATCAGAGCATCTGGTGCAGGAGGGGTTGAGCCGGCTGATGAAGGGACGCACGGCGGTTGTCATTGCACACCGTCTTAGCACCATCATGTCCGCCGATCAGATTCTGGTGATGCAGGGTGGTCGCATCGTCGAGACCGGAAGCCACGACCGGCTGATCACCGAAGTGAATGGCCTCTACGCCAAACTCTATCGCCGCCAGATCGGCGAGGTGGCTTGAAGTGACTGGCTAGAAGTGGCCTGAAGCGGCTGGTTATACCAACGTCGCGCCCCGGCAGATGGCCGGCCGGTCAGGTCCGGCCATCGGGGAATCGTCTATGCTCGAACCTCGGCGTGCCGTGGTTGGCACATCAGGGATGCGGTCGGGCGGGAGGCGGGCTTATGCGTCGCGAACGGGGCAAGACCATGCTGCTGCATGTCTATGTCGCCTATCTTTTTATCGGCCTGATCACGGTCTACGCGCTGATCACCGGCTGGTACCAGTACCGTCAGACCAGTCACATCCTGTTGAACGAAGCGGCGGATCGTATCCGGCTGTTTGCCGAGCAGACGAGCGCCCGCGTCAATTCGCTGTATGCGCCGGCGCTGGTTTTCACCGAGCAGCTGGCGATACAGCGAGTCAGTCGCGCCACCTCGCTTGAGCAGCGCCTCGATTACCTCGGCTATTTCGTGACCGGCCTGCGACTCAACCCGGAGCTGGCCAGCGCCTACATTGGCTATCCCGATGGCGAATTTTTTCTGGTGCGCGGCTATCGTGAATCGCCGGAGCTGAAAGCGCTCTTTTCACCGCCGGCCGGTACGGCGTGGATCGTTCAGAGTGTTGAGCGAGAGGGCGAGGGTGAAAGAGAGGTGCTGCATGGCCAGTACCTTTTCTTTGACGAACGGCTCAAGTTGCTGCAGCAGCGTCCGGAGCCGGCTTATCGCTACGACCCGAGAAAGCGCGCCTGGTATCGCGCGGCGCAACTCGATGAGCGGATGCATGTCAGCGATCCCAGCCTGTTTCATACCACCCGGGAGGTTGGCGTAACGTTTTCGCGCACCGCTTCGCCGGCCGGTGTCGTCGCCGCGACGGATCTCAGCCTGAATACCTTGCAGGCATTGATCGGCCAGCAACGGCTGACACCGAGCACCCGCCTGCTGCTGATCAACGCCAGGGACGAGGTGCTGAGCTGGTCCGAGGCGATGCCAGCGCCGCAGCAGCAAGCCGGGCCGCGGCAATCCGGTGACTCGCCGCGCCTGCCCACACTCGTCGAACTGTTTGCGCCGGAACAGCGCGAGATGATCGCGACGTTGCGCAGCGGTACCGGCCTTGTCGATTTTGAGCATGAGGGTCGGCGCTGGCAGGGCATGGGGGTGGAGGTTCCGGTGCCGCATGCTCAGCCGATGCGGCTGTGGGCGGATGCGCCGCAGTCCGAACTGGTCGCCAATGCCATCACCATCCGCAACAACGCCACGCTGGTGGCACTGCTTTTTCTCGCCATCGGCATTGCCGCCGCTTATGCGCTGTCGCGTCTGGTATCGCGCGCGCTGGATGAACTGACGCTGGAAGCCGACCATATCGAGCGCTTCGAATTCGATCGCCCGGTCGCGGTGAACAGCAGCATCACCGAGATAGCCGATCTGGCCCGCTCGATGGGCAGCATGAAAAATACCATCCGGCATTTCCTCGATATTTCGGATGTGCTGGCCAATGAACAAAACTTTCAGCAACTGTTGCGACGCCTGCTCGACGAGTTCAGGGCCGTTACCGGCGCGCTCGGCGGCGTTGTTTATCTGGCCGATGATGCCGGCAACCTGCAGGCGGCGCACGCCGGCTGGCATGAACATAACGGTCATTCCGATGAGCAGCAGCCGGCGCTGAGCCAGCTCGGCCGGCCGGCGTGCCTCTCTTCCGCTGAAGCACTGCGCGCGCCCTCGCACCGCGAGCCGCTATCGGGGAACCGGGCGCGCGAGCTGTTCGGCACGCTGGTGCCCGAGCATGCGCAGTTCACGCTGCTGACGGTTCCGTTGCGCGATCGCGGCCGCGAGCTGCTGGGCGCACTGGCGCTGTTTGTCGATGAGTCCCGCCATCTGCTCACGCCAGAGCGGGTTGCCTTTACCGAGGCGCTTTCCGGCACCGCGGCAGTTGCTCTCAATACACAGCGCCTGATCGAAGAGCAGAAGGTGCTGATGGAATCCTTCATTCAGGTCATGGCCGGCGCCATCGATGCCAAGAGCCCCTACACCGGCGGGCACTGCCAGCGCGTGCCGGAACTGGCCAAGTTGCTGGCGCGGGCGGCCTGTGATGTCACGTCGGGACCGTTCGCCGATTTCCAGCTGAGCGACAGCGAATGGGAAGAGCTGCACGTCGCCGCTTGGCTGCACGACTGCGGCAAGGTCACCACGCCGGAATACATCGTCGACAAGGCCACCAAGCTCGAAACCCTGCATGACCGCATCCATGAGGTCCGCATGCGTTTCGAGCTGCTCAAGCGCGATGCCGAGATCGATTACTGGCGGGCCGTTGCGGAGGAGGGCATTGCGAAGAGCGAAGAGCGGGAGCGACTGCATGCGCAACTGCAGGCGCGCTGGCGTGAGCTCGACGCCGATTTTTCGTTTGTGGCGCAATGCAATCAGGGCGGCGAGTTTCTGTCTGCAGAGGATCAGGCGCGATTGCAAAAAATTGCGGCGATGCGTTGGCGCCGCACCCTCAGCGATCGAATCGGCATTTCGCATGAGGAGCTGGCGCGCAAGTCCGTGGTGCCGGAACCGCCGCTGCCTTGCGAGGAGCCGCTGCTCGCCGACAAGCCGGAACATCGCTTCGAGCGCTTTGCGCGCGACACCCTCGCTGCGGATAACCCGTGGGGCTTCAAGGTCGATGTGCCGCGCTATCTCTACGACCGGGGAGAGCTGCATAACCTGCGGGTCAGTCGCGGCACGCTGTCGGATGAAGAGCGCTACAAGATCAATGAGCACATGATTCAAACCATCAAGATGCTGGACCAGCTGCCGTTCCCGCGATATCTGCGTCGCGTGCCTGAAATTGCCGGCGGGCATCACGAGAAAATGGACGGTACCGGCTATCCCAAGCGGCTTGCTGCCTCCGAGATGAGTGTGCTGGCACGGATGATGGCGGTGGCCGACATCTTCGAGGCGCTGACCGCCATCGACAGACCCTACAAGAAAGGAAAAACGCTGTCGGAAACGGTAAACATCATGGCCCGCATGGCGCGCGAGCAGCACATTGACCGCGACCTGTTCGCGCTGTTCCTGCGTCAGGATGTGCATCTTTCATACGCGCGACGTTTCATGCGGCCCGAGCAGATCGATGAGGTCGATATCGAGGCCGCGCTGGCCTGAGGTTCGCCCGATCGGCAGCGGCAGGCTTGCCGGCCGGTACGCTTCTTCAATAAGATGCGAACAATTCTTATCTGCATCGGAGGCGCCGCCTCGACGGATACGAGGCGGCCAATGTCTTCTGTCGACAGCTCATCGCTCGTCACGATCGATAATCTCTACAGTGACCACCACGGCTAGCTGCATGGCTGGCTGCGGCGGCGCATGGGCTGTTCCGAACAGGCGGCCGATCTCGCGCACGACACGTTTGTGCGGCTGATCGTCAGCGGACGGTTGCCGGCGGCCGAGCAGGGGCGCCGTTATCTGGCACAGATCGCGCGCCATCTGCTGATCGATCTGCGCCGTCGTTACCGCATTGAACAGGCCTGGCTCGAAACACTGCTGCTGCAGCCGGAAGCCGAGGAGCCGTCGCCCGAGACGCGCGCCCTGATCGTCGAGACGCTGCTGCAGATCGACGCCATGCTCGGGCGCATGCCGGCCAAGGTGCGCAGTGCGTTTCTACTGTCGCAGTTCGAGGGGCTGAGTTACGCGGAGATTGCCGAGCGTCTCGATGTCAGCGTCAGCTCGGTGCAGAAGTACATGATTCGCGCGATTCAGGCCTGCTATCAGGTGCTCTACAGCGAATGAACATTCCCGTTTCATCACCAGATCCCGACGCGCCGATCGCCGCATCCATCGTCGAGCAGGCGAGTCGCTGGCTGATGTTGAGCTGGGATGGCGGCCTGGATGCGCGGCAACGCATTGAATTCGACAACTGGCTCGCCGCCGATGCCGAACACCGGCGCGCGTGGCAGCGGCTGCAGCAATTGCAGACGACGCTGGTGCGGGTGCCGGCGCAGACCGCGCGTCAGGTACTCGGCGATCAGCCCGACAAAGCGCGGCGTCGCGCCGTGCAGCAGCTCGGTCTGCTGCTGGTGGCTGGCGGTGGACTCTATGCCGCGCAGTCTCGATGGCCGTGGCGCGAGGTGATTGCCGACCAGCGCACCGGCAGCGGTGATATTCGCCATTTGCAGTTGAGTGATGGCACGCAGCTGGCGATCAACAGCTGCAGTGCGGTGGATGTCCGCTTTACCGATCGCGAACGCCGCATTCGTTTGTGGACTGGCGAAGTGCTGGTCACCAGCGGTCATGACGCGACGCAGCGCCCGTTGCTGGTCGAAACCGAGTCGGGCGAAGTGCTGGCGCTCGGTACGCGTTTCGCGGTGCGCGAGATCGATGGCGGCACACGTGTCGATCTGTATGAGGGCGCGCTGGTCGTCACTGCTCGCCGCCGTGACCGTGTGCAGTTGCAGGCCGGGGATGGGCTCTGGTTTTCCGCCGACGCTGTGGGCGACATGCAGGCTGCCGACATCAACGTCATCGCCTGGGAGCAGGGGCGACTGGTGGCCGAACGGCAACCGCTCGGCGAATTCCTGCGCGAGCTGGAGCGCCACCGCCCCGGCATGATCCGCTGCGATGAAGCAGCTGCCGGCCTGCCGATCACTGGCGTCTACCCGCTGGCCGACACCGATCGCATTCTCACCGCGCTGCAGCAGAGCCTGCCGATCCGCATCCGCTATCGCACTCGCTTCTGGGTTGAGGTGGGCGTCGACTTCGCTCAGCCACCGGGCTTTGACTCCCGGCCTGCGGCGCCTGCCGCTCCCTGAGCGGAGTCGAAGGGCGCGGGCTTTCAGGCTCTGGAAATCGTGCTCCGCTCCTGTTTGCCCTGAACGGCAATGCGAAACCATTGGCCATCTTGCTGTCGTCGGCTGTCTTTGTGCCGCACAAACCCACATTTGCGGGTATAGTCGGGGCCGTCATTCGACCCGCCCGAGGCAACACCATGAGCCGCCTGACTATCGACATCACCGAGCAGCAGCACCAGAGCCTCAAGGCGCTGGCCGCGCTGTCTGGCAAGACCATCAAGCAATACACGCTGGAGCGGCTGTTTCCCTCCGATGAGGAGCAGGCGATGCAGGAGTTGAAAGCCATGCTGCTTGACCGCCTGGCCAAAGCCGATCGGGGCGAGGTCTCGCCGCTATCCGCTGTCGAGATCGCCGAGGAAGTGATCCGCGAAAGCGGCGCAGCATGACGCGCCCCTACATTTATTCCACGCTGGCGGACACCGACCTGCGCGAAATTCTCCGCTACACCCGACGGAAATGGGGCGCTGAACAGGTACGCACCTATGCCAGGCAGATTGATGACGCCGCAGCCGCCCTTGCCACTGGTCATGCCACCTTCAAGAACTGGGACGCGCTCCTGCCCGGCTTGCGCATCAAGCAGGTTGGCAGCCATTACATCGCTGCCGTGCATCGCCCTGGCCGTCCGGCGCTCATCCTCGCCATCCTGCACGAGCGGATGGACTTGATGGCCCGCCTCAAGGGCAGGCTGGCGGCTCTCTGAGCTCATGCCACGCTGATCACCGCCGACGAGTTCCTGCTGGGCGGCAACGCCACCTGCGGCACCTTCCGCCCCGGTCCCTGTCCCGCTCCCACAACGCCCGCTCCCATAAAAAATTTTCCGCATCGATTGTTGGTTTCCGGGGCTCGTTCGGGATGGGTTTTAAAGCGCCCACTATCCCGAGGAGTTTCAGCATGTCCCGCCCGTTGTCTTTACGCCCCTTCTCTCTACACCCTTTATCCATTGCCGTTTTCTGCGGCCTGTTCGGTGTTGCCTCGTTGCAGGTTGTCGCGCAGCCGCAGTCGACTGCCGCTGAGCAGCGTCAGCAGTACGACATTCCGGTGGGACCGCTGGATCAGGCGCTGAACCGCTTCGCGAGTAGTGCCGGCGTCATGATGTCGGTCGATGCGCGGTTGACCGGTGGCAAACGCAGCAGCGGTGTCAGCGGCAGCTTTACGCCGATGGAGGCGCTGCAACGGCTGCTTAGTGGTACCGGGCTGGAAGCGGTGATTGGCGGTGACGGCAGCTATCAGCTGCAGCCGGCAGCGAATGCAGTGACGTTGGCGCCGGTGAAGGTCAGTGCCTCCGGTTTTCAGGAGACGGCAACCGGCCCAGTTCAGGGTTATGTGGCGAAACGCACTGCGACGGGTACCAAGACGGACACGCCGCTGCTGGAAATTCCGCAGAGCATCAGTGTTGTTACCGCGGACGAAATGGCACTACGCAAGCCACAGACGTTGAAAAACGCGCTGGCCTATACCGCCGGTGTCGGTGTTGATGGCGGCGGTGTGGATGTCACCGGTGACAGCTTCGTGTTGCGCGGTTTTCGTGCGCTCGCGTACTACAACAGCATGTATCGCAACGGCATGAAATTCACCGTCAACATTTACGATGGTCAGCAGGAGCCATACGGTCTGGAGCGTCTCGAAGTGCTGAAGGGCGCATCGTCGCTGCTGTACGGTACGACCGCGCCGGGCGGCATTATCAACACCGTCAGCAAACAACCGACACTGGAGACACTGCGCGAAATCAACGTCGATGCGGGCAGCTACGACCGCAAGCAGCTTTCCGGTGATTTCAGTGGTGCAATGAGTGACGACGGTGTCTGGTCAGGTCGACTCACCTTGTTGAAGCGCGACGCGGAAAGCTCGATTGATGAGGTCGACGACAATCGCGAATTCGCAGCGCCGGCGCTGCGCTGGCAGCCTACGGAAAATACGTCGCTGACGGTTCTGGGATATTGGCAGAGCGACGAATCGGCCTGGGTTGGCGCCTACCCGGCAGAGATGTTCTTGAGCGAGGATTCACTCGGCAAACCCAGTCGACATGCCTACTACGGGCAGCCCGGATTTTCGGATTATCTGAGTGATCGCAAGGTGGCCGGCTATCTGTTTGATCACCGTTTCAGCGACACGCTGCGGCTGCGTCAGGGCGTGACATGGTACGAAGCTGACACCGACTACGGTTTCGCGGGCTGGTCATATGTTGAGGCCGATAACCGCACTGCACCGCGCTGGGCGCAGTCGCGCAAAGATCGCGCCGAAGCGCTGACCACGGATACCTCGCTGGAAATTAATGTTGCAACGGGAGCACTAGAACACAAGACGCTGGTTGGCTTTGATACCACCGATCAGGATTTTTCGACCGAACGCTACAACTGGACCATCGATCCGATCGATCTGTATGAGCCAAGCTACGATGCGGTGCCTACCGATCCGCAGCCAAATACGGGCTCCGGCATTTCGGAAAGCAAACGTCACGGTATCTATGTGCAGGATCAGGCGAAGCTCGGCGACAACTGGGTATTCGTTCTGGGTGGGCGACAGGAGTGGAGCGAGTACACAGATCGCCCGCTGTTTGACCCGAGTGATTACCCGGCCACCGATGAAAAGGACGATGCGTTCACTTGGCGCGCCGGTCTGGTGTTTCTGCTCGACAGCGGTGTTGCGCCGTTTTTCAGTTACTCCACATCGTATGAGCCGACACCGGGTCGCAACCGCTCGAATGTGCGCTTCGATCCGTCCGAGGGTGAGCAATACGAGCTGGGGGTGCGCTACATGCCGGCGGGTGGGAACACACTGCTGTCGGCAGCTATTTATGAGCTGACCCAGCAGAACGTGCTGACGCCGGATCCTGTCGACACCAGCTACTCGGTGCAAACCGGCGAGCAGCGTTCGCGTGGTCTGGAACTGGAGGCGCGTGCACAGCTCGCGGACCAGTTCACGGTGATTGGTGCGTATACCTACATCGATGCGAAAACCACGGAAAGCAATAATCCGGATGAGATCGGCAAGCAGAAGGTGGGTATTCCGTTCAACCAGCTGTCGGTGTGGGGCGGTTACGATTTCGCTGTCATGGGCATGACGGGTTTTTCGGTGGGTGTCGGTGCGCGCTACAACAGCGGCAGCCCGGGTGTCTGGAGTGGGGGAGAACTCGATCTGCCGGATGTGACGGTATTCGATGCGATGGCGGCGTTTGCGCACGAGCGCTGGCGGGTCGCGCTCAACGCCACCAACGTGACCGACAAGACCTATGTTGAAACTTGCAACTACTCCTGCATTTACGGTGAGCCGCGCAAGGTTATCGGCACGGTCAGTTATCGCTGGTAGGCGAATAGCTGATGTGGGCGGAATGAGTGGGGTGCTGTCGTTTTCACCGTCGAGGGTAATCGGGCCAGTTTGTCTCCCGGCGCTGAAAGCATATAAGATGCGAACAATTCTTATCTGCATCGGAGGCGCCGCCTCGACGGATACGAGGCGGCCCGCATGTCTGCAGCAGACATCTCCACCCGACAGGCGATTCATTCGCTCTACCGTGACCATCACGGCTGGCTGACACGCTGGCTGGGCGGTCGGTTGAGCTGTTCGGAGCAGGCGGCCGATATCGCGCAGGAGACCTACCTTCGCATCCTGACGGCGCCGCGTTACGCGACGCCGATCAAGCCGCGCGCCTTCCTCGTTACCGTCGCCAAGGGGCTGTTGGTCGATCACTTTCGTCGCTCAGCGCTGGAGCGCGCTTATCTTGATGTGCTCGCCATGCAGCCGGAGGCCGAACAGCCATCGCCGGAGGAACAGGTGTCGATGGTGCAGCTGCTGGTCGAGGTCGACCGTCTGCTGGATGGTCTGTCGCGCAACGCGCGCGTCGCCTTTCTGCTCGATCGTGTCGACGGTGTGCCGCAAGCGCAGATCGCCGAACAGCTGGGCGTGTCGACGCGGCGCGTGCGGCAGTACCTGACGCAGGCGATGCGGCACTGCTACCACCTGCAGTTCGGAGTGAGCCGGTGAGTGCCGCGCCGGTGCGTCGCAGCGTGCTCGATGCGGCCATTGACTGGCGCCTGCGTCTCGATGCCGGCGAAACCGATGTCACTGCACTCGACGCCTGGCTGGCGCGCGATGAGGAGCACGCGCGGGTCTGGCGCCAACTGCACGATATCGATGCCCGTATCGGCCGCATTGGCAGTCGCGGTCGCGCGGCACTGCTGCATGCCGGCAGGCCGCGACGTGCACTTGCCGGTGCGATGGCTTTGCTGCTGGCAGTTGCAGCGTTGTTGCCGGTGGTTGATCGGCAGTGGCCGCTGCGTCATCTGGCTGCAGATCAGGTCACCGCCACGGGCGAACAGCGGCGTCTGCAACTGGCCGACGGCACACAGATTCAGCTCGATGCCCGCAGCGCGCTCGATGTCGACTTCGATGGCGAACGTCGCGAACTGCATTTGCGCAGCGGTCAGGTGTCGATCGAGACCGGTCATGGCGATGCACGTCCCTTTGTGGTCGTGACGGAAGAGGGTGAGTTGCGAGCGCTCGGCACCCGCTTCGTCGTGCAGCGCCTCGAGGCCGGCCGCACGCGGTTGATCGTGCTGGAGGCTGCCGTCGAAGCGACCGCAGACGATGGCGAGAGCCGAGTGCTGCGCGCCGGCGACAGCGTCTGGCTGAGTGGCAGCGGCATGGCTTCCACTGTCGCGACCGAACCGGGAGCGGCTGCGTGGACGCAGGGGATGTTGGCGGTTGAGGACGCGCCGTTAGCAGACGTCATCACCGTGCTGTCGCGACATACCGCCGCGCATATAGCCGTTGATCCTGCTGTCGAGCAGTTGCGAGTCACTGGCACCTTTCCACTGCACGATGTCGACCTCGCATTGGCATCGCTGACCAGTTCGCTGCCGCTGCGCCAGCAGCGCACCACGGCATGGTGGATTCGGCTGGAGCCGGCCGGCGACTGATTCCGGGTTCATCGCGCTTGCCGGGGCTTTCGGTATCGCCCTCCGGTTAGCCCGCAATCGGAACGTCGGCGATACCGGGCTTGAGGATTGAAGGTTGCCCGACGTTGTGAAAAGAGCATTTTGAGTGCAGGATGGGTGCAAATTTTCTGCATCGGGTGATACGCCATGAGCGCCGTCCTGCAAGAGCCTTTCGCCGAGCGGTTCCGCGAACCCAATACCCCATACCTGTCTCCGGCCAAGGTGGGTGAGTTCTTCGGCTTCCGGGTGCATGAGCTGGCCGAGCGCGCGCATGTACACCGCAACACGCCCACCGCGCGGCCTCAAGCGCCGCAACTGCAGAAGTACCTGCAGGAGATGCTGCGGGTGCTTGTCGTGGCCACCGAAGTGACCGGCGATCCCGAACGGGCGGCTTTCCTGCTGCGCAATGAGCCACTGCGAGCCTTCGGTTACCGGACCGCTGATACCTTGATCCAGGAAGGTCGGGCCGATGCGGTCATCGCCTATCTGGAGTCTCTGGCTGGCGGTGCCGCCGGGTGATTTCGACGCTATTCGGCGAGGGTGCGGACGCGGTTTGTTACCGGGTCATCACACCTGCCCACGCCAGCACACCGCTGTCCGGCGTGGGCGCGGCGCGTCGGGGCGGTCGCTTCAACCGCCCCGGTCAGGAGGCGTTGTATCTGGCGCTGGATGTGGCGACGGCGTTGGCCGAGTACAGGCAGGACAACCCCTGGTTACCTCCCGGCACGATCTGCACATTTTTCGCCAGCGGGCTGCGGGTGGCCGATTTCAGCGCCGGCTACGATCCCGAACGCTGGCCGTCGCTATGGGCCGATTTCGCGGTGGACTGGCGTGCGGAGTGGTTCGGCGGGGAGATCGAGCCGCCGACCTGGTACATGGCTGACGATGTGGTGGCCGCCGGGTTGGACGGCATTCTGTTTCCTTCGCAGGCACATCAGGGCGGAACCAATCTGGTGGTCTACCGCAGCTCCGACAGGACGCCGCCGCAGCTGCGTGTCTACGACCCCGACGACACATTGCGGAAGATCGCACCTCGCTGACCCGGGAAAGCGCGATGCCCCGCGATTTTTCTCTCCAGCCCTTCCGCTTTTCGGTCGTCGTTCGGTAATGGGTTTTATCGCCCACTCCGAGGGATGTTCCATGCAGCGTTTTGCCTCCAACACCGTCCGTCTGCCGTTCCGCCTGCACGCACTGTCGCTCGCGCTCGCCGCCGGCGCTGTCACCTTCATATCGCCAGTGATTCAGGCGCAGGCGTCAGTTGCCAGCACCCAGCGCAATTACGACCTGCCGGCAGGGTCACTGGCCACGACGCTGAACCGCATCGCGGTCGAAGCGGGGCTGGCGCTCAGCGTCGAGCCGGCGTTGGTGGAGGGGCGTCGCTCGCATCCGGTGCGCGGCCGTTTCGATGCCGAAACAGCGCTGCGCGAAGCCTTGCGCGACAGCGGGCTGCAGCTGCAGCAGACCAGCGCCGGCAGCTACACGCTGGCGCCGCTGCCGGAAGGCGCGGTGATGCTGCAGAAGGTGACGGTCGAGGGCAGCAGCCCGTTCGATGCGCCGCCGGAGCCGGGCGGCCTGAAGGCGGACTACCAGAGCAGCGCCACCAAGATGCCGCTGTCGATTCGCGAGACGCCGCAGGCGATCACCGTGGTCACGCGCGAGTCGATGGATCGGCGTCAGGTGCGTGACCTGACCAGCGCGCTGGAGCTGACCGCCGGTCTGGTGCCGGCAGCCAGTTCAACCATTGGCGGCCCGTTCGCCGGGCGCGGTCTGGAGGCGAACGAGCAGTTCAACCTGCGCGGGCAGGAGCTGAACGGTCAGCGCGACATTCGCGTCGACGGCTTCGCGCTGTCGTCGCCCGAACTCGATCTGGCGCTGTTCGAGCGCGTCGAAGTGGTCAAAGGGCCGTCGTCGATGCTGTACGGACAGGGTTCGCTCGGTGGCTTCATCAATTTCATTCGCAAGAAGCCGCAGGCGGAGGCGCGCACCACTGTCGTTGGCCAGTTCGGATCGTGGGATACCTATCGCGCGGAATTCGATACCACCGGCGCGCTGACCGAAAGCGGTGACCTGCGCGGCCGATTTGTCGCGGCCTACGACGATGCCGGTTCGTTCATCGATGGCGTCTGGACCAAGTCGACGGTGCTGGCGCCGAATTTCGAATGGCAGGTCGCGGAGAAGACGCGGCTCTATCTCGACCTTGTTTATCAGGATGCCGATTTCCTGCCGTCGCATGGTGTGCCGCTGCGTGTCGACGGCAACAAACTGCATATGCCCGATATTCCGCGCTCGCGAATGACGGGTGAACCTGCATCTACAGACTCCTATTCGGACAGCCGGATCGTCACCGCGCGCATCGATCACGAACTGTCGGACAACTGGCTCGCAACACTGGCACTGCAGGGCGGCAACCAGAAATTCGGGCGTTACTTCGACAACTACGCGCACGGTGGGCTCGACGCCGACGGCAACACGTATCTGTACGCCGATACCTACACCACCGACGACGATTTCTGGGCCGGCGAATTGCGGGTCGACGGTCGCTTCACCGCGTTCGGTCGCGAGCATCAGGTGCTGATGGGTGTCGAGCGCAACCGCCGCAGCTACGACAGCACGTTCCAGTACCAACAGGTCGGCTTTGGCAACATCTACACCGACGAGTATCCGACCGACGGCACCCGCGCCACCGATCTGGTGCCGGTGACATGGTCCGGATTCACTGAAAACACCGGCGCCTATCTGCAGTTTCTGCTCGGCATCACCGATCGCATGAAAATTCTGGCGGGCGCACGTTACGACGAGGCCGAGCAGACGGGTGGCACCGACGAGATGAAGAACGACGAGGTGACGATGCGTGCCGGGGTTACCTATGACGTGTCTCAGAACATCACCGCCTATGCGATGTATGGCGAGAGTTTCAGTCCGGTGGATTCCCTGACCTGGGACGAGAAGCTGCTCGATCCCGAGAGTGGCAAGGGTTATGAGCTGGGCCTGAAGAGCGAGTGGCTCGACGGACGGCTTGGTGTGACGTTGGCGCTGTACCGACAGGATCTCGACAACATTCCGATTCCCGACCCCGTTCATCCGGAGGGCAGCATCTCCGGTGGCGAACAGCGCAACGATGGCGTCGAGATCGAGGTCTCCGGTTCACCGCTGCCCGGTTTGGAAATCGTCGCTGGTATCGGCTGGGTCGATTCGGATTACACCAACCGGGATGATCCGGAATACGGGCTGGTGCCGTACGGCAGCATCGAGCGCAATGGCGGCCTCTATGTCTCCTACGAACTGCAGGAGGGTATGCTGCGCGGCCTCGGTGCCGGCATCACCTACACCTATGTCGGCACCCGTTCGTTTGCCTACGCGGGGCTCGTCGATATGGGCTACGTGAACGGCGCGACCAGCGACCAGCTCTGGTTTGACGGCTTCGACCGGACCGACTTCAGCGTCTTCTACACCGCGCTGGAGAACTGGGATATTTCGCTGCAGGTGCGCAACGTGTTCGACGATACCTACATCGAACGCATGCGCGATATCGAGAGCAACAACTACTTTGGTTCGCCGCGCGCCTATCTGCTGCGGGTCGCGTATGAGCTGTAATTCGTCGAGGAGTTCAGGTTCGTAATGTCGAGCGAGAAACCGATGTTGACCGCCGCCGTCAATGACGCGCTGGATGCCCGCGATCCGGTGCGGGCACTGCAGCTGTGCCGGGAGCGGATCGAAGCGACGCCCGGCGATGCGCAGGCGCATCGTCATCTCGGCCTGCTGCAGGCGGCAGCGGGCGAGAAGGGCGAGGCGCTCAATGCCGGCAAGCGCGCCTGCGAGCTGGCGCCGGACGATCCGCGCAGCTGGTCCGATCTCGGGCGCATCTACGCGATGTTCGGCGAGCTGGAGAACGCAGCGCGCTGCTTTGCCGAAGCCGTCGAGATCGACAACACCTTTGCCGATGGCTGGCACAACCTCGGCACCGCGCTGCGCAAGCTCGGCGACAGCGGGAATGCGTTCGCCGCGCTGAAACGCGCGCTGCAGCTGAACCCGGCGCGCGCCGACACCTATCTGAATCTCGGCAACCTGCTGATCGCGGCCGGCCAGTTCGACGACGCGGTGGAGTGCTTCGAGCGCGCCGCGAAACACGACCCGACGCTGGCGCCGGCGCGCAGCCGGCTGGCACAGGAGCTGTCGCAGCGCGGCAAGGTGCGCCGCGCCGAATCGCTGTTCCGGCAGTCGCTCGGTCTCGACCCCGATCATGTGCAGGGCTGGTTCGGTTTGGCGCGCACGCTCGAAGATCTCGGCGAGGCGGAGAGCGCTATCGGCTGCTACCTGAACGTGCTGGCGCGCAAGCCCGGTCACGCGATGGCGATGAGTCACTACCTCGCGCTGGTCAAGGACGACGCCGATGCGGGCGTACTGGCGCGGGCCACCGCCGCGATGAACGACCCGCAGGCTAACGATGAAGCGAAGGCGCTGATCGGCTACGGCCTGTGCAAATACCACGACCGCCGCAAACGGTTCGCCGAGGCCGCGCGGCAAGGGCTGGCCGCCAACGCCGCGCGGCGTCGCAACAACGGCGCGCTCGATCGCGCGGCGTTGAGCGATCGCGTTGATGCCATCATCGCCACCTACACGCGGGAGTTTTTCGCCGAGCGTCGCCGCTTCGGCATCGGCACCGACCAGCCGGTGTTCATCGTCGGCCTGCCGCGGTCCGGCACCACGCTGACCGAACAGATCATCGCCTCGCACCCGCTGCTGCACGGCGCCGGCGAGCTGCCCGACCTGGCGCGCATCGCCCTGCAGCAGGTGGCTGGTAGCGAAGAGCCGTGGCAGGCCGCGACCAAACTTGATCAAATGCAGAGCCGCGAACTGGCGCAAACCTACCTGCGCGCGCTGCGCGATGGCGCACCGAAAAAGCGACTGCGCATCAGCGACAAATCGCCGCTCAATTTCTTCCATCTCGCTTTCGCCGCGACGCTGTTCCCGAACGCGCGCGTGATCCACTGCGTGCGCGATGCACGAGATAACGCCTTGTCGATCTGGATGGAAAACTTCAACCCTGACCAGCGCTACGCCACCGACTTCGACGACCTCGCGTTTTTCCGCGCGCAATACGAACGGCTGATGGCGCACTGGCGCGAGCATCTGCCGTTGCCGATGCTGGAGTTGCGCTACGAAGAGACGGTTGCCGATATCGAAGGACAGGCACGTGGGCTGATCGATTTCCTCGGTGCGCCGTGGGACGCAGCCTGTCTCGATTTCCACAAGAGCGAACGCGCGGTGCAGACACCGAGCCGCTGGCAGGTGCGCCAGCCGGTCTATACGAAGTCGGTGGAGCGCTGGCGGGCGTATGGGGAGTATCTGCCGGCGCTGGAACAGGCATTTGTGGCGTTCGACCCACGATAGGATCCGCAGGAAAATTTTTTAGTTTTCCCCTTCCGCTTTTTGATCGTCGTTCGGCATTGGGTTTTTATCGCCCATTCCGAGGGATGTTCCATGCCGCGCTTTGCTCCCCATGTCACCCGTCTGCCATTTCGCCTGCGCGCGCTGTCGGTCGCGCTTGTGGCTGGCTCCGCTGCACTTGCACCTGCCGTAACCCACGCCCAAGCGCCGGTTGCCGCCGAATTGCGCGATTACGACCTGCCGGCCGGTGTGCTGGCGACGACGCTGAATCGCATCGCGACCGGCGCCGGGCTGGCGCTCAGTGTCGAGCCGGTGCTGGTGGAGGGCCTTCGGTCACAGCCGGTGCGCGGCCGCTTCGATGCGGCTTCGGCGCTGCGCGAGGCATTGCGCGGCAGCGGGCTGCAACTGGTGCAGACCAGGGCGGGTAGCTACACGCTGGAGCCGGTGCCTGCAGGTGCCGTGATGTTGCAAAAGGTGAAGGTTGAATCGACGGCCAGCCTGCTCGATGCGCCAGCGGAGCGCGGCGGCTTCAAAGCGGACTACCAGAGCTCCGCTACCAAAATGCCGATGTCGATGAAAGAGACACCGCAGTCGATCTCCGTCATCACGCATGACTCGATCGAAGCGCGTCAGGTAACGGATGTTCTGTCGGCGCTGGAGCTGGCCGCCGGTGTCACGACCGGCGTCTCCTCTGGCGGCGGGCCGTTTGCCGGCCCGAGTCCGCGTGTGGCGGATCAGTTTTCGCTGCGCGGCCAACGTCTGGATGGCGATCGCGATGTACGCATCGATGGCTTTGCCGCCGGTGCGCAGCGCAACGAGTTCGACATGGTTTCGTTCGAGCGGGTCGAGGTAGTCAAGGGGCCATCGTCGATGATGTACGGGCAGGGCTCGGTCGGCGGCTTCATCAACCTGATCCAGAAAAAGCCGCAAGCGGCATTTGAGGGCACGGTCAGCGGCACGGTCGGTTCTTATGACACCTATCGCGGTGAAATCGATATCACCGGCGCGCTCAACGAAAGCGGATCGGTCGCGGGCCGCGTCAGTGCTGCATATGACGATCGCGGCTCGTTCATCGACGATGTCGAATCGCAGCGGCGCGCGATCGCACCGAGTCTGTCGGCCGATCTCGGCGAGCGCACTCGGCTGTTGCTGACCGGTATCTTTCAGGACACCGATTCACTGCCGAGCCTCGGTATTCCGCTGCGTCTCGACGGCGATCGTCTGAAGATTCCCGATATCGACGAGTCGTTCTACTTCGGCGTGCAGGCCGTCAAGGAGTCGGAAACCTCGGAGTCGATGGCAACGGCGCGGCTGGACCATGAACTCAACGACGACTGGCTGGCCACGCTGTTGCTGCAGCGCTCCAGTAACGATCGCCACGGCTACGCCGACAGCTACGGTTACGGTTTCTACGGCGCAGGCGATGCTTACGTTTTTGCCGCGAGCACTCTCCATGAAACCGATGTGTGGGCCGGTGAAGTGCGTCTGCAGGGCAAGTTCAAGGCGTTCGGCCGCGAGCATCAGGTGATCGCCGGGCTGGAGAGCAACGAGCGTGAGCAGGATTCGTTCGGCGGTTACACCTATATCGGTATGGCCAGCATCTATCTCGACAACTTTGCCGATGCCGGTACGGTGCGTTCCGATCAGCTGCCCATTACCTACGACTTCACCGACACCAGCAAAAACCAGGCGGCCTATGCGCAGTTTCAACTGACGCTCACCGATCGGATAAAAGTGCTGGCCGGTGCCCGCTACGACAGCGCCGAACAGATTTCAAACGACAACCTCGCCGGCAGTAAAGATGAATCGGACGACAGCGAAATCACCTATCGCATCGGCGTGACCGGCGAAATCACACCGCAGATCAACGGCTATGCCAGCTATGGGCAATCCTTCAACCCGGTGATGGATCGATCCGCCGCCGGCAACATTCTCGAACCCGAGCGCGGCGAAGGTTATGAGCTGGGGCTGAAAAGCGAATGGTTCGACGGTGCGCTGGCGGCATCGGCGGCGATATTTCGGCAGGAACTCGACCATCGGCCGATTGCCGACCCAAACAATCAACCGGGGCAGTTCTTCAGCATCAGCGGCGGATTGCAGCGCACCGATGGCGCGGAAATCGAATTGACCGGCTCGCCGCTGACAGGACTGACGCTCAGTGCGGCGATGACGTGGCTGGACTCGGAATACATCGACCGGCGTGATCCCAATTACGGATTGATACCGCAGGAGACCACCGACTGGCAGGGCTCGTTCTATCTGAACTACGAGATTCAGGGCGGCCCGCTGCAACACCTCGGTCTGGGCGGCACCTGGGTCAACGTCGGTGATCGCTGGAGCATCAGCGGCGACGAGAACGTCACTGTCGATGGCTACGACCGGGTCGACCTGCATGCGCAATATCCGCTGACATCGGATTTCGATGTTTCGCTGCAAGTGCGCAACGTGGCCGACTCGCGCTATATCGAACGAAATAATGGTCCTTACGGATACGGTCACTACTTTGGTTCGCCGCGCGCCTATTTGTTACGGGTCGAGTACAAGCTGTAAGTGCTGGCTGGAATGGTGGCGGCCGTCGCTATTTCCAGGCTGCTGATTTTCCACCTTCCGACAGTTGGATCTGGCCTTGCTACAGGCACGGATATGAGCGGTTTCGCCATCGAAGAACTCTACAGCCGGCATCAGCCGGGCTTCGGCAATTTCTTTGGTGCGCCGCGCACGGTGATGACCCGGGTGGAGTATCGGTTCGATCTTTGAGGGGTTGGGGCTTATGATATGGGCACCCATATTCCTGTAGCGGAGGCCCCATATGAAAACCACGGTCGAGATAGCGGACCCGCTGTTCGAGGAAGCCCGCCGTCTTGCCGCGCGGGAGGGCACCACGTTGCGTGCCCTGCTG
This sequence comes from uncultured Verrucomicrobiaceae bacterium, assembly GCA_964638025.1. GTDB lineage: Bacteria > Pseudomonadota > Gammaproteobacteria > Pseudomonadales > CAMLJR01 > CAMLJR01. The sequence continues at coordinate 21,040 of CAZWXW010000018.1, forward strand.
GAGCGCGGCTTGCGCGAGGTGCTCAGGCAGGAGGAGGTGAGGGCGGAACCTTTCCGCTTGCGTCGTGCCAGTTTCAAGGGCGGGCAGGGATTGCGGCCGGAGATGGCGGCGGCGGGCTGGGAGGCCATTCGTGCCGCCGCCTATGAAGATGGGGGGCGCACGTGATTGCGCTCGATACCAACCTGCTGATCTACGCCCACCGCGAAGACAGCCCTTTTCACGAGCGGGCGCTGGCCTGCGTGACGCAATGCGCCGAAGGCGCTGCGACCTGGGCACTGCCTTGGCCCTGTCTGCACGAGTTCTACGCCATCGTGACGCATCCGCGCATCTACGCGCCGCCGACGCCGCTGCGCCAAGCCTTGAAGCAGATCGAAGTCTGGCTGGAATCACCCACGCTGGTGCTGCTCGCGGAAACCGGGATGCACTGGAGCCGGCTGCGTGCGCTGATCGAAAAGGCGGCCTTGGCCGGGCCAGCGGTGCATGACGCGCGCATCGCCGCACTGTGCCTTCAACACGGTGTGCGCGAAATCTGGACGGCGGATCGGGACTTCGCCCGTTTTGCGGGGTTGAGGGCGGTCAATCCGCTGGTTTGAACCGCCTGGATTGATGCGCGGCGGGTTACGCTTCGCCAACCCGCTCTGCGCAATCGGATTTCGATATCTCCCTGCAAGGGCGCAACGTCGCCGATTCCCACGCGCCTGGCTGTTGCGGGTCGAGTACAAGCTGTAAGGGGTCGGAACGGCAGCGAGTGCGGCCGGCTGAGTTGGCTTGCCAGTCCGTTGCTGCTGTCATAAGATGCGAACGCTTCTTATTTATAGATAACTATCTGCATCTGAGGCGGTCGCCTCAACGGATACGAGGCGACCGCATGTCCACCGACGCCGCGCCGGCTCAGGCGATTCAAACGCTCTACAGCGATCACCATTCGTGGCTGCACGGCTGGCTGCGGCGCCGTCTTGGTTGCGCCGAACAGGCCGCTGATCTCTCCCATGACACCTTCGTGCGCATCCTGCGCTCCGGTGTGGCAACGCAGATTGACGAGCCGCGCGGTTATCTCTCCAAAATTGCCAGCGGCCTCCTTATCGATTTCTTCCGACGCCGCGCCATCGAGCAGGCTTACCTGAGCCTGCTGGCGAGGCTGCCGGAGCCGGAGCTGCCCTCGCTGGAAACACAGGCCATCGTGGTCGAGTCGCTGCTGCGCATCGAGAAGATGCTGGCCGGGTTGAAACCGAAAGTGCGCGAAGCATTCCTGCTGTCGCAGCTGGAAGGGCTCACCTATCCGCAGATCGCCGAGCGGCTCGATATCAGCTTGCGCACGGTCAGCAACTACATGACGACCGCGCTCGATCATTGCTTCGAACTGGCGCCGTGACATGAGCCGTTCCCTCGATATCGACGCCGTCCCGGAATCCTTCGATCAGGAGGCGCGGCGGCAGGCCATCGCCTGGTTCGTGCGCCTTGGCTCCGGCACGGCCAGCGCTGACGACCATTGCGCCTGTGAACAATGGCGCGCGGAAAATCCGCAGCATGAACGCGCCTGGATGCGTCTGCAGCAGGTACGGCAGACGCTGGTGAATGTGCCCGGCGATGTGTCGCTGCCGGTGCTGCGCAATGTCGCCAGGTCGCGTCGCCACGTTTTGAAAGGCATCGCCTGTTTTGCCGTCGTCGGTGGTGGCTGGTTGGCCGTGCGTGAACAACCCTGGCAACCCTATTTGGCTGATCTTCGTACCGCCGTTGGCGAACAGCGCCGCATCGCTTTGAGCGACGGCAGCGAGCTGATACTGAACACGGGCAGTGCAGTCGATATCGTCTTCGATGCGCGAACCCGGTTACTGCACCTGCGCGCCGGCGAACTGCACCTGACCAGCGGGCATCCCGATGGCGAACGGCGCCCGCTGATCGTGCGCACTCTGCAGGGCGATATCCGGGCGCTCGGCACGCGCTTCAGCGTGCGTCAGCTCGATGGCCGCACACAGGTCGCGGTGCAGGAGCATGCCGTCGTCGTGCTGCCGCGCGATGCACACGAAAGCGTGAGAGTCGAGGCGGGGCAGCAGATCGATTTCGATCGACGCGGCAGCAGTTCCGCATCCGCATTGCAGAGCGACAGCGATGCCTGGACACGCGGTCAGCTGGTGATAAACGATCGACCGCTGGGCGAGGTGATCGCCGAGCTGGCGCGCTATCGCCCTGGTGTATTGCGCTGCTCGCCAGCAGTGGCCGGCATTCGTGTCTCTGGTGTCTTTTCGCTGGCCGACACGGATCGCACCTTGTCGATTCTCGCCGACCGCTTCCCGATCGCCATCTCGCGCACGACGCGCTACTGGGTCAGTGTCGACACCCGCGTCTGAAAATTCTGACGAAATTTTTGTGGATGCCATCCGTGGCGGCCACCCTGCGGGTCGTCGCTGCGCGACGCCAAAAATCGCTCCCGGCGATTTTTTTGCAGGATTTTGCGACTCGTCCGGCTTACCGGGTGATATCCATCGATCACCCGGACTGTGGGGAGTCCTCAACCATGAACAATCGTCGTTACCGGCGCGTTGCGCCGTCTGCTTGCCACCTGCTGCTTGCCACTTGCCTGATCGCACCGGCTCTGCCCGTTATTGCCGCCGAGACAGCCGCATTGTCGGAGCGTCGCGTTTATCAACTGCCCGCGGCCACGCTTGCCGACGCATTGAATCGATTCGCTGCCGAGGCGGGTGTGGAGCTGGTATTCGATCCGCGCGAAGTGCCGGTGCAACAGGCGCCTGCGGTGGAGGGCAGCTACACCCTGCAGGAAGGCTTTGCGAAGGTGCTGAGCGGCAGTGGATTGCGTGCGGTGAGTCAGCCGGATGGATCGTGGCGGTTGGCGCAGGATGGAGCGGCGGTGGTTTTGCCGGCGGTGAAAATCGTTGAGAGCGGGGTGTCGCCGACTGCACTGCCCGAGCCGTTTGCGGGAGGGCAGGTGGCGCGAGGCGGCGAGCTGGGCATTCTGGGCAACCGCGACATGATGGATACGCCGTTCACGCAGGCGAACTACACCGCAGAGCTGATGCAGAACCAGGGGGCAAGATTTGTTGCCGACGCCCTGGAGAACGATGCGTCGGCGCGCACGACAGGCGCCCCTTCTTCGGGCGCGGACTGGTTCAGCATCCGCGGCTTCGATGTCGGCAACCAGGACATGCTGTTCAGCGGCCTACCCGGCATCGCTCCTTCGTTCTTCAACTCGGCGATGGCCGAGGGCTACGAGCGCATCGAGGTGCTGAAAGGCCCGAACGCACTGCTGAACGGCGTGATGATAGGCGGCAGCGTGGGCGGTGCGATCAATTATGAAGGTCATTCAGCAGGCAGGTGAAGCCGGTGTGCGGGGGCGCTTCGAAACCGGCGCGCTCAGTCACCAGCTCGTGCTTGCGTACTCGGCATTCGAGAACAAACGCTTCGACACGCCGGGTCAGGCGGTGGGAATCCCGTTCCCCGCGTCGAATATTTATCACCCGGTATTCGGACCGCCCACCGACGTTTCGTCGCTGCAGGGATTGAGCGAGGCGGCGAAGAGCGGCACGACGGAGTTCTTGAGCACGACCATCGCCGATACCGTTTCGTTCAACGGCGACCAGGTGCAGGTCACCCTGGGCGCGCGGCAGCAGGAGATTGACACGGCCAGCTTCAATACCACCACCGGGGCGATCAGGCGCAGCTACAACGACGACAAGATCAGCCCGATGGCGGGCGTCGTGGTGAAACTCCGGAAGGAGGTCGCTGTGTACGGGAACTACATCGAGGGGTTGCAGCAGGGTCCGACAGCGCCGACCGGGACGGACAATGCTGGCGAGGTCTTCGCGCCCAGCGTGACCAAGCAATACGAAGTTGGCGTCAAGCTGGACGCCGGACAGCTTGGCGCGACACTCGCCCTTTACCAGATCACGAACCCCAGTGGACTCACCAATCCCACCACCAACGTCTTTTCCGTCGACGGGGAGCAGCGCCACCGCGGTATCGATTTCAACCTGTTTGGCGAAGTGGCCGAGGGTGTTCGCCTGCTCGGCGGCGCAGCGTATATCGACTCCGAACTGACGAAGACGGAAGCCGGCATCAACGAAGGCAATAGCGGGTTGGGGGTACCGGAATGGCGCTTCGTACTGGGCGGCGAATGGGACACACCGTTTGTGGAGAAGCTGACACTCACCGCGCGAGTCGTGCACACCGACTCCAGCTATGTGAACCCAGAAAACACCCTGACCGTTCCGGCTTGGACACGGTTCGATCTGGGTGCGCGCTATCGCATCGGCGAGAAAGTCACATTACGCGCCAACCTGTTCAACGCGCTCGATGAGAACTATTGGGAGGCGTCCGGTACATCCGTTCTGCAGAACGAGCCGCGTACAGCCTCTGTCTCAGCCACGTTCGATTTTTGAGCTCGCAGGTTGTGAGCTTGTCATTCACTGACAAAAGTGGGGTTTGGTCACCCGGTGTCGGCACCCAGTTGCGGATGTAAATAGTTCTCATTTATGATCGACGCCGCCAGCGATGGCGGCACTTCTTCTTGCTCTCATCGCTCGCACCTCTCCTGGTTGTTTTAGGCGTTGTTTCCGGTCGCTGATTTCCTGCCTTCAGCTCGGGTCAACCGGCCTCGGTACAGGCATGGATATGAGCGGCTTCGCCATCGATGAACTCTTTCATCAGCACCAGTCGGCACTGCGGCGTTTTCTGCAGCGCCTGCTGCGCAATGAACAGCTGGCCGACGATGTGGCACAGGAGGCGTGGCTGAAAATCCTGCGCTATGCGCCGCGCGAGCCGGTGGAGAACAGTCGGGCTTATGTGATGACGGTCGGCGTCAACGCCGTGCGCGACCATATCGCCCGCGAGCAGACGCGCAGTCGTTATCTCGGCAATGAAGAGAACGGCGAAGAGCTGGTCTGCCCGGAGGCCGGACCCGAGCAGTGGGCGGAGGCGGGCCAGCGCATGCAATTGCTGGTGGCCGCTGTCGACGCGTTGCCGCCGCGCTGTCGCGAGGTGTTCCTGCTCAGCCGCTTCGATGGCCTCGGCAACAGTGCCATCGCCGAGCGGCTCGGCATCTCCCGCAACATGGTCGAGAAACACATCATCAAGGCGATGCTGCATTGCCGCGCTGCGCTTCGTGCGGGTGAATAGCGCGGGTAATCTTCGCCTCCCGTGAACCGGATGTGGCCGACGTCAGGAGATGACGCGGTCGACCGGTCCTATAGCCAGACCGATTCGATTTCGAGTTCCCATGTCCGATCGCCGCGACAGTGTTTCTCAGCGCAACGTTTCCAGCCTTGCTCGCCGCCGCGCTGATGGCGGCGATGACGAGCGGCTGATCGAAACCGCGATGGCGTGGCATGCGCGCCTGCGCGATGGCGACGTGGATGAAGTTCAGCGCCGCGCGTTCGAACAGTGGCTGCAGGCGAGCCCGCAGCATCGAAGTGCATTCGCCGAGGTGCAGGCGCTGTGGCAGCTGATGGGCGAGCTGCCCGATCCCCGTACCGTTGCAGCACGACGGTCACGTTGGTCGCCCGCGTGGTTGAGTGGCGTTGCTGTCGGCATGGCGATGATGGCGTTGCTGTTGGGGTGGCGCATCGGCGCGATCGACGACCTGCGCGCCGACCACCACACCCACGTCGGCGAGCGCCGCACCGTCATGTTGAGCGATGGCTCCTCGTTGACGCTGAACACCAACTCCGCCGTCCGGATCGATTTCACCGACGTATGTCGCTGCGTGCATCTGCTGCGTGGCGAACTCTATGTCGAGGTGCAGAAGAATCCGCAGCGGCCCTTCGAAGTGCATGCCGGCAACGGTGTGGCGCGTGCGCTTGGCACGGCGTTCGGTGTCAGCGCGCGCAGCGATGGTGTCACCGTCAGCGTCACCGAAGGTCGGGTGCAGGTCGCGGCGGACAACGACGGCGGCACGGCCGGCAATGCCATCGCGCTCGCTGGCGATGCCGTGCACTACGACCGGCATGGCGCTATCGATCACGTTGGCGACAGCCCCGAAGTTGCCACCAGCTGGCGCGACGGCAAACTGCTGTTCGGCGATCGTCCGCTGACCGATGTGGTGGCCGAGCTTGACCGTCACCGGCGTGGCCTGATCGTACTGCGCGCCGAAGTGGTGGCGTCGCACCGCTTCAGCGGCGTGCTCGATCTCGACGATACCGACCGCGCGGTGGCGATGCTGGCATCGACCACCGGCCTGCGCGTTCGCCAGTTCACGCCGCTGCTGACGGTGCTGGAGCTGCCCGAAGACGTCTCACCGCGCTGAGCTGATCCCCCTTCCCGAGAAATATTTTTCGCGACACGTCAGGAGCGACCCGGCGGGGCCGGTCTTGCTCGCTGATAACGCCGTCATTCCATTCCCGTTTTCCATAGACAGACAGAGCGGCGACCAACCGGACCAACTTTGGGGTGAATCGATGAAGAAGCGCAGGGATATCAACGAGCAGCAACCACGCGCGAAACGTCTGCCACTGCGAACCGTATCCGCACTGGCACTGGCAATCGCCGGCCACGCACAGGCGGCGGACGGCACCGCTGCTGCCGCGCAGGGACCGGTGACGACACTGCTCGACTTCTCGATTCCGGCTGGCGACCTGCAGGGCGCGCTGCTGACCTTCTCGCGTCAGGCCAATCTGCAGCTGCTCTATCCGGCAGAACTGACGCACGGATTGCGCACGCCCGGTGTGCGTGGACGCCAGAGCGCCGACAGCGCGCTGCGCGCGTTGCTGGCCAATACCGGATTGCAGGCCGTACCTGCAGTGAGTGGCAACTTCACGCTGGAGCGCGTGCCGAGCGATGCGGTGATGCTGCAGAAAGTGAAAGTCGAAGCGGCTGGCAGCGCGTTTGCCATGCCGCCGGAAACGAATGGCCTGAAGGCCGACTACCAGCGCAGCGCCACCAAGATGCCGACGAGCCTGCGCGAAACACCGCAGTCCGTCTCCGTCATCACCCGCGACTCGCTCGATTCGCGTCAGGTCAAGACACTCGGCCAGGCACTGGAGATGTCGGCCGGCGTCACCCAGTTCAGCGGCAACGGGCCGTTTGCCGGTCAGCCGTCGTTCGGCTTCAACCAGACCACGATTCGCGGTATCGGGGTCGATGACATCTACGATTTCCGCGAAGACGGTTTCATCAGCGGCTCCTACTTCTCGCTCACCGATCTCGCCATCTACGAGCGCATCGAAGTGGTGAAGGGGCCGAACTCGATGCTGTATGGACGCGGCAGTGCCGCCGGCATCATCGACCGCATCCGCAAGAAGCCGCAGGCACAGGCGCGCACCGAGCTGGGCTTCAGCGCTGGTTCGTGGAACAGCTATCGCGTCGATCTCGATACCACCGGTCCGCTGAACGACTCGGCTTCGATACAGGGGCGACTGGTTGCCGCCTATGAAGATGCCGAATCGTTCGTCAAAGAGACCGAAACACAGCGCACGGTATTGGCACCCAGCGCCGGTTTCGAACTGACGCCGTCGACGCGTTTGCTGGTGCAGGCGCTCTATCAGAGCGAGGACATTGTCCCGAACACCGGCGTGCCGCTGCGGCCCACGGGTTCCGGTTTCGAAGCACCGAATATCAGCCGGCGTCAGAACAACGGCGTTACCACGCGCGACCCGTACACATGGGAAAACTTCTCCGGCAGCGTGCAGCTCGAACAGGATCTCAGCGACGACTGGCTGGCGACGCTGCGCATGAACACCAACAACATCGACACGCCGATCGCTGTCGACGGCTATGCCTACGGTATCTACGCCTACGGTGTACCGCCGAGTGGCGATGTCACGGTGCTGGGCAATGAGTTCGAAATCGATCGCGATATCTGGTCAGGTGAGCTGCAGATAGCCGGGCGCTTCAATTTGTGGGGCCGCGAAGCGACAGCCGCCGTCGGCGTCGACTGGAATGAAAACGAGTACACGCGTCGCGGTGCCTACACCTTTGACGCCGCTGCGGTGGGCAATATCTATGACAACACTTTTGTTCGACCCGATCCGTCGACGCTGACACCGGGCTATGCCACCGCCGCAACGCCGATCAGCAGGGGCGCCTATGCGCAGATGCAGGTGCGGCCGGCGGACAAACTGGCACTGCTGCTCGGCGTGCGTTACGACAATGTCCGCTTGCGCGCGACGCCGTATCACGACCTCAACGAGGGTGTGGTGCCTGCCGAAGAAAAAGCGCAGCTCGACGATGTCACCGGTCGCATCGGAGTGACCTATGACATCAACGAAAACATCTCCGTCTATTCCATGTACTCGATGTCGTTCACGCCGGAGCTGTCGGCCACCGACAGGAACGGCAAGCTGCTGGAGCCGGAAACCGGCGAGCTGTACGAGATCGGCATGAAAAGCGACTGGTTCGATGGTCGCCTCGGTGCCACGGCGGCGATCTATCGCGTCGACCGCGAGAATATTGCCGTGTCGATTGCGGCTGACCCGATCAACGACATTCCGCCGTACTCGATAGCGAGCGGGCTGCAGCGTGCCGATGGTTTCGAAGTCGAAGTTAATGGCGCGCCGCTGCCGGGCTGGGACATCAGCCTTGCCTACAACTACGTCAACTCCGACTACATGGACCGCGACATGCCGCTCTATGGCTTCCAGCCGGGTGGCACACCGCCGTGGCAACTCGGTTTCCACACCACCTATGAGCTGCAATCGGGACCGCTGCAGGGTTTTGGCGCAGGCCTCACCTTCTTCGCCGTCGACGATCGCGGCGTCGGTTACATCGCGGGCACCATTCCGGGTTACGAGCGTGTCGACCTGCATGCCTTCTACAACGGCTTCGACAAAACCAGGATCAGCGTGCTGGTGCGCAACGTCACCGACGAGGTCTACATCGAAGGCGCTGATCGCCCGAGCGCCTACGCGCAGTTCGGTTCGCCGACCGCCGTCATGCTCGACGTTCGTCACGAGCTTTGACGGACGGCATCGCTGGCAGCAGCGTCGCTGCCAGCGACCGCCTCCTGTTGAGCCGGGCTTGTCAGCAAGCACGGTGCACACATAAGATGCGAACAATTCTTATCTGCATCAGGGGCGCCGCCTCGACGGATACGAGGCGTCCATGGCATCCGACTCTTCCACCTCGATCGAGCTGCTCTACAACGACCACCACGGCTGGTTGCACAACTGGCTGCGACGTCGGCTCGGCTGTTCGCAGCGGGCGCAGGATCTCGTCCACGACACCTTTCTGAGATTGCTGACGCGCGATGAGCCGGTGGCGATCGACGAGCCGCGAGCGTTCCTGACTGTCGTTGCGCGGCGTGTTCTCTCCAACCATCGCCGCCGCGAACAGATCGAGCGTGCTTATCTGGAAGCATTGGCGCAGCTGCCAGAGCTGTCGGTGCCGTCGCCTGAAAGTCAGCTGATGGTGCTGGAGACGCTGTTCGAAGTGGATCGCCTGCTGAACGGTCTGCCGCTGCCGGTGAAGCGGGCGTTCCTGCTGTCGCAGCTCGATGGTCTCGGCCATGCCGACATCGCCGCGCGTCTCGATATCTCCATCAGTACGGTCAAGCGCTATCTGGTTCGCGCCGGTGCGCACTGCTATTTCGCGCTGGAAGTACGCCTGGCATGAGCATCGCGAACAGTTGCGAAGGTGACATTGCGCGCAAAGTTGCGCTGCGTGCTGTTGAGTGGTTGGTGGAGTTGCAGGACACCCAGACCAGCGACGACACACGGCACCGTTTTCGGCAGTGGCTCGATGCAGAACCTGAACACCGGCGCGCGTGGGATCACATCGAGGCGGTCAACGGTCAATTGAAAAGCCTGGCGTCACCGGCGTCGGCGGCGGTGCACGCGGCGCTGTCGGCACCGGTTGGCATCGGGCGTCGACGCGCGCTGGAGACACTGGCGCTGCTGCTGTTCGTCGGTGGCACCGGCTGGACAGCTGCGAGGCATATGCCGTGGCGCGAATGGACGGCGGATATTCGCACCGGCGTCGGCGAGCGCCGCAGCGTGACATTGGTGGACGGCACTTCGATTTCACTCAATAGCAGCACCGCCATCGGTATTGATATCAGCGCGGGGCATCGGCGTCTGCAATTGGTGAGCGGCGAATTGCTGACGACAGCGACGGGCAATCTGCCGCCGCTACAGATCGCCACGCCGCAGGGTGAGTTGCTGGCGCATGACGCACGCTTTGCCGTGCGCCTGTGGGATGACGCCGCGCTGCTGTCGGTGTTCGACGGCAGTGTCGCCATTCATGCAGGCGATGAGCATGCCGAGGCACAACACTGGATCTCGGCTGGTCATCAGGCGCGCTTCACGGCGGCCGCTGTCGGCGACTCCACCTCACTGGCGCCGGGCGCCGGTGCGTGGGTCGACGGCATGCTGGTGGCCAGCAACATGCGCCTTGCCGATTTTCTTGCCGAGCTCGGGCGTCATCGTTCCGGTCGGCTGCGCTGCGATCCGGCGCTGGCCGATCTGCGTCTCTCCGGCACCTATCCGCTCGCCGATACCGATCGCGTGCTGGCTGCACTGACCGCCTCGCTGCCGGTGCAGGTTCACTACCTGACTCGCTACTGGGTCACGGTCGCGCCCGTCTGATTAAAGATCTTTATGGCGTGCCGTCCATGGCCGCCACCCTTCGGGCCGTCGCCGATGCGACGTTAAAACTTGCTCCCGGCAATTTTTTCCTCGTCAGTGAGCTGATTTCGATTCTCGCGGGACAACGGAAGCGAACCCCTTCGTTCCTTTCGCTGACCGTTGCCGAATCGAGGAATTTCGATGTCATCCCGCTCCCGCTTTTTTGCTCCCGCTGGTTCGCTTTCCAGCGCTATGGCTCTGATCAAGTCCCCTCTCCCTTCAGGGAGAGGGTTAGGGAGAGGGGAGACGGTCGCCCCCAGGGCGCTTGCCCGCGCTATCCGCACCGCCCTGTCTGCGCCGCTGTTGCCGGTCTCCGCGCTGATCGCCGGCGTCACGCCGGTCACCCTGCATGCCGATGAATTGTCCGTGCGCGACTACGACATTCCCGCCGGTTCGCTGGAGAGTGCGCTGAATCGATTCGGTCGCGAGGCCGGCATTTTGTTGTCGTACCCGGCCGATCTGACCGCAGGGCGCAACAGCCTGGGCTTGCGGGGCCGCTATACCGTGCCGCAGGCGCTGATGCAGCTGCTGGCAGGCAGCGGCCTTGGTGCGCAGCCGCAATCCGGTGGTGGTTACACGTTGCAGCATTTGCTGGCGGATGCGGCGGTCACACTGAAAGCGGTGAAAGTCGAGGCGGCCGGCAGCCTGTTCGACGTACCGCCCGAGACGCATGGTTTCAAGGCCGACTTTCAGGAGAGTGCGACCAAGACGCCGCTGTCGATTCGCGAGACGCCGCAGAGCATTAGCGTCATCACGCGCGAGTCGATGGATGCGCGGCAGGCGCGTGATTTGACTACCGCGCTGGAGCTTTCTGCGAGCGTGGTTCCGTTAGGTAGTTCCGGCGTCTTTGGTGGCCACGGCCGTGTCCCTGGTGACAGTTTTGTATTGCGCGGACAAGCGCTGAATCAAAACCGGGATATACGAAACGATGGGTTTTCAGTTAACACCTATAGCAACGCGACGGATCTGGTTCTGTTCGAGCGGGTTGAGGTGGTCAAGGGCCCGTCATCGGTGCTGTACGGCCAGTCCAGCCTTTCCGGCTTCATCAACCGTGTGCGCAAAAAACCGCTGGCGGAGCAATCGCTCGGCGTCGTGGCCCAGGCGGGTTCCTACGACACCTATCGTGCCGAGCTGGATGCCACGGGTCGCCTGAGTGAAGGGCAGGGTATCGACGGTCGTTTCATCGGCTTGTTCGAGGATGCCGGTGCCTTCGTGGACGGCGTCAAATCGCAGCGCCAGCTGATCGCTCCCAGCGCCAGTTTCGAGTTTGGCGAGAATACGCGTCTCTTGTTGCAGGGCTTCTACCAGGACGATGAATACACACAGCATGTCGGCGTGCCGTTGCGGGGCGATGGCGATGAGCTGGAGGCCATCGGAATTCCGCGCTCGCGATTCTATGGCGATCCGGGAGGCGACTCGGATGGCCGCATTCTCGATCTGGGCCTGCAGCTCGATCACCAGCTTTCCGACAACTGGCTGGTCGCGTTGCGCCTGGGTCGGAACGACAACCGCGACCATCGCGTGCTCGATAATTACGGCTTCGGTCTGTATGAAGGTGGGGCGAGCTATGTGTACTCCAGCGTGTTTGACTATGACGCCAACAACTACAGCGGCGAGATTCGTCTCGACGGACGTTTCGAAGCCTTTGGTAAAACGCATCAATTTCTGGCCGGGGTCGAGCGCCGTGATACAGAGACGGTATATGCGGGGGACTTTACCTATCTCGGTCGGATCGGAAACATCTACGAGGATGACTTCGCCGACTTCAACTCTGGCATCGGTGCGGAGCCGAACACCATTGACCGCACAACCAATACCGTCGATCAGGGTTTCTACACCCAGTTGGTATTGAGCATCACCGAACGCACCAGGCTGGTGACGGGCGCGCGTTATGACCTCGCCCGGCAGACCAACGATTATCTGAACGCCAATGGTCGCACCAATGTGCGGCTCAACAAGGATGCCTGGACCTATCGCCTCGGCGTGACACAGGATCTCACCGACAACATCACGGCCTTTGCGCTGTATGCGCAGTCTTTCGTTCCAGTCACCGCGCTGGCGGCTGATGGCAGCATCCTCGAACCCGAGACTGGCGAGGGTTTCGAACTTGGGCTCAAAACGGAGTGGTTCGATCAACGTCTTGGGGCAACATTTTCTGCATTTCGACAGGAGCGTGAGGATGTACCCCTATCCATGACCCGCGCCGAATGCTTGGCAGGTGGCGCAGGTTTGACATCGTGCAGCCGCTCCGCTGGCCTGCAGTGGACCGACGGTGTGGAGCTGGAACTGGCGGGCTCGCCTGTCGATGGACTGACGCTGGGTGTGGCGCTGAGCTGGCTGGATGGCGAGCACGCCGAGCGCGACGACCCCCTGTTCGGTACTCAGCCAAATGGCACGGTGCGGCGGCAATCCAATTTCTACGTGAACTCCGAGCTTCAGTCCGGCCCGCTGCACGGCCTCGGCATGGGCGCGACGCTGATCAGCCTCGGCGATCGATTTCTCAGCAACGACACGTTCGTAAAAGGCTACGAGCGCGTGGACCTCAATTTTTCCTATACCGCGATTACACGCTGGGACTTCGGTTTGCAGGTACGCAATCTGTTTGATGAAACCTATCTGGAGAGTGTCAGTTGGCGGGGTAGCGAAAATTACTTCGGCTCGCCGAGGGCTGCGCTGTTCCGTGCCGAGTACACCTTCGACCTGTAGCGGCGCAGCAAGCAAGCCGAGCTGCAGGCTGATGGCAGGGTGCCGGTCAACGTTGTCGGTATCCACCACCTTGCACTTGCCGTCGACCACCGACATCACTAGGATGCGAACAGTTCTTATCTGCATCTGAGGCCGGCGCCTCGTTGACCGGGGCGACCGATGTCCACCGCTGATTCCCAGCACTCCATTCGCGCGCTCTATGGCGACCATCACCACTGGTTGCGCGGCTGGCTGCGCAAGCGTGTCGGCTGTTCTGAACAGGCGGCCGATCTCGCCCACGACACCTTTCTGCGGCTGCTGAGCCGGCCGCACGATCCGACTTCGCTGCGTCAGCCGCGCTCCTATCTGGCGACGATTGCCCGCGGCCTGATGATCAACCTGTGGCAGCGGCAGGCGCTGGAGCGCGCCTGGCTGGAGTCGTTGCAGGTGCTGGCGCCGGAATTGACGCCGACGCTGGAGGAGCAGCATCTGGCGCTCGACGCGTTGGCACGTCTGCTGGCAATGCTCGATGGATTGCCCGCGCGCGTGGCGGAAATTTTCCTGTTGTCGCAGTTCGACGGACTGACCTATCCGGCGATCGCCGAGCGGTTGGGCATCAGCGTCAATGTCGTGCAGAAGGCGATGCTGAAAGCGACGCGTCACTGCTACGCACTGGTCTATCAATGAAAGCCGCCGAACTCGACGCGTCGCTGGTTGATGCCGCCGCGAACTGGTTCGTCAGATTGTCGTCGGGTGTCGTTTCCGCCGATGAATACGCCGCCTTCGAGCGCTGGCGTGCGGCCAGCACCGACCACGCCTGCGCATGGGAACGTTTCGAAACGATGCAGCAGACGATGCGTGCCGGCACCGGGCACCTTCCCGTTGCGCTGGTTTCCTCAACGCTGCGCACCACGCGTAGTGAACTGCTGGAGCGGCGTCGACTGCTGAAAGGTCTCGCCGCCATCGGCGCCTTGCTTCCAGTCGCCTATGTCGTGCGCCAATCATCGCCCGTGCAACATGCGCTGGCTGATCTGCGTACCGGCGTCGGCGAGCGCAGCACCCTGACGCTGAGTGATGGCACGCAGCTCTGGCTCAACACCAACAGTGCCGTTGATGTGCAGTTCAGCGAGCGCGAGCGTCGGCTGTGGTTGCGCGACGGCGAGATTCAGATCGCTACCGCCACCGATGCGGCCGGACGTCCCTTCGTCGTTGTCACCACCGACGGTTCACTGCAGCCGGTCGGCACGCGCTTTACCGTGCGTCGCTACAACGATGAGTCGATGACGCGGCTCGATGTCAGCGAAGGCGCTGTCGATGTGCGTCCGAATGGCAGCAGCGAGATGCAGCGAGTCATCGCGGGGCAGGGGGTGCGGTTCGACAGCCGGCATATCTCGTCGCCGCTGCCGTTGGGGAATGACAGTGGCGCCTGGACCGACGGCATGCTTGGCGCGGAACGCATGCGTCTGGCCGATTTTGTGGCCGAGCTGTCGCGCCATCGTCGCGGTCTGCTGCGCTGTGATCCTGCCGTTGCCGATTTGAGGCTGACCGGTACTTTCCCGCTGGAAGACACCGACCGCGTGCTGGCGAAAGTGGCCGAGACATTGCCGGTCAAGGTTCACTACCGCACGCGCTACTGGGTCACGCTGGCGCCGCGCTGATCGATCTTCTGCTTAAGAAATGACGAAGCGAAAATTTTTTCACGATTGTCGGCAGTTTTTTATTTCCCGACGGGCCTCTGTGTAGAGACGGCTGCAAAGCCGGGCCTATTCACACCGTTCGGGACGTTCAACATGGAAAACAGTTTTACCTTAAAGCCGCTGCGTGCTGCCGTCATGGCTGCAATCGTCGCCACGTCGATGATCGCCGTGCCGGTGCAGGCGCAACCTGCGGCCAGCAACGCCAGTCGTATCAGTTTCGACATTCCCGCCGGCCCGCTCGACACGGTACTGAATCGTTTTGGTCGCCAGACCGGCGTGTTGTTGTCGGTCGATGCAGCGCTGACGAGTGGCGTATCGAGTGCCGGTGTGCGCGGTGAATACAGCGTTGATAGCGCACTCGATCAGTTGCTGACGGGCACCGGGCTGAAGGCGGAACGCTCCACGGATGGCAGTTTCAAACTGGTGCATGCGCCGCAGGGAGCGGCGGTGACATTGGCGCCGGTGAAAGTCAATGCCGCCGGCGTGGTTGCCGATGGCTCTGTCGAGCAGGGTTATCGCAGTGAAAAGGTTTCCGCCGTGGGACCGTGGCAGGGGCGTGAGCTGCAGGACACGCCGTACTCGATCGCCGTGGTCTCCAGCGAGCTGATCGAAAATTTGCAGGCGACGACGCCCGATCAGGTATTCCGCGTCAACCCGACCACCATGCTGTCGCGCGCGCAGTACGAGATCGACAACCCGTACATCATGATGCGCGGCTTCAACATCAGCACGCCGTACCGGGATGGCATGCAGGGCGACGGTTATGGATACGGTACGACGACGGAAGATGCAGAGCGCATCGAGATTCTGACCGGTCTGTCCGGCTTCCTTTACGGTCCCGGCAATGTCGGCGGACTCGTCAATTACGTCAGCAAGCGACCGACGGCGGAACGACTCAATCGACTGACCGGCGGCAGCAACGGTGGTGAAAACTGGTACGCCCACGGTGATTTCGGTGGCCCCATCGACAGCGAAGGGCGCTTCGGCTACCGGTTCAACGTGATCGATCAGCGCGGCGACACTGCCATTGAACATTTGCGCATCGACAAGACGTTCTACAGCGCGGCGTTCGATTGGCATATCACCGATACGTTGCTGTTGCAGATCAGCGGCGCGCATCGCGACTACGAAGTTTTCGGCAACCAGCCGTACTGGTCCTTCGCTCCGGGTGTCGTGCGCCCCTCGGCATCACGACTCGACACGTCGATGAGCTATGGCCAGCCCTGGACCTGGAAATACTCCGAGGTGAATCGCTACGGCGCGAATCTGCAGTGGGCGGCGAGCGAAGACCTCGGCTTTCGTGCCGGATGGCGCGACAGCGGCGTCGAAGGCAATAACCAGATCGCGCGCAACACGCTTCAGTCGAACGACACCTACAACCAGGTCGTCTCCACCTTTTTCGGCCCCGGCGTGGATCCGATGTTGTGGGACGTCGAAACATCGGTCGGCTCTGCATTTGCCGACCTTCGTTTCGCCACCGGCAACATCCAGCACAAGCTGACCGCTGGCGTGCAATACATGACCACCGAGCAGGAGCGGTTTACCAATAGCGTTTCGGATATCAGCTACCCCGGCTTGCCACTGGATCACCCGACCTATTTCGCGAGGCCGACGCCGGCGCCCATCGATCGCGGCGCGCGCATCAAGGTGGCGGGATCGACCAACACCAGCTGGATTGTCGGCGACGACATTGCGTTCAACGAGCGCTGGTCGGCCCTGATTGGATTGGCGCACAGCACCATCGAGATCGACGAGATCACCGGCCCGGTCTTTCCGCGCGCCGGTTATCGCGACTCGGCGGTGACGCCCACGCTGTCGCTGATCTACAAGCCCACCGAATCCCTCACCACCTATGCGAGCTACATCGAATCACTGGAAGCGGGCGGTATCGCCGCTGAACAGTTCGGCGGTTATGACGTCGTCAACCCCGGCCAGGTCATGGACCCACTGACCAGCCACCAGATCGAGGTCGGCGCCAAGCTCTCGCTGGGCGGCATGCTGCTGACCACCGCGCTGTTCGAGATCGACAAGAGCCTGCAGTTCTACGACATCACCGATCCGACACGCCCGCGCTACGTGCAGGACGGACGGCAGGTGCATCGCGGCCTCGAGTTCACCGCCATCGGCAAGGCGACGGAGCAGCTGACGCTGATTGGCGGTTTCACCTGGCTCGATGCGCAGGTCGAGAAGCAGAAACAGAATCCCGCGCTGGAGGGCAAGCGCCCGATGCAGGTTGCGGAGGTCATCGCCAAGCTGCGTGCGGAGTACCAGCTTCCCGGCCTTCCCGCGCTGACGCTGGTGGCCGGCGCGAACTACACCGGCGACCAGTACGGCGACGCGTTGAACACCGATGAGCTGCCGGCCTACACGTTGCTGGATGCCGGTGCGCGATACATCACCCATGTCGCGCAATACCCGCTGACGTTGCGCCTGGAGGCCAACAACCTCACCGACAAGCACTACTGGGCCAACACCAGCCAGACCGGCATGCCGCGCGCGGTGGTGTTTTCGATGAGCATTGACCTGTAAGGAACCTCTGAAAAAGTCGTCCTGACCTTTTCATCCGACGCTTTCCAGCGTGACAAGGTGCTCGTCGCGGGCACCCGTCACGGCTTCGACGCCAATGCGCCGATCGAATGTCACGAAGCGGCCGTTGTGGCGCACGGCCAGCGCCAGCAGGTAAGCGTCGGTCACCTGGCGATGCCCGAGCACGCGCTGCCAGTCGATGACAGCGGCATCGAGCAGGCTCACCTCATCGGGCCAGAACGCATGTTCGGCGGTGCTGGCGGCTTCGCCCAGGCGCGCGGCAATCTCTGCACTGCGCAACGCGCCCGGATAGGCGGGCTGCGACATGATGCGGATGCAGCCGTTCTGTGTGATCGGACATGACGCCCAGCCCGAGCCGATTTCGCGGGCGAGCCAGCGATGCGCCAGAGCGTGATGGATATGCGCCGCGTCGAGCAGCGCGATCAGCACATTGACGTCCAGCAGTGCTCGCATCAAACACCTTCACTGTCGCGTAGATGGTCGATGCCGGCATTGGTCACGGGTTGCCCCCGCGAGGCAAACGGGCGAAAGCCGCCGGTCGCGAGCGGTGCATTTCCGGCCACGGTTTGCGGGGTGGGGCGACCAGCCAGGGCGCTGCGCAATAAACGCGATACGACTTTGCCCGCCGAGGTGCGCTCGCGGCGGGCGATTTCCTGTGCGGCGGCGAGCAGGTCTGCATCGATGTCGAGTGTCGTGCGCATGTTGGCTCCAGGTTGATGAGATGATGTTTCTGCATCATAGCATCCGAGTGTCTCGCATCTGCTCTTGAGTTGCGAAATATTATCATTTACATTTTTCCGCCGTTGACGGCTACCTGCCTCCTCCATCGTTGCCCGAACCGATTCCGGGCTGCGATTCCCCGACCGCGAGATACTCCATGAGCATCGGTCTTGCCTGTTCCGCTTCCCAGCCGCTGCCTTCTCCGCCTTGCGCGCAAGATGAGGTGCCTGCACGTTCGACGCAGGCCTTCGAGCGCTGGCGACTGGCGGGTATGCGGGTGCGACTCTGCGTGCATCCGGATGAGCCTCGGCTGGTGAATCGCTACCTGGCTGCTGCCGACGAGCTGCATATCGCGCACGGACTGCCGCGCTGGGAGATTGCGCTGGAGACGGCGTGGCTGCTGGTGGCGGTCGCCGCCGATCGCGGTCTGCCGATGCACTGGCGCTGTCTGTGCCTCGACCATGTGCATCGTCCGCTGGCGATGCTGGTTCGTCTTGCCGACGATGATCAGCGTTGGCGACAGTGCATGACATTGCGCTGGGAACTCTCGCAGCTCGATCTCGATCCGACTGATAGATAGCGCATTTGAAACACCCCCGAATTTGCATCCCTTCAACACCCTGACCACGGACACGACATTCATCATGACGACACGACAAGAACGCGACACCTTCGGCCCGATCGATGTCCCTGCCGAGCGCTTGTGGGGCGCGCAGACGCAGCGCTCGCTGCAGAACTTCGATATCTCCGGCGAGCGTCAGCCGCTGGAGATCATTCGCGCACTGGCACAGGTCAAGCGCGCGTCGGCCAAGGTCAACCACGCGCTCGGTTTGCAGAATGAGCTGAAAACACAGGCGATTATCTCGGCGGCCGACGAAGTGATTGCCGGTCGCCATCCCGACGAGTTTCCGCTGGTGGTGTGGCAGACCGGTTCCGGCACACAGAGCAACATGAACCTGAACGAGGTGATCGCCAATCGCGCCAGCGAACTGCTCGGCGGCGAGCGCGGCGAAGGCCGTCTCGTGCACCCCAACGACGACGTCAACCGCAGCCAATCGAGCAATGACGTGTTCCCGACCGCGATGCACGTCGCGGCGGTCGATGCGATCACGCACAAGCTATTGCCGGCGATTGCCAAGCTGCGCGCAACGCTGGAGCAGAAGGCCAAGGCCTACGACGACATCGTCAAGATCGGCCGCACCCACCTGCAGGATGCGACGCCACTGACGCTGGGTCAGGAGATCTCCGGCTGGGTCGCGCAGCTGGCGCATGGCGAGAAGCATGTGCGCGATGCGCTGCCGCATCTGTGCGAACTGGCGCTGGGCGGCACGGCGGTCGGCACCGGGCTCAATGCACCGAAAGGTTATGCGGAGCAGGTCGCCGCCGAGTTGGCTGCGCTGACCGGTCTGCCGTTTGTCACCGCGCCGAACAAGTTCGAAGCACTGGCTTCCTGCGATGCACTGGTTCACGCACACGGCGCATTGAAAACGCTGGCAGCAAGTCTGATGAAAATCGCCAACGACGTGCGCTGGCTCGCCAGCGGCCCGCGCAGCGGCATCGGCGAAATCAGCATTCCGGAAAACGAACCGGGTTCGTCGATCATGCCGGGCAAGGTCAACCCGACCCAGAGCGAAGCGCTGACGATGCTGGCGGCGCAGGTGTTCGGCAACGATGTCGCGATCAACTTCGGCGGCGCTTCCGGCAACTTCGAGCTGAACGTGTTCCGGCCGATGATCGCGCACAACCTGCTGCAGAGCGTGCGTCTGCTCGCCGACGGCATGGTCAGCTTCAACGATCACTGCGCGGTCGGTATCGAACCCAATCGCGAGCGTATCGATGAACTGGTGCAGCGTTCGCTGATGCTGGTGACGGCACTCAATACGCACATCGGTTACGACAAGGCCGCGCAGATCGCCAAGAAGGCGCACAAGGAGGGCACCACGCTACGCGAGGCGGCGCTGGCTTCAGGTCATGTCACCGCCGAACAGTTCGATCAGTGGGTGGTGCCGGGCAACATGGTGGGTCGTTGATTCCCGCTTACACCTGCGACTGCAGGTAGTTCTGCAAACCGATCAGCCCGATCAACCGCAGCTGCTGTTCCAGCCAGCGCGCGTGATCCTCTTCGGTATCGGCCAACATCGTTTCGAGAATTTCGCGGGTCTGGTAGTCACGCACGTTTTCGCAATGGGCGATGACATCGCGCAGGTCGCTGACCACCTGGATTTCGAGCGCGAGATCGTTGCGCAGCATCTCCGGCACGTCGCGCCCGACCTGCAGCGGGCTGCGCTGAGTCAGGTCCGGGGTGCCTTCGAGAAACAGGATGCGCGAAATCAACTGTTGCGCATGGGTCTGCTCTTCGGTCATTTCATGCGCGACCTGATCGCGCAGCTTGGTGAAACCCCAGTCGTCATACATCTGCGCATGCACGAAGTACTGGTCGATGGCGGTCAGTTCGCCGGCCAGCAATTCATTCAAATGATCCAGGACCTTGGGGTCGCCTTTCATCGATCGATCTCCGACATGAATATTTGCGGGGCGGTACATGGGGCGGCACAGGTTAGCGCGTGACGCGAGCCAATGACATCTCGGGTCCGCCGAGCGGATCGTGACCGTGGGTGGTCGCTACGACCGTGCGCTGAGCGTTGCGGCGGCAGGGGCTCAACACATATGATGCGAACAATTCTTATCTGCATCTGAGGCGGTCGCCTCGACGGATTCGAGGCGACCCCATGTCTTGCATTGACATTACGTCCACTGCCAATCCTTCTTGCCGCCAGGCAATGCATGTGCTGTACAGCGACCATCACCGCTGGCTGCAGGGCTGGTTGCGGGCCAAGCTCGGCAATGCCGCCGATGCCTTCGACCTGACGCAGGACACCTTCGTGCGGGTGTTGGCAGCGCAGCGCGATGAGGTATTGCCGGACCTGCATGAACCGCGGGCCTATCTGACGACAGTCGCGCGGCGTCTGTTGCTGAATCACTTCCGGCGCCGGTCGCTCGAACGCGCCTATCTCGACGCATTGGCGCTATTGCCGGAACCGCAGATGCCGTCGGCGGAGCACCAGCTGCAGATTCTGCAGACACTGCAACAAGTTGATGCTGCGCTCGACACCATGCCCTCCACCGCACGCCGCGCCTTCCTGCTCGCACAGCTTGATGGGCTCGGTTATGCCGAGATCGCGAGCCGGCTCGGCGTCAGCGAGCGCAGCGTCAAACGCTATGTCGCGCGCGGACTCGCACAGTGCCTGCTGGTGATGGCATGAGCGCTGTGCTGGAGCGGCGCACCGCCGAAACTGCGGCTGCCTGGTATGTGCAGTTGCACTCCAGCGCTGTAACGGAGCGCGATCGCGCTGCCTGCACACGCTGGCGTGCTCGCGATCCGCGCCATGAAGATGCCTGGCAGCGGGTGCTGGTCATTGTCGGCGCACTGCGTGGCGTGCCGGCGGGATTGGCGCAGCCGGCGCTGGGTCGCGAGCAGCGGTTCGATCGACGAACAGCCGTGAAAGCGCTGGCGTTGCTTGCCGCTGTACCGGTTGCCTACGCGGGTTGGCGAGTGCAGGGGTATGGCGCCGATCTGCGCACCGCTACCGGCGAGCAGCGGGTGCAGCGGCTTGTCGACGGCAGTCGGCTGCAGCTCAACACCGCGACGACTGTCGATCTTGATTTCAATGCCGAGCGCCGGCTGTTGCGGCTGCATCGCGGCGAAATGTTTCTGCAGAGCGATGTGACAACTTCCCAACCGCTCATCGTCGCTACCGAACATGGCGAGATTCACAGCAAGGGCGCAACGCTGCTGGTGCGTTGCGATGGTGGGCAGACACGTCTGGTGGTCGAGCAGGGGCGCTGCGAAGGCACTGTGAAAGGCGCTAATTCTGTTGCCGTCGAAGCGGGGTTCGGTGTTCACCTCGACGCGGACGGAGTTTCATTACCGGCACTCGCCGACGCCCATGCCGGCGACTGGACGCGTGGCGTACTGCATGCCGACAACATGCGTCTCGCCGATTTTGCCGCCGAGCTGGGACGCTATCGCCCCGGACTGTTGCGCTGCGATCCCGCCGTTGCCGATCTGCGTATCTCCGGCGCGTTCCAGCTGCGCGATACCGGCTCGGCGCTCGACAGCCTGACCGGCGTGTTGCCGGTAGCGATCGTTTCCCGCAGCCGCTGGTGGACGACGATCGTGCCGCGCGATTCGGCGCCGGTCTGAATCGTCGTAGAAATTTTTCCGAAAGCTGTCCCTTTCCACGCGCTCGCGTGTCATGGCGATGAAAACTTCATTCGTCTGGCCTGTCAGGAGTGCCCCATGTCCGTTCCCCCGTTTCGCCCGCGCGCGATCTCGCAGTCCGTGCGCGCTATCGCTTCGTCGCTGCTGTTGGCATTGCCGCTGTCCGTTGTGCCTGCTGTCACGCAGGCGCAGAGCGAGCAGGCCGCTGTCGCGGTTCGCCGCTACGCCATTCCGGCCGGTGACCTGAACGAGGTGCTGACCCGTTTTGCCAGTGAGGCGAAAGTCAGTGTCGCGGCGGCGCCGGAACTGGTTAAAGGACGGCGCAGCCCGGGGCTGAGCGGGGAATTCACGGTAAGCGAGGCGCTGGCAAAACTGCTGGTGGGTACTGGGTTGCAAGCGATGACTCAAGGTACGGCCAGCTTCACGTTGCAGCCTATTCCGGCTGGAGAGAGCAGCTCGGTGACACTGGCAGCGGTGAAAGTGAACGCTGCCGGCATGACCGACGGCAGTGCGGCGGTGGGCTATCGCAGTGAAACGGTTTCCGGTGTCGGCCCGTGGCAGGGGCGCAGCCTGCAGGACACACCTTATTCACTGAATGTGTTTTCAGAGGAGTTGATGGAAAACCTGCAGGCTTCCTCGCCGGATCAGGTTTACCGCATCAACCCCACTACGCAACTGGTGCGCCCACAACATGAGAACAACCAGCCGCGGATCATGATGCGCGGTTTTTTCGTGCAGAAGTCTTTCCGGGATGGTGTTCCTGATGATCAGTACAGTCATACCACCACCGTGGAAGATGCTGCGCGAATCGAAATCCTGAACGGTCTCTCCGGTTTCCTGTATGGCGCCAACAATGTCGGTGGTGTCGCCAACTACGTCACCAAGCGCTCCACCGAGG
The DNA here is from genome assembly GCA_964638025.1 of uncultured Verrucomicrobiaceae bacterium. Classification (GTDB taxonomy): domain Bacteria; phylum Pseudomonadota; class Gammaproteobacteria; order Pseudomonadales; family CAMLJR01; genus CAMLJR01. The sequence continues at coordinate 44,377 of CAZWXW010000018.1, forward strand.
AGCGATTGAATCAGGTCACCTTGAGCAGCCCCGGCAATGAAAGCTGGTATGCGCATGGCGATTTTGGCGGCAAGTTCGATGACAACGGTCGCTACGGTTATCGCGTCAATCTCGTCGAGCAGGGCGGTGACACGGCCATCGAGCACCAGGAAATCGAGAAGACCTTTTACAGCGTGGCGTTCGATGGTTATCTGCTTGAGAGCCTGTGGGTGCAGGTCCATGGCATGGAATACACCTACGACGTCAACGGTTCGCAAACCTATTGGTACTTTGCCAACGGCGTATCGAGACCGGCGGCCAGCACGATCGACAACGATATTTCCTGGGGGCAACCGTGGACCAATCGCTGGTATGACTACAACCGTTACGGCGCCAATCTGAAATGGGAGATCAGCGACCAATTTGGCATTCGCGCTGCGTATATCGATAACCAGGGGGAGCGGGGATCGGAAAGTACCAGTAATACGCTGACTGCTGCCGGTACCTATAACCAGGCAATTACCGGCGTGTATGGACCGGGTGTCGACACGGTGCTCAGCAAGCAACGCGACACCGGCGCGGCGGTCTATGCCGATCTGGCCTTTGCAACTGGCGAGCTGGAACACAAGCTCACGACGGGATACCAATATTCCGATAGCCAGCAATATCGAATGAATGGTGCCAGCGCCCGCACGATCAATCTTACGGGCCTGCCGATGTCCTCACCTACCGTGATTCCGAGGCCTACCAATGTCGCGCCGGTGAATCGGGGTGAGCTGAACCAGACGAGCCATAGCCAGTACCGCAACGTGGTCATTGGCGATGACGTTACCTTCAATGATCAGTGGTCTGCGCTGCTGGGCGCCGCCTACACCACGATCATCGATAAAGCCGGTAACGGCTACGATGAGTCGGACATCACACCGTCGATATCCGTGTTGTACAAACCGGTGCAAAGTCTCACCACCTATGTCAGCTACATCGAGGCACTGGAGAGCGGTGCGACGGCAGCTGATCTCTACAATGGTTCGCCTGTGTCGAACGCGGGCGAAGTATTTCAACCGCTCATCAGCGAGCAGATCGAGATTGGAGCTAAAACCGAACTTGGCGGTGTGGCGCTCAATGCCGCGCTGTTTCGCATTGAAAAAGGTCTGCAGTACTACGACGTGAGCAATCCGGCGTCACCGCGCTTTGTGCAGGATGGCAAACAGGTGCACCAGGGGGTCGAGCTCACTGCCACCGGCATGCTCACCGAAAACCTCAGCATCCTCGGCGGCTTCACGTGGCTCGACGCTCAGGTGGAAGAGCAGAAGCAAGATCCCAGGCTGGAGGGCAACGAGCCAGCCGATGTTGCCGAACAGCTGTTCAAGGTGCGCGCCGAATACACGCTGCCGCAACTGCGTAACCTGAGCCTGTCGGCTGCGGCGATCTACAACGGCTCAAGCTATGGCGATGTGCTCAATACCGACGAAGTGCCGGCTTATACGTTGTACGACGTGGGTGCGCGCTATGAGCTTGATGTCGTCGGGAAACTGACCACGCTGCGTCTTGATCTTCAGAACCTGACCAACAAGCACTATTGGAACGGCTTCAACGGCACCCGCATCGGCGACCCGAGAACGCTGCTGCTGTCGGCAACCGTCGCGTTCTGACGACTACAGTTGATGGCTTCAACCGGCTCTGGATGAGCGCGGTGCGCCATCACCGGTCCGGCTGTATTCACCCCGATCAATCGCTGCATTGTTCGAAGCACCGGTGGGCTTCCTGCTCAATCAGGCGGAACGGCAGAAAGAAGGCGCCGCCTTTACCGGATTCGACGCGCCGGATTTTCCCGGCGAACGGATAGACCTGATCGAAAAGACGGCGATGAATCCGCTGCAGATGGTCCAGATCGAAAGTGGGCGGTTCGGGATTGGCGGCCAGATCGGCCAACGTCAACCGGGTGATCTGTTGCTCGGCGTCGTTGAGGTCGGCGGTATTGGCAATGGACAGAAGGTTCTTCAGGCAGCTGGAGCCCTCGATGAGATAGGGGTCGCTGTCAGTGAGGTCGTATCGGGAGTAGTCGTCCATGGGTGACGGCGAGGCGTCATCGATCAGCGGAGATGTTGGGCTCGAATGCGCGCCGCCAGTTGCCGGGCCAGAGATTGGCCGTCTACTTCACCGGCGACGATGGCACGCATCAGGCGCTCGTCGGCCGCCGACACGCGAATGCCTTCCAGCCGGCATGAACCCGCCAGCTGGGAGGCGATGTATTCCGGTGTGGTGCGCCGCGTGACCGTCTCTGCATCTGAGGCGGTCGCCTCGACGGATACGAGGCGACCCCATGTCAGCGTTCGAGACCACTCCCCAGCAGGCGGTGCATACCCTTTACCGGGAGCATCACGGCTGGCTGCGGCGGCACTCGCTGCGTTGCCGGAAGCCCTGGCGCCTTCGGCGGAAGAGCTGGATGTGAGGCGCGCCACTCCGGTTTGACGCTGGTGTCATCGCCTGCCCATAATTTGTTGAAATTTTCAACAATCCGGGGGTGGTCATGGCCACGGTCAATTTCAGCGTTCCCGACGACGTCAAGGAGGCGTTCAATGCCGCCTTCGAGGGGCAGAACAAGAGCGCCATCATTGCCGGCCTGATGCGCGAGGCGGTCGAGTGCGCCCATAGACAGCAGCAGAGCCGGGAGGCGTGGCAGCGTATTCTGGCGCGCCGGGAGCAGTCGCCCGGTGCGACGGCGGCACAAATCCGCGCCGCCCGTGAAGCGGGTCGCCCGTGATCGTCGTGGCCGACGCCAGTGTGGCGCTGAAGTGGTTCCTCGCGGATGCGCCCGGTGAAGACCACTCGGCACAGGCTCTGGCGATCCTCGAAAACGCGGTATCGGGACAGTTGCAGCTGGTTCAGCCAGTGCATTTCGTCGCCGAGATGGCCGCGGTTCTGGCGCGGCTCAAGCCCGAGCAGGCACAGGACGATCTACTGGACCTGCTGCGCCTCGAATACCAGACGGCGGACAGCCCTGAAATCTACGTCACGTCCGTGGAGCTGGCCGCACAGCTGGGGCACCACCTATTCGACACGCTTTACCACGCCGTGGCATTGCATACCGCGGATGCCATCTTCGTGACCGCCGATCGCCGCTACTACGAAAAGGCGCACGCCCTGGGCCGGCTTCAGTGGTTGCCGGACTTCGCCGTCTGATCGATGGGGCCGGAAGCTGCACCGGCGGCTCCCTCTGTGAAATGTGTGGGACCGTATCCGCGACCTGACATTGCAGGCGTGCTCCTCGGCAAATAGAATGCGAACAATTCTTATCTGCATCGAAGGCGCCGCCTCGACGGATACGAGGCAGCGCCATGTCCTGTGCAGAAATTCCGTCCGCCGCAAATCCCGCTTCCTGTCAGCAGACCCTCCATGCGCTTTACAGCGACCATCATGGCTGGCTGCACAACTGGCTGCGCCGCAAGCTCGGCAATGGCTGCGACGCCGCCGATCTCGCGCACGACACTTATCTGCGATTGATTACGCGTGGCGCCGTGCCGCGTGCCGATGAGTCGCGTCGACATCTCGTGCAAATCGCCAACGGCTTGCTGATCGATCTGTTTCGGCGCCGCCGCATCGAAAGAGCCTATCTGGAGACCATTGCGCAGTTGCCCGAGGCGGAAGTGCCGTCGCCGGAGACGCATGCGCTGGTGGTCGAGGCGTTGATCGCGATCGACACCACGCTGGGCGCGCTGCCTGCGAAGGTGCGTCGCGCGTTCCTGTTGAGCCGGATCGAGCGGATTGGTTACGGCGAGATTGCGCGTCAGCTCGACGTGTCGGTGTCATCGGTCGAGAAGTACATCGCGCGCGCCAGCAACACCTCGATCGCCCACCCCGGCGCGCCGCGCACGCTGATCGGCGCGGTGTCGGTCAGCTTCTAGCGCAAGCCGCTTGCGGCCGGATGGCGGGGGTCATTAAAATGCGAACGATTCTCATGATCGTTGTCGGGCTCCCCGGCGTGATTGACTCGCATGACGTTCCCGATGACCTCCAGCCACTCTCCGCAGGCGATTCACGCGCTTTACAGCGACCACCACACCTGGCTGCGCGACTGGCTGCGGCGGCGGCTCGGCTGTCATGCCGATGCCGCCGATCTCGCGCACGACACCTTCCTGCGCATTCTGATGAAACCGGAGCGCGAGTCGCTGCGCCAGCCGCGCGCCTATCTCGCCACCATCGCGCACGGGCTGGTGGTCAATTTGTGGCGTCGGCGCGAGATCGAACGCGCATGGCGCGAGGCACTGGCGGCGCAGCCGGAAGCGCTGGCGCCATCGCCGGAACAGCGCGAAATCCTGCTGGAGGCGCTGCTCGGCATCGACGCCATGCTGCGCCGCCTGCCGAAAAAGGTGCGCACGGCCTTTCTGCTGTCGCAGCTCGAAGGGCTCACCTATCGCGAGATCGCCGCGCAACTCGGTGTGTCGGAGCGCATGGTCAAGAAATACATGGCACAGGCGATGTTGCAGTGCCTGCTGTTTCAGGATGCGTTGAGTTCTGAACATGGCGGCTGACAGGGCGGCAGAAATGGCAGAACGCGTCGACCTCGCGGTGCTCGAACAGGCGGCCGAGTGGTTTGCACTGCTCGGTGCCGAGCGGATCGACAACAGTGATCGCGAGCGCTGGCAGCAATGGCTGCAGGCTTCACCGGTCCACCGCAATGCGTGGCAGCAGGTGCAGCTGATCGGCAGTCGTCTGCAGGCATTGCCCGCTAGCCCGGCAATGCGCGCGCTGCAGGCGCCGACACTGACGCGCCGCCGGGTGTTGCGCGCCACCGGCACACTCGGGTTGCTCAGCGGTGTCTGGCTGGCTGGTGGTGGCTTGTGGCGCTATCTGTCGACGGATCTGCGCACTGGTATTGGCGAGCGCCGCGAAGTCGCACTCGCGGACGGCAGCCAGCTCTGGCTCAACAGCGGCACGCGGGTCGATATCGAGTTCACCGCGCAGCAGCGGCTGATCGCGCTGCGCGAGGGCGAGATTCTGGTGACGACCGCGCACGATTCACGGCCGCTGCGCGTGCAGTCGCCGCATGGCCTGATGCAGGCGCTCGGCACGCGCTTTTCGGTGCGCAGCGATCGCGATGCCAGCGTGCTGGCGGTGTTCGACGGTGCCGTCGAACTGCAATGCGCAGGGCGTTCAGTACGGTTGTATGCCGGCGAGCAGTGTCGTTTCGACGCCGTGGGGGCCGATGCGCCCGTGCTCGCCGAAGTGCGTCGCGAGGCGTGGACGCGCGGCCTGCTGGTGGCCGACAACCTGCGGCTCGATGAAGTCATGCATGAACTGTCGCAGCATCATCGCGCCCATTTTGCGGTGGCCGGGGAGGTGGCAGCGCTGCGGCTGGTCGGCACCTACAGGCTCGACGATATCGAGCACACGCTGGCGGCGGTGCAACAAACCTTGCCGGTGGTGGTGCGCCGCCCCGTGCCGTGGTGGATCAGTGTCGATGCGCGTTCGTGATGGCTGGTCGAAAGAATTTTTTGCTGTCGAGGTTCCCCTCTTCGGAACTCGCTTGGCCTTGAGTCGAAAGCACTTCGATTCAGCCCTGTGATTCCTTTCGGAGGAGAACCATGTCCACCCCATCACCACGCTCCAGTCGTCGACTTCTCGCTGCCGCCGTGCACATTGCAATGCTTGGCCTGCCGGCACTGCCGGTTGCTCTTATTGGCTTGTCCGTGTCGACACCGAGTTACGCCGAAGCGGCAGAGAGTCGCGATTACGCGATACCGGCCGGCCCATTGAGTGCTGCACTGAGTCGATTCGCAGCAGAGGCGGGGGTGTTGTTGTCGGTTGACGCGGCGCTGACCGATGGTCGACGCAGCAGCGGTTTGCAGGGGAACTACAGCGTCGATAGCGGTTTCGCGACGCTGCTGGCCGGCACCGGTCTGGAAGCAGTGCGACAGGCGGACGGTGGATACAGATTGCGCGCCAGTTCCGCTGCGGCGGGGGCTGCGGTGCTGCCGAAGGTGTCGGTAAGTGCGTCTGGCAATGAGGTAGCAGGTGGCCCCGTGTATGGCTATGCGGCCAAACGCAGTGCAACAGGTACTCGAACCGATACGCCACTGATGCAGACACCCGTTTCAGTGCAGGTCGTCAGTCGCGAGGTCATGGACGATCAGCAGGTGTTGACTGTCGGCGATGCCGTCAAGAACGTCAGCGGCGTCTATTTGCGACAGGGGCCGGATGGAAACACGATGGACAGTTTCACCATCCGTGGATTTCAGACACACAGTTACGGTGCCACTTATCTGGATGGGGTGAAGGATTTTTCGAGAGCACCCAAAGAGATGGCGGGGCTGGAGCGGATCGAGGTGCTGAAAGGTCCGGCAGCGATCATGTATGGACGCATCGAGCCGGGTGGCATGATCAATCGTGTCAGCAAAACACCTCAAGCCGAACAGATGACGCGAGTTCAACAGCAGTTCGGTAGTGACAACTTGTTGCGCACGACGGTCGATTCCACGGGGACACTTTCCGGTGACAACGAGTGGCTGTATCGCGTCAATGTGGCCTATGAAGATGCCGATGGATACAAAGAACACACGCACAATCGCCGCACTTTCGTGGCTCCACAGGTAGAGTGGAATCCGAGCGACAGCACCATGATCAGGGCTGGTGTCGAGTACATCGACAATGATCGTTCCTGGGCGCTCACCTACGGCACGATCGGCGACCCGAGCGGTCCGGTTGATGTCGATATCAAAACCAATCTCCACGATCGCGACGACAACTATCAGGACGAGAGCCTGACCTGGAGTCTCAGTTGGCGGCACGCCTTCAATGATGCTTGGGAGTTACGGCAGCGCATTACTTACGTCGACCGCGAAAGCGTGGCGCAGGGGACGTCGCTCAGTGCGGCTGATGCGGCCGGTAACTACACCCGCACCTACTGGGGATGGGATGACGAACAGGCGCAAATCGGCTCTACCAATATTGATCTGCTCGGCAAGTTTGCTACCGGCGGAATCGATCACACGCTATTGTTTGGTGTCGATTATTACGATGAGGACTACGACTCGGGAGGTTGGTCATTCGGTGGCACGCCGCTGGCTACCAATATCCATGCCCCCAATCAGATCGATGCGCCCTATGACCTGAATCGGACGGTCACACCGTACAGGTATCAGAACGAAAACCGCGGCGTGTATCTGCAGGATCAGATGGCACTACTCAATGACCGTCTGCACCTGTTGTTGGGGCTGCGTTATGACTCGGCCGAACATACCTACTTCTATGGCACGTCCGGAATCTCGTTGCGGGATGATGCGCCCACCTGGCGCGGCGGAGTGCTGTATCAGCTGATGCCTTCGCTGTCGATATATGCAAGTTATGTCGAGGGCTTTGGCACGTCCAACTACAACATGACGACCCAGACCGTGTTTGACCCACAGACTTCGCATCAGACCGAGATTGGCGTGAAGGCGGAAATAACACCCGATGTTGTCGTGACACTGGCCGGGTTCGAGTTGGTAAAAGACAATCTGACCATGGCCGACCCCGCCGATATCACACGCACCATTCTCGCGGGTGAAGCTACCAGCAAAGGTGCCGAGCTCGATGTTTCCGGGCAGATCACCGAGAACTGGAAGGTAATCGCGGCATACGCCTATACCGACGTGCGCTACACCCGCTCCGATCGTTTTCAGGGCGAGCGATTGCACAGCGTGCCGCGTCATGGCGCCAGCGTGTGGAGCACCTACCACTTTGGTTCCAGTGGCTGGCAGGTCGGTGGCGGGGTGGTTTACCGCAGCGAAAGTCTGGGCGTACAGCGGGGTTCGAATCCGGCGTTGTATCCATACACGCTCGATGACTACACGCTTGTTGATCTGATGGTCGGGTACGACTTCAGTGTGATGGCGCTTCCGGTCCGTGCACAGGTCAACGTCAATAACGCTACTGATGAACGCTATTTTCCGGCGAGTTACGGCAGTCAGAGTCGCATCATGCAGGGCGTGCCGAGAACTGCGCTGGCGTCCGTCAGTGTCACCTTTTAATGGGGTTTCATGGCTAGATCATCGGCTTTTAATCGAGGCAGAGCCAACGATGCAGACTCGCGCAGTGATGTGATTTATCGCTGCCGCGTCGCATCACGGCTGCTGGCCGCGCTGATCGGTGGCTATCTGCTGGCCAATGCACTGGCCATTCTGCTGGTGCGTCTGCTGCACTTCGTTGCGACCAGCCGTGCTGACGCTGTTCTCATTGGTGTGCTGTTCAGTTTCATCGCCTACCTGTGTGCCGTGCTGTGGGCCTTCGCGGCGCGCAGTGCGATGCGCGCGTGGGGTGGGCTGTTGCTGGTGACGGCGGTGTGCGCAGCGTTCGCATGGCTGCTCGGTAGCGGACTCGGTGGCGGAGGTGCGTCGTGAAAGATTTCTTCCGCCAGTCGATGGCATGGCTGCACACCTGGTCCGGACTGGTGCCGGGTTGGGTGCTCTATTTCATTTTCATCACCGGCACGCTCGGCTACGTCGATACCGAGATCGATCGCTGGATGAAGCCGGAGTTGCCACCGGCGCGTTACGACCAGCCGGCGCAACAGCTGGTCAATGTTGCACAGCAGCGATTGCAGGCGGAGGCAGTCGGCGCGCAGCGCTGGTTCGTGTCGCTGCCGGTCGATCGCAGCCAGCCCTATCTGCGCCTGTTCTGGCAGGACTCGGAACGGC
>CAZWXW010000019.1:0-51745 GCA_964638025.1 uncultured Verrucomicrobiaceae bacterium
CACTGACCGAGCTGGAGGAGCGCTGTTTCAGCAGCGACCGCCTGAGCCGGCGCAGTTTCCAGCGCATGGTCGCCACCGACCGCACCTGGCTGGCGGTCGCCGAACAGGGCGATGGCGAACTGCTCGGCTACGCGCTGGTGCTGTTTCATCGCGGCACCAGTCTCGCCCGCCTCTACTCGATCGCCGTCGACCCTGCTGCGCGCGGTCGCGGTATCGCCGAAGTGTTGCTGCAGCAGGCCGAAGCGGCGGCGGTGGCGCGCGGCCGGGTCTTCATGCGGCTGGAAGTCCATACCGGCAACCACGGCGCCATCCACCTCTACGAAAAGCTCGGCTACCAGCGCTTCGGCATCTACATCGACTACTACGAGGATCACGCCGACGCGCTGCGGATGCAGAAGCGGATCGCCACCTACCCGAATGACGCCAGCCACCGCTCGCTGCCCTACTACGCGCAGACCACCGAGTTCACCTGTGGACCGGCCGCACTGATGATGGCGATGGCGGCGTTGGACCCTGGCTATCTGCCGTCACGTCGCGACGAGCTGCAGCTGTGGCGCGAAGCGACCACCATTTATATGACCTCCGGCCACGGCGGCTGCGGCCCGCACGGACTGGCGCTGGCGGCGTGGCGGCGCGGCTTTCGCGCGCGCATCCATGTCACCCAGCGTGGACCGCTGTTCGTCGAAGGGGTGCGGCGCAGCGAGAAGAAGTCAGTGATGGAACAGGTACACGGCGATTTCCTGGCACAGCTGGAGAGCACCGATATCGAGCTCAGCCATAGCGCCGCCGATGTCGGCACACTGCGCCGCGCCATCGCCGAAGGCCTGGTGCCGCTGGTGCTGATCAGCACCTGGCGCTACGACCGCAAGAAATCGCCTCATTGGGTGGTAGTGACCGCCATCGACGAGCGCTTCGTCTATATCCACGACCCCGATATCGACGAGAAGGGCAACCGCAACGCCTTCGACAGCCAGTACCTGCCAATCGAGATCACTACCTTCCTGAAAAGCATGCAGTTCGGCCAGCACCGGTTGCGCGCGGCGCTGCTGGTCGGCCGGCGCTGAGGTCACTTTTCCTCGCTGAGGCCAGCCTTCGCCGCCAGCGGCAAGGATTTGCCGCTTTTTTGTGGCTTGCCATCCATGGCCGCCACCCTCCGGGTCGTCGCTGGCGCGACGCCAAAAATCGCTCCCGGCGATTTTTTGACGCCGGCGCCAGCCAAACCGGCGTCCCGGTAAAAAATCATCAGTAACATATTGTTTTTAATCATCTATTACGCCATGGCACAGCATTCGCTTCGAGCGCAGCAAACGGTCCATTCTCTGAGACCGCGAGCCGAACGAGAGCCACCATGGTCCCCAATGACACGTCGTCGCCGCTACTGAACGTGGTCCCCAACGGTCGCCAGGCCGTCGCGCCGGAGCAACGTCTGGCGCTGCGGCTGCGACTGGCCGAACGACTGCACACGACGCTCGACCCGATCGAGGTGCTGGAGCGGTTTGCCACCGAGCTACAGCACGAGCTGGGCAAGGTCGCGCTCCATTTCACCAGCGAGGGCGGCGACCTGCGCTACGAATACGGCGCCGAGCGGCCGCACAACTGCAACTACCATCTGCACCACGGCGAGCGTCCGATCGGTGAACTGAAGCTGCAGCGCCGCCGCCGTTTCGGTGAGGCAGAGCTTGAGCTGGTCGAACTGATGATCGGCTGCCTGGTGCCGGCGCTGCTGAACGCACTGGTGCACCGCGACGCCATCCGCAACGCCACCCGTGATGCGCTGACCGGTGTCGGCAACCGCACCGCGCTGGAGCTGTCGGCCACGCACGAGATCGCCGTCGCCCGTCGCCACGGTGCAGCGGCGTCGCTGCTGATCATCGACATCGATCACTTCAAGGCGATCAACGACACCCTCGGCCATCTGGCCGGCGATCACGCCATCCGCGAGACCGCACAGCTGCTGCGCCAGATCAGCCGCGACACCGACGATCTGTTCCGCTTCGGCGGCGAGGAGTTCGTGCTGTTGCTGGGCGGCACCGACGCCGCTGGCGCGGCGGTGATCGCCGAGCGCATCCGTCACCAAGTGGAAGCACGCTGGAAGCAGTCGCTGCAGCTGACGGTCAGCATCGGCGTTGCCGAACTGGCCGCCGACGAGAATCTGCTGAGCTGGCTGGAGCGCGCCGACGTTGCCCTCTACGAAGGCAAGCGCGGCGGCCGCAACTGCGTGCGCACCGCGCCGCAGCCGCAGCGTCAGAGCGCCTGAGCAAGCCCCTTCACCGGCGGCACACGACCTGCCACGCATCCGTGGTTGCGGCGAAACAACTGCGACCACCCACCGAAATTTCTCACAACTTACCTGTGCAATACGCCACTGCATCGATCTGCCGCTTCGGATTGAATGATGTGGCGTACTGCAGTGCGCCCGCTCCACAGGTACATCAGGGAGGAAACCGTGCCGAAGGGAAACGGGTATCGTTTTTCACTGTTGCGATCATCCGGCAACAGCGTGCTACCTGACACCGCCCGGTCCTGACGGACCGGCCATCCCGACGACATGACGGGCACAGGCTTCATGCCGAATGCTCCGGAATCCCCTGACAACCCACTCGTCAACGGGAGAATCGTCATGCCATCCATTCAAGATGTCGCCGACCAGATCAACGCCCGGCTGGATCAGGTCAACACCCATACCGAGAACACCGCGCAGAACACCGCGGACCTGCTGGTGCAGTCGATCCAGACAAACTCTCGCCTCGCACAGATCGACACCACGCTGGGCCAGGGCTTTTCCAACCTGTCGCAGGGGCTGTTCGCGCTGCTGCAGGTGCAAACCGTCGCGCTGGAGCTGCTCGAACACAACCGCAAGCAGAACGACACGATCATCTGCGAGCTGGTGAACAGCAACGGCCTGCTGTGCAGGATTCTGCGCAAGGTCGACAAACAGGTCGATCTCAGCGAGGACGCGCTGAAGGCAGCCGAACGCGTCGAAGGTATTCTCGAGCGCGCGCACTGCTGCGAAGCGGGCGACTACGATCGCGATCTCGCGCTGCAGCGCCGCATGGAAGCGTGCTGCCCGCCGCGCCCGGAGCCGGAAGAGCCCTGCCCCGAACCGTGCAAGGCGCCCTCCTACAAGGAGCATCGACCCGGCGGCCAGGAGTGGAAACCGCTGCCCTCCCCACAACGTCCGAATCCGGTGGGGTGATGCCATGGCCATGTTCATACTCGACGATGCCACCGGCATCGGCTCGGACGACCTCGACCCCCTGCAGGCATTCATTGACATGGTCATCATCGCCAACGACGACGGCGTCGGCATGGATGACCCGGCTGGCGGCCTGCAGCGTGTCACCTACACCCGCACCCAGAACGGCGCACCGCAGCTGCGCCTCGACGATCTGGTCAACACCACCTTCTCGCCGGATTACGGCGGCGGCGCACAGAACGTCGACATCATCGTCATCTCCGGCCTGAAGGATTTCGTGCTCGACGATGGCACCTCGTTCGCCGACAACGGCACCGCCCTGCCGCCGGCGAGCAGCGGGCTCGGCGGCGCCAGCCTGAACACGACGGAGAACTGCCTCGTCATCTACGACACGCAGCAGAACATCTGCGTGGCGCGCGACGGCAGCGGCGGCGACATCGACCTGTCGATCTCCAACCCGGTCGTGCTCTACCACGAGTTCTCGCACGCGTTCCGCATCGTCAACAACACGCTGCTCTCTCTCGGCGGCGGCTGCGACCCGGCCTCGCCCGAGGAGAACGCCGCGATCGTCGACGAGAACGACCTGCGCACGCAGATCGCCAACCGCATCGGCGCGACGCCGGAGTTGCGCGACCCGAACATCCACTGCGGTCAGGTCGGCTGCAGCGGCGGCTGTTGCATCATCGCCAGCGTCGCCTCGCGCTCGTGGAGTTCGCGCCAGGTGCAGGCACTGCGCGACGTGCGCGACCACTTCGTGCGCAGCACCGAAGTCGGCTTCGCCTTCTTCGAGCAGTTTTTCCGCGACTACTATGCGTTCTCGCCCCAGGTCTGCACGCTGATGGAACAGAGCCCCGGTGTACCCGAAGCGCTGCTGGACGGCTACATTCATCCGCTGCTGGAGTTCTGGCAGATGATGATCCTGCGATCGCGAAAAACCTGCGACGCGGCCGCGCTTGGCGAGCTGTTCATGTCGCGTCATGCCGATCTTGCACCGGCGCAGGATCGTCTGCGGGCCATGGAAGGTATTGTCGACCGCTGGCTGCAGCAGAAAGCCGATGACCCGACCACCGAAGCCTTGTTGAGCCTGCTGGCCGAACACGCATGGCCCAGTGAGTACATGCAGTGGGCACTGATCGATCCGATCCGCATCTATCGCCGACTGCTGAACGCTCGCTGTGAAGGCGTTGCAACAGCCATGCTCGGCGAACAGTTCAGTGAAGCGCTCGACGACTGGGCACCGCAATTCCCGCTGACGCCGGTGTGGGGCGCGTTTTCGGCAGACGATGTGGTGCGGGAACTGGCCTTTTGCGAATCGGCACTGATGCAGAGCCGGCAGGGCTGCGGGCGGTTCCGGGAACGGCTGCGCAAACGGTTTGCCGAGGTGACCTCGGTTACCCGGGTTTTAAACGACAACCGCACATCGGGAGGTGCGTATGGCCACGGATGATGTGAAACCGGATGCCCTCAAAGCATCCATCAAAAAGCTGACACGCGACGCTGGCGAAGCGACGCTGGTTCTGAACCTCAGCAATACCGCGACGCGTGCGCTGCACTATATCTCCGACGTACGCGCCACTCGCTACGATCCCGCGACACGGCGCCTGACGCTGGCGCTCAGCGATGAAGGCCGGGAGATCATTCCCGGCGTCATCGCCAAAGTGCCGCAGTTCCGGCATCTCGATCCCGGCGGCACCGCCGAGCTGACGCTGCGAGTACCCAGGCGGGTGGTCAAACTGTCGCGCAGCGCACCGCCCGGTGAACTCGCCTTCGAACAGCACACGCTGGATGAGGTCGATGAAATGGTCGTCGATGTGGGATGGGCGGATGTGCCCTATTACAAGGACACACGACAATCGGCACGCGAAGACAGACGTCTGCCCGCCGCTCGCTGGGAGCAGCACAAGGCACATGCAGTGCAACGACTGCGAGAGGACAAGCCGGAGTCGGCCGGATAGCGGCGCACCGAGAGATGTCAGCCAAACAAAAACGTTTCAGCCGCGCGGCGAACGCCGTGGCGGCCGAGGGCCTTTGGTTGACGGTTTTCCGCCGCCCGGCTTTCCACCACCCGGTTTGGAACCGCTCCTTACTGAGGAGACCGACGGGCGCACGCGGCCCGGCTTCGGCCGCTCGCTCGGCAGGATTATTTCACCGATACCCGACTTTGCCGCCGTCCGCCGGGCGGCGACCTCCGCATGACTACTCGCGCCACGCCCGGTTCGACCCTGCGCGTCGCCGGCAGCGCCGCGAGCGCCGGTTGACCGACCTCGCACAGCCTCCGACCCGGCTCTCGCCGCGCCCGCTCTCGCGCCAGCTTTTCGTTCTGCCGGCTGGCCGCGCCCCTCACCGGGGGTGTGCGGCCGTGGACGCCGCGCCTGCGGATTCTTGCCCAGTTCGCGTTCGCGGTCGTGTTTCTGCTGCGGTTTCAGCGGCTCCAGTGCCGGCGGTTTCAGGCCGACCATGCGGTACAGGCCGACCACCGCCTGCGGCTCCAGATCCTCCCAGCGCCCCTGTTTCAAGCGCGCGGTCAGGAAGATCGGGCCGTAGCGCACCCGCTTCAGGCGGCTCACCTTGACCTGCTGCGACTCCCACAGGCGCCGCACCTCGCGGTTGCGCCCCTCCATCAGGCAGACGTAGTACCAGCGGTTGGCACCGTTGCCGCCGCCATCGGTGATGTCGGTGAAGCGCGCCATGCCATCGTCGAGTTGCACACCTTCACGCAGTCGCTGCAGCGCGTCGTTGTCGACCTCGCCGAGCACACGGCACAGGTATTCACGATCGATACCGCTGGAGGGGTGCATCAATTGATTGGCCAGCTCGCCGTCATTGGTGAACAGCAGCAGACCGGAGGTGTTGTAGTCGAGGCGGCCGATGCTGATCCAGCGCTCGCCGCGCACCTTCGGCAGCCGGTCGAACACCGTCGGACGCCCCTCGGGGTCGCGCGCGCTGCAGATCTCGCCTTCCGGCTTGTGATACATGATCACGCGCGGCAGACGCTCGCTCTCGGTCTTCAGGCGCAGAGCGCGGCCATCGACGGCAATGCGGTCGCGGTCGTCGACGCGATCGCCAAGCTGGGCCGGCTTCTCGTTGACCGTGACGCGGCCTTCCGCGATCAGCTTTTCCATGTCGCGACGCGAGCCGACACCGGCGCGCGCCAGCACTTTCTGCAGCTTCTCGCCCTGCGCGGCAACTTCCGTCTCGTCGACGGGGGGAAGACTCAAGACTGCAACTCCTCATCGGTCGCATCGGCATCGATTTCAGCCAGTGCGTCCATATCATCTGCGTCACCCAACGTTTGTTGAGCGCTCTCTTCTATCGAGCTGTCGTCTGCTCTTTCATCGCTTGCATCTGTTCTTTCATCGACTGTTCTTTCATCGACAGCCTCGACGCCATCATCCAGGTCTGCCGCATCCACCCCCTCGTCAGCGGCAGCATCCACGCTCTCAAGCGATGGCGTGTCGGCACCTTCCAGCGCCAGTTCGGTGTTCATCGAATCGAGGTCGCGCAGCTCCGCCAGCGGCGGCAGCTCGTCAAGGTTTTTCAGGTTGAAGTAGTCGAGGAACTTGCGCGTGGTGGCGTAGAGCGCCGGGCGACCGGGCACATCCTTGTGGCCGACGATGCGCACCCAGTCGCGCTCCAGCAGCGTCTTGACGATGTTGGAGGCGACGGCGACGCCGCGAATGTCCTCGATGTCGCCGCGCGTGATCGGCTGACGATAGGCGATCAGCGCCAGTGTTTCGAGCAGCGCGCGGCTGTAGCGCTGCGGCTTCTCCTCCCACAGCCGGGCGATCCACGGCGCCACCGCCTGGATCACCTGCAGGCGGAAGCCGCTGGCCACCTCGCGCAGCTCGAAGCCGCGACCGGCGCAGTTGTCACCGATGGTGGCCAGCGCGGCGCGGATGGCGTCGCTGCCCGGTTGTTCATGCTCCTCGAACAGGCCGGCGATGTCGGCCACCGTCAGCGGCTTGCCGGCGGACAGCAGCGCCCCTTCGATGATCTGCAGCAGCAGTTCGTCGGCCACCGGCAGCTCGCCGCGGGCGATGCCGCGCCGGCGCGAACCGTCGCTGCCTTCAGCCGCTGCTGCGTCGAGGCCGGCCTCGTCCGTCGCCGCTTCGCTTTGCGCCTGACGCTCCAGTGCTTCCAGTGTTTCCTGCTCGCTCATGCGGATCTCGCCTTGACGTGAATGGGACCGAACGCCTCGGTCTGGACGATTTCGATCAGGGATTCCTTGATCAGCTCCATCACCGCCAGGAACGTGACGACGACGCCGAGCCGCCCCTCCTCGGCGCGGAACAGCGACACGAACGGCGTGAAGCGGTGCGGCGACAGCCGCGCCAGCACCTCGGTCATGCGCTCGCGCGTCGACAGTTTCTCCCGCTGTACGTGGTGGCTCTCGAACAGATCGGCGCGGCGCAGCACCTCGGCCAGCGCCACCATCAGCTCGCGCAGGTCGACGTGCGGTTCGGGGCGGGTGCGGTTGAGGTCGGGCAGCGCCGCGCTGGCGACGTGGATCTCGCGGCCGATGCGCGGCATCTCGTCGATGTTCTCGGCGGCGGTCTTGAAGCGCTCGTACTCCTGCAGGCGGCGGATCAGCTGGGCGCGCGGATCCTCCTCCTCTTCCTCGATCTCGCTGGAGCGCGGCAGCAGCATGCGCGACTTGATCTCGGCCAGCATCGCCGCCATCAGCAGATACTCGGCGGCCAGCTCGAACTGCATCGCGCTCATCATGTTGACGTACTGCATGTACTGCTCGGTGATGTCGCGGACATTGATCTCGAGGATGTCGATGTTCTGGCGCCGGATCAGGTAGAGCAGCAGGTCGAGCGGCCCCTCGAAGGCTTCGAGAAAGACCTCCAGCGCCTCCGGCGGGATGTAGAGATCCTTCGGCATCTCGGTGACGGGTTTGCCCGCCACGATGGCGAACGGCATTTCGCTCTGCTGTGATCCCATCAGCGTCGCGGCACGGCGCAGCGCATCGAGGTGCAGCGGCTCGGTCGCGGCGGCAGCGAGGCTATCGACAACAACGTCGGCAGCTACCACGGCATCGACCTCATCGGGCGTCGGCAGATCGGAAAGGGAATCCTGGGTCACGCGCGGCTCGTCTGGAGTGGTGGGAATCGGCCCGCCGGGCGGGCGCGGAAAGGGCGGCATTATACCGGCGCGACCGGGGGCCGTCAGGCCGATGGCCGGCGTGGGATCAATCGGCCTCGAACGCCGCCGGGTCGCCGAGACCCCGGCGCAGGATCTGCGGCCGCTCGCCGGAGAGGTCGACCACGGTGGTCGGCTCCATGCCGCAGTAGCCGCCATCGATGACCAGATCGAGATCGTGCTGCAGCGTCTCGCGGATATCGTAGGGATCGGTCAGCGGCAGTTCGTCGCCGGGCAGGATCAGCGTCACGCTCATCAGCGGCTCGCCCAGCTCCTCCAGCAGCGCCAGCGCGATCTTGTTTTCGGGTACGCGCAGGCCGATGGTCTTGCGCTTCGGGTGCAGCAGCCGGCGCGGCACCTCGCCGGTGGCCTGCAGGATGAAGGTGTAGGGGCCCGGCGTGTGGTTGCGCAGCAGCCGGTAGACCTGGTTGTCGACCTGCGCATAGGTACCGAGCTCGGACAGGTCGCGGCACAGCAGCGTGAAGTTGTGGTCGTCGTCGAGGCGGCGGATGCGGCGAATCCGCTCCAGCGCGCTCTTCTCGCCGAGCCGGCAGCCGAGCGCGTAGGCGGAGTCGGTCGGATAGGCGATGACACCGCCGGCGCGCACGATCTCCACCGCCTGGCGGATCAGCCGCACCTGCGGATTGACCGGGTGTATCTGGAAAAACTGACTCATCTCACCCTCTGCCAAGTGACGCTCCCTGCCTGTCATCCACGGTCAATGCCTGTCCGGCGGGCAACCAGCGCTGCCACACCGGCCGGCAGCTCGCCGGCAGCTTCGCGCAGCCGCCAAGATCGGGCGCGTAGGACAGCGGCAGATGAAAGTCGCTGCCGAGCGACGCCTCCAGGTCGTACTGCTGGCAGAGCTGCGCCAGATGCGCGGTGCCGTCGGCACTCTGGCTGCTGCTGATCACCTCCAGCGCGCCGCCGCCGGCCGCCTTGAACGCTTCGATCAGCCGTCGCAGCCTGGCGTTGGTCATCTTGTATTTCAGCGGGTGCGCCAGCACCGCGACACCGCCGGCCGCCGTCACCCACTCCACCACCTGCGGCAGCGACGGCCACATCAGCTTGACGTCGCCCGGCTTGCCGGCACCGAGGTAGCGGTCGAAGGCCTGATCCATCGAGGTGACATGGCCGCGCTGCTGCAGGAAGCGGGCGAAATGGGGGCGGCCGATCTGCGCCTCGCCCGCCAGTTCGCGGGCACCGGCATAGGCACCGGCAAAACCGAGCTTTTCGAGCCGCTCGCCGATCACCACGGCGCGCTCGGCGCGGGCGCTCTGCAGGAAGGTGGTGGCGGCCTGCGACGCGGCGCAGTCGACATCGATGCCGAGACCGACGACGTGGATGTTGACCCCCTGCCACAGCGACGAATACTCGACCGCCGGCAGCAGCCTCAGCGCCAGCTCCGGCTGCTGCCGCAGCCACGCCTCGGCAGCGCGAAAACCGGCGACGGTATCGTGATCGGTGATCGCCAGCAGCCCGACACCGCGCGCCGCCGCGCGCCCGCACAGCTCCCCGGGCGTCAGCGCGCCATCCGAAGCGGTGGTGTGGCAGTGCAGGTCGACAAGCAAGCGCTTCTCCAGAAAAACAGGGACCGGACAACGCACGCCCCCGGAAAAACAGGGGCCGAAAAAGCGCGGACCGGAATGGGCCGGCAGTATATTCACCGCGTTTGCGCCAGTACAATCGTCGCCCTTCCGAGTCCCCTCGCCGCGATGCACCCTGTCGCGCCCGTGAACAGCCAACCACAGAAAAAGACCCGCCGTGAATCAGCCAGAAGACGTGGATAAACAGCCGCAGGCGCGGACCGCAGCGCCAAAGCGCAAGAACGGGGTGCTCGCCAACCTCGCCTTCAACATCGTCATCCCGACACTGGTGCTGACCAAGCTCAGCGGCGAGGACCAGCTCGGCCCGCTCTACAGCATCGTCGTCGCGCTGGCGTTCCCGGTGGTCTACGGCATCCGCGACTACCTGCAGGCGCACAAGCCGAACTTCTTTTCGCTGCTCGGTATCGTCAGCGTGCTGCTGACCGGCGGCATGAGCCTGCTGCAGCTCGACCCGCAGTACATCGCGATCAAGGAGGCGACCATTCCCGGGCTGCTGGGGCTCGCCACGCTGATCTCGACCTGGACGCGCTGGCCGCTGGTGCGCACCTTCCTGTTCAACGAACAGGTGATGCGCGTCCAGGTCGTGCATGAGGCGCTGCGCCAGCACGGTACCGAGCGCCAGTTCGAACGCCGCCTGACCACCGCGTCATGGATGGTGGCCGGCTCGTTCTTCCTGTCGTCGGCGCTGAACTACGGGCTGGCGAAGTACCTACTGGTCAGCCCGCCCGGCACCCCCGCCTTCACCGAGGAGCTGGGCAAGATGACCGCGCTGAGCTTTCCGGTGATCGCGCTGCCGAGCACGCTGGTGCTGGTGGCGGCGCTGTTCTACCTGCTGCAGGGGGTACAGAAACTGACCCACCTGCAGCTCGAAGACATCTTCCAGGAGATCTGACGTTGATGTGGTATGCGATCACCGGCAACGACGCCCCCGGCACGCTGGAGCAGCGCCTGCAGAGTCGCCCGGATCATCTGGCCCGCCTTGAGGAGCTGAAACAGCAGGGGCGCCTGCTGCTGGCCGGCCCGTTCCCGGCGATCGACAGCGACAACCCGGGGCCGGCCGGCTTCAGCGGCAGCCTGATCGTCGCCAGCTTCGACAGCCTTGCCGACGCCAAAACCTGGGCCGATGCCGACCCCTATGTCGCGGCCGGCGTCTACGCCGCCGTCGATGTGCGGCCGTTCAAACGGGTACTGCCCTGAATCGACACAGGTTTAACTTGCGGGGCAGCGCGGCTGCGATCCAATCGCCATCTTCTCAACGGCATGGTTGACTTGACCTGATCGCCCGCTAGATTAGGCCCTTAGTCGACACTCCTGACAAAAGGGTTTAACAGTGCAACCAACCCGACTACTCCGAATTGCCCTGCTCTCTCTGGCCGCCGTCGCACTCAATAGCGGTGCCCAAGAGACCTTCTACATCCGCGACCTGTTGACGGTGAAACTGCGCGCCGACGCCGGCGAAGAGAGCACCGTGGTACACAGCGGCATCGCCAGCGGCACCCCGGTGACCGTGCTCGAACGCAGCGGCAGTGCCGCCAAAATCCGCACCGATCGCGGTATCGAGGGCTGGCTGCCGACGGCCTACCTGCTCAACGAGCCGATTGCGCGCGACCAGCTGAAGCAGGCCAAGAGCGACATCGCCCGGCTGCAGGGGCTGCTCGACAACAGCACCGCCGCCCGCGAGATCAAGCGGCTCGAAGGCGAAAACACGGCGCTGAAGAGCAATCTCGAACAGCTCGCCAATATCGGCGACCAGGCGCAGCAGCTGCGCGCCGAGAATGCCGAGCTGGGCCGGGAGAACAGCGCGCTGAAGGATGACTCCGCGCGCCTGCAGCGCGAGGTCGATGCGCTGAAAGGCGAGAGCCGGCAGCAATATTTCCGCGAGGGTGCTTTTGCCGTGGTGATCGGCGTGCTGATCGCGCTGATCGTGCCGTGGCTGAAACCCCGTAAAAGACGTTCGGACTGGGCCTGATGCGCACGCTTCTCACAGCCCTGCTGCTGTCCGCACTGCTGCCGCTGACAGCGTTCGCCGAGCCGGCACCGAGCGGCGACAAGGTGATCCTGCACACCAGCAAGGGGGCGATCACCATCGCCCTCTATCCCGACAAGGCGCCCAAGACCGTCGCCAACTTTCTCGAATACGCGCGCAGCGGCTTCTACGACAACACGCTGTTCCACCGGGTGAAATCGCGCTCACTGATCCAGGGCGGCGGCTTCGACGCCAGCGGCATCGAAAAGACAGCCGGCGATCCGGTGGTCAACGAATCCGACAACGGCCTGCGCAACGAACGTTGGACCGTGGGGCTGGCGCGCCGCGCCGACCCCGACAGCGGCACCTCGCAGTTCTTCATCAACCTGGGCATGAACTTCGAGTTCGACCCGCGGCGCGGCAAACCCGGCTACACCGTGTTCGGCATCGTCACCGACGGCCAGGCGGTGGTGCGCGACATCTCGCTGGTCGCGACCCACAGCACCGGCGGCTTCGACGATGTGCCGGTCGATCCGGTGATCATTGAGCGCGTTGAGGTGGTACCGGAAAAGGCGGTACCGGGATCGGTATCAGGAACGGTGCAATGACCACCGTCGGCACCGCGCTCAGCATCAACCTCAACAAGATCGCGCTGATCCGCAACTCCCGCGACACCGACTACCCCAGCGTCACCGCCCACGCGCAGATGTGCATCGACGCCGGCTGCGACGGCATCACCGTGCACCCGCGCCCCGACCAGCGCCATATCCGCGTCAGCGACTGCTTCGAGCTGCGGAAGATGTTGAGCGTCGAGTTCAACATCGAGGGCAACCCGTTTGCGGGGCCGATGACGAGCGACCGCCAAGGGGTCAGCGACTACCCCGGCTTTCTGCCCATCGTCGAAGCGGTGCGACCGGCGCAGTGCACGCTGGTGCCCGACAGCGACGACCAGCTCACCTCCGACCACGGCTTCGACCTGACCCGCAGCGGCGACAAACTGCTGCCAGTGATCGAACGGCTGCACGGCTGGGGCGTGCGCGTCAG
The DNA here is from genome assembly GCA_964638025.1 of uncultured Verrucomicrobiaceae bacterium. Classification (GTDB taxonomy): domain Bacteria; phylum Pseudomonadota; class Gammaproteobacteria; order Pseudomonadales; family CAMLJR01; genus CAMLJR01. The sequence goes on from CAZWXW010000019.1 coordinate 12,959, forward strand.
CCTGTTCATGGACCCGGAGCCGCAGCAGATTCGCCTCGCGAAACAGCTCGGCGCCGACCGCATCGAGCTCTACACCGGCCCCTACGCCGAGGCCTTCGCGCGCGGCGGCAGCGAGCGCGATGCCGTCTTCAAACGCTTTCATGACGCGGCAGAATGTGCCGCCGATATCGGCCTCGGTCTCAATGCCGGCCACGATCTGAACCTCGACAACCTCTCGCTGTTCGCCACCGTGCCACAACTGCTGGAGGTGTCGATCGGCCACGCCTTCACCGTCGATGCCATTCGCCTTGGATTGGCCGAAACGGTCCGCGCGTATCAGCGACGCCTCGGCAAAACCCGCTGAAGACAACGCAAAAAACGAAAAGGCCGGGGTCAAAGCCCCGGCCTTTTCGTATTACGTAACACCTTGCGGGAGCTTCCCTGCTCCCGTCGCACCGTCAGCTCAGAACTTGAGCCGGAGTCCGAAGCCGGCCCAGCGCGGCGCATTGCCGCGCGCGCCGTCGGCACCGCGGTGGGTGATGCGCTGCTCGTCGAACACGTTGTCGACCTTGGCGTACACCTCGGTGTCGGCATTCAACTGGTACGACACGTTCAGATCGACGGTGAACAGATCCTCGGTCGTCAGGTAGGTGTCATCCACCCCGGCGCGGCCGGCCGTGTTGCTGGTGTAGGCGCCGTCGGCGTAGTTGAACGCCACGTAGCCGCGCCAGTTCAGGTCGCTCTCGACACCAAGCTGCAGGGCGAGGATGTTTTCCGGCGTGTAGTCGAGGACATCACCCTTCTGAACACCGCCCACCAGGTCCGAGCTGCCGGTGTACTCACCGTCGGTGTAGGTGTAGGCCAGTCGCAGCGGAACCTGGATCGACCCCGAGTCGTACAGGGTGGCGAAGATGCCCAGTTCGAGACCCGTCACCTCCTTCGAACCGGTCTGGATGGTTCGACCGTCGGTGATCGAGGCGCCGCCGATATTGCAGGGGTTGGCGAACAGGCACTGGCGGATCGTGGTGTCGAAGTCGCTGTAGAAGCCGATCGCGTCGACGCCGAAGCTGCCGTCATTGCTGCGATAGCGCACGCCGCCTTCGAAGTTCAGGCTCTCCTCGCCTTTGGTGCCCTGGCTCACGCCATTCCCCGGAGGTGCAAAACCCTCATATACGCCGGCCAGCGCGGTCCAGTTGGCATTGACGGCGTAGTTCGCGCCCAGGCCGAAGGTGGTGCTGTCCAGGCTGTTGCTGTTGGCCTGGGTGACGTTGGCGACGTTGCCGCGGCTTTCGATGTCCTCGTAGCGCACGATCGGCATCAGCGTCCAGGCGCCGATGGCGATGTAGTCGGCGAGCCAGATCGCCGTCGCCTCGGCGTCGCCCTCGCTCGGCGTGCCGGCTTCGGTGCGGACGTAGACCAGGCTGCCGTTGACCTGGTTGTAGATGCTGTTGGCCAGGCCCTTGACGGCGTTGCCGGTGATGTCTTCGTGCCTGCGCACGCCGGCGATCAGGTCGTGATCGATCGCGCCGGTGGAGAACTGTTTGTTGAACTCGAACTGCAGCCCGCGAGCCTCGAAATCCTGGTGGTTGTGGCCGTAGCGCACGCCGTTGGCGTGCGTGGTGTCGGCGGTGCCCTGCAGGATTCCTTCGAGCAGCGCCGCGCTGTTGTGGGGCGTGGTTCCGGGACGATCGTTGTTGATGATGTCGGTGACGCCGCCAAGGTTGGTGCCGTTGATCTGGTTCAGGCGGTTGTAGTAGCGATAGGTGTCGCCCCAGTAGATGGTCGAGGTCAGCTTGCTGGTGTCGTTGAAATAGAACTGGTGCTGCACGCTGGCGGTCTTGCGGCCGCGATCCATGCGCTCCAGTTCGCTCAGCCCGTAGCGCCGGTTCGGATCGGCGTTGTAGTCCACATCGGTCAGGCCGAAATAGCTGACGTCGGCCGTCTCCTCGTCGTACTGCAGCTTGATGTCCAGTTGCTGCGCATATTTCGCGTCGGCGTCACTGCGCCAGCGCAGCTTGCCGACGTAATCGTTGATGTCGTTGCCCGCGGTCGTCTTGGAGCGTTCGACGTCCTGAAAGCCGTCGGTGGTGGACTGATAGGTCTCCAGCAGGAAGCCCCACTGGCCGACGGTGGCGCCGTAGTAGGCGTGGATCTTGCGCGTGTTGAATTCCGACAGCTCGATGTTGACCATGCCGCCGGCCTCATCCGGAATCGCGGTGGACAACAGGTTTATCACGCCCGCCGTGGTGTGCGGCCCGTGCAGCAGCGTCTCCGGTCCCTTCAGCACTTCGATGCCCTGCATCCGGCCCACCGGCGGAAAGAAGTAGGCCGAAGTGTTCGCGTAGACCGACATCGCGGCGGGAATGCCGTCTTCCAGAATCGAAACCTTGCTGCTGCGTCCGGAGGAAGAGGCGCGGATGCCGATGTTGGGGTAGGTGCCCAGGCCATCTTCTTCACGCACGTAGACGCCCGGCACGTTGCGCAGGATCTGGTTGACGTTGGTGTACTCGAATTTCTCCAGCTCGTGCTCGGTGAGGATGTAGGCCGAACCCATCGTCGATTGCGGATCTTCGGGATTGGAGATGACGCGGACCGGATTCAAGACCACCTTGTCGTCGGCGCCGGCCTTAGCTTCCTGGGCCTGCGCCGAAGCGGCTCCCAGGCTGGCGGCGGCAATTGCCAGAAACAGCGCGCTGCGGCGCGAAACGCGGGAAAAGAAAATGTTGTGCATGAGGTTGCTACCTTAATCGCGAGGGAAAAACGCGGCCCGTGCGGCATATGGCACGACGACCTCCCCGTCGTACCAACGATGCCGCCCTGCATGCCGCCGGTTCTCGTTCACACCCATCGCGCGTCGCTGTCGTATTGCCGTTCCTGTTACGGTTCTGCCCGGGTTATTGTCCCGACCGTGTTTACGCTGGCAGCGACATTCCGATATGTTAATGAGAACGATTATTTCCACTATAGAGTTTACTGTGTCCTATTTTTGTCCCAGTCCCCGCACCGATGCCGACGCCCCGACTCCGTTTCGGATGACGCCATGCGGCTACTGATCGTCGAAGACAACCGCGGGCTGCTGGTCAATCTTTTCGAATATCTGGAGGGGTGCGGCCATGTGCTCGACGCCGCCCCCGACGGCGTGATCGGCAAGCGTCTGGCGCTGACCCAGCGCTACGACGCCATCGTGCTGGACTGGATGCTGCCGCGCCTCGACGGATATCAGCTGCTGAAATGTCTGCGCGACGAGGAAGGCGTCGACACCCCGATCATCATGCTGACCGCGCGCGACGAATTGCCGGACAAGCTCAGTGGATTTCGCGCCGGCGCCGACGACTACCTGACCAAGCCCTTCGAATTCCCCGAACTGGAAGCGCGCCTGCAGACCATCGTCGCGCGTGCGAACCGCGCGCGGCGACAGCGCCGCCTGACGGTGGCCGATCTGACGTTCGATCTGGAGACGCAGGAGGTAACCCGGGCCGGCACCCGGCTGCCGCTGTTCCGCGCACTGCGGACATTGCTGCAGGTGCTGATGGAGGCGAGCCCGGCCGTGGTTTCCCACGAACGGCTGGAGGAGGCGCTGTGGGGCGACCAGCCGCCGGAAAGCGATCGCCTGCGCGCCTACATCTACGAATTGCGCCGCCATGTGGATGCGCCGTTCGCCCACAAGCTGATCCACACCGTGCCGCGCTGCGGCTATCGCATCGCGCCATGAATCCGGTGTCAGAGACCAACGAGAGCAGCGCGACCGGCCGCCCCTACAGCCTCAGACGGCGGCTGGCGGTGGGCCTGCTGGGCTACGTGATCCTGCTGACACTGGGGGTGCTCGCCAACGATTTCGTCGTCAACGAGAGCGCCGAGCGGCTGGCCTGGGAATCGCTGCTGAAGGCCGAGCTCGACCACTTCCTGAACCGGCGCCACCTCGACCCGTCCTATTCGTGGCCGGAGACGGAAACGCTGCAGATGTTCGCCATCGATCCGAAGCAGACGCCGCACGATCCGCTGCTGGCACTGCCTGTCGGCGTCCACGACGAAATCCTCATCGACGGGCGGGAGAAGGTCATCAAGATCCGCGACAAGGATGGCCAGCGCTTCGTCATCGCGCTGGACATCTCCGATCTGGAGGGGCGCGAGGCGCACCTGCGGCGCATCATCCTGGTGTCCGCCTTCGTCGTGGTGCTGCTGCTCGGCTGTCTGGCGATATGGGGCGCCGGCCAGCTGATATACCCGCTGCGGGAACTGTCGGACCGCATCGCCGCACTGGACCCCGGCAACAGCGACCAGCATGTCGCGCTGCCCACCAATGCCAGTTCCGAACTGGCGCTGATCTCGCAGTCGATCAACCGCTACATCGAGCGCAACGCCGCCTTCATGGCGCGCGAGCAGTCCTTCGTCCGCGTCGCCAGCCACGAGTTGAGAACCCCGATCTCGATCATCGCCGGCGCCGCCACGCTGGCGCTGGACGAGCCGGGAACGCCCGATGCGGTGCGCAAGCGCCTGCTCCGGATTCAGGAGACGACCAACGACATCAACGAACTGGCGACGCTGCTGCTGGCGCTGGCGAAGGACCCGGCGCGGCTGGCCGACTCGCGCGAGCCGGTCGCGCTGCACACGCTGTTGCCGCAGATCGTGCGCGACCACGAGCATCTGGCACGCGGCAAGGAGGTCTCCATCGTCATCGGCGAACTCGCCGAGTGCGAGGTCGTCGTTCCGCTGCAGCTGGTGAAATCGGCGATCGGCAACCTGCTGCGCAACGCGGTCGAGAACACCCACCACGGCGATGTCCGGGTCTCGCTGCACGACGACGGCGTGGTCGTGATCGAGGACTGCGGCCCGGGCATTCCGGCCGAACAGATCAGCGAGATCTATACCCGGCTGGCGCGGGGCCAGGGGCTGCACGGGGGCGGCATCGGGCTGACGCTGATCGCGCGCCTGTGCGAACACCTCGACTGGAGCCTGTCCGTCGACTCCAGCCCCGGCGACGGCACCCGCGTGGCGCTGCGGCTGGCCCGATGATGCCGGCCCGGCGATATAACCTAAAAAACAATGTAAAAACAGCACATTAGCGCCTAACAAAAGGGCCAGCGGAAGACTACGAACAAGTAATTGCGCGGCGTGCGGCGACCGGCGTATAAACGTCCGACCTGTCTGGCCGGAGTTTCCTCCCATGGGCTTCTACACTGTGCTGTTCCGGGTCAATAAAGTCATCACAGCGCGAGGCTGGCGACTCCGCCACTGCCGCCGCTGCGACTGCGGTGTATTGCGCTATTACGTCACGGACGGAGACGGTGTGGTCATTTCACCCGGTAGCAGCAGCCGTATCGGCCTAACGTTGGCGCAACTGCTGCAATGGCTGGCCAACCAGCAGGACGCAGAGCTCGTCGCCTTCGCCGGCGCACAACCCTATGACGCCGAGCTGGCGGCCTGAGCGCCCCCCACGAAGAGGCGATCTACAACGTCATCTCCGATACCAGCGGCCACAACACGCGATCGGCGAGGATCGTGCAGAAATATTCGTTCACCTGCCGAATGCGACCGTCGCGCAGCGTGAATACCATGCAGTACTGATTGCCATACGGCTCGCCGTTGATCAGCGTGCCGTTGCCCTCGAACTCCACCACCACCTTGTCGCCCTCGGCGACGACGCTGTGAATGGTCGGCTCCATTCCCTCCGGCATCAACTTTCTGAACGCAGCGATCGTCGCCAGGATGGTGTCGTGGGTGCGCACGCCGGCAAAGTGGCCGAACCCCTTGGCCAGCGTGAAGGTGTCCTCGGCGATACAGGGTGCGGCGGCGCCGCTATCACCGCGTCCCATCGCTTCGATGAATGCGAGTACCACCCGCTTGTTCTGCTCGATCATGGCAATCCTCTTACGTTGCAACAGGTCGGAAGCGGCGCGCGTCAATAGGTCGAATGGGCGCGTTTCAATGCAGCGGCTCTTCGCCCGCCAGAATGGTGCGATGCATCAGTCGGCCGCTGTCCAGCGCATAGGGCAGCGCCCGGTGCATGGTGCCGGTGTTGCTCCAGATCAGCAGGTCGCCCAGCTGCCACTCGTGGCGATAGACATATTGCGGCTGCGTGGCCCAGTCGCGCAGCCGCGCCAGCAGCGCCCGGCTCTGCTCCGGCGTCATGCCGACCACATAGTCCGCCGTAGCGCCGAGTAGCAGCGACTTGCGGCCGGATTGATGCGTCCAGACCAGCGGGCAGTTCTTGGTCGGCGATTTCTGCCAGAACGCGATCTCCTCGTAACTCATCTCGGGATTGACGTAGTACTGCGAGCGCTCGGCGCTGTGCACCACGCGCAGCGTATCCAGTCTCTTTTTTTCATCGTCGGGCAGATCGTCGTAAGCGGCGTAGGTGTTGCAGAACTCAGTTTGGCCACCGACCTCCGATAATTTGATCGCGCGCAGCAGCGCCGCCAGATTGGGGTAAGGCTGCAGCGAGCCGTCGAAATGCCAGAACAGCGAACCCTTCAGATACTGGGCGCGCTGGTTCACCCCCTTGTCGAGCGAAATCTTGTAGATGCCACCCTCGCCTTCACCCTGGACGATTTCGCCCAGCGTCCTGGCGATGGCAACCTGCTGCTCATCGCTAATATCGAGATGGCGGAAGAAGACGACACCGCGCTCTTCGAGAATGCGGCGGATGTCCTGCGCCTGCGAACCGCTCAACAGCGTCTGCACATCGGTGCGGATTTCGCTGCCGATCCGCGGCGTCATGTCGATTACCTGGAATGTCATGATCCGTCTCTCCCACTCAACTCAAGCGCGTCAATAAGGTGTTGGCCGAATGGCGCACACGCGGCTGTTTCCACATTTCAATGGCCGGCGACACGGTGATCAGTGCATAGAGCAAATTGCGCAGGTTGGCGGCATCGGCCGGCAGCGGCTGCCGGTAATCGAACGCATCGATATAGGCCACTGCCGCTTCGGCGCGCGGAAACATCTGTTCGTAGAAGGCGCGCAACACCTCCATCGTGCTTTCGACCCGCTTCACATAGCGCAGATGCCCATCCTCGATGGCCCACTCCGTAACAAGGTGCTCAAGATCGGCAAACGCTTCGGGCAGCAGTCGGCTCATCGCTTCTCCCCCCTCTTCGCTTCGCCCACCGCGACGTAATCGGCGACGACCTTGTGTAGGTGGCGCACCAGGATTTCTTCGTCATTCAAGTGGAACTGCTTCAATGCGCCGCTGTTGAGCATCGCCTGCAGCCCCTCGGACGGACTCGCATCCTCGAGGATGATGTCGTTCAGCAACGTCACGGTCAGCTCCTGCCCGAGCCGCTCCTTATGCGTGGTCGGCGGCCGGTAGAACATCTCGACCTCGATCACGTGCGAGTGCGGTCCGGTCGGCCAGTGGGTGTGGGTGGTGAAACCGGAGGCGCCGAAGATCAGCACGAAGTTGGGGAAGAACTGGAACGAGTCGAAACCGTAGCGCTCGGAGCGGGTTGGGTTGAAGCCCACCGGCATCGGGCCGAGATCGCTCCGCTTATTCCACGGACCGGCTGCACTCGCTTCCATCACGCACTCGATCGGCTTCGAATAAGGTGTCTTGCGCGACGGTTCGCCGGCGAACGAAAACATCCGGTGCGGCCCTTTGAGCTGATAGGCCAGTGCATCGGTGAACGGATTGGGCGCCTCCAGCACCGCCTTGGCGGCGGCGGTCAGGTTGCCGAACGAGGTCGCGTGCAGATAGGGCCCGTGGTAACTCTCGGCAAAACCGTCGACGAATATCTTCCAGTTGCACTGCAGTTCGGCGCGGAATCGGTAGACCTGATGCGGACCATCGAACGGATACCCCTCGATGCCGTGCGCCAGCTCGCCGAGGAAATCACGCAGCGGCTCGCGGTTGTCCGGGTTCAGGTTGACGAAGATGAACCCCTCCCACACCTCGCACTGGATCGATGGCACGCGGCAGCTGTCGCCGTCGAAATCGAGCAGCAGGTCGCGGCGCGTCGGTGCAATCAGCGAGCCGTCGAGATCGAATTTCCAGCCGTGGAAGCGGCAATAGAGCACCGGCATCTGCCCCTGCACCTCCTGGAACGGATCATCGCGCCAGACCAGCTTGTTGCCGCGATGCGGGCAGATGTTGTGGAAAGCGCGAACGACACCATCCTTGCCGCGCACGACGATGATCGAGGTCTGCGCCACATCGAGCTCGCGCGTGAAATAACTGCCCCTCTCCGACACCTGCTCGACACGGCCGACGTAGAGCCAGCACTTCTTGAAGATGTGCTCGCGCTCCTTTTCATAGAAATCGGCGGAGACGCAGTCGTCGAACGAAACCGGTCCCCGTCCCAGGTCGGGGTGGGCATCGGTCCAGTGGCCACTTGCTGGCTTGGTGACAAGGGGCTCCCGATTCATCGGTTCGTCCTCGTTATTGTTAGAAAGATTGGCAGATCGAGCGACTGTAACACTTGACCAAATATTGGAAATAGATCTTGAATTCGAATACCGAGTTGCAAATATGGAACACCAGAAATGGAGCAAAACCTCCCGTTCGACGTCGACACGCTGTTGATCTACAGCAAGGTGGTCGAGTGCCGCAGCCTGTCGCGAGCGGCCGTCCTGCTCGGCATGCCGAAATCGACGATCAGCCGCAAGATCAACAAGCTGGAGTCCGACCTTGGTGTCCGGCTACTGCGCAAGAACACCCATCAGCTCACCGTCACCGACCTCGGCGAGAAGGTCTACAGCCACAGCCTCGGCATCCTCGCCGAGGCCAATGAGATTCGCGCACTGATCGAGGGCAGCAAACAGGAGCCACAGGGCGAACTGCGCGTCGCTGTGCCGATGTTCCTCGGCGTCGACTTCGCATCACGTGTCGGCGCCACCTTCCTGGCGCGCTACCCGAACTCTCGGCTCGATATTCGTCTGGTGGACAACGTGGTTCACCCGGTCAAGGACGGATTCGACGTGGTGTTCGGCACCGGCCCGCTACAGGACTCGACGCTGATCGCCAGAAAGGTGTTCGGGCTGGAGGGAATCCTGTGTGCGTCGGCCGAATTCATCCGACAGCTGCCAGAACCGATCAGTGTGCCGGCACAGCTGAATACGCTGCCGTTCATCGACTCGGGTTTTTATGGCGGGCCGCGCAAGCTGGTACTGAGCAAGGGCAAGAAGCGGCATGAACTGTCGCCGCTGGTGCGGGCGCGGGCCAACAACTTTCAGGTCTGCAAGCAGTACATCCTGCAGGGGCTGGGGATCGGCGCGATGCCGAACCAGATCATCTGCAGCGGAGAACTGCAGGCGGGAGAGATCTTACCGGTGCTGCCGGACTGGATGCTGGAGAGCGTGGATGTCTACATGATCCACCCGTTCCAGCTCTCCTTTTCCAACCTGATCAGCGCCTTTTTCGACACGGCCTTCGAGATCATTGCGCAGAACACCGAAGCATCGCTGCAAGCCATGCGGTGAGAAGGTCACTCGTCGAGGGGCGCTCAGCGCGCTGTCGGCTACAACACCCGCCGCGAGCGCAACAGCCACAGCGACACCGTCACCGCGACGACCATCACCGCCATCACTTCGAGAAAGCCGGCGCCATCCCCGGCGAATGGCAGCCCACCGACATTCATGCCGAAGATGCCGGTGATCAGGTTGATCGGCAGCAGCACCACGGTGACGATCGACAGCACGAACAGGTTGCGGTTGGTCGCCTCCCCCATCCAGCCGGCGATCTCCTCCTGCAGCAGCCGCGACCGCTCCTGCACCAGCTCGATGTCCTGCACGATCCCCTCCAGCCGCTGCACGGCGCTGCGCAATTCGGCGGTATCGCGTTCATCGCACCAGGGCGGCAGTGCACCGAGCGCCCCCGCCACCGCCATGCGGCCGGCATTGACGTGACGCCGCAGCCGCGCCAGCAGCCGGCGCACCCGCCCCAGCTCCTGCCGCTGCTCATGCATATGCCCGGCGAGAATCTCGTCCTCGGCATCGTCGACCAGCACGTTGAGCTGGGTGACGACAGCGGCGATTGAGTCGGCGATATCGTCGAGCAGTTGCAGCAGCAGCGCCATCGGCGTCGGCACCACGCGCCCGTCGAGCAGTTGCCGTCGCAGCTGATCGAGCGACTTCAGTGGGTGATGCCGACCGGTGATGATGCGCTGCCCGTCGATGTAGAGACGCAGCACGCCGAAGCGCTCGGGGTCGCCGTCGAATTCGTGGTGCAGGTCGCCAATCACCAGCAGCAGACCGTCGTCGACACGCTCGCAGCGGATGTGGTTGTCGACATCGGCGAACAACTGGCGCGCCTCTGCCGGCAGGTCGGCCTGCGCGTTGATGCGATTGACGGCGCGGGTATCGGCGAGATTGAAGTGCAGCCAGGTCGGCGCCGCCGCGCGGGAAAAACTGTCGGCGAGATCGGCCGGCGCAATCGGCTGCGCCGGTCCGTCATCGCGCAATGCGAAGCCGCAGATCAGGCCGCCGCTGTCGACGACGCCATCGAGCGGCCGAGCGGTGGAAAGCAATGACTCACGGGGGCGCAAAATCACGATGGGCTACCGACGCAGAAACCGGGCGGTAAATCTGGCAGCGGAAAGGCAAAAAGACCAGCGGATAAATGCCGCTTTTTTTCACGGCAGAGTGACGCGGCGACATCGGCCGGGTGGGCGCCCTCCAGGGCGTAAACGGGGCACGTCCAGCCATCATTTTTAACGATCAATGGCGTAAGGCTCCCACTGCCGGGAATTCGGATCGACCCGCAACTCGCGCCCCAGTGCCGGAAACGCGCGTTGCCCACAATCCGCCCGATCGCACACTTTGCAGCCAGCACCGATAGGTGTTGCCGCCGAAGGATCGCCGAGATTCAAGCCCTTCGCATACACCAGGCGTTCGGCGTGCCGAAGATCGCAGCCGAGCCCAATCGCAAACGTTCTCGCCGGTGTGCCATAACCGCCGCGACGATGGGTGATTGCGCGCGCCACCCACAAATAGACCCGCTCGTCAGGCATGCGCGCCAGCTGCGTGAGAATTCTGTCGGGCTGCGCGAAGGCCTCGTAAACGCTCCATAGCGGGCAGGTGCCACCGGTGCGCGAAAAATGGAAATCGGTCGCCGACTGCCGCTTGGAAATATTTCCCGCACGATCGACGCGAATGAAAAAGAAAGGCACGCCGCGTGCATCGGGGCGCTGCAACGTCGACAGGCGATGACAAACCGTCTCGTAACTGACACCAAACTGCTCCGCGAGCAGATCGATGTCGTAATGCAAACTTTCCGCCGACTGCAGAAACCGTCGATAAGGCAATATCAAAGCGCCGGCAAAATAGCTGGCCAGACCGATCTTCGTCAGCGCTTTCGCCGACGCGCCGCTGAATGACGCCTCGCCTACCAGTGTGTCGATGATGGAGCCGGCTTCGAGATTGGCCAGCTGGATGGCGAGCTGGAATGCCTGCTGGCCCGCTTCAATGCCCCTGCCAATCTGCAGCGTCTTCGTCTCCGGATCGTAGTTGCGGAGCAGGCCTTCGTTTTTCGCGGAGTTCAGTCGTCGCACACGCACTTCGTGCACAGCGCTCAAATACTCCGTCAGGAACGGCACTAGCTCAGCAGCGGATACCACATCCGCCCGAAGCTTCTCCGATGCTCCCAACGCTTTGGCGGCTGCCAGAAGCTGCTCGTGTATCGCCTCCGCCTTTTCGTCCAGCGCGGCGATGTAGTTATGGCGCGCGTAGAAGAAATCGCGCACCTCTTCATGAGGCTGCAGCAGGCCGGCGATGCCATCGGCATTTCGCTCATCGCCCGCGCTGGCCAGACTGATGACCCGCTCTTCGGCGCTGCGGCAGCGGTTGTGCAACCTGACCAGGGTTTCCGCCAGCGCCGGCATCTGCTGGACGACGCCCTGCAGCTCCGCCATCGGAACATCGATCGCAGTGTCGGCAATCACATCGCGAACCTGGGCCAGCAGCCTCGCGTCCTCATCCTCGGAAAAAAACTGCGGGTCGACGCCCATCCGGGATTGCAGCCGCAGCACAACCTGCACCGTCAACGGCCGCTCGTTGTTCTCTATCTGGTTCAGGTAGCTCGCCGAGATATCGAGCTGCTGGGCCATCACCACCTGCGTCAGCTGGCGCTGCTCGCGCAATGCCCGCAGCCGCACACCCATGAACATCTTCTTGCGCACAAGGCCCCTCCAGATATTTGCAACATTCGCAAATTAACAAAAAAAGTTAGCAAAAACTGGCAAATTCAAGCCTTGTTCATACTTCAAGGAAGGGCAAATATTGCAAACACACCGCCTTTTGGCAATCGCAGAATGCAGCGCCATCCGACTGCACCGATCCGTCCATCACGGCGCGCCACACACCCTCCCACACCGAATAACCCACGGAGAATGCGATGAGTGATCCGGCCGCCATCAGTACCAAACCCAAGAAATCGGTCGCGCTATCCGGTGTGCTGGCCGGCAATACCGCCCTCTGCACCGTGGGTCGCTCGGGCAAGGAGCTGCACTACCGCGGCTACGACATTCTCGATCTGGCGGAAGCCTGCGAGTTCGAAGAGGTCGCGCACCTGCTGGTGCATGGAAAGCTGCCCACCACTGCCGAGCTGCGCGCCTACAAGGGCAGGCTGAAGGCGCTGCGCGGATTGCCGGCCAGCGTCAAGGATGCACTGGAGAAGCTGCCAGCGGGCGCCCACCCGATGGATGTGATGCGCACGGGCGTGTCGGCACTGGGCTGTGTGCTGCCGGAAAAGGATGATCACAACGTTCCCGGCGCGCGCGATATCGCCGACCGCCTGATGGCATCGCTGGGCTCGATGCTGCTGTACTGGTACCACTGGTCCACGCAGGGCAAGCGCATCGATGTCGAGACCGATGACGACTCCATCGGCGCACATTTCCTGCATCTCCTGCACGGCAAGAAACCCTCGGCGCTGTGGGAACGCGCGATGCACACCTCGCTGATCCTGTATGCCGAGCATGAATTCAATGCCTCGACATTTACCGCGCGGGTGATCGCCGGTACCGGCAGCGACATCTACTCATCGGTCTCCGGCGCGATCGGCGCACTGCGCGGACCGAAGCACGGCGGCGCCAACGAGGTCGCTTTCGAAATCCAGAAGCGCTATGACTCGCCCGAAGAGGCCGAGACCGACATTCGTCGGCGCGTCGAAAACAAGGAAGTGGTGATCGGCTTCGGACACCCGGTCTATACGGTCAGCGATCCGCGCAACGAAGTGATCAAGCGCGTGGCTCGTCAACTGTCTGAAGAGGCCGGCTCCAAAAAGATGTACGACATCGCCGAGCGCCTTGAACGGGTGATGTGGGATGTGAAGAACATGTTCCCCAATCTCGACTGGTTCAGCGCCGTCAGCTATCACCTGATGGGTGTCCCGACCGCGATGTTCACCCCGCTGTTCGTGATCGCACGCACCTCCGGTTGGGCAGCGCATGTTATCGAGCAGCGCATCGACAACAAGATCATCAGACCCAGCGCGAACTACACCGGCCCGGACGACCAGAAATTCGTTCCGCTGACGGAACGCCAGTGAGCGTCAGCATCGTTGGTCGTCAAAGCTGTTGATCGTCAAAACCACTGACTTTCACAAAAAAGGGGGAGCCGGCGAGTTACTCGCGTCGATCACGCGAAGCCGCACGGCTGAACACCAGAATCTGTCTTATTGGTTGCTGAATGAATACTGAGTACCGCAAAGCGCTTCCCGGCACGCAACTGGACTACTTCGATGCAGCCGCCGCTGTCGACGCTATCAAACCGGGAGCGTGGAGCACGCTGCCGTATACCTCTCGCGTGCACGCGGAAAATCTCGTGCGTCGCTGCGATCCAGCCATCCTGACCGAGTGTCTGCAGCAGATCATCGAAGGCAAGCGCGAGCGCGATTTCCCGTGGTTTCCGGCGCGCGTCGTCTGCCACGACATTCTCGGCCAGACCGCGCTGGTGGACCTGGCCGGCCTGCGCGATGCCATCGCCGATCAGGGCGGCGACCCGGCCAAGGTCAATCCGGTGGTGCCAGTACAGCTGATCGTCGACCACTCGCTGGCCGTCGAGTGTGGCGGCTACGATCCCGACGCGTTCACAAAAAACCGCGCCATCGAGGATCGTCGCAACGAAGACCGCTTTCATTTCATCAACTGGACCAAGCAGGCGTTTGAAAACGTCGATGTGATTCAGCCGGGCAACGGCATCATGCACCAGATCAATCTGGAGCGAATGTCACCGGTCATTCACGCCAAAGACGGCGTGGCATTTCCTGACACACTGGTCGGCACCGACAGCCACACGCCGCATGTCGATGCACTCGGCGTTATCGCCGTCGGCGTCGGCGGACTGGAAGCCGAGAACGTGATGCTGGGGCGCGCGTCGTGGATGCGACTGCCGGATATCGTCGGCGTCGAGCTGAGCGGCCGTCCGCAACCGGGCATTACCGCCACCGACATCGTGCTCGCGCTGACCGAATTCCTGCGCCAATCGAAAGTTGTCGGCGCCTATCTCGAATTCCATGGCGCCGGTGCCTCAGCGCTGACGCTGGGTGACCGCGCGACAATCTCCAACATGGCACCGGAATATGGCGCCACGGCGGCGATGTTTTTCATCGACCAGCAGACGCTCGATTATCTGACGCTCACCGGTCGCAGCGCGGAACAGGTAACGCTGGTCGAGACCTATGCCAGGACCGCCGGCCTGTGGGCAGACAGCCTGGTCACCGCCCAATACGAGCGCGTGCTGACATTCGATCTGTCGACCGTCGTGCGCAACATGGCCGGCCCGTCGAATCCACACAAACGGCTGCCGACGTCGGCGCTGGCCGAGCGTGGCATTGCTGCCCCGTGGGAAGAGGTGCCGGGAAAAATGCCGGACGGCGCTGTCATCATCGCCGCGATCACCAGCTGTACGAACACCAGCAACCCGCGCAACGTGATCGCCGCCGCGCTGCTGGCGCGCAACGCCAATCGGCTCGGCCTGACCCGCAAGCCATGGGTGAAGTCGTCGCTGGCGCCGGGTTCCAAGGCTGTGCAGCTCTATCTGGAAGAAGCCGGGCTGCTGCCGGAGCTGGAAAAGCTGGGCTTTGGCATCGTCGCCTTCGCCTGCACCACCTGTAACGGCATGAGTGGCGCGCTCGATCCGAAAATCCAGCAGGAGATCATCGATCGCGATCTGTATGCGACGGCAGTGCTGTCCGGCAATCGCAATTTCGACGGTCGCATCCATCCCTATGCGAAACAGGCTTTTCTGGCGTCACCGCCACTGGTGATTGCCTATGCGATTGCCGGCACCATCCGCTTCGATATCGAGAAGGATGTTCTTGGTGTTGTCGACGGACGAGAAATCCGCCTGAAGGATATCTGGCCGAGCGATGAAGAGATCGATGCGGTGGTCGCGGCCAGCGTCAAACCCGAGCAGTTCAACCGCGTCTACATTCCGATGTTCGCGATCGATGGTGAACGCGACCGCTCGATCAGCCCGCTCTACGACTGGCGTCCACAGAGCACGTACATTCGCCGCCCACCCTATTGGGACGGTGCGCTGGCAGGCGAACGTACACTGACCGGCATGCGCCCGCTGGCCGTGCTGCCGGACAACATCACCACCGATCACCTGTCGCCGTCCAACGCCATCATGGCGAACAGCGCCGCCGGTGAATATCTGGCGAAGATGGGATTGCCGGAAGAGGACTTCAACTCCTACGCAACCCATCGCGGCGACCACCTCACCGCACAGCGCGCAACCTTCGCCAATCCGCAATTGACTAACGAAATGGCTGTCGTTGATGGTGCTGTAAAAAAAGGTTCGCTGACACGCGTCGAGCCCGACGGCGAGGTCATGCGCATGTGGGAAGCGATCGAAACTTACATGGCGCGCGAGCAGCCGCTGATCATCATTGCCGGTGCCGATTACGGTCAGGGTTCGTCGCGCGACTGGGCGGCCAAGGGCGTGCGACTGGCCGGCGTGGAAGCGATCGCGGCCGAAGGCTTCGAGCGCATCCACCGCACCAACCTGATCGGCATGGGCGTATTGCCACTGGAATTCAAACCGGGTACGACGCGCCTTACGCTCGGCATCGACGGCAGCGAAATTTTCGATGTGGTCGGCCAGCGTAAGCCGCGCGCCGAACTGACACTGGTCATTCACCGCCGCAGCGGCGAGCGCGTCGACGTGCCGATGATCTGCCGACTCGATACCGCCGAAGAGGTGTCGATCTACGAAGCCGGCGGCGTGCTGCAACGCTTCGCCCAAGATTTTCTTGCCGCTTCGCAGGTGGCTTGATCCCGATGAAGGCGTCCGACATGACCAACGCTCCCCAAATCAAAATCCCCGCCACCTATATGCGCGGCGGCACCAGCAAAGGCGTCTTTTTCCGTCTGCAGGATCTGCCGGAGCGCTGCCAGGTGCCGGGCGCGGCGCGCGATGCGCTGCTGCTGCGCGTGATCGGCAGCCCCGATCCCTATGGCAAGCAGATCGACGGCATGGGCGGCGCCACCTCCAGCACCAGCAAGAGCGTGATCCTGTCGAAAAGCAGTCGCGCCGATCACGATGTGGATTACCTGTTCGGCCAGGTGTCGATCGACACCGCATTCGTCGACTGGTCCGGCAACTGCGGCAATCTCACGGCGGCGGTCGGCGCCTTCGCCATCAGCAACGGTCTTGTTGATGCCTCGCGAGTTCCCGCCAACGGCCATGCCATCGTGCGCATCTGGCAGGTGAATATCGGCAAGACCATCATCGCCCATGTGCCGGTCACCAACGGCATCGTGCAGGAAACCGGCGACTTTGAACTCGATGGCGTGACCTTTCCCGCCGCTGAAGTACAGATCGAATTTCTCGATCCGGCCGATGACGACGGCGACGGCGACGGCGCCATGTTTCCCACCGGCAATCTGGTCGACGATCTGGAAGTACCCGGCCTCGGCGTTCTGAAAGCAACGCTGATCAATGCCGGCATTCCGACCATCTTCATTGATGCCGAAGCCGTCGGTTACAACGGCACCGAACTGCAGGGCACCATCAACGGCGATGCAAAATCCTTGGCGATGTTTGAAACGATTCGCGCGCACGGCGCCGTGCGCATGAGGCTGATCAAACAGGTCGACGACGCGGCAACGCGACAGCACACGCCAAAGATTGCATTCGTCGCGAAACCGCGCGATTACACCGCTTCCAGTGGCAAGCCGGTAGCGGCGGCGGACGTCGACCTGCTGGTGCGAGCGCTCTCAATGGGAAAACTGCACCACGCGATGATGGGTACGGCAGCCGTCGCCATCGGCACCGCCGCCGCCATTCCGGGCACGCTGGTCAATCTGGCAGCCGGTGGTGGCGAGCGCAGTGCCGTGCGCTTCGGCCACCCCTCCGGCACCTTGCGGGTCGGTGCCGAAGCCCGGCAGGTCAACGGCGAATGGCGTGTCACCAAGGCGATCATGAGCCGCAGCGCCCGCGTACTGATGGAAGGCTGGGTATACGTGCCCGCCGGTACCTTCTGAGAGCTGGATACGCTCACTACCAATTCATTTATTTTCCGGATGTTTGACAGGAACTGACCGATGTCGACAGGAACAGCACTGAAAGAGTTGATCAACGCACGTCGCGGCGCACTGGTGCCCGGCGCCTTCAACGCGATGTCGGCACGCGTCATTGCCGACCTGGGTTTCGAGGCGATCTACATCACCGGGGCCGGTGTCACCAACATGCATATCGGCCTTCCCGACATGGGTTTCATGGGGCTGGCGGAGATCGCCGAACAGACCGGTCGTATTCGCGATGCCGTCGAGCTGCCGTTGCTCGTCGACGCCGACACCGGCTTTGGCAATGCACTGAACGTGCGCCACACCATTCGCACCCTGGAGCGCGCCGGTGCCGATTGCGTGCAATTGGAGGATCAGGTCAGCCCGAAGCGTTGCGGCCACTTCAGCGGTAAGGCGGTGATTGGCGCCGATGAAATGATCGGCAAGATCAAGGCCGCCGTCGATGCACGCCGTTCCGATGATCTTCTGATCATGGCCCGCACCGATGCCTGCGCCATCGACGGTTTCGACGCGGCAGTCGAACGCGCGCAGCGCTACGCCGAAGCCGGCGCCGATATTCTGTTTGTCGAGGCGCTGGAAAGTGCCGACGAAGTACGACGCCTGCCGCGCTTCCTGCGCCAGCCGCTGCTGATGAACATGGTGATTGGTGGCAAGACGCCGATCGCCAGTGCCGACGAACTGGCACAGAGCGGCTACGGCCTGGTGTTGTATGCGAACGCCGCGCTGCAGGGCGCCGTTGCCGGCATGCAGCGTGCGCTGACGATTCTGCGCGACCAGCGCCACCTCAACGAAGATCCCAGTCTGGTTGCGCCGTTCAAGGAGCGCCAGCGCCTGGTCGGCAAGGATCTGATCGACGAGCTGGAACAGCGCTACAAAAGCCGGGATTGAAATGATGATCCGCTCGCATGTTCCCGGCTTTCCCAGCAGCGGTTCGCAAGGCGAAATGACGACCGCACTCGCCCGCTACGAACGCGGAGAAATCGATGCGTCCAGCCTGAAGGAGACGGCGCGCGCGGTGCGAAAAAACAACTGGGAACAACAGCGTGCCGCCGGCCTTGATGTCGTTACCGTTGGCGATTTCACGCTGATCGATCCGCTGCTCGATCACATCCAGATGCTTGGCTGTGAACCGCAGCGTTTCCGTTCTGGTGAGCGCGAATCCAATCTGTCTCGCCACTTCGCGATGGCGAAGGGCCGATCGGCGCAAAGCAGGCCAAATGTTATCGATCACCCCGATGAGGTGCGCGCACTGCAGACAGCAGTTTGGTTCGATAGCGGTCACCGCTACGTCAAGCCGGAGCTTGACCGCAAAACGATCTTCAAGCTGGCAGCGCACCGGCTGCTCAGCGAGGTGGCCGAGGCGCAGGCGCTCGGCCACACCGTCAAACCCGTGCTGATCGGGCCGCTGACATTCCTGTGGCTGGCCAATCATGACGATACCGATCCCGATTTCGATCGACTGGATCTATTGGACACACTGCTGCCGATCTACGTCGAACTGCTGTCACTGCTATCGGCACGCGGCATCGAGCTGGTGCAAATCGAAGAGCCCATCCTCGGCCTTGATCTGCCGACAGCCTGGTCGCGCGCCTTCGAGCGCGCCTACCACGCACTGCAGCGCGCCAGAGCCCAGCTGTTGCTGACGACCTATTTCGCTCCACTCGGCAAGCACCTCAATCTGGTCTGCAAACTGCCGGTAGCCGGACTGCATATCGATGCCGTGCGCGCCGGCGCCGAGCTGCGCACGGTGGTGGACTGGATTCCGATGGACATGGTGTTGTCGATCGGCATCATCGATGGCCTCGACCTCTGGCGCACCGATATCGATGCCGCCATCGCGCAACTGCGATTCGCGCGGGAGCGACATCCCGGCCCGATCTGGATCGCATCGACATGCTCGCTCCAGCACCTGCCCTATCGCGTGAATGAAAATGCCACCATCGATGCAGAGCTATGCAGTTGGCTGGCCGGTGCCGACAGGAAACTCGACGAGCTGGCCCTGTTGAAGCAGGTAATAAATGAAGGAGAAGCCAGCGCCGAGATCGCATTGAACAGTGCCCGAACAGCGCTCGCCGAACGGCGCACCCGTGCGCGGCTGGACGATCCCATGCTGCTGCAGAAAATCGAAGCAATGCGAGCGGCATGACCGGTGATCGGCGTCAATTCGGCGAGATATCGCGCCTGATTGACATTTTGACAGTAGCCAGTAAGCTCCCCGCCCGTTGAAAGGTGCTCATTGGCAGTTCTATGCCAATGCGTTAAACGGGAAGCAGGTGCGTTGAGCGATCTCAGCTCAACAAGGCCTGCACTGCCCCCGCAACGGTAAGCAGAAAATCCGCTCACACCGATACGCCCCCGTATTGGTAGCCACTGTGCCGAAGGCATGGGAAGGCGAGCTGGAAGGTGTCTGACCCGATGGGTTCATGACATCGCTCTGCGAGTCCGGAGACCGGCCTTCCGACATAACGATGGACAGTAGCGGGGAGGCTACGGTCGCGGCTGCGTTCTTACATGCTTGCCTCGCCTTTTCCCCTACCTGTTCCCACAACAATGATCGCCATTTGCGGGGCCGCAAATGCGCCGGAATTTCCGCCGTGCCTGGGATTTCATATCCCGCTGGCGCTGAAATTTCGCGATCACTTTGCCTCTGGGGAAATGCCATGTTCCAGCCCAAACGACTCGTCTGCCTGATCACAGCGCTCACTGCAACGGGCATTCATGCCCAGGAAGCCGTACTGAAGAAAGTTTCCGTGTATGCCCCCGAGGAGCCGCAGCTCGGTTTGACCGTACCCGCTCCGACCGCGAGCCGGCTGAATATGACACCGCTGATCACACCGGCAAGTGTCGATGTGATCAGCGCTGAAACCATTCGCAGCCGCGGCCAGAACAGCGTCGCCGAGGCCGTGTCGCAGAATGGCATGGGCCTCACGATCAACTCGTCACCCATTTTCGGTTCGAGCTACGCCGCCCGTGGATTCACCGGCAACAACTCGGTCATGCAGCTCTACGACGGCACTCGTCTTTATCTGGGCATTGGCAACATCACCTTCCCCTTCGACACCTGGAGCGTCGAGCGCATCGAAGTGCTGCACGGGCCAGCATCGGTGTTGTACGGCGAGGGCGCCATTGGCGGCGTGGTGAATGTGGTGTCGAAGCAACCGTCGACGGATAAATTCAGCCATCAAGTACAACTCAGTGGCGGAACCGACGACACCTACGGCCTGGCCGTCGACAGTACCGGACCGCTGAACGATGTCGTCGCCTATCGCGTCAGCGCCAGCGGCCGCGATTCCAAGGGCTGGACCGATCTCGGTGACAACAGCAGCGAAGCCTATTCCGCTGCGCTGCGCGTACAGGCCACTACCGATCTGGTGCTGACGTTGTCGAGCGACTACGGCAACCAGCAGCCGATGGCCTATTTCGGCACGCCGCTGATCAACGGCCGCCTCGACGAATCGTTGCGGAATGAAAACTACAACGTTAACGATCACCGCATTGAATTCAAGGACAGCTGGAACCAGATCAAGGCTGACTGGACACCGAACGATACCGTCGCCGTGCGCAACACCCTATATCAGATACACAGCAAGCGGGAATGGCGGAATCTTGAGGTTTATGACTGGAACAACCTCAGCGGCGAGATCGATCGTAGCGAAGAGATCCATATCATCCAGAGCCAGAACCAGGTCGGCGATCGCTTCGACATCACGCTCAGCAATAATCTCTTCGGTGGCGAGAATGCGCTGGTGCTGGGCTTCGATATCAACACGGCCGATTTCGCCTACAACAACAACTTCTACAGCGGCGGTAGCGCGTTCTCGAATAGCTATCCGGTACCGCCAAAGAACTTCGACCATGGTGAATTTGGCGCGCTCGATGCCAAAAAGCAGTACGCCTCAAGCGTCGATCAGTACTCGGTATTTTTCGAAGACCGTTTCGTCTTCTCTGAACAGTGGTCGGCCATCGCCGGCGCGCGTTACGACCATATCGATATCGAGCGCGACGACCGCCGCATCCCGAGCAATGATCTGAAAGCGGGATTCGATACGGTTAGCTGGCGTGCGGGCGTGGTCTACAACCCCGTCGCCACGCTGTCGCTGTATGCGCAGTACGCGACGGCCACCGATCCGGTAGCCCCGCTGCTGACGCTGACGCCCACGAACGATCAATTCGATCTGTCGGAAGGTGAGCAGTGGGAAATCGGTATCAAGCAATCCTTCCTGCAGGGCCGCGGCGAATGGACAGCGTCCTACTTCGACATCGTCAAGGAGAAGCTGCTGGTACGCAATCCAACCAACATGCTGGTGACCGACCAGATAGGTGAACAATCTTCGCAAGGCGTGGAGTTAGCACTGTCTCTGGCGCTGGGCGAAAACTGGCATCTCGATACCAACGCGACCTGGCTCCGTGCTGAATACGACAAGTTCACGCAAATCGACTTCAACACTTTCGAAGTGGTGTCGTATGCGGGCAATGTGCCGCTGGGTGTACCGGAGCGCAGCGCCAATCTGTGGCTGGGCTGGGATTTCCTGCCGGACTGGACGGCGCGCGCGGGTGTGCAGTATGTCGACAGTGCGTATCAGGATTATGCCAACGCTACCGAGCGCGATGCCTACACCGTGACGCACGCGAACCTGGAGTGGCGCGCGCTCGACAACACGGTGCTGAACCTGCAGGTCCACAACCTGTTCGATCGCGTTTATGCCGAAACCTGGCATGGCGAGAATCAATGGTTCCTGGGCAAGCCCCGTACGGTGGAACTGGTTGCACGGATGAAGTTCTAGCCTCGTTGCGCGCGACAGGAGGTCGCGCGCATTTCGATGCAAGTAACTCTTCCGCGTGATTACTGATGTTTCCTGATCTCCTTCGCCGACTGTGGCCACCGCTGCGACGTACCCTGTACGTCACGCATCGCTGGCTCGGCATAGCCGGCTGCCTGCTGTTTGTTCTGTGGTTCCTGTCCGGCCTGGTCATGATGTACGTGCGCCTGCCGGTGCTGAGCGACGCCGAACGACTGCAGCGCGCAGCCGCCATCGATTGGCATGCGGTGCATATATCGCCTGCGCAGGCGCTGCAAGCGGCATCGGATCCGAACAGGGGAACACTATTCCCCAATGATTTTCGCCTACAGCAATGGCTCGGCGAGCCGGTCTATCGCTATACCCGCAACGGTCAAACCTTCACGATATCCGCCAGCAACGGGCAACGTCTGGCGCCGGTCGACAAGTCGTCAGCCGAACGAATAGTACGTGAATTCGCCGGCAATCCTTTGGCGTATTGGCAAGAGACGCTGGACCGCGACCAGTGGACTGTCACCAGCCGCTTCAACCTCCATCGTCCGCTGTTTCGCATTGTCGTTCCGGATCAACAAGGCAGTGAGCTGTATGTATCCGGCACTACCGGCGAAGTGATGTTGCAGACCACACGCACGGAGCGCTTCTGGAACTGGTGCGGTGCCGTTACGCACTGGTTCTATCTGACCGCACTGCGTCAGCATCAGACCGCCTGGGAACAGGTGGTGATCTGGGTCTCCGGTATCGGCATCGTGATCGCCGCTAGCGGCCTATGGATCGGCCTGATGCGAATTCGTCTGCGCACAACGCTGTCGAACAAGCGCATGACGCCTTATCGCGGCTGGCTCGCCTGGCACCACGTCAGCGGTGTGCTGGGCGGGACGTTCTTGCTGACCTGGATCGTCAGCGGCTGGCTGTCAATGTCACCGCTGCCGCTCGGCGATGAGCGGGCACTGATGCGGATGATTCAGGCGAAGCTGCAATACGAACAGGCAGTGGGAGAGTTTCCCTTCACCGAGAAGACCAAAGCCGTCATGTCGACAGTCGAGTCGCGCGAAGTGCGATTCGTCTGGCAGGCCGGCCTACCGGTCATGCTGGTCAGCGATGGCCACAACCACACGGTTGCAATCGACCCTCATACCGGCAAGCCAATTGTCAGACACGACGGCGACCATTTCGCCGCGATGCGGCAACTGCTTCCCGATGCAACGCTGCACGAACAGCAGCGCCTGGAACAGCCCGACCGCTACTGGTATTCGCATCACTATGTGAAACATTTGCCGGTGCTGCGCGGTAAGTTCGACGACGCATCACACACCTGGATACATCTCGATCCGAACACGGGTGAGTTACTGCAATTTCTGAACGATGACGAACGCAACTATCGCTGGTATTTCCATGCGCTGCACAGCTTCGACTTTCCGTGGCTGCTGGAGCTGCGCCCGCTATGGGACATTCTGGTCTGGCTGCTGTCACTGGCAGGATTGACGATCTCTGTCAGCGGCGTGGTGATCGGTTGGCGCCGCCTGTTCCGCGACTGAATACGTCCTGAGTGCTGATGTCGATGAACACCGATCTGGAACACCTGCATAACTGCTGCGCAAACGTGCTGCGCGGTGACGAGACAACCCTGCAGCAGCTCCGCGCGGCCGGCTTTGAATGCGAGGAAGGATTCTGGGCATTCCGCCTACCGGCGTTGCACCGGTATCTGTGCGGCGATCGCGACGACAACTATCGCGGCTGGCTCAAACAGCTCTATGCCAGCGACCTGAACAGCCGGTTGCGCGAACTGGGTGGCGAAATCGCCATCCTCGACAACCGCGGCAAGGTCGATGCCAGCTGTTACTGCCTGCGCCGGTTGCCGACGCAGGCGGAATAGCCAATCAGGCGTGGTGTTGTTGGGTACGGGTGAAAAACCAGGCGCTGGCGACACCGAGCGCAATCCAGAACAGCGCGTTGGTCAGCAGCGAGGCGTAGATGAACTCCTGCCCCAGTGCAGCCGGCGCCAGACTTTCATGCACAGCTGGATGTGGTGCGCCGATCAGATGCGGAATCGGCAGTAACAGCAACCCGAGCACGCGCAACGTCCAATGTTGACCAAACGCCAGCAGGCCGAGGCCCAGCGCCGTCGCAGCGGCTGTGCCAATCCACCAGTATTGGCGCGACACCAGATCCGCTGCCGCTGTGCCCGGCAGCTCGGGTGGCAACCCCACCGATGGCGCCAAACTGAAAGTGGCGAATCCCGCCAATCCCCACAGCAGTCCCTGCCAGGTTTTCTGCGGCGTGCGCACGACATAAAGACCAGCCAGCATCAGCGCGAAGCCGACGGCGACGACCAGATTGCTCAGGCCGGTGAACAGCGTGCGCTGCAGACCATCCTCCGGCGCCCAGGCCTCCTCATCATGACTGTGGCCGTGCTCACGACTGGCATGATCGTGGGCCTCTGTTGCGTGCGCATGTTCATGCTCGACTGACGCAGTACTCTCGGGCGCAGAACTCTCGTAGGTCTCGGCCTGCAGAATCAGCGGCGTCACCCAGAAGCTTTGCAGCAGGGTCAACAGCAGCGCCGCCAAAAGTCCGGCAAAACCGGCGGTCTGCGCGATTTGCTTGATCATCGATCAGCCCTCAGTGGCACGGAAACGCGGCACTGTGGCGAGTGTCATGGGCGGCGTTGTGCGCCACTGCCAGATGAGAGAAACCAGCGACGTAGATGAGCATGGCGCCGAGCAGCATACTGCTGGCAGCAAGCAGCAGGCGCTGCGAGATGGGTTGGGCGATAGCGGTACTGGAGGGCAGCGAGCGAACGTTCATGAGGAGTTCCTTCCACGGGTCGAGAAAACGGCACGCGAGGAAGAACGCAACGCAAAACGGGCATGAAACGGAGACCCGATTCCGGCGTGCGCCCGCCCACCGCGGGTTGCCAAAACAGGTTTCAAGCCGGTCTCCGGGCTTGCGACGACTGTCGACTGACAGTACCGGGTTCGCCTTCCCAAGCCGAAGCTCAGTGGCAGTGGAACCCATGCGTGCGCTTACCGTTGCGGGGGCAGCGCCGGACTCGTGCGACCCTCGCGGATCGGACCCACCGGCTTCCCGTTTCACCTCGCGCACAATGGCGCGAGACACCTGAAACAGGGCGCTAGCAGAGCATGAAGGCCTGCCGAGGGTCAACCTGAGCGCCGGTCGGCCAATTGCGATGGCAACCCCGAACCGCTACCCTGCGCCCCATTCGAACAGGTGCTCCGCCCCGCATTCGCGAGGTGGGCTGAAATGGGAAGTCCGGTACGGACGTGGAGATTCCACGCCAGATTCCGGCGCAGCCCCCGCTGCTGTAGAGCCTGACGAAGCCGCAACATGCCACTGGACTCCGGTCTGGGAAGGTGCGGACTTCGGATGACGGCGAGCCAGAAGACCAGCCTGATCGACACGTTAAGGTGCGTCCCCCGGGGTGTGGGTGGCAGCCGTTGCTGTGGTTCGCGCTGGGCGCGGACATTCCTCCAGTACCGTCATTGCTGTCGCGATGCCTCGTGCATCCGATCACTCCCGGGGTTTACGTCTTTGGTCATGCGACTTGCGTGAATCATTCGATTCACGTGCGCGTGCCATTCGCAGCGACCGTGGGAGTGTGGACCGATGATTGACGAGCAGAAGAAGCAGAACCACAACGAGCGCATGCAGCGCAAAAAAGCCGTGGTCGATGCCGGCATCGAGCGCGCGCAGATCGAGCGCGGCGTGTTCGTGCTGATCACCGGCAACGGCAAGGGCAAAAGTACCTCGGCGTTCGGCACGCTCTATCGCGCGCTCGGCTACGGCCATCGTGCCGGCGTGGTGCAGTTCATCAAGGGCACCCAGGCCTCCGGCGAGATCACCTTCCTGCGCCAGCACGCACCGCTGGTCGAGTACTACGCGATGGCCACCGGCTTCACCTGGGACACGCAGGACTGGGACAAGGACAAAGCTGCCGCCGATGAAGCGTGGACCCACGCCGCACGCATGCTGCAGGACGCCAGCCTGAACCTGGTGGTGCTCGACGAGCTGACCTACATGCTCAAGTACAACTACCTCGACGCCGATCGCGTGTTCGACGCCATTCGCTCGCGCCCCGCCCATCAGCACCTGATCGTCACCGGCCGCGCCGCGAAACCGGAGCTGATCGAACTGGCCGATACGGTCAGCGAGATTCGCGACGTCAAGCATGCCTTCAGCGCCGGTGTGAAAGCGCAGGCCGGCCTCGACTTCTGATGCGCGGCGCCCTGCTCCTCACCCTGCTGGTAACGCTGCCGGCAGTCGCCGCTGACCTGCCTCGTCAGAGCGGCCTGCCGCGCGTCGTCTCGACCAATCTGTGCGCGGATCAGCTCGTGTTGCGTCTGGCCGCGCCGGAGCAGCTGCTGTCGGTGTCGGCGCAGAGTCAGGATCCGCAGCTGTCATCGATGCCCGAGCTGGCGCGGCGTTTTCCGGCCAACCACGCCAGCGCCGAGGAGATCATCGCGCTGCACCCGGATCTGGTGCTCGCATCGCGGCGCTGGCTGGCGCACAACCGCGCCGAACTGCTGCGCAGCCACGGCATCGAGGTGCTGGTGATTCCGTTCCCGACCAGCTGGGCGGATATTTTTGCCAACACCCGGCTGGTGGCCGACAAACTTAATCGCACCGCGGAAGGCGAAGCATTGCTCGCCGACGCACAGGCGCGTCTCGATCGGCTCAAAGCCCAGCCCCGTCCGCAGCGTGCGCTCTATCTGCGCCCCAATGGCGGCAGCGCCGGGCGTGACACCTACGTCGACACCGTGTTTCAGGCGGTTGGCCTGACCAATCATCAGGCAGCGCTGGGCCGCGTCGGCTGGGGCCGGTTCGATCTCGAAACGCTGGTGGTCAACCCGCCGGATCTGTTTGTCAGTGCCGACATGGTGATCGATCAGGGTTACGCGAAGTCTGCCTACGCTCGTCATCCGCGCGTGCGCGAACTGCTCGCCACGCACCCGGTGTTGCATGTGACTGGCAACCGCTGGGGCTGCAGCGATCTGCAGCTGGTCGACAGCGCCGAACAGCTGGCCGCGCAGATCGACGCATTGGCACTGGCCGGGCGGAATCATCCATGAGTCGCGTGAACGCACTGCTGGCGCTGATTGTTCTGGCACTGGTGCTGCTGTCGCTGACCATTGGCGCGGTACCGCTCGATTTAAGCGAAGTCGCTGCGGCACTGCTGCAGTCGACGCCCGCTGGCCATGAACTCAGCAACCCCGCATTGCAGCAACACATCATCGTCAATGAAATCCGCCTGCCGCGCGTATTGCTGGCGCTGCTGGTGGGCGCGTCGCTGGGTGCCGCCGGTGCCGCGCTGCAGGGGTTGCTGCGCAACCCGCTGGCCGAACCGGGGTTGCTCGGCGTCAGTGCCAGCGCCAGTTTCGGCGCGGTGCTCTGCCTTTATTACGGTCTGGCGGCGCTGAGCCCGTGGCTGCTGCCGGCCGCTGCGATGGGTTGCGCGGCGCTGACCACGCTGACGCTGCATCTCATCACGCGCCGACGCTCCAGCAACCTGACGCTGATCCTTGCCGGCATTGCCCTCTCTTCGCTGGCGGCGGCACTGACATCGCTGGCGATCAATCTGGCGCCCAATCCCACCGACATGCAGGACATCGTGTTGTGGTTGATGGGCTCTCTGAGCGACCGCAGCTTCGCCGACATACAGCTCTGCCTGCCCTTCATCGTCGCCGGGCTGGCGCTGTTGCTTTCCAGCGGTCGCGCGCTCGATGCGCTGACGCTCGGCGAGGACGAAGCCGCCAGCCTCGGCGTCAACCTCGCCCGGCTGCGCGTGCAGATCGTCGTCGGCACCGCGTTGTGTGTCGGCGCCAGCGTGGCGGTCACCGGCGCCATCGGCTTCATCGGGCTGGTGGTGCCGCACCTGTTGCGGCGCTGGGTCGATTACCACCCCGCCCGCCTGCTGGCGAGCAGCGCGCTGGGCGGCGCAGCACTGCTGCTCGCCGCCGATATCGTGCTGCGTCTGGTCAGCGGCGCGCAGGAGTTGATGCTCGGTGTGGTCACGGCATTGATTGGTGCGCCGTTCTTCCTCGCGTTGGTATTGCGCCAGCGGAGGGTTGCGGCATGAGCGTGCTGGAGCTGCGCGAGGTCGGCGTCGAGCTGCATGGCCGCCAGCTGCTCGACGGCATCGACCTGTGTTTGCAGCCCGGCGAACTGCTCGGCCTGATCGGTCCCAACGGCGCCGGCAAAAGCACACTGCTGAAAGCGATCACCCATCTGCTGCCGTATCGCGGCGACATTCTTCTCGACAATCAACCGCTGTCCCGTCTGGCGCCGCGCGAACGCGCGCTGCGCCTCGCCTATCTCGGTCAGGGTGACGCCAGCGGCTGGCCGCTGCGACTGCGCGACTATGTCGCCCTTGGCCGCCTGCCGCATCGGCGCAGTGTGGAAGACGCGCCGGCTATCGACGCGGCGATCACACGCATGGGTCTGCAGCAACTGACCGGGCGGCGCTTCGACCAGCTCTCCGGCGGCGAGCGTGTACGCGCCCGCCTCGCCCGCGCGCTCGCCGTCGGCAGCCCGCTGCTGCTGGCCGACGAGCCGGTGGCCGCGCTCGATCCGTTCCACCAGCTCAATGTCATGCAGCTGCTGCGCGAGCAGTGCGCCGAAGGTCGCAGCGCTGTGGTGGTACTGCACGACCTGACGCTGGCCAGCCGTTTTTGCGATCGCCTGCTGCTGCTCGATCAGGGTCGAGTGGTTGCCTGCGGCAATGCGCGACAGGTGTTGACACCGAAACACCTGCAGCAGGTCTATCGCGTGCAGGCGATGGTCGGCGAGCACCAGCAGCAACCGTTCGTGCTGCCGTGGGCCTGCCGCCATCCGGAGGAATCGTCATGACCACCACGCTGGTGCTCTGCGAAACCTGCGGCTACGACGCCGCGCAACCCGACGCGATGCGCCCCGGCGAACGCTTCGCCCGCGAAGTCGAAGCACTGGCACAGAGCGACGACGGACTGACGATCCGCCGTACCCGCTGCCTGATGGCCTGCCAGCGACACTGCACCGCTCTGCTGCGCGCACCCGGCAAGATTGCCTATGTGCTCGGCGATTTCCGCCCCGGCGGCGAGTCGGCTGCGGCGCTGCTCGACTACTCCCGCCACTACCAGCTTTCCGCCACCGGCCAGGTTCCGTTCCGCGACTGGCCGGGCGGCATCAAGGGCAAGTTCATCGCCCGCATTCCCGTTCTCGAAGATTAAAGATCCGGAGCTTTCCTATGACCGCCAAGATCCCCGTCACCATCGTCACCGGCTTCCTCGGCGCCGGTAAAACCACGCTGCTGTGCCACATCCTTGAAAACGCCAACGGCCGCCGCATCGCCGTCATCGTCAATGAGTTCGGCGAGCTGGGCATCGACGGCGAAATCCTGCGCGGCTGCGGCATCGGTTGCGACGAAGAGGGCCAGAAGCAGGCCGGCCAGCTCTACGAGCTCTCCAACGGCTGCCTCTGCTGCACCGTGCAGGAGGAGTTCTACCCGGTGATGCGCGAGCTGATCGAACGCCGCGGCGACATCGACCACATCCTGATCGAGACCAGTGGCCTCGCCCTGCCCAAACCGCTGGTGCAGGCCTTCCACTGGCCCGAGATCAAGAACGCCTGCACCGTCGATGCGGTGGTGACGCTGGTCGATGTACCCGCTACCGCCGCCGGCCAGTTCGCCGCCAATCCGCAGGCCGTCGACGACCAACGCCGCGCCGATCCCAACCTCGATCACGAATCGCCGCTGCACGAACTGTTCGAAGACCAGCTGCTGGCCGCCGACCTGGTGGTGCTGAACAAGGCCGAGTTGGTCGATGCGCCCGCACTGGCCGCCGTCGAAGCGCTGGTGCGCGAAGAGCTGCCGGCACAGGTCAAGGTGGTTGCCAGTGATCGTGGGCGCCTGTCGCTGGATGTGCTGCTCGGTCTGGGCAGCGCCTCGGAGGAGACCATTCACCTGCGCGAGAGCCATCACGACCACGAGGATGACGACGAGCACGACCATGACCACGACCAGTTCGACTCGGTGGTGGTGAAGCTGCCGGTGGTCGATCGCCAGCGCCTGCTCGACACGCTGCAGGCACTGGTCGAGCGCCACGGCATTTTCCGCGTCAAAGGCTTCGTCGCACTGGCGGATAAACCGATGCGTCTGGTGGTGCAGGGCGTCGGTCAGCGCTTCGACGCCTACTTCGATCGCCGCTGGCAGCAGGGTGAAACACCGAACACACACCTCGTGCTGATCGGTCAGGCACTGGATGCCGAAGCGCTGCGCACCGCCCTGCTCGATGTGGTGATCTGAACCATGCACATGCTGGCGGCGCTGCCCGGTGGTTACGTCGACGACAACGGCGCAACCATCACCCGGATCGAACAGGACCCGGCGGAGATCGTCATCCTCAGCGCCGCCGACACCACGCTGGCGCTGCTGGCTGCCGCGCATCCCCAAGCCGCCGCCACGCATACACAAGCAAACAATGCCGATGTCGTTTATCCCTCGGTGCGCCTCGCCAACCTGTTGCACCTGCGCCAGCACGCCTCCATCGATCTGTATCTCGACGAGGTGCTGCAGCACGCGAAGCTGATCGTCATCGATCACCTCGGCGGCGAAAGCTATTGGCCCTACGGCACCGAACAGGTGGTCACGCTGTGCCAGCGCAAAAACATTGCGCTGGCGATGTTCTCCGGCGACATGAGCGAGGATTTGAATCTCACTGCGCTGAGCACGGTTACAGCGGATGACTGCCATCAGCTGTGGCGCTACCTGCGCGAAGGCGGAATGGGCAACGCGCGGCAGCTCTACCGTTTTATCGGCGCGCGCTTCTTCAATCTCGATCTGCCGGTATTGCCGCCGCGCGCATTGCCGCCGGTGGCGGTGTTTCATCCGCAGCTCGACAACGCCTCGGTCGACAGCTGGCAATCGCGCTGGACGCCGGGTGCGCCGTGTGTCGCGGTGCTGTTCTATCGAGCGCACCTGCAGGCGGGAAATACGCGGGTGTTCGCCGAGTTGTGCGACGGGCTGCTCGCGCGCGGTCTGAACCCACTGCCAATCGCGCTGTTGTCGCTGAAAGATGCATTGTGCCTGGCGACGCTGCGCACGCTGTGCACCGAGCAACGGGTGGCGCTGATTCTCAACACCACGGCGTTCGCGCAGTCGGCGTTCGACGATCCGGGCGACCACGCGCTGGCCGGCGACATTCCGGTGTTGCAGGTGATGCTGTCCGGCGGCAATGAAGCGGGTTGGCGCGCCGATCCGCACGGCCTGCAACCGCGCGACATGGCGATGCTGGTGGCGCTGCCGGAAGTTGACGGTCGCATCATCAGCCGCGCCATCAGCTTCAAGGGTCTCGGCCAGCGCAGCGCGCTGACCCAGAGCGATGTCGTCGAATATCAGGGTGTGCCCGATCGCATCGCCTTCGTCTGCGAACTGGCACAGCGCTGGTGCCGCCTGCGCACGCTGGCCAACGCCGACAAGCGCGTGGCGCTGATCCTCGCCAACTACCCGACCCGCGAGGGCCGTCTCGGCAATGGCGTCGGCCTCGATACGCCGGCCTCGGTGATCGGCATCCTGCAGCGTCTTGCGACCGAGGGTTATCGCGTCGAGAACATTCCCGCCGACGGCGATGCGCTGATGCAGTTGCTGAAGGAAGGCGTGACCAACGATCCCGAGCAGTGGGCGTTGCGCCCGGCGCGACAGAGCCTGCCACTGGCCGACTACCTCGCCTTCTTCGCCGGCCTGCCGCAGGCCAATCGCGACGCCATCACCGCGCGCTGGGGCGTACCGGAAGCCGATCCGATGCTGCGTCAGGGACGCTTCATGATCGCCGGCCTGCGTCTCGGCCAGCTGTTCGTCGGCATCCAGCCGGCGCGCGGTTATCAGCTCGATGCGCTGGCCAACTACCACGATCCCGATCTGGTGCCGCCGCACCACTACCTCGCCTTTTATCTGTGGCTGCGGCAAAGCTGGGCCAGCGATGCCATCGTCCATGTCGGCAAACACGGCAACCTCGAATGGCTGCCGGGCAAGAGCGTTGCGCTCAGCGAGGAGTGCTGGCCGGAGCTGGTGTTCGGGCCGCTGCCGCACCTCTATCCGTTCATCGTCAACGACCCCGGCGAAGGCAGCCAGGCCAAGCGTCGCGCCCAGGCGGTGATCGTCGACCACCTGATGCCGCCGCTGACCCGCGCCGAAAGTTACGGGGCGACCCGCGATCTGGAGCGGCTGATCGACGAGTTCTACGAGGCGCTGACGCTCGACCCACGTCGCGCCGCGCTGCTGCGCAAACAGGTGCTGGCGCTGATCGTCGAGCACAACCTGCACGCTGATCTCGGGCTGGCCGCGCCGCGCAACGAGGAAGAAGAACAGCTGCTGCTCAACCGCACCGACAATTATCTGTGCGACCTGAAAGAGAGCCAGATTCGCGACGGCCTGCACATCTTCGGCGTGTCGCCACACGGTCGCCTGTTGCGCGACACACTTCTGGCGTTAGCGCGGCACGGCGTTGCCGATGGTCAGGGGCGCAGCGCCAGTCTGGTGCGCGCACTGGCTCGCGATCTGCTGCCCGACACCGGCTTCGATCCGCTCAGTGGCGACTGGAGCCTTCCCTGGGAAGAGGTGCGGCCGGCCGCACTCGCAGCCGTCAGCGAACAACCGTGGCGCACCCACGGCGACACGCGCGAGCGCATCGAACTATTTGCGCTGCAACTTCTGGAAGGTGGCGCGCTCGATACCAGCTGCCCACACACCGCGCAGGTTCTGCAGCGGGTCGAGCAGGAGTTGCGACCCAATCTGCTGGCCTGCGGCGAACAGGAGCTGCACCAGCTCTGTCGGGGGCTTTCCGGTTACTTCGTGCCGCCGGGGCCGAGCGGCGCGCCGTCGCGCGGTCGCCCCGACGTGCTGCCGACCGGGCGCAATTTCTTCTCGGTCGACACGCGCATGATTCCGACGCCGACCGCGTGGGCGCTCGGCGAGAAATCCGCCGCGCTGCTGATCGAGCGCTTCGTTCAGGACCACGGCGACTATCCGCGCACTCTCGGCCTCTCGGTGTGGGGCACGGCGACGATGCGCACCGGCGGCGACGATATCGCGCAGGCTTTCGCGCTGATCGGCGTGCGCCCGCTGTGGGCGGAAGGCAGCTGGCGCGTCACCGATTTCGAAGTGCTGCCGGCACGACGACTGAACCGACCGCGCGTCGACGTCACGCTGCGCGTCTCCGGCTTCTTTCGCGACGCCTTCGCCAATGTCATGCAGATGTTCGACGCCGCCGTGCAGAAGATCGCCGAGATGGACGAGCCGGACGAACTCAACCCGATTCGCGCACGCATCATCCGCGAAACCGCCGAACTGCAGGCGCAGGGGCTGGCGGCCGACGTCGCGCGGCGTCAGGCCGGCTTTCGCATCTTCGGCGCCAAGCCCGGCGCCTACGGTGCCGGTCTGCAGGGGCTGATCGATTCGCGCGACTGGCAGGGCGATGCCGATCTGGCGCGCGCCTATCTGAACTGGGGCGGCTACGCCTACGGTCAGCAGGTTTACGGCGAAGCGCAGCGCGAACGTTTCGCGCAGCGTCTCGGCCAGCTGCAGGCGGTGGTACAGAACCAGGACAACCGCGAGCACGACCTGCTCGACTCCGACGACTACTACCAGTTCCAGGGCGGCATGACGGCGGCGGTGCGCCACTTTCGCGGCCAGCAGCCGCTGGTGCTGTTCGGCGACCACAGCAACATCGAATCGCCGCGCATCCGCTCGCTGTCCGAGGAGATCAGCCGCGTCATCCGCGCCCGCGTCACCAACCCGAAGTGGATCGACGGCGTCAAACGCCACGGCTACAAGGGCGCGTTCGAGATGGCCGCCACCGTCGACTACCTGTTCGCCTACGACGCCACCACCGGCGTGGTGCGCGACGACCAGTACGCCAGCCTGACCGACGCCTACCTGAACGACCCGGCGACGCGCGAGTTCCTGCGCCGGCACAATCCCGATGCGCTGCTGGAGATCGGCGAGCGGCTGCTGGAAGCTATCCAGCGCGGGCTGTGGGCCGAACCGGGCAACTACCTCGAGCAGATCGAAGAACATCTGCTGGCCGCCGAACAGCATCTGGAAGAGTGACCATGTCCCCACACCCGTCCCCGCGTCCGCAGTACCCGTTCAGCGCGCTGCACGGCCAGCCGCAACTGCAGTTGGCACTGCTGCTCGCCGCCATCGACCCGCACATCGGCGGCGTGCTGATCGAGGGGCCGCGCGGCACCGCCAAGTCGACCAGCGCCCGCGCGCTTGCTGAACTATTACCGGGAAAACGTTTTGTCGATCTGCCACTTGGCGCCAGCGAAGAACAGTTACTCGGTTCGCTCGATATTCAGGCGGCACTGCAGAGCGGCGACGTGAATTTCAAACCTGGCCTGCTGGCGCGCGCCGATGGTGGCGTGCTGTATGTCGACGAGGTCAACCTGCTCGCCGATACGCTGGTCGACCTGCTGCTCGATGTCTGCGCCAGCGGCGTCAACCGTATCGAACGCGACGGCATCTCCCACCAGCACGAGGCGCGTATCGCGCTGGTCGGCACCATGAACCCGGAAGAAGGCGAGCTGCGTCCGCAGTTGCTCGACCGTTTCGGCCTGTTCGTGCGCCTCGAAGCACAGATCGACCCCGCTACCCGCGAAGCTATCGTGCGCAGCCGTCTGGCTTTCGATCGCGATCCGCACGGATTCGTCGAGCGTCACCGCGACGCGCAACAGAAGTTGGTCACCCGGCTGGAACAGGCTCGCGACCATGTCGCCCTGTTAGATTTTGACGACGCACTGCATCGACAGGTCAGCAACCTGTGTCACGCCGCTGGCGTGGAAGGCGTGCGTGCCGACCTGGTGCTGCTGCGCGCCGCTGCGGCTCATGCCGCATGGCTGGGGCGCGATGCAATCGATACGACGGATATCGACGCGGTGGCCGAACTGGTACTCGCGCATCGACGCAAGAGACCAACTGGAGAATCGGCGGGCGAACCGGCGGGCGGCAGCGATAACGCGTCGCCAAAACAGGCGCAGTCGCCGCAGAGCGCTGCCGACAACTGGGGCGCCATGCCACCGCAGGCGGTACCGACGCCGACATTGAGCAGTGCGAGGCCACTGCCGCTAAAAAAGCCGTAAGCCCCGGCGCCGCATCCGGCCCGCACCTTCATCGCGGCGGCAGGCCGGGGCGGCGCCGGGCCACCAGTCACCGGCTGAGCAGCACCCTTCACTGGCCGCGCACGCTGCTCTCCAAAGGCAACAGCGCACTGAGCTTCGAGCACCTGCGCTTTCATCCACGCGCTGATCAGGGCGGGCTATTGCATTGTCTGTTGCTGGACTGCTCCGGCTCGATGCTGAAGCGACACAATCTGGCGCTTGCGAAGGGACTGCTGCTGCAATGGACCCGGCAGCTCTATCGACAGCGCGGCGAACTGGCCGTGATCGGTTTCGCCGGCGGTCAGGCGCGCCTGCTGCAACCGCCGCGCAAGGTGGTGGCCTTCAACGATGCCTGGATCGGTGCCATCGGCGGCGGTGGTGGCACACCGCTGGCAGCCGCTGTCGCGCTGGCGGATCAGGTGCTTGAACAAGCCCGGCGACGTGCGCCGGATATGAAGATCGGGCTGTGGCTGCTCAGCGACGGGCGTTTCAGCCAGTTCCCCGAACGGCCGACGCAGGCGGATTTCTGTGTGATCGTCGATTTCGAAAACAGCCCGCTGCCACTCGGACGCGGCGCGCGGCTGGCACGCCTGTGGGACGCCGAACACGTGCGTGCAGAGGAGTTGCTGAGTCATCTCTAACACAACTCCCCTGCCGCGATCAGGCGCGCAGGGTTTTTGCAGCCGCGACCATGTTCTGCAGCGCCGGAATCACCTCCGCCCAGGCGCGTGTCTTCAGACCACAATCCGGGTTGACCCACAGGCGCTCGGCCGGAATGCGTTCGGCGGCCTTGCGCATCAGCTGCACGATATGCTCCTGCGTCGGAATGTTCGGCGAGTGAATGTCATACACACCGGGGCCGATTTCGTTCGGGTAGTTGAAGTGATCGAAAACATCGAGCAACTCCATGTCCGAGCGCGAGGTTTCGATGGTGATGACATCGGCATCCATGTCGGCAATCGACGCGATGATGTCGTTGAACTCCGAGTAACACATATGCGTATGGATCTGCGTTTCGTCCTCGACACCGTTGGCGGTGATGCGGAACGACTCGACGGCCCAGTCGAGGTACTCCTGCCATTGCGATTTGCGCAGCGGCAGGCCTTCACGCAACGCCGCCTCGTCAATCTGGATCACGCGGATGCCGGCTTTTTCCAGATCGAGCACCTCCTCGCGAATGGCCAGCGCGAGCTGGTAGCACGACACCGAGCGCGGCTGGTCGTCGCGCACGAATGACCAGTTCAGGATGGTGACCGGCCCGGTCAACATGCCTTTCATCGGCTTGCGGGTCAGCGACGCGGCGTACTTTATCCACTCCACCGTCATCGCGTTCGGGCGGCTGATATCGCCGAACAGAATCGGCGGCTTGACGCAGCGCGAACCGTAGGACTGCACCCAGCCGAACTGGCTGAACGCATAGCCGTCGAGCTGTTCGCCGAAATATTCGACCATGTCGTTGCGCTCGGCTTCACCGTGCACGAGCACGTCCAGCCCCAATGCCTCCTGCTCCTGCACGCTGCGTTTGATCTCCGCCTGCATGGCGGCTTTGTAACCGGCCTCATTCAATTCGCCAGCCTTGTACTGGCTGCGCGCGTGACGGATTTCAGCAGTCTGCGGAAAGGAGCCGATCGTGGTGGTCGGGAACGCCGGCAGTTTCAGCAGTGCAGCCTGTTTGGAAGCTCGTGTCGCATAGACGCTTTTGCGCTGACCGAGCGCAGCATTCAGCTTCGCGATGGCGGCTTTGACTGCTGGATTGTTGACGCGCGGCGAATTGCGACGCGCGTTGATCGCGGCGCTATTGGCGGCGAGCTCCGACTTCACTGCATCGCGACCCCGATTCAGTGCGGTGGCGAGCACGTTCAGTTCGTCGAGCTTTTGCAGCGCGAAGGCCAGCCAGGATTTCACCTCGACATCGAGCTTCTGTTCACTGGCCAGATCCACCGGCACATGCAGCAGCGAACAGGAGGGCGCGATCCACAGGCGTTCGCCGAGTTTTCTGGCGACCGGTTCCAGCCACGCCAGCGTCGCGTTGAGATCGCTCTTCCAGATGTTGCGGCCGTTGATGACACCCAGCGACAGCACGCGATCAGATGGCAACCGGGCAATCAGCGTCTCCACTTCGCCACGCGCGTTGATGGCATCCAGATGCAGCCCCTGCACCGGCAGTTCGCAGGCCAGCGGCAGGTTCTCCAGCAGTTGTCCGAAATAGGTGGCGAGCAGCAGCTTGACCTTGCCGCTCGACAGCGCGGCATAGGCGATGCGGAAGGCCTGCTGCCAGTCGGCCGACAGGTCGGTGACCAGTATCGGTTCGTCGACCTGCACCCACTCCACACCCTGTGCCGCGAGCGTATTCAACAACTCGACATACACCGGCAACAGGCGCGGCAGCAGCGCGAGTTTGTCCGAATCATCCTTTTTGTGTGAATCATCCTTGGCCTTGCCGATGGCCAGATAGGTCAGCGGGCCGACGATCACTGGCTTGGCGTTGACGCCCTGCGCCTTCGCTTCGGCCAGCTGCTCCAGCAATCGCGAGGGATCGAGCCTGAACTCGGTGGCAGCGGTGAACTCGGGGACGATGTAGTGGTAGTTGGTATCGAACCACTTGGTCATCTCGCCGGCTGCCACACCGCCGCAGCAACCCGCGTGCTCTTCCGCGCCCTGAGCGGAGCGGCCACGCGCAACGCGGAAGTAGTTGTCCAGCACATCGCCGTGGAAGCCGCGCACCCGCTCCGGCAGGTTGCCGAGCGTGAAGCTCAGGTCGAGTACCTGATCGTAGAAGGAGAAATCGCCTACCGGTGTCAGGTTCAGGCCCGACTGCTGCTGCCAGTGACGCTGCCGCAACGTAGCGCCCAGTGCCTTCAGCTCATCGCGCGACGACTGCCCTTTCCAGTACGACTCCAGCGCGAACTTCAGCTCGCGTCTGGCGCCAATGCGCGGAAATCCCAGGTTGTGTGTGGTGACCATGCTTGCTGCCCCATTTGGATCGATGAATGGACAGCATGCTAGAGAGACGGAGACATGAAATAAAATGGTATTATTTCAATAATCAATTAATTTTATTCATGGATCAACATGATCGAACGAACCCATCTTTCCATCATTCTGGAGGTCGACCGTCAGGGTTCGCTGACGGCGGCAGCCAATGCACTACACCTGACCCAGTCCGCGTTGAGCCACACGATCAAGAAGCTGGAAGCGCAGCTGGGCACCAACATCTGGCATCGCGAAGGTCGTGCCCTGCGCCTGACGCAGGCCGGCGAGTACCTGCTCGCGCTGGCCAACCGCGTACTGCCTCAGTTCCTGCATGCCGAAGAGCGCATGGCGCAATATGCGCAAGGCCAACGCGGCACGCTGCGCATCGGCATGGAGTGCCACCCCTGTTACCAGTGGCTGCT
>CAZWXW010000020.1:0-49279 GCA_964638025.1 uncultured Verrucomicrobiaceae bacterium
CGTTCATGCCGCGCCCGGCACGCGAGTACGCCGAGCTGCTGATGCAGCGCATCGACGGCTTCAACTCCAAAGTCTACCTGGTCAACACCGGCTGGACCGGCGGCTCCGGCGCGCCGGGCGGCAGCGGCAAGCGCTTCCCGATCCCGGTCACCCGCGCCGTCGTCAACGCCTGCCAGAGCGGCGCGCTGGACAACGTCGAGACCGAACACCTCGACATCCTGAACCTGACCATCCCGAAAGCGGTGCCGGGCGTCGATGCCAAATACCTGAACCCGCGCACCTCGTGGGGCAGCACCGCCGCCTACGACGAGCAGGCGGGCACGCTGGCGAAGATGTTCCAGGAGAACATCAAGAAGTTCGCACCGGCCGATGCCATCGTCGCGGCAGGCCCGAAAGCCTGATCGACGCAGTCGACGACAAGGCCACCTTCGGGTGGCCTTTTTATTTCATTCGGCAACGCGCCGTTTGCATGCTGTGAAGCGCGTCGACTAACAAAATTCACCGGCCCGGACAATCTCCCGCACGCACGGCCCTTTCTGCATAATCCGGCCCCTCGCTGCAGCACGCCGCGTCACCCCTTCTCCGCAACACCATCAATGGAATTCGCATGACCCCGATCAGCCAGCGCATTGCCGAAGAACTGAACGTCAAACCGTCGCAAGTCGAGGCCGCCGTCGCGCTGCTCGACGAAGGCGCGACGGTGCCGTTCATCTCCCGCTACCGCAAAGAGGTGACCGGCGCGCTCGACGACACCCAGCTGCGCACGCTGGAGGAGCGACTGCGCTACCTG
Source organism: uncultured Verrucomicrobiaceae bacterium (assembly GCA_964638025.1). Taxonomy (GTDB): domain Bacteria; phylum Pseudomonadota; class Gammaproteobacteria; order Pseudomonadales; family CAMLJR01; genus CAMLJR01. The sequence continues at coordinate 791 of CAZWXW010000020.1, forward strand.
CGCGAACTGGAGGAGCGTCGCGCCGCGATCCTCGCCAGCGTGCAGGAGCAGGGCAAGCTGACACCGGAGCTGGCCGCCGAACTGAACGCCGCCGACACCAAGAACCGGCTCGAAGACCTCTACCTGCCCTACAAGCCGAAGCGCCGCACCAAGGCGCAGATCGCCATCGAGGCCGGCCTCGAACCGCTGGCGCTGGCGCTGTACGAAGACCCGACGCAAGCGCCCGAGCAGCTGGCGCAGCAGTACATCGACGCCGACAAGGGCGTGGCCGACATCAAGGCGGCGCTCGAAGGCGCGCGCTACATCCTGATGGACAAGTTCAGCGAGAACGCCGACCTGCTGGAGCGTCTGCGCAACGCGCTGCTGGCGGACGGTCGCCTCAGTTCACGCATGGTCGACGGCAAGGAGAACGATGGCGCCAAGTTCCGCGACTACTTCGAACACGACGAGCCGCTGAAGAGCGTGCCGTCGCACCGCGCGCTGGCGATGTTCCGCGGCCGCAACGAGGGGATGCTGACGCTGTCGATCAAGCTCGGCGACGACGACAAGACCATCACCCACCCGTGCGAGGGAATGGTCGCCAGCTTCTGGAATATTCGCGACCAGGGCCGCCCGGCCGACAAGTGGTTGAGCGAAGTGGTGCGTTGGACCTGGCGCATCAAGCTCTACACCCACCTCGAAACCGACCTGATGGGGCAACTGCGTGAACGCGCCGAAGCGGAGGCGATCAAGGTATTCGCCGACAACCTGAAGGATCTGCTGCTGGCTGCTCCCGCCGGCTCGAAAGCGACCATCGGCCTCGACCCCGGTCTGCGCACCGGCGTCAAAGTGGCCGTCGTCGATGCCACCGGCAAGGTGCTCGACCACTGCGCGATCTTCCCGACACCGCCGCAGAACAAACTCGTTGAATCGGCGGCTGTGTTGCTGAATCTGGTCAAGAAACATGACGTGAAACTGATCGCCATCGGCAACGGCACCGCCAGCCGCGAGACCGAACGTTTCGTCATGGATCTGATCAAGGCGCACCCGGAGCTGGGGCTGACCAAGGCGATCGTCAACGAGGCCGGCGCCTCGATCTACTCCGCCTCCGAATATGCGGCGAAGGAGTTTCCCGATCTCGACGTCACCATTCGCGGCGCCATCTCGATTGCGCGCCGGTTGCAGGATCCGCTGGCCGAACTGGTGAAACTCGATCCGAAATCGATCGGCGTCGGCCAGTATCAGCACGACGTCAGCCAGACGCTGCTGGCGCGCTCGCTCGATGCCGTGGTCGAGGATTGCGTCAACGCCGTCGGTGTCGACGTCAACACCGCCTCACCGGCACTGCTGACGCGCATCTCCGGCCTCAACAGCACGCTGGCGTCGAACATCGTCGAGTTCCGCAACCAGAACGGCGCGTTCGCCAGCCGCGACGCCCTGAAGAAAGTGCCGCGCCTCGGCGACAAGACCTTCGAACAGGCGGCCGGCTTCCTGCGCGTCATGCACGGCGACAACCCGCTCGATGCCTCGGCGGTGCACCCGGAGTCCTATTCGGTGGTCGAGAAGATCGTCGCGAAAACCGGTCGCGCGGTGAAAGGACTGCTCGGCGACAGCGCGTTTCTGCGCGGCCTGAAAGCGGCGGAATTCGCCGATGAGAAATTCGGCATTCCCACCGTCACCGACATCATCCGCGAACTCGACAAACCGGCGCGCGACCCGCGACCCGAGTTCAAGACCGCGACCTTCCTCGACGGTGTCGAGGACATCAAGCATCTGCAGCCGGGCATGATGCTGGAGGGCACCGTCACCAACGTCACCGCGTTCGGCGCCTTCGTCGACATCGGCGTGCACCAGGATGGCCTCGTGCACATCTCGGCGCTGTCGCACCAGTACGTGAAAGACCCGCGCGACGTCGTCAAGGCCGGCGACATCGTCAAGGTGAAGGTGATGGAGGTCGACGTGCCGCGCAAACGGATCGGCCTGTCGATGCGGATGGACGACGTTCCGGGTGAACAGCGGAGCGGCGAGAAACGCGGCGGCGACGCGCGCGGCCCGAGCGTGGAGAAGCACAACCGTCAGGAAGCGCAGCGTCGCAACGACAACGGACGCGGTCAGCCAGCGGGAAACAGCGCGTTTGCAGCGGCGTTTGCAGCGGCGCAGAACAAGAAACGCTAGAGCGCGCACTTCGCCCCTCTCCCTGAAGGGAGAGGGGACTTGATCAGGGGTTCTCACCGGAGGTTGGAGGCGCGATGCCATACATCGCACCGATCAACCGCCAGTAACGGCAGCCAGCACCAGATAGATCAACACTTCGGAAAACTGCTGCGCGGCACCGAGCGTGTCGCCGGTGTAACCGCCGAGACGGCGCTTCAGGAAGTAGGCGTACCAGTAGCGGAAGAACAGCAGCGTCACCAGCGCACAGGCGCTCTGCCACGGCGTCAGCACCAACAGCAACGGCGCCGCCGAGATCAGTGCAAAACGATGGCTGCCGCGACTCATCTGCGTCGCCAGCGGCTTCGATTTGCCATCCTCGCGCAGGTAGGGAAGATCGAGCAGATAGCTGACCGCCACCAGCCGGCTCCACATATGGCCAACCAGCAGCGCCGGAATGACCAGACCGGCACTGTCGAGCGATTCGAGCGCGAGGAATTTGCCGCCGAGCACGAGGCCGAGGCCAACCAGGCCATAAGTGCCGACGCGCGAGTCCTTCATGATCGCCAGCACGCGCTCGCGGTCGCGACCGCCCCCCATGCCGTCGCAGGTGTCGGCCAGACCATCCTCGTGGAAGGCGCCGGTCAGCAGGATCGTCACCGCCATCGACAGCAACACCGCCAGCGCCGGCGACCACAGGTAGACCGCCACGCTATAGACCACGGCCGCGACCGCACCGATCAGCAGGCCAACCACGGGAAAGTAGCGCGCCGATCCGTTCAGCAGCGCCGGGTCATACGGCAGCGAACGCGGTACCGGAATGCGGGTCAGAAACATCACCGCCGTCAGAAACAGGTCGCGCTCCCTGCGCCACTCCACATTGATGTCCACACTGCCCCCGAAAACTGACCACTACGCTGCAAACCCGGTCGCAGCTGCGCTGTGCGCCGCCGCAAACCGCGACGCAGTTTCCGGTTGACCCCGGTCAAAGTCAATTGGCGACGGCGCGGCGATACTGCCGGCCATCAGCAACATCAAGCAGTGCACGACACGGCGGGGAATCGAGCGATGAACCAGCAACAGATCGGCGAACGGCTGCGGGTACGGCGCGGCGAACTGCTGGCGCGACTGCAGAAACTGCACCCGCAGGTCCACCACCGCGAAGAGCCGCTGCCGGCCGATTTCAGCGAGCAGGCCATCGAACTGGAAAACCTGGATGTGCTGTTCGAGCTCGACGAAACCAGTCGGCACGAACTGCAGCAGATCAACAACGCGCTGGAGCGACTGCACAGCGGCAACTACGAGCGCTGCGCCGTCTGCGGCCAGCCGATCGGCGCGGCACGACTGCGCTCGCTGCCGTATGCCGACACCTGCATCACCTGCGCACGGCAGGCGGCGCACGCATAGCGCCACCTGCCGTTTCAAGGACCGTCGGCGCCGCCCCGGCTGGTGGAAAGTGCGTATGCCCTGCGTCCCGACCGCGACACGCTTGCAGCGGCCGGCCCGTGGCAAACGGCGGTAAGATGGGCGCCATGGCAAACCCTACCCGTCTCCAGGATCGCTTCGGCCGCAGCGTCAACTACCTGCGGCTGTCGGTCACCGACCGCTGTGATTTCCGCTGCGTCTACTGCATGGCGGAGCAGATGACCTTTCTGCCGCGTGCTCAGGTGCTGTCGCTGGAAGAGCTGGCACAGGTCGGGCGCGCCTTCGTCGAACTCGGCGTCAGCAAGATCCGGCTGACCGGTGGCGAGCCGCTGGTGCGCAACAACGTGCTGCAGCTGGTGCGCGAGCTGGGGGCGCTGGATGGCCTGCGCGAACTGGTGCTGACCACCAACGGCGCCCGCCTCGATCGCTTCGCGCAGCCACTGAAACAGGCCGGCGTGCGCCGCCTCAACATCAGCCTCGACAGCCTGCAGCCGCAACGCTTTCGCGAACTGACCCGCACCGGCAATCTTGACGACGTGCTGCGCGGCATCGACGCCGCCCGCGATGCCGGCTTCGAACGCATCAAGTTGAACGCGGTGATTCTGAAAGGCCGCAACGACGACGAAGTGCTGGATCTGGTCGACTTCGCGCGCGACAACAAACTCGATCTCTCCTTCATCGAGGAGATGCCGCTCGGACACATCAGCGAACACGATCGCGCCCTGACGTTCGTTGCCAGCGACGACCTGCGCGCACGGATCGCGCGGCGCTATCCGCTGACCACCAGCGCCGAGAGCAGCGGCGGCCCGGCGCGCTACTACCGGATGCGCGACAGCGACAGCCGCATCGGTTTCATCTCGCCGCACAGCCACAACTTCTGTCACCTCTGCAATCGCGTGCGCGTCACCGTCGAAGGGCGGCTGCTGCTCTGCCTTGGCAACGAACACTCGGTCGACCTGCGCGAACCGTTGCGGCGCGGTGGTGTTCCGGCGCTGCGCGAAGCGATCGTCGCCGGCATGGCGCTGAAACCGGAGCGCCATCACTTCGAGTACGACAATGCGCCGCAGATCATCCGCTTCATGAACAGCACCGGCGGCTGAGATGACGAAGGATGAGCTGATTGCTCATTTGCAACTGGAGCCACACATCGAGGGCGGCTGGTTTCGTCGCATCCATACCGCACCGTTGAATATCACCACCGCGCACGGCGAACGCGCGGCGATGAGTTCCATTCATTACCTGCTGACCGACGACAGCCCCATCGGCCATCTGCATCGCAACCGCGCAGACATCCTGCACTACTGGCAACTTGGCAGCGCCGTGCGCTACTGGCTGATCGATCCCGCCGGCGCGATGAGCTGCGTCGTGCTCGGCCCGAACCTGCGCGCCGGGCAGCAGCTGCAGCTGCTGGTGCCGGGCGGCTGCTGGAAGGCGAGCGAATTACCGGGTGGCGAATATGGACTGGTTGCGGAAGCGGTCTGCCCCGGCTTCGATTTCGCCGATCACGAGATGGGCGAGTGCGCGCAACTGACCGAGCGCTATCCACATCTGCGCGACACGCTGCAGCGACTCTGTCGTCTTTAAACACGCAGCGACAACTTTACGTCACGCGCGAATTACCTCGCCAAAACCGTCGGCAACTGCTTGATCAGGCAGGCCGATTGCGCCGATCATGGCGACGGCTCGCTCCGATCCGATCCGCACCCATCTCTCGCCGGAACTGCTCATGACTGACTGGATCTGCTTATGACCCATTGGAACTATCGCGTCATCCGCAAGCAGTGCCCCAGCAGCGGCGACATCACCTATCAGGTGCACGAGGTCTACTACCGGGAGGATGGTCGCGTCGACTGCTGGACGCAGGAGCCGGTGCAGCCGCTGGGCGTTAGCGAGGGGCAGTTGCGCAACGATATCTACGCGTTTCTGGCGGCGTTCCGGCTGCCGGTGCTGGAGCAGTGCTATCACAACGGCCAGCTCTGCCTGGTCGAACAGCGCCTGCCGAAAGCGCCGCGCGATCCGCTGCAGGCCGACTATCACGGCCGCGCCACCCGCGCCTCTGGCTATCTGTTCCAGATGCTCGGCAATCATCTGCTGTTGAAACAGAACCCGGAGCTGCGTCGCGCCTACGATCGCCTCGATCAGGCGATCGGCGAACTGTGTGCACTGACCGAGCGCGAGCCGGCGGTCAAACTGGTGGCGAAAGCCTGACGCCCGGACAGCTCGCCACAACAAACCCCACTCAATGTCGCAGCCAGCCGAGATAGCCGCAGCGCTCGACCTCGTCGTCGCTGACTGACGGCACCGCGACCGGCTCCTGCTGCAGTAATTCGAGCTGCGCGGCCACTTGGGCACCCTGCGTATCCTGCTCGCCCTGCGCACACGCGCCGTAGTCGTGCGCCACCACCTGACCCGGCGCCAGATAGGCCTGCGCCGCCTCGTAGACCGCACCGTATTGCTTCAGCGCATCGGCGTAGCCGTGGTCCAGCTGTTCGCACGAGGAGATCTCCGACACGCAGCCGGTGAACGCTTTTGGCGCAACCCCCTTTGCACGCGCACGTTTCAGAAGCACCGACAGCTGCTCGGCGGCGAATCCGCGATAGGAGCCGGCCGCGTGCGCCGCTTTGGAAACCTGTTGTTCGCTCATTGCACCCTCTGCACAAACCGCGGAAATACCAGAAGAAAAACGGCGTGCGGCGAATGCCGCCGCGCTGCGTCACACCGGAAAATCAGTGGCACCGTGAATGGAGGCGCCTAGAGTGCTGACCCCGTTTTGCAATTCCGTGACCGAATCACCCGAATCAGCTAGAAGATTTATCTCTCAACCGGAGCGTATTTATTCCCGACCATCACGCCTCTGCAGCGGGCCGTTAGGGCGCTGGGGTTAGAGCCCGCGATGGGCGCAGAGTTCGCGCAGTGCGCGCACGGAGCATCTACACTGCGGCTCTGAACTCAACCGTTACCCGACGCCGTACCCCATGTCTTCCGAACGCTCCCCGCAGCCCCTCACCGTCGAGAGCCTGCGCCGTGGCCATGCCGCGGCGCTGACCGCGCTGCTCGGCGGCGAAGCGCACGCCGCGGCAATGCTGCGCGGGCTGGCGTCGCAGTGGTGGCAGCGTTTCGGCCAGCGCAGCGACCTGCATCCGGCGCTGCTCGACGCGCTGGCGCCGGTCACCGATGTCCTGGCGACCGCCTTTGCCGACGAGGCCGCGCTGAGCCGCGCCGATCACCCCTGCTGGCGCTGGCTGCAGCTGCTGCACCACTGCGCGATCGGCTTCCAACCCGAACTCGGGCGCGGTGGCGACCGCCTGCTCGCCGACCTGACCGACTTCAACACGCAGATCGGCAGCGGCGGCTGGCAACCCTCGCTCGACGCCATGACCAGCTACTGGCAGCGCGAACAGGATCGATTCGGCAAGCTCGAACAGCGACTGGAAGCGGCCGAGCGCGGCCAGTGGCAGGCGCGACAGGCGCAGCAACTCGCCGCGCGCCAGCTCAACCGCTGCATGGGCGGGCGGGCGCTGCCGGCAGCGGCGGTCGACTTCCTGCAGGGCGAATGGTTTCAGGAGCTGCAGTGGTGCCTGCTGTCTCACGGCGAGCAAAGTGACGAGTGGCAGCGCCGCGCCAATTTGACCGACGCATTGGTCGCCTCGCTGCAACCGCCACATGACGACAGCGCGCGCCAGCCGCTCTATGCGCTGATCGCCGAGGTCGGTCCGACCCTGCGCGAACTGCTGAGCCAGCGCGCCCACGACGGCGCCGCGCTCGACCAGCAGCTCTCCGCCATCGAACAGCAGCACCTGCGGCTGCTGCGCGGCGAGACGCCGCAGACTGCGCCATACCGCCTGATCGACAACTCCGAGCAGTGGCCGGAGGGAGCCGCGCTCAGCAGCGATCTGCTGGCACCGCTGCAACAACTGCTACCGGGCGCCTGGCTGCTCGACAGCGCCGCCGGCGACCGCCGCATAAAGCTGGCGCGCCGGCTGGAGCCGTGGCAGCAGCTGCTGTTCGTCAACCGCCTCGGCGCCCGCGTCGAACTGCTCGGCGCCGAGGCGCTGGCGTTCCGGCTGGCGGTCGGCGATATGCGGCCGCTGGCCGGCGACAGCTGCATCGAGACCATCACGCTGGAACTGCTGCAGCAGCTGATCGACAACTACCGCCTGCAACAGAAGCGGCGCGCCGAGGCGCAGCGGCTGGCGGAGGCGCGTGAACACGCCGAGCAGCAGGCCCGCGAAGCCGCGGAAGAAACCGCGCGCGAACAGGCGCGGCAGAAGGCACTGGCCGAAGCGGCCGCCGCCGCGACACGCCAGGCGGAAGCGGAGGCACAGCGCGCCGCCGCCGAGCGCCAGCGCCTCGAAGAGGAGCAGTTGCGACAGGAGCAGCAGCGACTGCAGATCGAGGAAGAGAAGCAGCGGCTGGAACAGGCGCGACAACAGGCGGCGCAGGAGCAGCAGCGCCAGCAGCAGGCGCGCGAGCAGGAACAGGCGCGGCGGTTGCTTGTAGCCGCCGGCGGCGGCGACGATCAGCGCCGGCGCGAGGCGCGCCGTGCGCTGTCGCTACTGGCGGTCGGCGACTGGCTGGAGCTGCGCGACGAACTGGGCGGCAGCCAGCGGCTGAAGCTGGCGGTGAAACTCCCCTCCAGCGGCCGCCTGCTGCTGGTCGACCGCGAGGGGATCAAGCGCGCCGACCTGACCGGCGATGAATTGACCGAACAACTGGCGACCGGGGCGGCCACCATTCTGGCCAGCGCCCCGCGCTTCGAGGACACTCTGGCCCGCGTGGTCGATGGCCTGCGCCGCGATCGCGGCCCGCGCGAATGAGCTGGGGAACGGAGAGCGTGAACGGCATGGACACATCCGACAGCGAACGGCGCAGCGAGAGTCGCGTCGACGAGCGCGTGACGATCTTCGTCGAGCGACTGGCCGCCGAGTACGACGGCTCGCGCCCGGCCAGCATCGTCATCTGCCGCAGCCTCGATATTTCCGCCAACGGCATGCAGGTGCGGATGGATCAGGAGGTGCCGGTCGGCGCCATCCTGCGGCTGTGCGCGCAACCGCCGCGCGGCGGCCGCTCGCTCTACCTGGTCGGCGAAGTGCGCTGGGTGCGCCGGGAAGGCAACCTGTTCTGCATCGGCTTCAATCTGTACGAGTCGGAGCAGACCGACATCGTCGCGTGGAAGGAGCTGATCGCCAGCCACCTGATCAGCGGCGACGATCGGCAACCCTAACCCTCATCCTCATCGCCGGTCGGCTCCAGACGCAGGCTGAAGCCGCCGCTGTCGCCGCTGCCGCGCCCCTGGTCGTGGAACTTGATCTTCAACCGCAGGTTGTTGGCCGAATCGGCGTTGCGCAGCGCATCGTCGAGCGAGATCTTGCCGTCGCGATAGAGCCGGAACAGCGCCGTGTCGAAGGTCTGCATGCCCAGGTTCTCCGACTTCTCCATGATCTCCTTGATCGACTCGAACTCGCCGCGCAGGATCAGCTCGCTGATCGTCGGCGTGCCGAGCAGCACCTCGACCGCGGCGACGCGCTTGCCGTCGGTGGTCGGAATCAGCCGCTGCGAGACGAAGGCGCGGATGTTGGTGGAGAGGTCCATCAGCAGCTGCGGCCGCCGCTCCTCCGGGAAGAAGTTGATGATGCGGTCGAGCGCCTGGTTGGCGTTGTTGGCGTGCAGCGTCGAGATCGCGAGGTGGCCGGTCTCGGCGAAGGCGAGGCAGTGCTCCATCGTCTCGCGGTCGCGCACCTCGCCGATCAGGATCACGTCCGGCGCCTGCCGCAGCGTGTTCTTCAGCGCCTTCTGGAACGAGCGCGTGTCGACGCCGACCTCGCGCTGGTTGACGATCGACTTCTTGTGCCGGTGCACATATTCGACCGGATCCTCGATGGTGATGATGTGGCCGGCGCTGTTGCTGTTGCGGTAGTCGATCAGCGACGCCAGCGAGGTCGACTTGCCGGAGCCGGTGGCGCCGACGAACAGCACCAGCCCGCGTTTGGCCATGATCACCTCTTTCAGGATGTCGGGCAGGCCGAGGTCCTCGAAGCGCGGAATGTCCATCTTGATGTTGCGGGCGACGACCGAGATCTCGTTGCGCTGGCGGAAGATGTTGATGCGGAAGCGGCCGACGCCGGCCACCGACACCGCCAGGTTCATCTCCAGCTCGTGCTCGAACTCGCTGCGCTGCTCCTCGTCCATCAGCGCGTAGGCGATCTCCTTGATCTGCCCCGGTTTCATCGGCTCGCGCTCGAGCGGCCGCAGCACCCCCTGAAACTTGGCGCACGGCGGCGCGCCGGTGCTCAGGTACAGGTCGGAGCCGTCCTTGCTGGCCAGTATCTTCAGGTAATCGTTGAACTCCACCACACGCTCCCCACATCAGCGCGGCAGCGCCCGCGACGGCTGCCGACGAAACCCAGAAAGGGCAAAGGAATAGACCAGCCGGACGGCCGCCGCCAGCGGGCGACCACGAATCGCCGGCGATTCGGCATGAGATGCAGGTAAAGGCGACGGAACGGTGACGGATGCCGCCACGAACCGGCGGCAGCAGGACTTCGGGAGGGATTCTTGACGCTGAGCCGGCAGCGAGCCGAAGGATGGCAACCCTGAATGGCGGCCATAAAAAATGGCTGGGAGCCATTTTTAGCGCCGTGCCAGCAGCGGCTGGAAGGGTGGCGGCCATGGATGGCCGCCATAAAAAAAAGGCGCCTTGGAAGGCGCCTGCAGATTCACCAGTTGGGAGACTTGGTTAACTCTTAGAAGGGGGCTATCCGGAAGAGTTCAATGGCGCAGCGATATTTTTGTGAGCTGCCGCCCATGGCCACCACCCTCCCAGCTGCTGCTGGCGCGCTGCCAGAAATCGCTCCCGGCGATTTTTTCCGGGTCGGGGCGCGCTTGTGAGCCACTTCTCAGCCCCCGTAAACTTGCCGACCCGCCGCCGGAGAGCCCCGCGTGTCCCAGACCCTGCAGCACCGCCTGACCCGCCTCGACCAGCCGGCCGTGCTGCCGCTGCTGCGCGAACTGCGGCGCGGTATCGAGAAGGAGAGCCTGCGCACGACGCAGGACGGCGAGCTGGCACAGACGCCGCATCCGCGCGCGCTCGGCTCGGCACTGACCCACCCGAGCATCACCACCGATTACTCCGAAGCGCTGCTGGAACTGATCACGCCGGTGGCGACGACGATCGACGACAGCCTGCGCCAGCTCGACGCGCTGCACCGCTACGTCTACAGCGTGCTCGACGGCGAGCAGCTGTGGCACGCGTCGATGCCGTGCCGGCTCGGTCGCGAGGCCGACATCCCGGTGGCCGAATACGGCAGTTCCAACAGCGGCCAGCTCAAACGCATCTACCGCGTCGGCCTCGGCCACCGCTACGGCCGCCACATGCAGACCATCGCCGGCATCCACTACAACTTCTCGCTGCCGGAGGCGCTGTGGCCGCTGCTGATCGAACGCGGCGACCAGAGTGCGATCACCGACGCCTATTTCGCGCTGATCCGCAACTTCCGCCGCTGGTCCTGGCTGCTGGTCTACCTGTTCGGCGCCTCGCCGGTGCTGTCGCGCAGCTTCCTGACCGCCGACGACGGCAGCGAGCGCCCGCACCGGCTGCAGCAGCTCGATGCCGACACGCTCTACCTGCCCTACGCCACCTCGCTGCGCATGGGCGACCTCGGCTACCAGAGCAACGCGCAGGAAAACCTGCCGATCTGCTACAACTGCGTCGACAACTACATCAATACGCTGAAGCACGCGATCCTCGATCCGCACCCCGACTACCGCCGCATCGGCGTGCTGGTCGACGGCGAGTACCGCCAGCTCTCCGAGGGGCTGCTGCAGATCGAGAACGAGTTCTACAGCTCGATCCGCCCCAAGCGCGTCGCCCATCGCGGCGAGACCGCGCTGACCGCGCTGGCGCAGCGCGGCGTGCAGTACATCGAGGTGCGCTGCCTCGACCTGAACCCGTTCATGCCGCTCGGCATCGACGCCGAAACCATCCGCTTCCTCGACGCCTTCCTGCTCTACTGCGCGCTCAGCGACAGCCCGCCCTGCAACGAGGCCGGCCGCGCCGAGCTGAAGGCGAATACCCGCGCCATCGTCAATGAAGGGCGCCGCCCCGGCCTGCAGCTGAGCCGCGACGGCCGGCCGATCGCGATGCCGGCGTGGGCGCTGGAGATGCTGGAAGGGGTGGCGGCCTGCGCCGATCTGCTCGATCGGGCCAATGGCTCGAATCAACACCGCAGCGTGGTGGAGGCGATGCGCCAGCGCATCGAGCAGCCGGCGCTGACGCCGTCGGCACAGGTGCTGGCGTCGCTGCGCGAGTCGAACCTGACCTTTCTGGAGTGGATGCGGCAGCGCTCGCAGCGCTTCGCCAACCAGTTCCGCGCCGCACCGCCGAACAGCTCGACGCAGATGGCGCTCAGTGCCGCCGCCGAGCGCTCGCTGCTGCAGCAGGCCGAACTGGAGAGCGCCAGCGCGGCACCGTTCGACCGGTATCTGGCGCACTACTTCGAGCAGTACCGGGTGTTGTGATCAGCGCTGCAGGATGAAGCCGGTGAACAGCAGATCCTCGACGCCGGGCTTGCCCTCCTCGGCCTCGATGACGGCGCGCACATCCGCCAGCGCCTGCTGACGCAGCCTCTCCTTGCCCTCCATCGTGCCGACATCTGCTTCCTGCTGACGCGACAGCAGCATCACCAGCGTGTGGCGGATCTGCGGCATATGGCGCATCACCGCCGCCGACATCTGCGCATCGGGCACCCGCAGCGTGACATCGGCCTTCAGGAAATGGATCGCCCCGCCGCTGCCGTAGTTGGTGACGAAAGCCGGCTTCAATGCGATGTACTGCAGCCCGGGACCACCGGCCGCGCCGCCCTCGGCCCCCTCCTCCTTCTTGGCCGACGCCAGCGCGCTCTGGCCGCTCATCAGCAGCACCAGCAACAACGACAGCAGCGGCGCGAATCGCTTCAACATGACAACACCTCAATCGACAAATCGCGGCAAGTGTAGCCACAGATGCAGAGCGCCACTGGCTGCAATTGCCCCCGCTTGAGCCTCCGCAGGCGATGACCTACTGTAGCGGCCCCGCGTCCGCTGGAGCCCGAGAGCCATGCTCGCCACCCCGACCTCGCGCCTGCTGCTGTTCGCGGTGGCCGCCGCCGTGACCGCGCTGCTCGGTTACGCGCTCTACACCCAGTACTACGAAGGCCTCGAACCCTGCCCGCTGTGCATGACGCAGCGGCTGTTCTACCTGCTGACCGGCATCACCGCGCTGATCGCCGCGCTGCACAATCATTGCGCTCGCGCCTATGGGGCGTTGATCGCGCTGTTCGCCGCAGCCGGTGCCGGCGTCGCCGCGCGCCAGGTCTGGCTGCAGCACCTGCCGCCCAATCAGGTGCCGGCCTGCGGCCCCAGCCTCGAATACCTGCTGCAGACGCTGCCCTTCTCCGACGCACTGCTGCATATGTTCCGCGGCGACGGCAACTGCGCCGTGATCGACTGGACCCTGCTGGGGCTGTCGATGGCGGCGTGGTCGCTGATCTGCTTCCTCGGCTTCCTCGCCATCGGCCTCTGGCAACTGCTGCGGCGGCGCTGATCATGGTGCGCGGGCTACTGGTGCTGCTGCTGTTCCAGTGCCTCGGCGAGCTGATCAAGGCCGCCACCGGCACCGTGCTGCCCGGCGCCGTCATCGGCCTGTTGCTGCTGCTGGTTGCGCTGATGCTGCTGGGCGGCCCCGATGCCGGCCTGGTGAAAACCAGCGACGGTCTGATCGGCCACCTCGCGCTGCTGCTGATGCCGCCGTCGGTGGGACTCTGGTTCCTCGGCGACCGGCTCGACGGCCAGTGGCCGGCCATCATCGCCGCGCTGCTCGGCGGCACGCTGGTGACGCTGCTGGTGACGACGGCGCTGCTGAAGTGGCTGTTGCGGCGGACGGAGGGAACACAGGCGGAGGCGCGCGAGCCGTGAGTCCCATCGCCGATCTGCGCAGCCTGCTCGACTCCCCGCTGTTCACGCTGACGCTGACACTGGCGGTGTTCCAGGGCTGCCTGTGGCTCTACCGCCGCAGCCGCCTGCTGCCACTGCTGCACCCGACCATCATCGGCGCCATCGTGCTGGCGCTGCTGCTGCCGCGCCTCGGCCTCGACTACGCCACCTACAAGCAGGGCACCGTCTGGCTGGAGCTGCTGCTCGGCCCCGCCACCGTCGCGCTGGCGATTCCGCTGTACCGGCAGCTGGCACTGATCCGCGCGCTGGCGCTGCCGATCCTGCTGACGGCGGTGGCCGGCAGCGCGGTCGGCGCGCTGTCGGCGCTGGCCGGCGCCTGGCTGTTCGATGGCAACCTCGAAACGCTGCGCTCGCTCGCCGCCAAATCGGTGACGACGCCAATCGCCATCGGCATCACGCAGGAGCTGGGCGGGCTGATCACGCTGGCCACCGGCGCTGTCATGATCACCGCGGCCATCGGTATCTCGCTGGCACCGCTGGTATTCCGGCTGCTGCGTGTCGACGATCCGCGCATTCAGGGCTTCGCGCTCGGCGTCGTCTCGCACGGCATGGGAACCGCGCGCGCGTTCGAGCGCAGTCAGGTAGCGGGAGCATTCGCCAGCCTCGCCCTGTGTCTGGTCGGCATCCTCAGTGCGGTGGCCATTCCCACCGCCTTCCTGCTCTTCTCCAGCTAAACAATAACTTCCCATAGAGCAGATAGTTACAGCTTGCTCTTAAACTGTTACTTGCATATATTCCGTCGAGCAGAAAATAAACGCAGCGCGGAAGCCACACCCGCTGCGGGGCACCGGTTCGTATAAGATCGAACCGTCGAACCACCCCGGGGTGGAAACGGCCAGCGAATCGCGGTGCCTATCAAGTAGTGCAACTAAGTGGCATGTAAGCCGTGCAATGAATTGCGACGACACCATCTGGGGGCTCGAGAGATCATGCTGGACGACTGCACCATCAAAGAACGCTGGCTCAACGTCAACGAGCTGGTCGAGCGCTGGCTCACCGAACGCCAGGCCGTCATCGTGCAGTTCTGCGCGCTGAGCGGCGTCCACCTGCAGTCACCACAGCGCGGCAGCAACACCGCGCGCCTGCAGCGCTTCTGCCAGCTGCTGCTGGACTATGTCTCCGCCGGCCACTTCGAGATCTACTACGAGCTGGTGCGCGAGGCCGAGGAGTTCAAGGACGGCAGCGTCGACACCGCCAACCAGCTGCTGCCGCTGATCACCGCCACCACCGAAACGCTGCTCGACTTCAACGACCGCTACATCGATACCAAACCGGGCATCGAGCTGGCACAGAGCTTGTCGCAGCTCGGCGAGACACTGGCCGAACGGTTCGAACTGGAAGACCAGCTGATCGAGGCGCTGCACACCTGCCATCGCGAGCAGGTCGCTTAATCTCTGCTTCCCCCAAAACAAACTGCCCGCCATGAGGCGGGCAGTTTGCAAGCACTTACCTTCGTAGCATTTACTTGCCGCCAGCTTCCGGCTTCTTGATGCCGAGCAGCTCGACCTCGAACACCAATGCCGCATTCGGGCCGATCGGACCGGTACCGCCCGGGCCGTAGGCCAGATCGGACGGAATCACCAGCTCGTACTTGGAGCCGACCGGCATCAGCTGCAGCGCCTCGGTCCAGCCCGGGATCACGCCGGAGACCGGGAAGGTGACCGACTCGCCGCGCTTGTAGGAGCTGTCGAACTCGGTGCCGTCGGTCAGCGTGCCCTTGTAGTTGACCTCGACGATGTCGTCCGCCTTCGGCTTGGCGCCCTTGCCCTCGGTGATGACGCGATACTGCAGCCCGCTCTCCGTCACCTTGACCCCTTCCTTGGCCTTGTTGGCCGCCAGGAAAGCCTCCGAATCGGTGTTGTTCTTGTCGGCCTTGGCCTTGAACTCCGCCTCGCGCTCCTCGATCTGCTTCTTCTGGAAGCCTTCCATGGTCTGCATGATCTGCTCGTCGGTCATCAGTGGCGCCGTGCCGTCGAAGGCGTGGCGAACACCGGTGGAGAAGGCATCGACATCGAGAGCGAACTCTTCCTTGATGCGCTTGCCGAGGTTGAGCCCCATGCCGTAGCTCACCTTCTGCTCATCCGACTCGAGCTTCGTCTCTTTCTTCTGATCGGCCTTGTCATTGCAGCCGGTGATGGCCACCGCAATGGCGGCGACGATTAGCAACTTTCTGGTCATGGAGAATCCCTGTAACCGTTTTGGGGGAGTTGTTCGCAGGCAAATGCGGACGCCGGCGGGGGGCGAGCGTGCCCGGCACGGCGGGCGGGGCTGAGTGTACTACCCGATATTGAAGAAAGAACAGCGACTGATCGGAGGCGTGCTATGTTTCACGCTGGCTGCACATTGATCGATGCAGCCCCCGCGTAGCGCCCCAAAAACAAGTTTGTATAATGCGGCTGATTCATTTTTAAACAGTGCTCAGGGCTGAAGGATATGGCGAGCAACAAGAAACCCCCCGTGAGAAGGGCCGGCGACCCCCTCGCCACCATGGAGCGAGAGCTGGCCACACTGAAGGAGACGCTGAGCAAGGCGCGCGCGCGCCAGGCCAGCGAAGCCGAAAAGGCCGCGACACAGGCCGTCGCCGAAGTCGAGCGCGCCGCCAAGGCGCTGGCCAGAGCGCAGGAAAAAGCCAAAAGCCTGGCCGCCAAGGCTCGCACCACCGACCAGCAGAAGCAGCTGCGCGCCGCCCAGCTCGCAGTCAAGGCCGCCGAGAAGGCGCATGCCGATGCCCGCGCCGAAGCCGACGCCGCCACCCGGCTGGCACAGCGGCTGAAGCCCACCGCATCGAGCCCGGCGCCAGCCCCGACCGCCGCCAAGCCGGTGCGCAAGCCAGCGGCCAAATCAGGCGCCGCGTTGAAGCTGGTCAAATCGCCGGCCTCCACCCAAACGCCGCCAGCCGCGGCAGCGACCAAGGCGGTCGAGCCGACACCGAAACCCGTGGCCGCCCCGGCAGCGCCTGCAAAACCAACGGCAGCGAAGCCAGCTACCGCGCCAAAACCCAGCGAACCCAAACCGGCTGAAACGAAGCCGGTCGCGCCGAAACCTGCGGCTGCGCAGCCGATCGCCGCGAAACCGGTCGCTACAAAGCCCGCAGCGTCGAAGCCGATCGCTCCGCGCAGGGAGATCGAGGACGACGATGACCTGCCCCGGGTCAGGCGCGACGAGCCGCCGCTGCCGCCCGGCAAGATGCGCAGCCTGTTCGATCCGTTCGACTGAACCGCTGCCGGCGGGGCCAGCGCGCCCCGCCGGTTTTATCCTCGCGCCAACCTGCCAATTCATGCCCGGTGCGCGGCTATAATGCCGCCGCCATGATTGAACTCGACGCTGTACACCTGCAACGCGGCCACACGCCGCTCCTCGACAACGCCTCCCTGCGCATCCACCCCGGCGAGAAAAGTGCGCTGGTCGGTGCCAATGGCGCCGGCAAGACCAGCCTGTTCCTGCTGCTGCAGGGGGTACTGCAGGTCGATGCCGGCCGCTTTTCGGTTCCGCCCAGCTGGCGCATCGCCCACATGGCGCAGGAGGTGGCCATCGACGAGCGCAGCGCCATCGACTACGTGCTCGACGGCGACAGCGAGCTGCGCCGCGTCCAGCACGCGCTCGAACAGCCCTGTGACGACGACACGCTGGCGCAGCTGCTCGCCGACCTGGAGGCCGCTGGCGGCTACGACGCCGACCGCCGCGCCGAACAGCTGCTGCTCGGCCTCGGCTTCGGCAGCGATCAGCTCAAGCTGCCGATCAGCCGCTTCTCCGGCGGCTGGCGCATTCGCCTGAATCTGGCGCAGGCACTGATGTGCCCGTCCGACCTCTTGTTGCTCGACGAACCGACCAACCACCTCGACCTCGACGCCACACTGTGGCTGGAGCAGTGGCTGGCGCGTTATCGCGGCACGCTGGTGCTGATCTCGCACGACCGCGACTTCATCGACAACACCTGCGACCAGATCGTCCACATCGACAACCGCCAGCTGATGCGCTACCGCGGCAACTACTCGGCGTTCGAGCGCCAGCGCGCCGAGCGGCTGTCGCAGCAGCAGATCGCTTTCGAGAAGCAGCAGGAGAAGATCGCCCACATCCAGAAATTCGTCGCCCGCTTCCGCGCCAAGGCCAGCAAGGCCAAGCAGGCGCAGAGCCGGCTGAAGGAGCTGGACCGGATGGAGCTGCTGGCGCCGGCACATGTCGACTCGCCGTTCGACTTCGCCTTTCTCGAACCGCTGCGCTTCTCCGACCCTCTGCTGAACCTGCAGCACGCCCAGCTCGGCTACCGCACCACCGACGGCGACAGGCTGCAGCTGCGCGACATCGGCCTGTCGATCCACCCCGGCAGCCGCATCGGCCTGCTCGGCGCCAACGGCGCCGGCAAATCGACCCTGCTGAAGAGCCTGGCCGGCACGCTGCCGCTGCTGGCCGGCGAGCGCACCGAGGGCGAGCACCTGGCGCTCGGCTATTTCACCCAGCACCAACTGGAGGCGCTCGACCTCGACGCCAGCCCGGCCCTGCACATCCAGCGGCTGTCGCCGAAGGCGCGGGAGCAGGAGATCCGCGACTTCCTCGGCGGCTTCAACTTCCGCGGCGACCGTGCGCTGTCGCCGATCCGCCACTTCTCCGGCGGCGAGAAGGCACGCCTCGCGCTGGCGCTGATCGTCTGGCAGCGCCCCAACCTGCTGCTGCTCGACGAGCCGACCAACCACCTCGACCTGGAAATGTGCCACGCACTGACCGTCGCGCTGCAGGAGTTCGAAGGCGCGCTGGTCGTCGTCTCCCACGACCGCCACCTGATACGCAACACCGTCGACGAACTGCTGCTGGTCAACGACGGCGTCGTGCAACCGTTCGACGGCGACCTCGACGACTACAGCCGCTGGCTGCTGGCGCGCGCGCGCGAAGAAAAGCGCGCCGACAAGGGCGGCAACAAGGCCGCCGTCGCCAACAAACCGACGACGAACACCAACAAAGGATCCAATGCGCGCCAGCAGGACGCCAAACAGCTGGCTCCACTGAAAAAGCAGATCGACAAGATCGAGAAAGCCCTGGCAGCTGCCAACGGCAAGCTGGCACCGCTCGAGCAGCAACTTGGCGACAGCGCACTATTCACACCGGAACGAAAAAGCGAACTGCAGACCGTGCTGCAGCAACAGGCACAATTGCGACAGGAAGTGGAAACGCTGGAAGAACAGTGGCTGGGCTTGCAGGCAGAGCTGGAGACGCTGGCGTAACTCCAGCGCCTCAGGGGATACACGTTACTTGACCGGCGTCAGCCACTCCGCGAACTGGCTGCGACGTCCCTTCACCTGATCGAAGTACATCTGCTGCAGCTTCTCGGTAATCGCTCCGCGACGCCCAGCACCGATGACCCGACCATCCAGCTCGCGAATCGGCAGTACTTCCGCCGCCGTGCCGGTGAAGAACGCCTCGTCCGCGATATAGACCTCGTCGCGCGTGATGCGCTTCTCGACCACCTCCACCCCGATCTCCTTAGCCAGCTGGAAGATCGTATTGCGGGTGATGCCGTTCAGGCAGGCGGTCAGCTCCGGCGTATAGATGACACCATCACGAACAAGAAAAACGTTCTCGCCCGACCCCTCGGCCACATAGCCTTCTGGATCGAGCAGCAACGCCTCCTCGGCCCCACCCGACAGCGCCTCCTGCAACGCCAGCATCGAGTTGATGTAATGGCCATTGGCCTTGGCCCGGGTCATCGAGATATTGACGTGATGACGGGTGTAGGAGCTGGTGCGAACCTTGATGCCCAGCTCCCGAGCCTCCGGCGCCATATAAGACGGCCAATGCCAAGCCGCAACAATGACATGCACCTTCAATCCGGCGGCGCGCAGTCCCATCCCCTCGGAGCCCAAGAAGATCATCGGCCGGATATACGCCTCATGCAGATCATTAGCCGCAACCGCTTTACGCTGCGCCTCATTGATCTGCTCCTTCGAAAACGGCACCGTCATATTCATGATCTTGGCGGAATCGAACAGCCGGTTGGTGTGCTCCTTCAGGCGAAAGATGCAGGTACCGCGACTTTCGGTCTGGTAGGCGCGCACCCCCTCGAACACCCCCATGCCGTAGTGCAGGGTGTGAGTCAGCACATGGACCTTGGCGTCGCGCCAGGGAACCATTTCACCATCAAACCAGATCAGACCGTCGCGGTCGGCCATGGACATACCAAATACTCCTGGGAAGACAACTCTCTGAAATCGAGCGGAGGGATCAAGGGAATCTGCCCACGAATGGGGGGCATATTGCACCACAAAATCCGGCCAGCCGGGTAGATAGCCCGCTATCGCCCATTGTTTGCATCCCTCCGCCCCCATAGAATCGCTGGGCAATGCCTACAATAATAAATCAGGGGTTGGCTCCCGCGAGCCCACAGGCTGATGTGAGAGACGTAGCCGTGAAACTGCATTCAGCATCACCCCATCACCAATCGCACCTAACCGATCAGCCGCTCCGCCTGATCTTTCGGGGCAGAAGCCACACATGCCGATAAAAGTACTTCATGTGTACCGAACCTACTTCCCGGAATCGCAAGGCGGTCTGGAGGAAGCGATTCGGCAGATCTGCCTTAACACGCAGTCACTTGGTATCGAAAGCCGGGTGCTAACCACTGCATGGAATCCGGACCCCGTGATGATAGAGCGTCCGGAGGCTCTCGTTATCCGAGCCAAACGCCAAATAGACCTTGCATCATGCTCCATAGGGTTTGATGCGATCCGACTCTATCGAGAGCAGCTTGAGTGGGCGGATATCGTCAACCTGCACTACCCATGGCCTTTTGCCGACATCCTTCATCTACTGAGCAAAAAGAATAGGCCCGTGATAGTCACTTATCACTCGGACATTATTAGACAGAAAATCATGGGGACTCTGTACTCCCCACTACGCAATGTACTATTCAGAAGTGCAGCACGACTAGTTGCCACCTCCGAAAACTACAAGAAATCCAGCTGTGTTCTGCAGCAATTCGCAGAAAAAACGGATGTCATACCGCTTGGCCTAAACCGAGAGACCCTCCCACAACCAAACATCGACACACTAAGAGAAGCGCGGCAAAAGTTCGGACAAGATTACTTTCTGTTTATTGGGGTGCTTCGGTACTACAAGGGCCTTCACTTCCTAATTGAAGCCATGAGGAATGCCCCTTATAACCTCATAGTTGCCGGAGATGGACCTTACAGCGCGGCTTTAAGGAAACAGACAAAGAGCGCTGGACTGAAAAACACTCTATTCGTCGGTCACATATCAGACAGCGTCAAATCAGCACTGATTACCAATTGCCGCGCCATCGTGTTCCCCTCCCACCTCCGGTCAGAGGCATTTGGACTAACCCTTGTTGAAGGCGCCATGTACGGCAAGCCACTCATCTCATGCGAACTTGGGACTGGTACAAGTTTCGTGAACGCAGATGAGGAAACAGGCTTTGTTGTCGACCCAAGGAGCCCCACTGCCCTTAAACTAGCGATGGACAAACTGTGGCAACGGCGCGAAGTCGCCGGCGCGATGGGTCAGAGTGCGAAAGCCCGCTATGAGGTACTTTTCTCCGGTTCAGCTCTTGGGAAAAAGTACGCGGATTTGTACAGGAACATTGTCGGCATACATCCTTCAAATCTAGAGGCCATCTCACCCATCAACCCGCCCGACATTGTTAACCTATCGTCGAACCCATAAAATCCCTCCGTACCAACGCCAGCACTCCGGGCAATGAATGCCCTGTCGACGTCCATGCACCAAATTGGTGAAGCAATGAACTCATTTAAATCAGGCAATAGCCAGAAAGTGGCGATCCTGATGGGCACCTACAACGGTGAGCGGTTTCTACAGGAACAGCTGGACTCCATCGCAGCCCAAACTCACACGAACTGGGAGATGCACGTCTCTGACGACGGCTCCAGTGATGGGACTCTGGACATTCTGCGCCGATTTGCGGATGCACACCCCGCGAACCGTATAACGATTCGCTCCGGCCCTCGGAAGGGGTTTGTAGCAAACTTCCTATCACTAGCTTGTGCACTAGATATTCAGGCAGACTACTACGCGTTTTCTGATCAAGATGATGTGTGGGAAAAAGAGAAGCTGGACCGCGCAATCGACTGGCTGAAAACGATACCCGCCAATAGACCAGCGATGCACTGCTCGCGCACCCGACTGATCGACGAGCACGGAAAAACCATCGGACACTCCCCCCTTTTTAAGCGGGCTCCCAGCTTTAAAAACGCCTTAGTGCAAAGCATTGCGGGTGCAAACACCATGTCCTTCAATGACTCGGCGCGCTCATTGCTGTTGCGAGCCGGCCATGAAACGCCCGTGGTCTCACATGACTGGTGGGTTTATCTGCTGTTGACGGGATGTCAGGGCATTGTTTTTTACGACCCAACCCCGAGCATAGGATATCGTCAACACGAAAAGAATCTGGTCGGATCGAATGTAGGATGGCGTGCTCGCGCTAGTCGTATTGCCGCATCCTTACAGGGTCGATTCACGATCTGGAATGATGTAAATCTCGCCGCCCTAAAAAAGACACAGGCTGCGCTTTCACCAGAAAACAAAGCCGTTCTTCTCAACTTCTTACATCTGCGAAATGCATCCCCCCTACATCGCCCTCTCGGCCTTTTACGTAGCGGACTCCACCGCCAAACCTTGCCTGGAAACCTAAGCCTTTTTGCCGCCGCCCTAATAGGGAAAATTTGATTTATAGCAGCGCCCCTGGAGAGGCAACACAGATTCGCCCTCTTTATAAGGAACAATACAATTGAGCACCGCCCCCAAACAGCAGACCCTAGCAACCGCCAATCACGCAGCCCACAAGCAGCCCACAAATGCAAAACTTCCCAATCTCTCCTGCTGAAATGCTAAACAGCTTTTGGCGCAACCGAAAGCTCATCTACGCTTTAATAAAGCGCGAAGTTGTGGGGCGCTATCAAGGCTCGATTCTTGGCATACTCTGGTCATTCATCAACCCTGTTTTTATGCTGGCTGTGTATACGTTCATATTTAGTGTCGTTTTCAAAGCTCGATGGAGTAGCGGAAGCGATTCAAAGACTGAGTTCGCACTGGTGCTTTTTGCTGGCCTTATCGTATTCAATTTTTTTTCGGAGTGCGTCAACCGCGCCCCCGGCCTAATTCTCTCGAATGCAAATTTCGTTAAGAAAGTCGTCTTCCCTCTCGAAATACTACCTTGGGTTTCGATCGGCTCAGCGCTTTTTCACGGCGCGATCAGTCTGACCGCCTGGCTTCTGGCCTACATCTTTATTTTTGGTGCGCCACACGCCACCGTATTGCTCATGCCGCTCGTCATTCTGCCTCTTTTGCTATTCACCATCGGTATAACCTGGATCCTCGCCTCACTAGGAGTTTTTCTACGCGATGTAGCTCAATTCATCGGTTTAGCGACCACGGTACTAATGTTTCTCTCTCCAATCTTTTATCCCGTAACGGCCCTACCAGACCATTACCAACATTTACTTTTCATCAACCCGATGACACCAGCAATTGAGCAAACTCGTGCATTTCTTTACTGGGGCGTCACGCCAAACTGGCAGATGACTATCAGCTACTTAGTAACCTCCTCCGCAACCGCCTGGCTTGGATTTGCGTGGTTTCAGAAAACTCGGAAGGGATTTGCTGATGTCATCTAATATCGCTGTCAAGGTAGAGAATCTCAGCAAGTGCTATCAGATCTACAACCTGCCGCGCGATCGCCTGAAGCAATCGATCTATCCGCGGCTGCAGCGGCTGGCCGGCCAACATCCGAGACAGTATTTTCGCGAGTTCTGGGCACTAAAAAATGTCTCATTCGAAATCAAGAAGGGCGAGACGGTCGGCATCATAGGCTGCAACGGCAGCGGCAAGTCGACTTTGCTACAAATGATCTGCGGAACGCTCAATCCTACCACCGGCACCGTTCAGACAAACGGCCGCATTGCCGCGCTGCTGGAGCTTGGCTCCGGGTTCAATCCTGAATTCACCGGCCGCGAGAACGTTTTTCTCAATGCAGCCATTCTTGGCATCGACAATCACGTCATGGAGTCGCGGCTCAACAAGGTTATCGAGTTCGCCGGGCTTGGCCGGTACATCGACCAGCCCATGAAGACGTATTCCAGTGGAATGTACGCACGCTTAGCCTTTTCTGCGGCGATTCATGTCGACCCAGATATCCTCATCGTCGATGAAGCGCTCGCTGTAGGCGATGCCGGCTTCCAGTTAAAGTGCATGTTGCGGATGAGAGAACTACAAGAACAGGGAGTGACCATTTTCTTCGTCTCCCATGACACGGGTAGCGTGGTGCGGTTGTGTGACCGCGCCATGGTCATCGATCAAGGCCAGATACTTCCCGGAGATCAGAACCCCCTCAAGAGCGTCAAACTCTACGAGCGATTGACGCGCACAGTTGCTTCCCCCGCGCCTTCGCAAACCGCCACCGAAACACAATCCACTGACTACGCAAGTGAGCTTCTCGGCATAGAGGAAACCCGGCTGGGATCAAGGGAAGCCGAATACCTGAGCGTTCAGCTCATCGGGGATGACAGTAAGGAAAAGGAGGTATTTTGCTCAGGCGAAGACATCGAGATCCGCGCCCTGATTAAAAGCACTCGCGCCTTCCCAAAGGCAGTAAGTGGGTTCACTCTGAAAAATCGCGCCGGCGTGGATGTATGGGGTGATAACACAATCTTTGCCGACTATGACCTGTCGCTACAGCCAGGGATTTCGTCTCTCAGCTACAGGATGAAACTTATGCTTCCGGCCGGTGAGTACTTCCTATACATCGGTCTAGCCGACATTGCCGAAGAGCGTACCGAGCTCGACCAACGCTGGCCGGTGCGCCGACTTACTGTCGTTTCACCGAGACAGATATTGGGCTACGTCTTTGCACCGGCCACCATTGAACTGACCAATATCACCGAGGAACTGCCATGAAGATCGTCGCGTTCGTTCCTGCCAAAGGGTCCAGCCAGAGAATCAAGAACAAGAACCTCGCCGTCCTGGATGGTGAGTACCTGTTCAAGTATAAGCTTCGTCAGTTACTGAACTGCCCGCTCATCAGTGACGTTTATCTCGACACGGATAGCGACGAAATCGCAGCCCTGGCAGCAGACCTTCCCGTAAAATGCCTGCAACGTCCTTCAGATTTGGCCTCCAATGCAACGGATGGCCATGAACTGTTTGCCTGGGAGTGCTCTCAGGTCAAAGCGGACATCTACATTCAGGCACTGTGCACTGCTCCCTTTGTGACCCAGGAGACAGTCCAACGCGCTATCACGGCATTGCTTGACAACCCTTCACACGACTCGCTGGTGGCGGTACATCAGACCAAGCAATATACCTGGGCTCACAACGAACCAGAGTACGGTTGGGGCCGCATCCCTAACAGCGTCGATCTACCGCCAACAACGATCGAAGCAATGTCACTCTATATAGCGCGCTCTCCGGTGCTCGATACACGGCGGCGCTTCGGAATAAACCCCATTCTCTTCGAGCTCGAACCAGCAGAAATGATCGACGTGAACTGGCCGGAAGACCTTCGACTGGCCGAAACGATCGCCGCAGGAATACGGGCAAAGGAAAATCTAGCGCTTGGCGCGCTAAGCCCCTACCTGAGCTCCGCGATGATTTCGGACATCACCCGCGAGCTCGGGCATAAATTGACGCTACCCAAAGAGATCGTTGGCAGCGGACGCTTTTTTGGACGAGCAAAAACACTCCTGCTCGATCAAACCCAGCCGAACGAAAGCTGGCAAGGCATCTACGATGCACTGGACTCCTATCAATTCGTGCGCCCCGGCGACGTAATCCTCGTGGAGAATCGGGTGCCAGGGCGCGCATACTTCGGCAATCTGAACACCCAACTGGCCATGAGAGCGGGCGCGGTCGGCGCGGTAATCGATGGGGTGACCCGGGATAGCAGCGATGTCGCCAGATTGAATTTTCCGGTTTTCGCCCGCGGTCACTACTGTGTCGACATCAAATTCGAAGGAACGATGCGCGCAATGAATATGCCGATCGAAATCGGTGGTGTGCGTATAGAAAACGGTGACTTCGTATACGCGGATCATGATGGAGTGACCATGGTACCCACCCTACTCTGGCCGGATGTTCGTCAACTTGCGCTGAAAGCGATCGAAAAAGAATGGCGAGTAGGTATGGCCGTCGCACTAGGCACTGCACCAAAAAGCATATTCGAACAGCTGGGCGAGTTCTAATGCGAGTTCTTTTTTATGTCGAGCCCATAACAGAACTTGATACCCCAACTTGGAAGGCACCATGGCTTTACTTTGTGAACATGATGGTGACATCGATTCGCAGGGACAATCCCGGTGCCGAGTTCTGCTGTATCGTTGGGGACGGACTGGAAGACACCGCGAGCAATATACTCCAAGACTGCCGCGTCGCCGTTCTTCACCATACCGAGCTGGTACCAAGGTTTGGCAAGAATGCATTGGATACCACTATCGCGTGGTATAGCGCTCCCAGCCCCTCCGCGCTCAGCGACATGGCTGCGCTTATAAAATCGCGCTTGCCCGATGCAACCTATCAGCCGGATGCCTGCATCACCTTTTCGT
This sequence comes from uncultured Verrucomicrobiaceae bacterium, assembly GCA_964638025.1. GTDB lineage: Bacteria > Pseudomonadota > Gammaproteobacteria > Pseudomonadales > CAMLJR01 > CAMLJR01. The sequence continues at coordinate 26,896 of CAZWXW010000020.1, forward strand.
CTGCACCTTTCTTGTCCACCGCGTTCCCAGGTACCGCAGTGCTCCACTTCGAGCTGGGTTTAGTTTCGCGATACCCCTTTCCAGAAACGGCCTATCTCGATCCACTTGGGATGTTCAACAACAGCTACCCCAAACAACACCAAGACGTACTCAGGGGCTACAGTGCAAATGCATCTGAACGCATGCTGGTCAAGGGTTTCCGGGAGAAGTATCTTCCACTGATTTCGGCGAACAATCCCATTGCCGATTTGATCAAGCCTATGCTGGCGCAGTACAACGCATCTCTTCTATTGAGCCTGCAGTTTTCTCAATACTACGGTTACGACGCGCATGCGACTTACCTCGACCAATATGATCTGCTGATCCACACTCTGGCATCGGTCCCACCAGAGATCGCTATCGTCGTTGTGGAGCACCCCCAGTTTCCTATCATGAAACAGGAAACCGTGCAGTATCTGCGCAGCAGGTATTCGAACTTCATCTGGCTTGAGCAGTTTCGTGACCTGCCTTCTGCATCGCAGTACCTGATCGAATATGTCGATCTCGTCATCACCGTGAGTTCCAGCGTCGGCCTGCAAACCCTAATCTGGAAGAAGCCGCTGGTTGTCCTCGGCAGCAGCCATCTGGACGTCATTGCCGACGCGCACACCCTTGAAAAAGTCCCGCAAATCGTCGGCTGCCCCTGGCCGGAGTACAAGGAAAATGTTCTCGCCTGGCACCTCAGCAGGTACACCATGCCTTTCGACTTGCTCCAACATCATCGGGCACTTACTGATCGAATCAAAGCCGCCCAGCATTGCGTCGCTACGGACGACTATACCTCCTGCTTCGAGAAGCCCTTCGCGGATATCGAAGAGATTGCCAAGGCCTATTCGATCAAAATTAACAACGAGGCGTTATTCACAACCATGGAGGCCGCCGCGCTGACCGAGCCCAACCAGACTGCACTTCAGAATGTTGCCCGCGCACAATGCAGTGAAGTGCCAACGGGCATGGACCAACCGGATTCAGCTCCCGCTCTGCAGCACACGGCCACGACGGAGGCCCCCAGCCTGCTGAAGCAGATTCTGAACTCCATCCAGCGATAGCGCCCCAGCAACTCGGAAAACTTCAGCCCCCAGAGAGAGCAGATATCAAGCGGGACCTACCGGGCACGAAGCGAAACTATGAGCAAAGAAGAGATGATGGAATTTACCGGCGAAAGATTCGTACCTAGCGTTACCGGCAACATTGTCCTTGAGCATTTGCACCGCTATTTTCAGGCGCGCGAAATCGCGACCGGAAAAGTCGTGCTCGACATCGCCAGCGGTGAGGGATATGGATCTGCGATACTGGCCGAAACCGCGCTCAGCGTAACTGGTGTCGACATCTCCACCGAAGCGGTCGCGCATGCGTGCCAGCGTTACCAGCGGGAAAACCTGCGGTACCTCATCGGCGATTGCGCGCAGATTCCGCTGCCCGATGCCAGCGTCGACATGGTCGTCAGCTTCGAAACCATCGAGCACCACGACAGGCACGAGGAAATGTTGCGCGAGATCAAGCGCGTGCTGCGCAAGGACGGCGTGCTGCTGATTTCCAGCCCGGATAAAAAGTACTACTCGGACGAACTAAATTACAACAACCCCTATCACATCAAGGAACTCTATCGCGACGAGTTCGAAGCGCTCATCAGCCAGTACTTCAAACATGCGGTCTATTTCGGTCAGCGCATCGTGTACGGTTCAGCCCTGTTCGCGGAGGCGGCCAAAACCGCCTTCACCGATTACTTCCAGAACAAGAACGAAACCGAGCAGGCATCGCACCTGCTGCGGCCGACCTACTGGATCGCGCTGGCGACGGATGGCCAGCTACCCGACCTCTCCTCGGGGATACTGGAACAGCCGATGGGCGATACCGAGATCGTGCAGCATTTCAATCACGCAGTGATGGTGCGCAACAACAAGATCGAAGAGCTAGGCATTCATATGTCAATGCGCGAATCCGAAGCCGTTGCATTAAACGACGAGCTAGCGGTACGCGCGCAGCATATCTCGACGCAGGGACAGCAAATAGCGAACCTCGATCGCCAGCTGACTGAGGCCATCGGTCGGCTGAATGAACGCAACGACCAGATCAACTCACTGTCCGGCTCGCTAGCCCACTATCAACACACGGTCGAGCAATTGCTCAGTTCCACGAGCTGGCGCGTCACGCGGCCGTTGCGCGCCGCCGGCAGGGGCGCGAACATATTGATGCGCCCGGTAACCCGGCTACGCAATTACATCAAGCAATTCACCGACTCCCACGCGCTGCAGGATTGCCCGCTGTTCGATACGAACTGGTACCTAGCGCAATACCCGGACGTCGACCGGAACGCCATCAGCCCGCTACGGCACTATGTCACGCATGGATGGAGGGAGGGACGCGACCCCGGGCCGGAATTCGACGGCACCTACTATTGCCAACACTACCCAGACGTCGCCAAGCTGCAGGAGGCACCGCTTCTGCATTACTGGCGGCACGGCCGCGCCGAGGGCCGTCATATCAATGCTGCGCTCGATTTCGTGCAGCCTCTGGCAAGTAGCGGCGACACGGCCGCCACTCCGAGTGCGGACAACGCGCCGGCCGCTGCCATCGTCGTCAGCGTAGTCATACCAACCTACAATCGTTTGCGCCTGCTGCCGGAGCTCATCAAGTCCTGGCGCAAAGTGCATCTGCATACGCGCTGCGCGTATGAAATCATTTTTTCGGACGACGGTTCGACGGATGGCTCGCCGGCCTACCTCGAATCCGCCACCGACCTGCCGCTGACCGTCCTGAAGAATAAACACGGCGGCGCATCAGCTGCGCGCAACAGTGGCATAAAGGCGGCAAGCGGCCGACGCGTGCTACTCATGGGAGACGACATCTTTCCTGACTCCGAAATCGTCAATATCCACGCCAGCCTCGCCGAACGACTCGGCGACGATACGGCGATACTCGGCACCGTCGATTGGCATCCAGAGTTACCACTCAATCATCTGATGCAGCACATCACCGAAATCGGCAACGAGCAGTTCAGCTACAACCGCCTGCAGGACAATGCGTTCACGGATTTCCGGCACTTTTATACTTGCAACATCAGCATCGACAAGCGTTTCCTGCTCGGCGAAAAGCATTTGTTCGACGAATCCTTCACCGAGTACGGATTCGAAGACATTGAACTCGGTTACCGCCTCGCGCGCCGCGGCCTGAAAATATTCTATTCATCGCTCGCACATGGCGCCCACTACCACCCCTACACGCTCGAATCCTTCTGCCGCCGGCAGATTTCGTCCGGCAAGATGGCGCTGGTGTTCTCGAGTATTCACCCCGGCGTCGAGCCGGTTCTGGGCATCTCCGCACTGAAGAGGCTTGGCGCGAAACCGATTTCGAAAGAACAGGACTCGGACTGGCAACGTCGCGCGCCGTTGCTTCAGCAACGCTGCGACCTCTATGAGCGACTGGCCACCCAGTTGCCGCCGGGCCTGGCGGCCAGCGTCAGGACCGCCTTGAGTGATATCTATACCCGTTATTTCAAGGCGATGTACGAGTACAGCGTTTTACGGGAGATAGGCGCTGGTGAAAAGGCGCTAGCCAAGGCGATGCACAACAACTTCGACAAGAGCTGGACGCCGTACTGGCATCACATCGAGGCCTATCAGGCTCCGATGGAATTGGACACTGAGGCCTACATCCGGTTGCTGACCGCCGCGTTGGCGGGCGACTCGTCAGGAGCGGCGCTCGACGCGCATTCGAGCGCACTATTCGACGAACTGGTGTTTCTGATGCGGCGCGCAAACGACGCCGTCCGCACCACGAATAGCCAGCTACCGGTTTTACATCTGGTGCGGCGCGCCTTTTTCCACATGCTCAATAATCCGCGCTACCCGCTGGAAACGATCACGCGATTACTCTTGACAAAGCTGGGGAAGACCCAGGAAGTGGCAAAGGTGGCGCCACAGACCATCATTCGCGACGCGATGCCCGGCCTGATCGTCGAACCGGGCAACCCGTGCAACGATGAAGTCGTTCAACTGTTTCAATCGATATTCGGGCAACCAATAGCGCTCTATGAGTACGCCGGCGGCCAGCTGACCGCGCGCGATGCAGGCTCACAGGCAACGGTGTTTTTCTGGCCGGACCCCACCGAAGCGCTGCCCGCACCGGATCAAATCCTCACCGCCTATATAGCGCTGGTGGAAAACGGCAACCATTTCTCGCTCATTTCCAATACCTTGGAGCAGGGCGGTGTCGCGTCGATCAGCTCCCTACGCAACCAGCTTCTGTTCTCTATGGACGTGGCAGAAGCAGTCCTTCATCGATCGCTGAGAAACCTTTCGTTCCGCGGCAAGATCCTGCGCCTGCTGCCGGCCAGCCATCCCCGCACTGCGGAACCGCTAACTGGGTTGCTGGATGCCGAGTTGTATGTGGATAGCGACGGCAATTTCCACAACCGCTCCCAGCCGAAACCCGCCGGCATTCTCCATCAATCGGGATACATGCCGCGTCATGCAGGTAACAAACCGGTCGTTTTCGTACTACCCATCTTTTTGGCCGTGGGCGGCGTGGAGCGCAACACTGTCGAAATCATGCGCCAACTGCGCGACCGTTTCGATTTCGTTGTGATCACGATGGAGCGGCTCCGCCCGCAGCAGGGCAGCCTCGCCGCGCAGGCCATGGAGGTATCGTTCCGTGTTCTGGAAATGGCGGAGGCGGTCGGCCATCACAGCTATTTGCGGACTCTGTCGGAGCTAAAGCGCGCCTTTCAGCCCGGCATCGTCTGGGTATGCAACGGCTCGCCGTGGTTCTGCGACAACGCAGCCGCACTGCGAATGCTGTTTTCGGACGTTCCCATCATCGACCAGAAGGTCTACGACACGAAGGAAGGCTGGATCAACCGCCATCAGGAAGCCGGTACGATGTCCTTCGACCGCTTCATCGCCGTCAACCGGAAAATCTCGCAGCGATTCCAAAGCGATTTCCATATAGACCCCAAGCGCATCGACCTGATCTATTCAGCGGTCGATGTAGAACGCATCGAGAAATTCATGACGGAAAATTCCGGTGCGACTTTCTACCGAAAAAAATTCCAGCTGCCCGCGTCGAAAAGGATTTTTACGTTCGTTGCCCGCCTGACGACACAGAAACAACCGCTCGAATTTCTCAAGCTGGCCAAGGCACGGCTGGCCAATCCGGACGAATATTTCGTCATGGTCGGCGACGGCGAACTGGCGCAGCCGGTGGCGGATTTCATCGCGCAGCACCAACTGACCAACGTCAAGCGAATCAACTACATCGAGAATACGCTGGAGTTACACATGGTCAGCGCGGGCATTCTGTTCACGTCGGCCTACGAAGGCTTACCGATCGCCATGATCGAGGCACTTGCTATGGGCGTGCCAGCGTTCTCGACCGATGTCGGCGACATCTCGGACATACTGACGCAGTACGGCGGCGGCGATGTTTATGCTGTCGGCACCGCCACCGAAACGGTATCGAGGCTGTTCGATAATTGGCTTCTCGAGCGGAAAGCCTATCGCAACAACCTCCAACGCCTGAAACGCGACATACTTCATCGCTTCTCGAGCAAGGTGATCTCCGGGCAGTACGTGAAATGCTGGCAGCTCGCCGCTGAGGCATACGGAAGAAAGGTCGGTGAAACTAATGAGTAAAGAACGTATTTTATTGATCGGCGGTGCCGGCTTCCTCGGAAGATACCTCGCCCGCGAATGCCTGCGCGCCGACATGGCGGTTCGCATCATCGGCAGGGGCCCCGCGCCCGAGCAGCCCGTGGTGGGCAACTTCCACTATTTCCGCGGTGACTATCGCGACCCGACGCTTCTGGAGCCCCTCGTGAAAGAGGCCGATATCGTCGTCCATCTTGCGCACGACAATATTAGGCCCTCCATCGTCTCCGACATGCGCTGCGAGCTGGAGCAGAATATCCAGCCGGCCATCAACCTGATCTCGATCTGCCTGCGCCACGGCGTGTCGCGCTTCGTGCTGGTATCCTCCGGCGGCACCGTCTACGGCAACACGCCGCATCGTGAACCCATCGCGGAAAATGTCGCGACCCACCCCATCACATCGTACGGATGCTCGAAGCTGTGTCTCGAGCAGATTGGCTATCTGTCGCATATCCAGGACAAGTTGCCTTTCATCGTCGCGCGGCCAGCCAATGCGTACGGCCCCGGCCAGCGTCCGTTCATGGGGCAGGGGTTGATCGCGACGGCGTTCGGCTCGGCGCTGAAAGGACAGCCGCTGAATATCTTCGGCGATGGCGGTGCTGTCAGGGACTACATTCATGTGCAAGACATCGCCGAGGGCCTGCTGGCACTCATACAGCGTGGACGGCTAGGCGAGACATACAATATCGGCACCGCGCGTGGCATCGCGCTCAAAACGCTGATCGAGGAATACATCAACCCCATCGTCGCCGCAGATGGTCTGCAGCTGGCCTGCGAATACCAGCCAGCGAGAAGCACCGACGTCGCCTACAACGTGCTCACTAGCGCCAAACTCGAATTGCACGCCGGCTTCTCGCCAAAAACAGATTTTGCCGAGGGCCTGCGCGAAACCTGGACCTGGGTCAAACAATTGCCCGCAGTGGGACCCTCTTCATCATGAGTCTCGTTTCGGTCGTCATCCCGAGTTTCAATCACGCGCCCTATATCGACAAGGCCGTCGACAGCGTCCTGCGCCAAAGCGTGGACGACCTAGAGCTCATCGTCATCGACGACGGCTCGACAGACCGCTCGCTCGACTACCTGCAATCAGTGCGGGACCCCCGCTTTCGCCTGATACCCCAGGCCAACGCCGGCGCCCACATGGCGATCAATCGCGGCCTCGAGATGGCACGGGGTGATTTTCTTGCCATCTTGAACTCCGACGACGTATTCCATCCGCGCAGGTTGGAGAAGTGCATCGCGGCGTTGAATGGTGGTGTCGACCTAGTGGCGAGCTGGCTGGAAATCATCGACGAAAAAGGCAGAATCCTGGGCGTCAAGGAAGGATGGAACAACATGCTGCCATGGCCCATCGAAATGCCGCGCAGCCAATCCGCCAACGCCAATGTGTTCGCGCTGCACTTGCTGGCCTCCAATTTCGTCGCCACAACCAGCAACGTGGTCTTCACCCGGCGGCTATACGAGACGGTGGGTGGCATGCGCAACCTTCGCTTCGCCCACGATTGGGACTTCCTGTTGCGTTGCGCCCGTCAATTTCGTTGCGCACTACTGGAAGAACCGCAACTGCAGTACCGCATACACAAGAGAAACACCATCTCGTCGAACCGCGCGTGGATGCTGTTCGAAATATGCTGGATATTCGCCGTTCACTCAGGAAAATTTTCCGAGGACATCTTCGGTCGCGACAGCGCTGACTATCTTCATGGCACAAGCTTCTTGGCCAATGCCATCAACGTCCAAGGCAACGAAAAGGTATTGCGGATGTTGCTGCAGCACTTCGAGGCACAGCGCAACGCTGGAGTGGTACAACCGGAAGAATTCCTGCTCGACGACCGCGCCGCACGCGAGTCGTTCATCGAGCACATCACCACCTAGCGTCCGCATGCCTCGCCGCCGACAAATTCCAGGACCCAATCTCAAGGTATTTTCGTGAACGAAAAGCTCAAAAATTACACGCTCTACGCGCTCGCCACCCTGCTTTTTATTCGCATACTGCAATACAGCTGGGTAACGGATGACGCCTTCATCACATTTAGATCCGTCATAAATCTGGTGGCCGGCCACGGACCGGTCTTCAACATTGGAGAGCGTGTTCAGAGCTTCACGCATCCTCTGTGGTTCCTGTTGTTAAGCGTGGCTGGCTGGCTCGATCTCAACCTGTATTTCTTCGCGATTCTGCTGGGCCTGGCCTGCAGCGGGCTCACGATACTGTCGCTATTCAAGCTGCGGAGAATGACCTACGCGAGCAGTGTCACTCTGGGTTTGGCATTCGCGTGCCTAGCGGCTTCGGAGTCCTTCGTTTCGTTCAGCACGTCGGGCCTGGAGAACTCACTGACCTTCCTGTTGATTGTCAACGCCATCATCGCGGCGCTAGATCCGCTCCGACGCTACAGGTTTTATCTCTTCGCTGCATTGGCATTGGTCAATCGTTTCGACTCCGCGTTCATTCTCGCACCGCTGGCTGCTTGGATTTTCTACAGCGACTGGCAGGCAAAAAGCCTGCACGTGCGCGACATCCTTGTCGGCGCACTACCGCTTGTCGCCTGGCACAGTTTTTCATTGATCTACTATGGATTCATATTCCCCAATACAAAATACGCAAAAGTCGGAGGCCGCATGGGGGACAACATAAGTGTCGGCGTCGATTACCTAGCCGACAGCTTCAAGGCAGAATGGGCTTCTTGCGCACTGCTGGTCCTGGTACTAGCCGTCACCGTCTTCTTGATGTTCAGAAGGCAGGCTGCTAGGTTGAGACACTCCCCGATCCTCGCCGCGCTAGCGTGCGGGATCCTGCTACACCTCGCCTATGTGATCTTCATCGCCGGCGGCGATTTCATGCGGGGCCGGTTCCTGACCAATATCGTTTTCGTCTGCGCCGCGGGCCTGCTGTTCATGCCTGTACCGCGCTTTCTGTCTCGGCCGGCCGTGGCGGCCGTGCCAACACTGGTCTTCGGCGCGCTGCTCTACAAGTCGGCATGGATCGGCGCAAAAGAAGATTTTTACATTAAAGCCACTACCGTGGCCAACGAACGGAATTTTTACAAGTTCGCGCTGGGATTGAATCTCGATCCGCAAAAAAATTACGTGACTCATCCCTGGGGAGTGGATGCGCGCAAAATCGCCGCGGCCACCAGCACCAATACTGGCGTGCTGGGAGTGACCGGCCAGCGCGGCTACTGGATACCGACCAATATCAATCTGGTTGACCCGGTCGCGCTCACTGATGCATTTATTGCACGGCTGCCGGTCTCAGGGGCCCATCGAACTGGCCACATCCATCGTGACATCCCAGCGGAATATCTCGCGATCAAGATCGATCACCGCAACGTGTCGAACTGGCGGGACAAAGACGCAGAACAACTCTACAACCACGTCCGGATAGTTACAGAGACTCCGGAACTGTTCAGCGGCGAACGCTTCAAATCGATGGTGTGGCTGTGGCGGCACTATGGAATCTAGGAAGCCTCTTGCGAGGCTTCGGCTTCGCAAGGATTACTCCGACTTTTCAAGAATCACGGCGTCCTGCCAGCCTCCGATGTACGCGACCAGATAGTCTTTGATGGCAAGCGAACGGGGCAGCATCGACTCGACACACTCGCGGGATACGAACGAGATTCCGTATTGCGAGGTGTCGATGTCCGTGGAACCCGCTGCCTGTGGCACCCACAGAAAGCCGTCCTCAGTGAAGCGGAACTTCTCGTGATTGAACAGCCTTTCATCGACGTTGAGCTGCGTGACCCGACCTTCCTCCTCCAGCGCGTCGAGCGCATGCTTTCCGTGAGTCGTGATAATAAGCCTGCCACCTGGCCTCAAGCAGCGCCCTAACTCCTCCAACCACTCACTGAAGGCTTTAGCATCCAGATGGCTAAACACGGACACAGAAAAAATAATATCGAACTTCGCCGCGTCGTATTTCAGCGGCGGCTTGTTGCCTGACACGCTGGCATCAATGAACTTCACCTCTGAACTCAGGTATTCGATGGCAGCGGAATCGACATCGCATCCGAAAATGTCGTATTGGTTCATATATCGGAAAAAGTGCCTGGATGTGCGGCCGCAGCCGACACCAAAATCTAGCACGCTCAACTTCTTATCTGAATGCTGAAACAGCCCGGTAACTAAATCGAAAACGTGGCGACCAATAGCCAGGAATTTGCGCAGATCTGTTTCGCCACCGACCGTAATCATCTCAGACGAAGGAGGAAAAGGAGGAACAACCTCCTGCAATTCTCTGTAATACAGAATAGCTTCGGTATCGATGAATCGGTGAAAGTCGAAGCTGGTAAAGTCTTGATATTTTTCCTTTAGGGGACCGGTACGCTCGATCAAACTTCTCTCGCGTATAAGTAGATGATCCAAACTCTGTAGATTTGAAGAAGAAGCAAATGTTTTCATAAACTATCCATTTAATTAATTGTTTACGCGATTGTACTGCGCACCACCCGACTTGTCGCAGCCGCTGTATGCCAAGCCATTCTGCCAACCAAATAGAAGTAGTCTGCCTGAAGTGCAATACCGGGTATTGAGATTCAGGTGCTACATTTGAGCTGGATGCCTAGAAGCCATCTCAAAAATTGGTTGAAGGTATCTCATTGTCTTGGCAAAGCATTCTTCCCATCGAAACTGCGATGGGTGGGCGCATGGCCAGACGCGAAGAATTAACGGATGAACAATGGTTGCTGATCGATCCCTTATTTCTCAAACCCCGAGCTAGCCAGCGCGGCCGACGGGCCCGATGCTGGGGAGGTCATGAATGGTGTGCTGTGGATATTATTGCGCACGGGTGCCCGGTGGCAGGATTTACCGGAACGCTTTCCTCCGTAACAGACCTGCCACAGACGGTTTTCCGCCTGGTTCAAAAGCGGCGTACTGGAGAAGATACTCAAGACCCTAGCCCAGCACTTGAGCCAACATGGCGATTTTGGCTTGAATGAATGTTTTATCGACGGCACCTTTGCAGGAGCCCAAAAGGGGTTGCGGCGTCGGCAAAACCAAGCGGGGCAAGGGTACGAAGCTTATGGCAGTGGCAAGCCGTGCTGGTGCTCCAATCGCCGTCTACCTTGACCCTGCTAGCCCGGCCGAAGTCACGCTCGTCAAACAAACGCTCGCCGCCCGCTTCACCCGCAAGCGACCATGACGCCTGATTGACGACAAGGCTTACGACAGCGATCCGCTGGATGAGCGGCTGGCGACGCAAGGGGTGGCGATGATTGCGCCACACAGGGTCAACCGTGTCCGCCCAGCTACGCAGGATGGCCGCGAGTTGCGACGCTATTGGCGGCGCTGGAAAGTCGAGCGATCGTTTGCGTGGCTGCACAATTTTCGTCGTCTGGTCACGCGCTATGAATACAAGCTGGAGAATTTCACAGAATTTGTGCGGTTAGCCTGTATCGTCATCATCATGAGAATGTATTTTTGAGATGGCTTCTAGCCAGCGATGACGATCGAGAAACCACTCGCAAATCGGGGGCCGCTTTATTATCTCCAAGCGCCTCCAAATCACGCCCCTCCGCCAGATTGAACAAAATTTCGCGCGCTCCACTCTCGCTCATGAGAGCGGCTCCCTCCAACCGGCCAAGGAGCTCCGAGAACATTTCTTCGGAAATTACCTGCTCTTCGACCTGCATGATTTTCGGATGCACCGTCCCACTCGCGCTGGCCGAATCTAGCAATAGCTCTTCATATAACTTCTCCCCCGGACGCAACCCGGTGTACACAATTTCAATTGTGCCATCAGGATTCTCAGCGCTCCGAACTGTGCATCCGGCGAGCCGAATCATATTGCGAGCCAAGCTTACAATCTTGATTGGCTCACCCATATCGAGCAAGAAAGTTTCACCGCCTTTCGCCATCGATCCTGCCTGAATGACGAGCTCGACCGCCTCATGCACCGACATAAAGTAACGCGTGACCTCTGGATGGGTAACGGTCACCGCCTCTCCTCTGGATATCTGCTCCTTGAACAGCGGAATAACTGACCCGCTAGACCCAAGAACATTGCCAAAGCGAACCGCACAAAATCGTTGATTCAGCCCTTTTTCCTGCGCCAACCGAGCGCAATGCATCATCACAAGCTCCGCACAGCGTTTTGTAGCTCCCATTACACTGGTTGGACGCACGGCCTTGTCACTAGAGATCAAAACAAAGGTTTCAACCCCTGCGGCCAGTGCTAATTCTGCGATGACACGCGTTCCGGTCAGATTATTGCGGACACCCTCCACCAAGTTGGCTTCAACTATCGGGACATGCTTGTAAGCCGCCGCATGGTAAATCGTGTGAACGCCATGCCCAGTCAGAATCCGCCCAACCAGCACCCTGTCACAGACAGACCCCAGACTGGCAACCAGAGATACATCACATACCGCCTTCAATTGCCGCTCAATCTGATAAAGCGCATGTTCGCTGACATCAAGCAGTACTAGCTTCGCCGGCCGCTGCCTTGCGATCTGACGACAGAGCTCTGAACCGATCGAGCCTCCAGCACCGGTCACCATGACCACCTTATCGGTAATGCAACGACTCAGTAGCTCCGGCATCGGGGCAACTGGGTCGCGACCAAGGAGGTCGCCGATATCAACCTCCCGCACCATGTTGACCAGATGGCGGCCAGATGCGATGTCAGCAAGAGCCGGCAGAATGCGCACCTTTACTGCATGTTGCTCAAGAAACTCAACAACAGCACGGCGACGGGCAGCAGATGCAGACGGCAGGGTGACAATCACATCGTGAATCTGAAATTGCTCGATCAGCAGACCCAACATATTCGGCGGGTAGATGCGCAAACCAGCAACATCCTTACCTTGCAAGCTACGATCGTCGTCAAGGAATCCAGCAGGAAAAAACTCCTGCCCCTGCCGCAATGACGCGACAAGCTGCCGGCCGGCATCGCCTGCACCGTAGACCAGCACCTGACGACCGGCATAACGCTCGCGCAATGGCGCCCACAGCAGCCAGCGAGCGGCGAAACGAGCACCACCGATCATCACACCACCGAGCAGCCAATAAATGAATGGCACCGAACGCGGCACACCACTGCCACCCGTCATCTGCGTCATGAACGCGAGCACGGACCACAGCAGCGCCGCAATCGTCATGCCCTTCATGACAGTCCACAACGCCTGCTCGCTGACGTAGCGGATCACCGAGCGGTAGAGGCCTATGCGAATAAACACGGGGACAGCCAACGCTGGTGCAGCCACCATCAGCAGGATTTGCTTTTCATTGGGGATAAAGGCGTGACCAAGTCGCAGGGCGTAGGCGCCCCAGACCGCGAGCAGCAATATCGCGATATCGACGGAGAACATCAGGAACTGCTTGCGTGCTCGCGTCAGGCCCACCAGGCGCGAGTAAATATCTTTATTTTTTTCGGATGGTTGATCAGGCATTGTCGGTGCTCCCTGCACCCACTCCCAGCACGGCTACCAGGAGCGGAACATAGGCCGCCATTAATAGCGGCGTTGAATACTTCGGCCATACAGACACAGCCATTGCCAATGGCATCAACCACAGCAGATTGACCGCCAACGCAGCGAGCGTGACCGCGCGATGCGAACTCCAGCGCCGGGCAAGACGCTGGTAGGCGTGACTGCGATGGGGCTGTGTCCAAGCCTGCTTAAAAATCAGCCTACGCAGCAGCGTGACTGAAGCATCTGTTATGAAAACCGCACCGAGAATAAGCCAAACGACCCATTCCAGCCAACCGTTGACAACCGAGCAGAGCGCCACGGCGAAGATAACGAAGGCCAGATAGGTGCTGCCGACATCGCCCATGAAGATGCGAGCAGGTGGCCAGTTGAGCAACAGGAAGCCACTGGTGGCGGCGGCGATCGCCAGCGCCCACAGCCAGACACCTGCAGTTGCACTCGGCGGCGAGGAAAGCAATGCGAGAACACAGCCCGCCAGCAGCATGCAGATGGCCTGACTGCCGGCAAGACCGTCAATGCCATCCATGAAGTTGAACAGGTTGATCCACCAGGCGCCGCCGACGATCAGCACCAGCAATAGCGCCACGCTGGCAACGGTCAGCTGCCAGTCGCCGAGCAACGCGAGCAGCAGTGCACATACCAGCATCTGGATCAGCAGACGGGTGCGCGCGGAGAGATGGGTAAGGTCATCGCGCAGGCCGACCAGCGCCAATGCCAGCCCGAGCAGCGCCATCCAGACCAGCTCGGAATTGCCGCCCTGCGCCAGCAGCAATGCGGCCAGCAGCCCGGCCACGGCGATGCCGAGACCGCCGCCGTGGGGCGTTGGCCTGACATGGGAGGAGCGATGATTCGGTGCCTGCACCAACTGCCATCGATAGGCGTAGCGAGTGACCAGCATTGCCCCGAGCCAGCCGATCGCGCCGGAAAAGAGGATGACTGCCAGATGAAGTGGTTCAACGGCCATAAGCACTCTTGCTTCCTTTAATAGCCAGCGCCGTCTGCTGTAGCGCCTGGCGCTGGGCAGTCGGCGGCCTCCAGCCCAGATGGGCCTGCAGCGCGCTGTCGTCGACCTCAAGCGATCCGAGCAAGCGCTGTGCCTGTTGCTCCAGGCCGCACCAGCGTGCCAGCCGTAAAAGCAGCTCGGGCTGCAGTGCCGGCAGCCAGACCCGGTGACCGGTCGCCGCCGCCAGCGCCTGAATCAGCTCTGGCGTAGAGAGCGCTCCGTCAGCCACCAGGAAGGTCTGGCCGGCGGCTTGTGGATGGTCGACGCAGACGGCAATGGCGTCGGCGAGGTTATTCACGTAGACCATGCTGCGGCGATTCCGCACCGCCCCCAGCGGCAACGGCAGCCTCTTTTGCACCAGCTCCAGCAGGCGTCGGAAGTTGGCGCCGGCACCCGGACCATAGACCAATGGCGGCCGCAGTACTACCAATTCAAGCCCGGTTTCCGCAGCGACCCGGGTTAGCGCCTGCTCCGCCTCCCATTTGGAGACCGCATAGGGGTCCGAAGGTTGCGGCGGATCGCTTTCGCGGTAGGGATTTGCTCCGCCTTCTCCGTGAACCTTGACCGTGCTCACAAACACCAGCCGCTTCACGCCGGCGGCGGCGGCCTGACGCGCCAGATTCTCGCTGCCGGCGACATTGACCAGCCTGAAAGCCTCCAGATCGCCCGCTTCGCCGCGATCGAGCCGGTGGACCCGGGCGGCGAGGTGGACCACCGCGTCACAGCCCTGCAGCGCCGCGCGCCAGTCGGTAGCCGGGCCGATATCGCCGACAACCACCGGCTCCACCCCCGGCAGGTCGAGCGGGCGCCGCACCGCGCCGCGAACGCTCCAGCCACGCCGGTTCATCTCGTCGATCAAAACGCGACCGACAAAACCGGTGACACCGGTGACCAGCACCCTCACCGCGACGCTCCCGCAGGCTGACCCAGCAGCGCCTGCCACAACCCGATCACCCGCTCGCGCGGCTCGCGCCACTCGTCGATGGGCGCCAGATTCGACTCCTGCTGCAGATTGCGCCGATGCACCGCTTCGCGCAGCGCCTTGTAGGCCTCGGCCAGACCGGCTGACGCATTGGCATCGAAGATGCCCTCGGCCTGCAGCGATTCGAGGATGCGGATGTTGTCGGTCCAGCGCGTCAGCGCCGGGTGCGCGGTGGCATTGGCGAGCGTCGCGTACTGCACCAGAAATTCGAGATCGACGATGCCACCGCGACCGTGTTTCAGATCGAACACGGGGTTGTCATCGGTCTCGGTGCCGCGCGGCGTCAGCTGCGTGCGCATCTTGTCGCGCATCTCGACCACCTCGTCGCGCAGCTTGTCGACATCGCGCGGCCTGCACAGCACCTGCTCGCGCAGTACGTTGAAGGCGTCGGCGAGACGGCTGTCGCCCGCCACCGGCCGCGCCCGCACCAGTGCCTGGTGCTCCCAGGTCCACGCGCTCTTGTTCTGGTACTCGGCGAACGCCTTCAGCGAACTGACCAGCAGGCCGGAGTTGCCGCTTGGCCGCAGCCGCATGTCGACGTCGTAGAGCACGCCCAGCGGTGTCTGCGCGGTCAGGATATGGATGATGCGCTGGCCGAGGCGGGTGAAGAAGCTGCTGTTGTCGAGTGGAACAGGGCCGTCGGTCATGCCGTTGGGATCGGCATCGTGGATGAAGACCAGATCGAGATCGGAGCCGTGGCTCAGCTCGATGCCGCCGAGCTTGCCGTAGCCGACGATGACGAAGCCCCTGTCGCCGCCCTCGGCACCGGCCAGCTGCGGCCGGCCGTGGCGCTGCACCAGGTAGTGCCACGCCAGTTCGAGCACGTGGTCGAGGATGGTCTCGGCGATCCAGGTCAGGTAGTCGCTGACCTTCATCAGCGGCAGCCGGCCGGTCACCTCGGCGGCGGCGACGCGCAGCTGGTGCGACAGCTTGAAGTAGCGCAGCGCTTCCATCTGCGCCTCGACGTCGTCGGCCGGAATGCGCAGCAGCTGCTGCACCAGATCACTGCGCAGCTCCTCCTTGGCCGGCGCCTGATAGAGCGTGCCGACATTCAGCAGTTCGTCGAGCAGCGCCGGATGGCGCGCCAGCTGCTCGGCGATCCACGGGCTGGCGCTGCACAGCACGACCAGCTGCTGCAGTACCGCCGGATTCTCGACACCGAGCACCAGGTAAGCGGTGCGGCGCAGCACCGCCTCGATCAGCGGCAGGATGCGCTGCAGTGTCTGACTGGGTCGCTCAGCGGCGGTCACCGCCCACAACAGTTGTGGCACGAATTCGTCGAGCCGCTCGCGCCCCTGCGACTGCATGCGACCGACCGCGCGCGACGCGCGCAGCGCCAGCAGTTTGCGCGCTGCATCAAGCGCATCTTCATGGCCGTGCTCGGCCAGCTGTTCGGCGGCCGCTTCCACGCTCATGTCGCTGTCGGCCCAGAAGCCGCGCCAGAGCGCCAGCTCCGGGTAACCGGTCTGGTAGCGCTCCTCTTCCGGCACCGCGATGACATTGGCGAAATGGTGACTGACGCGCGCGCGATGGCGCTCAAGCTCATTGCAGAAATCCGGCCAGTCGCTGGCACCGAGGATCAGCGCCAGTGCCGCGCGCGCCGTCTCGACGGTGGGCAGGTCCTGGGTCTGCTTGTCCTGATAGCCCTGGATCGCATGCTCGGTGTCGCGCAGAAAAATGTAAGCCGCCTTCAGCTCGGTCACGGCGTCGGCCGGCAGGTAGCTGAGCTCGGCGAGATAGCCGAGCACGATGAGCAGGTTGCGCTCTTGCAACACTCTTTCGCGACCGCCGCGAATCAGCTGGAAGCACTGCGCGATGAATTCGATTTCGCGAATGCCGCCGCTGCCGAGCTTGATGTTCTGCTGCAGCTTGCGGCGCTGCACTTCGCGCTGGATCAGCGCCTTCATCTGTCGCAGCGATTCGAACGCGGAGAAGTCGAGATAGCGGCGATAGGTGAACGGTCGCAACGCCACCATCAGCCGCTCGCCCGCCGCGATGTCGCCGGCCACCGGCCGCGCCTTGATCATCGCGTAGCGCTCCCAGTCGCGCCCCTGATCCTGGTAGTACTCCTCCATCGCATCGAAGTTGAGCACCAGCGCGCCGCTGTCGCCGTAGGGTCGCAGCCGCATGTCGACGCGAAACACGAAGCCCTCGGCGCTGTTCTGATCCAGCGATTTGATCAGGCGCTGGCCGAGACGGGCAAAGAACTCCTGGTTGGGAATACTCCCCTTCTTCGATGAATCCGTGCCGTCGGTATCGCCGCCCGCCGGGTAGCTGAAGAGCAGATCGACGTCGGAGGAGAGATTCAACTCGCCGGCACCGAGCTTGCCCATGCCGAGCACCACCAGCTGCTGCGCATTGCCGAGCTTGTCGCGCGGCGTGCCCGACTCGACGCACATGGCGCGGTAGTGAAAATCGAGCGCGGCGTCGATGCAGACTTCGGCGAGGTGCGTGATGTCGGCGGTGGTGCCGACCACATCGGCCAGGTGATTGAAGTCACGCCAGACGATGCGCAGGTATTCGCGGTTGCGGAAGCGACGCAGTGCGACATCGAGAGCGTCGGCGCTGTCGATATCGTCGAGTTCGGCGCGCAGCAACGCGCGCCACTGCTCGCCGCTGCGCGGCTGGTCAAGCGCGCCGTCCCCGGCCAGTCGCGGCAGCCAGTCGGGAAAGCGCCGGCACAGCAAGGCGCAGAACGGACTGGTGGCGCACAGCGTGGCGAAGTGATGGGCGAAGGTCTCGTCGGCCAGCAGTGCGACGTAACGCGCACGCTGTGCGTCGTCGCACCGCTCGAAGAGATGCTCCCAGCCGAGCGCGGCTTCGCGCTGCAGCAGGGGCGGCAGTGCGGCAATGGCGGCTTCTAGGATGCGGATCATGCTGCAAACGCTGGACGGGTAATGCGGGCTCTGTATTCGGCGATCATCAGCCGGCTCCTTTAACTGCGCTCGACCGGCGCAGAGCTTAACGTGACCCAGGCGGCATTGTTAGCCTGCGGCTGGCGCCGGTCACGCACCGGTATTACCATGCAGTATTACTTTTTGGGGAGGGCTACATCATGCGTCTCACCAGCAAGGGCCAGATCACCGTGCCGCGCGAGGTACGGGAGGAACTCGGCCTCTATCCAACGGTGACGGAGATCGAATTCCAGCGCGACGAGAGTGGGCGCTGGTACCTGCGCAAGGCCGGTACCGGCGCCGACAGCAGTTCGCCGAGCCGCTTTCGCACCGCGCACCGCGCCGGCAGGCTGCGCCTTGGCACCGACGAGATCATGGCGCTGACGCGGGGCGACTGAGTGGCACACGTTCTGGTGGACAGCAACGTGGTGCTGGATCTGGCAGCGGGCGCCGGCCCCGGCTTCGAGTGGAGCGCGCAGACACTGGAGCGGCTCGACGCGGAGAGCGCCTTCATCGTCAATCCGGTCATCTATGCCGAGTGTTCGATTGGCTATCAGACAATCGAAGAGGTGGAGTCGCTGTTCGACGCGCTCGGCTTCGCCGTGCACCCGCTGCCGCGGGAGGCGCTGTTCCTGGCGGGCAAGGTGTTCCTGCAGTACCGCCGGCGCGGCGGCACCCGAACCGGCGTGCTGCCGGATTTCTTCATCGGCGCGCACGCCGCCGTGGAGGGCTGGCCGCTGGTGACGCGGGATCGCGGGCGCTATGCAACCGGCTTTCCGACGCTGACGCTGATCGCGCCCTGAGCGACCAGAACCGGCGCCCCCACAATCAATACAGCTCAACCATCCCGATCGCGGCGTCCGCCAGCTGGTCTCGCAACACCACCGTGTTGAGCAGCGTATCCAGAACCTGCTGATTGGCACAGTTGCCCATCGACAGAAGGATCACCTTGGGCGGATGGCCGAGCACATTCAGCAGGCTGCGGAAATCGTCATCGCGCGTGACGATGACAAAATCGTTGAGGCGGGCAAACTCCCAGACGGCACGATCATCAGCCCGCTCCAGCCCCAGCAGCGCCACTTGGGAGCTACCGGGATAACGCTGTTGCAGCGCCGGGACAAGCCGACGCGAGAGATTTTCATCGAGCAGCAGTTTCACGCCGCATGAATCCAGGCCGCACGGCCGGCGCTGTCGGCGGCGAACGCGAGACAGGCGAAGATGTCTTCACGGGTCAATTCGGGATAGTCGAGCACGATCTCGTCGATGCTCATACCCGCAGCGAGCCAGCCAAGCACATCCTGCACGCTGATGCGCAGCCCACGCACGCAGGGCTTGCCCCCGCGCTTGCCGGGTTCGAGCGTAATCAGGCTTTTGTAATCGACTCTCATGTTCGCCTCCGATGGCTGAATAGACGCAGTAAACGGAGGAGAGTTTACGCGGTGCCGCCCGCTTTGGCAGTCCACGCTTAGCCCTTGATCTGCACCGCCGGCGCCACCCGCATCACCTCTTCGATGGTGGTCTCGCCGGCGGCGACGCGCTGCGCGCCGGCGAGGCGCAGCGTGCGCATCCCCTCCTTCATCGCCTGGCGTCTGATGGGATCGAGCCCGACCTGCTCGGTCAGCAGCTCCTGCACCGGCTCGCTGAGCAGCAGGATTTCGTAGATGCCCTGGCGGCCGTAATAGCCGGTGTTGCGGCACTCCAGACACCCTTTCGGCTGGCAGCCCTCGGCCGGCGCCGGCACCTTCCACGGCGTCACCAGCTGCTGCCACGCCGCCGCATCGATCGGCCCCGGCACCTTGCAGTGCGGGCACAGCGTGCGCACCAGGCGCTGCGCCATGACGCCGAGCACCGTCGCCTTGATCAGGTAGGCCGGCACCCCCAGCTCTAACAGGCGGGTGATGGCGCTCGGCGCGTCGTTAGTGTGCAGCGTGGAAAGAACAAGGTGGCCGGTCAGCGCCGCCTGGATCGCCATCTCGGCGGTCTCCAGATCGCGGATCTCGCCGACCATGATGATGTCCGGGTCCTGCCGCAGCAGCGCGCGCACGCCGGAAGCGAAATCGAGCTCGATGTTGTGCTGCACCTGCATCTGGTTGAAGGTCTCCTCGATCATCTCGATCGGGTCTTCGATGGTGCAGACGTTGACCTCCGGCGTCGCCAGCTGCTTCAGGCTGGAGTAGAGCGTCGTGGTCTTGCCGGAGCCGGTCGGGCCGGTCACCAGCACGATGCCGTTGGGGCGGTTGATCATCCCCTGCCAGCGCGCGTAGTCCTGATTGGCCAGCCCGAGCTGGTCGAACGTGCGCAGCAGCACGTCGGGATCGAAAATCCGCATGACGAGCTTTTCGCCGAACGCGGTCGGCAGTGTGGAAAGGCGCAGCTCGACCTCGTTGCCCTCGGGGCTGACCGTCTTCAGGCGGCCATCCTGCGGCCGGCGCTTCTCGGCGACGTTCATGCGGCCGAGGATCTTGATCCGCGCGATCACCGCCATCGCCACCTGGAACGGCAGCTCGTAGACGTTGTAGAGCACGCCGTCGATGCGGAAGCGGACGTGGCCGATCTCGCGCCGCGGCTCGATGTGGATGTCAGAGGCGCGCTGGTCGAAGGCGTACTGCAGCAGCCAGTCGACGATGTTGACGATGTGCGAGTCGTTGGCGTCGGGGTCTTTCAGGTTGCCCAGTTCGAGCAGCTGCTCGAAGTTGGTGATGGCGGAGGCACTGGCCTTGCCGTCGCCGCTGGTGGCGCCGCGCACCGACCGCGCCAGCGTGTAGAACTCGACCGTGTAGCGATCGATGTCCGAGGGCTTGGCCAGCACGCGGCGGATCGGCCGCCGCACCACCTGCTCCAGGTTCATCTCCCACTGGCTGATGAACGGCTCGGTGCAGGCGATGGTGACCCGCTCCGGCGTCACCTCGACGGCGAGGATGCGGTGGCGCTGGGCGAAGGCGAACGACATCACCTCGGTGCAGGCGGTGACGTTGATCTTCAGCGGATCGATGTGGAAATAGGGCTGGCGCACGCGCTGGCCGAGCCAGTCGAGCAGCACCTCGGCGGTCAGCGGCTTGCCGCCGGCGTGCAGGTCGACCGGCTTCTGCGCGGCGATCCACTCCGCCGGGTGCAGCTTGGCCTCGTCGCCGAAACGCGGCGAGCGGATCACCCGCTCCGCCTCGTCGGCACTGATGCGGCCGTCGCGCAGCAGTTCGTCGAGCAGCCAGCGGCTCTCCAGTTTGCGCTCGGCCGGAACTGCGAGTTGCACCATGAATTGATTTCCTTGGATGGACGACGGCGATGAAGCGGCGCTAAGTTTGGCCGCGGAAGCAGTGTTGTGCCAGTCGCGACGGGAGGCGGGGGCGCGGCAAGCAACGCTCGCGACAGCCATATCGTAGGGGTGCTGCTTGCCGCGCCCCACCGGTCATTCGGCACTTCGGTGACCTCTGTCACACAACTGTCATGCCACGGTAACCCGGTGGCATAATGCGCGCCCTCGTGGCCGGCCGCCCTGCCGCGGGCCCCGATCATCAAGGAGCCTCACCCCCAATGGCCCCCAACCCGATCAGCAGCCTGTTCGGAAAGTCTCCGATCAAACCGATCCAGCAGCACATGGAAAAGGCGCACGCCTGCGCCGCCGAGCTGATGCCGTTCTTCGCCGCGACACTGGCCAACGACTGGACCGCCGCCGGCGCCGTGCAGCAGGGCATCGTCGAGCTGGAGCACGACGCCGACCGCATCAAGCGCGAGGTGCGGCTGCACCTGCCCAACAGTCTGTTCCTGCCGGTGTCGCGCTCCGACCTGCTGGAGCTGCTCAGCATCCAGGACAAAATAGCCAATGAAACCAAGGATATAGCCGGCCTCATGTTGGGCCGCAAGATGCAGGTGCCCGCCTCGATGGCCGCGTCGATGGAGCAGTACCTGCTGTGCGCGGTCGCCACCTCGGCCCAGGCGCTGACCGCCATCAACGAACTGGACGAGCTGCTCGAGACCGGCTTCCGCGGTCGCGAAGTAGACATGGTCGAGGGATTGATCAAGGAGCTGGATCGACTGGAACACGAGAACGACCTGCTGCAGGTACAGGTGCGCGCGCAGCTGTTCGCCATGGAGCGCGAACTGCCACCGGTCGACGTCGTGTTTCTCTACAAGATCATCGACTGGATCGGCAAGCTGGCCAACCACGCCCAGAACGTCGGCGGCCGTCTGCAGATCCTGATCGCGCGCTGAAGCGCCTCCAACAGCCAGGAACTCCCCCATGCATCTCATCGTCGAGCACGGCCAGCTGCTGCTCATCCTCGCCTGTGTCTTTGGCTTCTTCATGGCCTGGGGCGTCGGCGCCAACGACGTCTCCAACGCCATGGGCACCTCGGTCGGCTCCAAGGCATTGACCATCAAACAGGCGATCCTGATCG
>CAZWXW010000021.1:0-47268 GCA_964638025.1 uncultured Verrucomicrobiaceae bacterium
GCACGGTGTCGCGCAGGGCGTCGCCGTCGCGCAGGTGGACGTGCCAGTCGTCGGGACGGGTAATGCGGAGTTCGTTCATTGATCTGACTACAGCGGGAAAGACGGCATGCTACCGAATCGCGGCCCAATCGCGAATAGACGCGGGGTCTGCACGGTGTGGCTGTGGCGCAGGTCGCGCTTCAGCGCGGCGGGTTGCGGCCGATAACCGGGACGATGTCTACCCTGTAGCGACACTCCCCACCCACCCCCGAGGCTCTCCTTTGGCATGTCTGCGCTGATGCGATACAGCCTGCTGGCATTGCTGGTCGTCGCCTTGCCGGCCGGCGCGCTGATCTATCAGGCGCCGCTGGAAGGGGCGGGGTGGCAGGTCGAGCGCGCGCCGAAGGTCTGCCGTTTGCGCCAGACCATTCCCCGTCTCGGCGACGCCGTCATCGAGACGGCTGGCGGCAGCGAGCGCTTCTTCGTGCAGCTGTCGGCCAAGGCGGGAGAGCCGATCGAGGGGCCGCTGACACCGGGCAGCGCGCAACTGGCGGCGGCCGCGCCGTTCTGGAGCCCGCAGCGCGAGGCGCGACCGCTGGGCAGCGTTGCCGTGGCGGGAGAGGGGCGCATCGTCGATATCGAGGGCGAACTGGTCGCCAAACTGATGCGCGGTCTGAAGGATGGTCTGGCCGCCGAGATCACCGGCCGTGCGCGTGCTGGCGATGCCAGCGTGCAGGTCGTGGCGCTGCCGATCTATTTCGGCCGCGCGTGGCGCGACTACGACGCCTGCGTGCAGAAGCTGCCGCCTCCGCCGCGACCGCAGCCACTGGCCGAGATCAAGCCGGCCTCGCCGTCGGGCGATGCCGCCGCAAAGCCGGCGAAGGTGGCCAGCAGTGCCGATGGCCTGGTGTTCGATTACATGCCGGGCGACTGGCAACTGCAGGAGGCGCACCGGGTCGCGCTCGATGCGGTGTTGCAGAAGCTGCAGGCCGATACCTCCGCGCGGCTGTCGGTCGACGGCTACGGCAACGACAGCTACCGGCGGCTGCTGAATCTCGAACTGTCGCGCAAGCGGGCGCAGGCGGTCAGCGACTATCTCGTCAGTCGCGGTATCGAGGTAAAGCGCATCACTGTGCGCTATCACGGCGACGAGAAGGTCAGCGCACGCCGCGTGCAGGTGAAGCTCGAGCGCGCCGGTGCCGGCTAGTGGATGGATCGAAATCGGGACGCCGTCAGGCAAGAACCTGCCGAGATGTGGCTTGCCTCTGCGAGGGGCACTGATTAGTATGTGCGCCCTTCGACCTACCCCTTGGGGTGTCAAAGCCTCGGAGAGGTGGCTGAGCGGTTGAAAGTACCTGACTCGAAATCAGGCGTACGTGCAAGCGTACCGAGGGTTCGAATCCCTCCCTCTCCGCCAATTACCCACTAGGTAGTGGGGTTGCGGCAGGATTTCCGATCCTACCCAACGAACTACCTAACTACGGTCGAAGCACTGGAAAATCAGCGCGACGATTGAAGACGAAAAAGCCGCCTCAAGGGCGGCTTTCTTGTTTCCGGCTTCGGGATTCCCGATCACAGCGCCAGTTCGACCTGCCTGCGGAACTCCTCAAGGTTCACCGATTCGCCCTTCACGATTTTGTCGTACAGGGCCTGCATCTGCTCGGGGTTCACGCCCTTGTCAAGAAAGCGGAACGCGGACGCGCCCACGTACTCGGGCAATGCCTCGTGAGGGCGAGGACGAACATTGCGTGATGCCGGGCGACCTTCCGGCCCGGGGCTGAACTCGGTTTCAGTCTGGCGACGGCGAATGCCAGCGCACAGACCGCATATCAATTTCGCGCGACGCCTCAAGGCACGGCGGGCACATCCTGTTTTGAGGACCCGCCGACCAGAACGAAGTGCCGCACGTCAAACACCGGCGCACAGCCACTTTCTTGTTTTCATCGCGGAAAAAGTGGACGTTTGCGCCTTTCGTCGGTTTGCGCGGAGGCGCGTCACGCATCCTCGCCCCAAGCCTCCTGAAGCTCCTTGCTGCGCAGCGCGCTGGCAACGGAGGTGACGGGGTTCGCCTGATTGCGCTGGAACTCGCGGTTGGCGGTTTCACAGTTCGTCGCCGCGGTCATGACCGCTTCGAGCCGCGTGGACACCTGTTCGTACTGCGGCCCAACAACACGCGCGGCGAAGTCCGCGAGTGGGAACGGGCGGCGATCCCGGGGCAGACGATCCACGACCACAGCGACCGCGGACGCAAGGACAATGTCCCCGTTCATGATCGCGGAGCGGGCGGCGGCTTCGAGTTCGGTGGGGCCAGCTTCGGAAAGCTGGAGCATGAGCTGGGTCTTGCGGTTGTCGCCCTGCGCGATGCGCATCAGCAGCGTGATGGGCGAGTTCAGCACGTCAGCGAGCGCCCGGGCCTCAGCCGCGTACTGCTTCATGCGGTCCAGCATCGAGCGGCGTTCTTCCGCGCTGGAATCGACCAGCTCGCGGTGAATCTTCGCGGCCTTGTTCGCCAAGGTTTGCTTCGCCAACGTGCGAGCGGTTGCGCGCGATTCGCGGGCCACGCCGTTGACCATTTCATCCGCTTCCGCGGACAGTTTGAGGCGGGCTTCGCCAATGAGGGACAGCAGCTTGTCGATCTTGCGCCCAAAGGCGGCGGCGAGTTCCTGCGCGGAGCTGGAAAGCGAGTTGACACGTTCATCCGTGACCGGCACGCCGGACGGAACAGACTTGAAGTTGATAGCCATGATTGGGCCTCCTGTTGGTTGACATTGGGAGAGGCCCGAAGGGGTTATGGGTGGGGCACTTCCCGATCCCGCCCCCGCGCTCACTTGCACGAGGACTTCGGGAAGATTCTCGTGGACGATTGGAGCGGAAGTCTACGAAAAGAGTTTGTATATCAATGGCTTGAGTTTACTTTTTCGGCTCCGACAGAGCGGCAAACAATGGCCCGATCCAGCGGGCGGCTCGGGTCCGTGCGGCAATCCATGCGCTCATACCGCGACGGGTCGGGCTTCGTCGCCGGGGCGATCCGAACCGGCGGCGCGAGGCGTGGCGAGAATGTGCCGACCTGCGCGCGGCGGAGCGAATCCTGAGCCGAGTACAGGGCGCGGTCCTCCGCGTGCACCTGCGTGGCGAGAAGTGGCAGGACGAAGGCGAGAACGAACAGGCAGGGCATGGCGGGACCTCCTCAGACGTAGATGATGCGGTTGCCGGTGTCGGGCAGGCGCAGCGGCGGGGCGAAGTCACTCACCGTGACGTGCCCATGAGCGGTCCCGGCGATCAGGTAGGACGTGGCGTCAAGCGCGTGATCGTTCGCAGAGCTGTCCACGTCCTCCGGGTTGCGCGGATCGCGCGGCAGTGCCGGGACCGTCGCCAGCCAGAAGCGGCAGCGCGAGGCGACGAAGAATTCACCATTGGCCATGAGCTGCTTCAACAACTCGAAGCGCGGCACGCGCGCACCTTTCCGGGCGGGCGATACCCTCACGCCGGATTCGCGGAACAAGTCAGCAATCGACGCCTCCGCGCGTCCCGCGGTCCGGGCTTCGGCGGCGGAGTCGATCACGCCCCGGGCGCGCACTCCGTTCCGGTGCGCCATTGCATGGAGCGCGGGCGCGATCTGTCCGGGCGTGCGGCCCGTTCCGCGGCTGATGTTCTTCGGCTCGCACTCGAAGTGTTCGTCATAGATAACCCACGAACCCTTGGGCATTACACGGTCGTCACTCAAGCGCACGTCATAGGCGAGCTGTCCGCCCAAGACAGACGCGCATGGCGCGGCGCTGCCCCAGTCAATCGACAACTTGAGCGAGCCGAAGAAGTGCGGCGGCAATTCGTGGTGATCGAACACGGCGCGGGCGTGCTGCCAGACACCGCCGAAGTAATCGCCAACGATGGCCGACCAATCGCCGTGACGGTGCGCCTTGTACAGCGCCGGATCGGTGTGAGCGAGGACGGAGAAATTGCGCTTGTACGCTTCCGGCAAGTGTGGGTTGTCGTCAACGGTCGAAGGCGCATAGACCCATTTCTGATCGGCAAACTCGAACGGTGCCCAAGGCTCGCGTCCGGTCACGTACCGCTCCGCGAGGGCGGAGTGATTCGCGCCGCCCGGGTTCCCGGCCAAGATCATGCGCAGCGGCACGCCCGGAGCGCGCAGCGTCAGCGCGAGCGCATCAATCACGGGCAGTTCGGGACCTTCGCCCGCCTCATCGACCACGATCAGCGAGAAGGTCATGCCCTGCACGGTGTCTTGTAACGCCGCGTTGGACTCGCAGTGCGTGAGCTGGATTGTCGCGCCATTGGGAAGGCGGAACACGTTGTCATTCTGGTTGTAGGTGAAGCCTCCGCCATAGGCGGAGCGCATGAGCCCGCGCAGCTCCTCCGCGAACTGAAGCAGCGACTTCAACCGGCGACGCGTCACGAGGACCCGGGCGCGGTTCTTGTACTGGTCGCAGTGCCGCAGTATCAGCAGTTGCAGGCCGAAGGACTTGCCGCCGCCGCGACCTCCGCCCAAGAAGATGAAGTGATCCTCCGGCACCATCAGGACCTGGGCTTGGAATGGGGTCGGGCTGATGACGTTGTTAGCCGGGCTGGACATGGATCACCCTCGCGTATTCCTCTGGGCTCAGGGCCGCGTTGATTTGAATGAGGACGCGGGGCGCTTCGCCGGGGCCGTCCTCGCGTCCGATCTTGTAGAGCTTGTCGCCCAACCACTCCGCGGCGCGGGTGTCGCCTTCCTTCATCCGGGCACGCATGACCGCGATGACCTCGCCTGCACCTTCGGCCCGGCCTTCCTCAATTGCCAGTGCGAGGGGCGACAGCTCGCCTTCGTCGTCATCCTTCTTGAGGGCGTTCCACTGCGCAGGCGATAGCCCAAGGGTCCGGCGGATGGCGTGCTCACGGCACCCTTCGGCGGCGAGGTCGCGCACGATATTCAGCGCGTCAGGGGGCAGGCCGTTGGTGGCGAGGTCGCGGACGATGCCCTTGGTCAGTTGGGTATTACGTCCCGTCATGGCTGGACCTCCCCGGCGGCAGCGGCTTCGAGTTCGCGCTTGATGCGGTAAATGGCGGACGTGCCGGCGTGCGTGATCGTGCGGACCCGGTTGGGCTTCACCCCGGCCTTGAGCAGTGAGGCGATCTTGTCTTCAAGGCTCCGGGACATGCGAGGCGCGCCGATCTTCACGCCCTTGGCCCTCGCCTTGCGGTGTCCCCGGCGCAGGGCTTCTACGCGGCAGGCCTTGTCGAATGCGACCACGGCGGCGACGGCGCGGAGGATCGCCGCCCCGGCGGGCGTGCGGGTGTCGAGGTCGATGTCAGCGAGGTACAGGCCAGCGCCAGCCACGGACAGCTCGCGTAGCAGTTTCTGAAGGTCGCCCACACTACGGGCCAGCCGGTCGAACGAAGTGGCAGCGATGCCATCCGCTGCGCCCCGGAGGGTGTCGAAGATCGCGCGGTCTAGGTACGGGCGCGGATCGCGGGCGGCGCGGGTGTCGATGTTCTCGTCAGCGTACTCAGCGACCACCTCATGCCCAGCAGCGGCGCACCATGCGCGGAGCGGGGCGAACTGGTCCTCAGTGGCGGGGTCGGTGTCGAGTGCCCGGCGGGCGTACAGGATGAAGCGGGCCATGATCGTTAAGTCCTATCGTGAATTCATTTCCGATAGATTCTAATGACCGAATCACGCGAGAAAAAGCGGTTTTCGTAGGGTAGGTGGATGGGTAATCAATGCGGCTCGCGTCGCGCCATGCGGAAAGCCATCAACGGCTGGCGTCGCGGGGGCGTTCGGCGGAGGTTCCGTCCGTCGAACTCATGCGGCGGAGAATCTTGTATGCGGTTCGGAGGGTGCTGGCCTGTGATGCAGGGCGGTGGTGCGCGCGTGCCTCAGCCCAAGGGGCAGCGACCCCTTACCAAACAACCATCATTCCGGGGATTCCCACATTCCGTCGAATCGTCGGAGTCCGAAGGACCATCCAAGGAAAATCACCGGAAGCCTCTCACCCCAAAGTTCGATGGGTTAATTCGATCTTTATCTATTTCTTCCGTAGTTCCGTAGAAGAAAATAGATCGGTAGATAAATCGAGGAAAGGGGGCCGCCGCCCCGTGCTCCCGTCGATTTGTCTAGGGAATTAAAACCAACGACGGAAACCGCGGATGTGCGGAAGTATAGTCACTTACTCAACCGCCCCATGAACTTACGCACCCGTGGATCTTTCCGTCGATCCTCTCACGGACGTTCCGGCAACTCATCGAACAGGGCATAAGTTCTTTGCACGCCCTCCGAAGAAACACCCTCAGGCCACTCCCGATGGCGGACCGCCCAGCACAGCCGCCCGGGCCTCACTTCCCGGTAGTCGTGGCGGTAGCAGAAGCCCTTGTGGGGGTCCTCATACAGCACCACTTTCAGGCAGTCTCCGGCCAGCATCGCCGCCGCTAAGAATTGCTCCAGCAACCTCCGCTGCTCTTTGGGCGGGTTGGTGTCACATCCTCCGTAGGGGATTACCTCGATGGTCTCGGGTTCCTCTCCGACGTTCTCCCACGCCCACGCGAGCGCAGGCCCGACCTCGATCAGGTCACGTGGCTGGAAAACATCGAACAGCACACGCAGGGTGCCTTTGTGGTCGTGTAGCTCATTCACGCTGTTGAGCTGGTCGGGGTCCTGCCCGAGCGCCTTCATGTGGTAATAGGCCCCACGCAGTACGCGGGCTTCACGCGCATCAGCGCACCGTACCCGGACCCCTTCAACCGTCACCAGTTCGCTGCTACAACAAAAGTGGTCATGCTTGCTCATGTTCAGTTCTCCAAGATATTTGATCGCCGGGCTTTCGACAGGGGGAGCCCGGCAGGCCCTCTGTCACTTCAGAACGGCGAACCACCCAGCACCTTCTGTTCGGGTTCGGCGGGCTCGGTCTGGGGCCAATCCACTGCGGAGCCGCGGTACTTACTCCACGCGGCGCGCATTGCATCGACGTTCCACAAGTAGCCGTCTACCCCGCGGTTCACTGCGTAGAAGTTCGTCCATCCCTGAACATCGGGCGGCAGCTTGGGCGAGGTGAGAAGGTCCAAGCCCAGCGTCCTCAGTAGCCTGCCGATTACCTTGCCGGACGGCGGCTTGCTCACCCCTAGAGCGCGCATGTCTTCGATGATCGTGCGCGCCGTAACGAAGAAGTCATCTGGACTAGCGCGGTCCCACGTTGGCCACAACCCGTGAGCGCGGATCGCGAACCGCGGCTGACTACCTTCCAGCAAACGGTCCTCCACGTATTGCTGGAGCGGATCGAGGGAATAACCCTTCTGATCTTCAAGCGCCTTCGTGTTCGGCACCTTCCGTACCTCGAAGCCGGACAGGTCAAAGGTGCGCAGGAAATGAAGCAGGTTTTCATAGCCGCCGCTGACCAGGTCCGCTTTGATCGCTGCGAAGTAGGCGTGGTCCTGCTTGTGGCCCTCGCTCATTTCCATCACGAAGAAGCGGCGCTCATCCAGACCGGCGGGCACCACCCAATCGTCATTCGACGCGAGGATCAAGTGGACGTAGTTGGGCGCGGCTTCGGCATCGACCCCCTTGCCTTCAATGACAATGCTTTCCTCCGTCACGAGGGTCTTGAGCACTGACTCGTGCTTCTTGTCCCCGGCGTAAAAGGCTTCGTCACCGAACACCAGAACTGCGTCCCGGAGGTGGGCGTTGAAGTTGCCGACAAGATGCTGGGAGTTGGAGACTTGCAGGAAGTGGCGACCGAACAGGTGGCCGACCGTCTTGCCCAAAAACGACTTGCCCGTGCCCCTTCCCCCGCGCAGGACCACAGCAACTTCTCCCGGACCGCCGGGGAACTGAACAAGCCGCGCCATCCAGCCGATCAGGTAGGCGAAGTGTTCAGCGTTTCCAGAGCAGACGTTGTCGCGCAGATGAGCAAGGAAGGACTCATGCTTGTCGCCGGGTAATGAATCGACGGCGAAGCCGCGCCAGAGGTTGTAGTCATCTTCGACTTCCCGGCCCGGCGCAAATACAAGACTTTCGTACTGGCGGCGCTGGGGGTGGTCAATCCAGAACGCTCCCAGCGCTTTTTCGATGGGCTTGCCATCGTCCGTGTGGCCCAGCGTTACCTTGATATGGCGGTAACGGTTGCGGAAGTCCTCGAAGGACTGCTTGGTCAGAATCGTCCGGCCATCGGTGCGGCTCTTGTCCACCTTCTCAGCGATGATCCGACATTTGCCGCCGATGTCTGCGATGACGGCGTGCTTCTCATTGAGCTTGCGCAGCCAAGGATCAATCGCCTCCTCGTGGGCGCGCTCGATTTGCCGCAGGGCGTAGCTGTCGGGGTTGGGCTTGTCGCGTACTGATGCCGCAATCTCGTTGCTGCCGGTGATGACGGCATAGATCATTTCATCCGGCACTTCGGCGCGGACCAGATCGCAGCAGACCTTGAACAAGGCTTCGGACCGCGATTGATACTTGGTCGGGTCCAGCGGGTCTTGACCCGTGGCGATCAGGGCAAGGCAGTGATCGGAAATGCTCTTGCCGTTCTCCTGCGCCCAGTCCTTCAGTTCTTCGGTGCCGACATCCGGCACGTTGCCGGTGATCTTTACCTTGGGCCGTCCGCCCGGGAGCGCATCACCGGCAGTCTGCACGCGAACCGCCGGGGTGAACTTGTCGATGGAATACACCGCGCCGTCATTCCACTCGATCAGCTTGGCAAGCGCGGGCGTGCGACCTTTCTTGACCTTCTTGGCGGTCGGGACGTTGATTGTCCCCGGAAGGCGCATGATCCGATCTACGTTGTGGCAATGGTCCGCCTGAAAGACCTTCTCAAGCTGGATGTTGTATGCCTCCAGCTCCTGCGCCTTGGCGACGTTGCCGTTGATCTCCAGCTTGTCGGAGGGCTCCAGCATCCAGAAGCCCTGATAGCCGCCGCCGCTGTCGATGATGACCGTTGGTTTGGGCGTGTAGCCCTTCAGCAGCTTCAGCGCCCGGGCGCGCTCCTCCTCGAAGTCCTCGCCAGCGCGCGGGTCAATATCAACGTGGAGGCAAACAAGGCTGGCAATGTCTTCCTTCGAGGCTTTCACGTCCAAAGGACGGCGAACCTTGTTCACGTGGAAGTAAAGGTTGAGCTTGCCTTGATGGCCTTCGATCCACTCCGCGGCCTTCGCCCACTTGTCGGGGGTAAAGGTCACTGTCTCGGTCTTACCGTCCGGGATGATCGCGGTCAGGACCCACGGCCCATCAGGACACCAACGCTTCAGGAAGTCGATTGCTTCGGCGGTCTTGTGCTTGTGGTCAGTCGTCATGTCCGACCTCCTGCACATAGATTCCACGCTGATACTTCCCGCGATTCTCGAAGCCACGCGGCCCACGAATTTCTGGATCAAGGCGACCGGCCAGCACGTCCTCGCAATGCGCGAGCGTGCGCAGGTATCCGGTCAATGCAGCGTTCGTCGGGTCAGGCTCCGGCGCATCGGCGCGCAGTTGGTCAACACGCTCGCTCAAATACTCGAACAGATGCGCGGTGCTCGCCGGATCGCTGCCCGGAGCGACCGGCCAGACCTCGAACGGCGACAAGTCGAGAAGGAAGGCGCACCACAACGCGCGCCGTCCGGCATCGAGGTCGTCAGGGTGGAACAACGGCACGGCGGCGGCGGGCGCATTGAGACGCCAAGCGTGGTCGGCTTGCTTCGACATCCACGCTTCGAGGTCATCGACGTACCAGCACGTGACGTTGCGCCCAGCGAGGCGGTAGCGTTCGGGCTCGGGGAAGTCGGGAAGGTCTTTCAGCCAGCGCCAGAGTGTTGTGGGTGCAATGCCCAACATCACCGCAGCTTCAGCAGGCCGGACGGTTGGACGTGCGGCTGTCTCGGGGGTCCTTTCGGGTCCCGTATGAGGGATGCGTTTCATGGCGTCGCCCTCACCGCTGCACTTGGGCGTCACGCCACGCCAATATCTCGTCACGATCCCAGATGGTTGTCTGCGGACCGATCTTGCGTGCGCGTGGAAAGTCCGGGCGTTTAGCCCATACCCATACTGTTGCCAAGCTGATGCCCAGCAGGGCGGCGACTTGGCGAGCCCGTACCGACTTCGGCGGCGTGGGGTCTTGCTTGTTGGTGGTCATAGCGGCGAGTCCTAAGCAAAGGGCTCGCGCTGCCGCAGAAGCGAAAAGAGGCAGCGCAAGCGATGCGTCCGTAATGGGCGACCTCTTGCCGCTGCCTCGAAGCTAGTCCATCGAGGGTTAGGCTGCATACCGCTCTCGGAAAGGTTCCGGGCGGCCCGCAGCTCAACGAATCAATTGAGCGGAACTATACTGAATCCGTCTGCCCCCGTCTATTTATTTTCTTTGTAGATCAACACGTTAGCCGAAAAAGTATAGTGCCGCGTACCGCCTAAGCCTTGGATTTTCCAGCGCAATAGGACGCCCACTTGCTCATCAATTCCCGGCGCTTGTCGAACAGGTCCCCGCGTCGATATGCGGCTTCAACCGCGTTACCAATGGAGTGAGCCAGTGCCATTTCCGCGACTTCGCGCGGGAACTCGGTGTGCTCAGCGCACCAGTCGCGGAAGGTCGAGCGGAACCCGTGGGCCGTGACCGGCACGCCCATATCTTTCAGCACTTTCGTCAGCGTGTTGTCTGATAGCGGATTGGTGCCGCGAGGTGGAGCAAATACAAGGTCGGTGCCTTCCATGTGCGGCAGCGCCTTCAACAACTTCACCGCGTCAGCGGACAGCGGCACCCGGTGTTCCTTGCCTGCCTTCATCCGCTCCGCCGGGATCGTCCAGACCTTTGCCTCAAGGTCGATTTCATCCCACGTCGCGCCGCGTGCCTCGCCGGATCGGGCGGCGGTCAGGATGGCGAATTCAAGCGCCTTCGCGCCGACGCCGTTGCGCTGGCGAAGCTGCGTCAAGAAGGCGGGCAACTCGCCAATGGGAAGTGCGGCATGGTGCTTGACCTTGCGGACCTTGTCGGGAGCGGGCAGGACCTTGTCGAGCGCGCCGCGCCACCTCGCCGGGTTGTCGCCTTTCCGGTAGCCGCGGACCGTCGCCCAATCAAGCACCTGTTCCAAGCGACTGCGAATGCGTCGCGCTGTCTCTGTCTTCGTCGTCCAGATCGGTTCGAGCACCTTCAGAATGTGGGCAAGCTCGATGTCGTCAATGCGCAGCGATCCAAAGACCGGATAGGCGTAATCCTCCAAGCTCGTTGACCATTGGTGTTC
Source organism: uncultured Verrucomicrobiaceae bacterium (assembly GCA_964638025.1). Taxonomy (GTDB): domain Bacteria; phylum Pseudomonadota; class Gammaproteobacteria; order Pseudomonadales; family CAMLJR01; genus CAMLJR01. The sequence continues at coordinate 11,167 of CAZWXW010000021.1, forward strand.
GCTCTTGCCGCCTGCCTTCCACGTCACCGACTGCGAGGCGATGAATTGCTTGGCCGCTTCCTCGAAGGTGATTTCAGCGAGCCGCGCGGCAATCATCGCGCTGCGCTGTTCGCGCTTCTCGGTGATCGGGTCGATGCCTTGGGCGATCTGAGCATGCGCCTGTCGGGCTACGTCGCGGGCGTCCTTCAGCGGCACCTTGTCATAGCTGCCCAAGCCCAGGTCACGACGCCACGCCTTGCCGGTTCCGGGTTTCACACCGGCGGTGAAGCGTAGAATCCACGTTGTCGCCCCGGCGGCGGTCACTTGAAGGTGAAGGCCCGGGACGCCTCCGACCGCTATCAATCCAGCGGTTTTTTGCTTCTTCAGCTTTTCGATCTTCCGGTTCAGCTCTACCGGAGTCAGCGGTTCAATTTTCTTCGGCATCTCACAAGTTCTTACCCAACCATCTACCCAACGAAAGATAACCGATAGGGTGAGGTTAGTAAAGACCAGTCCAGACGGGTTAACTTGCTATGTCCCCTGTATTTACTGGAAAATCCAGACTGCGTGAGACGGGTCTAGGCCAGAACTTCGGGGACTCCCTCTCCGCCATAAACAAAAGAACCCGGCTTCGGCCGGGTTTTTTGTTTATCCCGTCGAGGTCGGGTGAGAACCCTCGCCAGGGTTGCACTCGCGCCATCCCTGGCGCTCGCCCTTCGGGCAGCTTCGCTGTGCAAAACGGCTGTCCTGCCGTTTTGTGACAAAACTGCGCAGCAGTTTTGGACACCGGAGCAAAGCGACGGCGCCCCGAAGGGGCGAGCGGGCATAGCCCGCGAATCACAAACTCGCAAAGCGAGTTTGCAACGAGCCGCTTTGCGGCGAAGCCCCGTAGGGGGGCGGAACGGCACCAGCCGTTCCGATTCATCCCCCACCCTCAACACATCTGCACCCGGTTTTTATTTATCAATCTGGCCTTCCCCAAAACTGCCACAGCCCCGTTCACGCCATCCCATTTTCTGGACACACGCTCACATAGCCGCGATCCTCCCAGCCAGATTTTCTTCCGGGCGATACCTGCATGAACAACACCGGTCTGGCCGCACGCATCGCCGCCATCGAAGATCGCGATGCCATCACCGATCTGGTCTATCGCTACGCCGAGGCCATTCGCAACCTGGCCACGCACGAATGCCTCGATCTGCTGACCGAGGATGTCGTGATCGAACTGCGTCACGCCGATCCGCATCGCCCCGGCGAAAGCACGCTGCTGAATCGCTTCGCTGGCCGGCAGCAGTTCGCTTCCAGCTTTGTCGAGACGGCCGGCTCGGACGCCCGAATCTGGCCGATGATCCACAACCTGCGCATCGAACTCGACGGCGATTCGGCGCGCGCCGTCTGCGTGATGATGTCGGCGATCTGGCCCTACGGTAAGGAGTACGTCGGCGAGTACCGCGATCAATTTCGCCGGGAGTGGGAGGGCTGGCGTTTTACGTCGCGCATCTACACCGTGTTTGGCGATACCTCCGGGCGCTATTCGGTCGATGCCTATGCGGACTATGTTTCGGTAAAAGGGTAGCGCGGCCGCGCTCATCGATTGCGTGTGGTCGGCGATGCTAAGTCTCGGGCGGCAAAGAAAGTTTTGCCGAATTTCAGAGCCTCGAAACTGTACAGCATCGTTGACCAGGATGAGGCTGCGTAGTAGTCTGCGACGCCCCAAACGCAGTGTCCAAGGGCAGCTCCTCATTCGACGAGGCGCGGTGTTTTACCCGGCGCCGGACGCGCAACAGATACTGTAGAGCTCATATAAATCACCTCTCCGGTTGCCGCGCCTGTTGCAGGAGGGCGATCGAAGAAAATCGCCGCCTACGTTGGCAATCTGCAATTTGTCGGAGTCACCTCAGCGATGAATTTCGATCTTTCTGAAGATCAACGGATGATGCGCGAGTCGTTCGCGCGCTTCCTCGACGATCAAAGCAGCATGGCCCGTGTTCGCGCCGCCGCAGAGCAGGGCGGCTTCGATGCCGAACTGTGGAGCGGTCTTGCAGAACTCGGTGCTTTCGGCCTGCGGGTGCCGGAAGATTTCGGCGGTCTCGGCCTTGGTGTCATGGATGCGGCGGTGCTGCTCGAAGAGGCTGGCCGCACGCTGGCATCGGGTCCGCTGGCCGAGGCACTGGTCGCGGCGCGCGTACTCGCCATCGTTGGCGGCGACGCGCAGAGCGCCTTGCTTGAGCGCGCCATCGGCGGTGAAGCGGTCGTCACCCTCGCCTATCACGATGTCGCGAAGATGCCGGTGCAATGGGTTGCCGGTGGCGCAGTCGCCGAAGCGGTCATCGCGCGCGATGGCGACAAGATTGTGTTGGTCACGCTGCCGGCAGGCGAAAAGCGTGGTGAAGAAAACCTCGCGTCGACGCCGATTGCCGAATTGACGCTGAACGGCGCCAATCGCGTCGTTCTGTCCGAAGGCGCTGAAGGCCGCAAGGTATTTGCGCAGTCGCTCGAAGAGTGGAAGCTGCTGATGTCGGTGGCGCTCTCCGGTCTGTCGCGCGAAGCGATTCGTCTCGCTGCGGCCTATGCCTGCGAGCGCGAGGCGTTCGGTCAGAAGATCGGTACCTACCAGGCGATGTCGCATCCGCTTGCCGACCTGATTACCGACACCGACGGCGGCAAATATCTCGCCTGGAAAGCGATCCACGACATCGCCAAGGGGCTACCGGAAGCGGCGTCCGAAATTTCGCTGGCGATCTGGTGGAACGCGGACACCGCCGGCCGTGCAGTGACGCAATCGCTGCACACCTTCGGCGGTTACGGTCTCGCCACCGAATACGACATCCACCTCTATAACCTGCGTGCCAAGGCGTGGCCGCTAGTCGTCGGTGATCCGACCGATTTCCTCGCTGAAGCGGGCCGTCGCCTCTATGACGGCGAAACTGCCGAGCTGCCGGACGTGGGCGCCGTCGAACTGGACTTCGACCTCGGTGACGACGCTCGCCGACTGGCCAAGGAGCTGGACGATTTCTTCAACGAGACGCTGACCCCCGAGCTGCGCGCCAAGGCGCACTACTCATTCGACGGCTATGACGCCGGCGTGCACAAGAAGCTGGCCGAACGCAATTTCCTGTTCCCGGCCTGGCCGAAAGAGTATGGCGGTCGCGAAGCCGAGCCCTATGTGCTGAACGCGTTTCGTTCGGTGTGGGAAAAGCACGGCTGGACCACCCACCCGGTCAGCACCACCGACTTGGTTGGCACGATGATCCGCAAGGCTGGCAACGACGAGCTGAAGCAGGAAGTGCTGACCAAGATCATGAGCGGCGACGCTGTCTGCAGCCTCGGCTACTCCGAGCCCGGTTGCGGCTCCGACGTGTTCGCGGCGAAAACCAAGGCGACGCAGCTGCCGGACGGCAACTGGCGCATTGACGGCGCCAAGATGTGGACCTCCGGTGCCAACATCGCCAACTACGTGTTGATGCTGACCCGCACCAACCCCGATGTGCCGAAGCACAAGGGCCTCACCATGTTCGTGGTGCCGCTCAACACACCCGGCATCGAGATTCACCCGGTCTACACGTTCCAGGACGAGCGCACCAACGCCACCTTCTACGACAACGTGGTGGTCCCCGATCGCTACCGCCTCGGCCCGGTCGACGGTGGCGTCAAGGTGATGGCGGCGGCACTTGAACTCGAACACGGTGGTGGTTTCGGCAAGAGTCAGCGCGCGATGACGGTGGCAGCCGAGCACCTGTGCCGCGAAATCCAGAAGAACGGTCGCCCGCTGATTGAAGATGGCGATGCACAGAAGCGTCTGGCGCGCACCTGGGCACACTTTCATATCTCCGACGTGCTGGCCAATCGTGCGCTGTGGGTCGGCGTCAACAAGCTGCCGAACCTCGCCTTTGGCCCGATGATCAAGATGTTCTCGTCGGAGAAATTCCAATCCGACTCGCGCGACCTGCTGCACCTGACTGCGCCGCACTCGCTGTCGAAGCGCTCGGGCGCGGCCGGCGAACTGAACCTCGCCTACCGTCATGCGCACGGCACGACGATCTACGGCGGTACCAGCGAAGTGCACCGCAGCATGATTGCCGAGCGTGCGCTCGGTCTGCCCCGTTCGCGCGGTTAAGGAGAAGCGACGATGTCCGAAGCGCCGCACCTGCTGGTCTCCGAAGAAGACAGCATCATCATCTGCACCCTCAACCGCCCCGACAAGCTGAACGCGCTGACCGGGCAAACGATGGCGCTGTTCGAGGAGGCATTACATCGCTTCCGCGACACGCCAGAGCTGAAGGTGATGCTGATTCGCGCCACCGGCCGTTACTTTTGCGCCGGTGCCGATCTGCGTGACCGCTCCGACGAACCGGCTGAGCCGGCGCGTACCGGCACTGCCATTCGCGAGAAGCACCGTCTGCGCCTGCACGGCATGCATCGCATCTACGACGAGATGGAACACATCGAGAAGCCGATCGTCGTTGCACATCAGGCGGCGTGTGTCGGCGGTGGTCTCGAATTGTCGCTGTCGTGTGATTTCCGTCTGGCGGCGAAGAGCGCCAGCTACGCCTTCCCCGAGGGCAAATTCGGCACGCTGCCGGCGTCGAACGGCGTCAGCCGTCTCGCCCGCATCATCGGCACGCACTGGACCCGCTACCTGATCATGGCCAACCTGCCGGCCGACGCCGACCGCGCCTATGTCATGGGTCTGGTGCATGAAGTCTTCCCGGACGAAACCTTCGAAGAGGACGTGATGAAGTTCGTCCGCCACATTGCCAAGCAGCACGCCGAGCAGATGGGCACGGCCAAGATCGCCATCGAACTGGCGCACGACGTCGGTCTGGCGCAGGCGCGCAATGTCGAGCGTCTGGCCAACAGCGCGCTGATGCTGAACCCCGATTTCTTCGCCGGACTGCAGCGCCACGTCGGCAGCGTCGGGTCGAAGAGCGAGTAACACAGATACATTTCATATTGCGGGGCGTTCGCCCCGCCGATCTGACCAACCCGGAACGACTCGATGGATTTTTCCTGGAACGAAGAACAGCTGGCGTTTCGCGCCACCGTTCGCGACTTTCTGAAAGCCAATCTCCCTGCCGATTGGGAAACCCTGGCGCACGGCCCCGCGTCGAAGGAGCAGACCTCCTTTGCCCGCACCTTCTGCGGCGCACTCGCCAAAGAGGGGCTGCTGATTCCGCACTGGCCGGAGCGCTGGGGCGGCTACGACGCCGATCCGTGGATCTCGTTCATCCTCGCCGAAGAGATGTGGATGGCGGGCGAGCCGCGCGGCGGTCAGTACATGAACGTCAACTGGATCGGCCCGACGCTGATGCGTTACGGCTCGGAAGAGCAGCAGCAGCGCTACATTCCGCCGATGGCACGCGGTGAAACGATCTGGTGTCAGGGTTTCTCCGAGCCGGAGTCTGGCTCCGATCTCGCCTCGCTGCGCACCCGCGCCGAACGCGACGGCGACATCTACCGCATCAATGGCCAGAAGATCTGGACCTCCTACGCCGGCGACGCCGAGACCTGCTTCCTGCTGGCGCGTACCTCGCAAGGCAAGGGCGGCATCTCGATCTTCCTGGTGCCGATGGATACTCCCGGCATCATCGTGCGCAACATCCCGAGCATCATCGGCGACGGCGATATTCACGAAGTCTTCTTCGACGATGTCGAAGTGCCGGTCAGCGCACGTCTCGGCGAAGAGGGGCAGGCGTGGGAGATCGTGCGCATCTCGCTGTCGCTGGAGCGCGTTGGTATTCCGCGCTTCTCACTGGCCTCGCGCATGCTGCATCGCGCTGTCGCGCTGCTGAAGAAAGCCGGCCGCTTCACGCCGGGCGTTGCCGAACAGGCAGCCAAGGCGCACGCGGCCTGCGAAGTGTCGCGCCTCTACAGCTACAGCATCATCGACCAGCGAGTGCACGGTCAGGCGACCAGCCCCGAGGCGAGCGCCGGCCGTTTCTCGACGGTTATCTGCGAGCGCCTTGTCGCCGAATTCGTCGTTGAGCATGTGCCGGAATCGCTGGCCGGTGGCGATCCGCTGCTGCTGGCGCACCACCAGCGCGGCATCGTCGCCGGCATCGCCTCGGGTGCTGCCGAAATTCAGCTGAACCTGATTGCCACCGAACTGCTGCAGTTGCCACGGGAGCCTCGCTGATGGATTTCACACTGAGCGAAGATCAATCCGCGATTCAGGGCGCGCTCGACAAGCTGGCCGAAGAGTTCGCGCTGGTGCCCGCCGAGTTTCACAAGTTCGCGCTGTTCGGCGACAAGCTGGAGCACGAGCTGGAAGAGGGGCAGTACTTCGATATCGGCGCCATTCCCGAACTGGGTGCGCTGTCGGCGGCACTGGCTGTAGAGCGTCTTGCTCGTCTGCCGTACACGGTGGAAACCGCGCTGTCGATGATCGTGCGCCCGATGCTCGACATGGAGCTGCCGCGTCCGTTTTCGGTTGTTGAAAACGGTCGTCCGGGTCGTTATCTGCCGACAGCGAAAACAGTCATCGTCATTGATGGCGACTCTCTTGACGGACATGGGGTGAGCATCGCGCATCCCGCCGAAGGTGATGTCGAAGCGCTGCCCGAATCGCTGTACGCCTATCCGATGGGGCGCTTCATCAAGCAGCCGACGCTAAAACCGTTGTCGGCAGAAGAGGGTGCTCAGGTGAAAACCTGGCTGCGTGTTGCACTATCTGCCGAAATGGCCGGGTTGCTGCAAGGCGCCATCGACGCGACTGTTGAGCACATCAGCGTGCGCAAACAGTTCGGTCGTCCGCTCGGCACGTTCCAGGCACTGCGTCATCGCATGGCTGAATGTGCGGTGCTCGCCGGCGGTGTGCGCTTGCTGGCGCGCAAGGCCGCTTGGTCGGGCGACGAAGGCGATGCAGCTGTCGCTGCGCTGTATGCACAAGACAGCGCAACCCGTGTCATCTACGACGTGCACCAGATGATGGGTGCGATGGGGATGACGCTGGAGATGTCGCTGCACCTGTGGACCTATCGCATGAAAGCGCTGCTCTCCGAACTGGGCGGTCGTGCCGGAAATGCGACGGTGGTTGCGGAGAAGTGCTTCGACGCGGTGTGAGTCGCGCAGCGCTATGACGACAGCTGCAGCGTTATGATCAATGGCCCCTGTTGGGGCCATTTTTATTTTGGGGGGAGAAGTAGATGGACGCCGAAGCATTGAAAGCGGCAGGTTGGCAGATGGTCGGCATGGACGGCTTTTCCAGTCTGGCCGGGCCATTCTGGATGATCACCGAAAACGGCCGTCGCCGCCTCGGCGTGCAGATCGAGGCGCGTCACTGCAACGGCCATCTCGGTACGATCCACGGCGGCATGGTGATGACCTTCGCCGATCTGGCGCTCGGCATCGGCGTCTCCGATGCACTCAACGGCAATCGCAACTGCTCGACGATTTCGCTCAACACGCAGTTCCTGAACCCGGTCCATGCCGGCGAGTTCCTCTACTGCTATCCCGAGGTGACACGCACCAGCAAGTCGGTGATCTTCGTGCGTGGATTGTTGGAAACCAAGGACCGTGTTGTCGCCAGCGTGGAAGGGATCTGGAAGGTGATTGATCAGTCGCGGATCAAGCCGATCAATGTCACTGGCGTTGGATCGTAGGTCGGTCTGAGCCTGCGGCGCTCATCATTCACCGTGTTGCCTGCCCTGAATACGATGTAATACATTGCAGGCTTCTGTAGGCCGTGCTTCTGTAAGGAGCCACCCCATGAGCGTTACTACCGTCCGACTTCAGCCCGAAGTCGAAGAGGGGCTGGAGGCGATGGCCGACAGGCTCCACAGGAGCAAGAGCTGGCTGATAAATCAGGCGCTTAGAGAGTTTCTTGGGCGCCAGGAGCAGGAGCAGGCCCGCTGGCAGGAGACCTTGAAGGCCATGGATTCGGTAGCTCAGGAACGGGTTGTTTCCGGCGAGGCGGTTCATGCCTGGCTGAATAGCTGGGGTACCGCTGATGAACTGCCGCCGCCGAAGTCCGGCGAATGAAACTGGTCTATTCCGAGGAGGCAGTGGCCAATCTCGTTCGGCTTCGTTCATTCATCGCGGAGAATAATCTGGCTGCTCATGGACGCCAGCGAAGGAAAGCCGGCAAACAAGGAGGTTGTAATGGTACTTAAAATTGGTACTATGTCCGGCATTGGGAGGAAGCAGCGAAAAACGCTGGAGGCCATCTCCGCCCGTCCGGCAAGCGCCAATATCCAGTGGCGAGACGTCGAAGCCCTGTTCATCAAACTGGGCGCCGAGGTCAGTGAGCGAGAAGGCAGCCGGGTAGCAGTGGTTCTCTTCGGTGAGGTTCGGGTATTCCACCGCCCTCATCCAAGTCCCTGCACCGATAAAGGTGCCGTGGCCAGCATCCGCAAATGGTTTGAGCAGCATGGGGTAGAGCCATGAATACCATGACCCTTGAGGGCTATCACGCCAAGATCGAGTACGACCCGGAGCTGGATCAGTTCCGGGGTGAAATTCTCGGCCTGAATGGCGGTGCGGATTTCTATGGACGCAATCCCAAGGAGCTTCGCGCCGAGTTCAGGAAATCCCTGCATCTCTTTCTGGAGGTCTGCAAGGAGAAAGGCATTGAGCCGCGCCGCCACTACTCAGGAAAGTTCAATCTGCGAATTTCGCCTGACTTGCATGAGCGACTGGCCATCGTTGCTCAGGCCGAGGGAAAGAGCATCAATACGTTAGCGCAGGAAGCGCTGCAGAAAATAGTTGCATGAGAGTCGAATGTTGGGCTTCACAAGCTCCGCCCGACCTGCAGTATTCTGCCGTTGTTAGCGATACGGCGGCTTTTCGATATCCACCCCACCAAACAACCCCTTGCTGATCTCCCCACTCAGCATGTCATGCGGGAAGCAAACCTCAATGCGGCTCACCTCATCAAGCCGTGCAACCTGCTCGTCGCTGAAAGTGATATCCAGCGCCGCGAGATTGTCCTCGAACTGCTCGTAGGTGCGCGCGCCGATCAGCGGTGACGTAACAGCGGGATTCAGCAGCGTCCATGCCAGTGCGACCTGCGACGGCGAACGCCCCATCTCTTTCGCAATCACACTGACGACATCGGCAATGTCGAGCGCCTTTTCGTTCAGGCGACCGCGTGCCAGGTTCATGCTTTTGCGCGAGTTCAGCGCGCCCAGCGACTGTTCCACCGGCGCCTTTAAATCTTCGCGCGAATATTTTCCCGACAACACACCGCCGGCCAGCGGCGACCATGGCAGCACGCCCATGCCCATTTCGCGCGCCATCGGGAAGAAGTCGCGTTCGACGCTGCGTTCGCACAGGTTGTACGGAATCTGCAGCGCGATCAGTGGTGCCCAGCCGCGCAGTTCGGCGATGGCTTGCATCCGCGATACCTGCCACACCGGTGTATCGGAGATGCCGGCGTAGATGATCTTGCCGGCGCGGACCAGATCGTCGAAACCGCGCAGAATTTCGTCGACCGGCGTGCGGCTGTCCCAGATGTGCAGGTAATAGAGGTCGATGTAATCGGTCTGCAGTCGCTGCAGGCTCTCCTCGACCGCGCGCACCATGTTTTTGCGGTGATTGCCGGCGCCGTTGGGGTCGCCCTGGCGCATTGTCAGCGAATATTTGGTGGCGACCACCATCCGTTCGCGCCGGCCTTTCAGCAGTTCGCCGACCACGCGCTCGGAACCGCCCTGACCGTAGAAATTGGCGGTGTCGAGGAAATTGCCGCCGCGCTCGACATAGGTGTCGAACATGCGGCGTGCGTCGTCATCGCTGCTGCCCCAGCCGGCTGGCATGCCGAAGGTCATGGTGCCGAGTGACAGCGGCGAGACGCGCAGTCCCGAGCGGCCGAGCAGGCGATAGTCGTCGAGTTTGGTGGCCATGGGTCAATCCTCTTGAGCGATCTCTTAACGCGGTGTGCGTTTGTCGGTCAGCGCGTTGTAGGAGAGGAATTTGGTGGTGGACCAGCCGCCATCGAGCGCGATGGTCTGGCCGTTGATATAGCTGCCTTCGTCGGAGGCGAGGAAGTAGACGGTGTTGGCGACATCTTCCGGTGTGCCATCGCGATTGAACGGTGTCTGTTCCTGATTGGCGCGCTGGAACGGTTCTGCGTCCCAGTAATCTTTCGTCATATCGGTTTTGATGACGCCGGGCGCGACGAGGTTGGTGCGAATGCCCTTGGCACCGTAGTCGGCGGCGATCGCCTGCGTCAGGCCGATCAGGCCGGCTTTGACTGCGCAATAGATGCCGCCGGTCATGCCGCCGATGACGCCGAACACCGAGCCGACGCTGATGATCGACGAGCCCGGTTTCATCACGCCGAGTGCGGCGCGGCTGAAACGGAATGGCCCTTTCAGGCTGATGTCGATCACCTCGTTCATCGCCTCGTCGTCGGTGTCGCCGACCGGTGCCCAGCGACCTGAACCGGCGTTGTTGACGAGGCAGTCGAGGCGACCGAAGGCGCTCATTGCCAGCGCGACAGCTTTGTCGCCGGCATCGGCTGCGGAGACGTCGATAGCCAGCGTCTTGATTTCGGTGATCGCCGACAGCTCGGCCGCCAGTTGTTCCAGCGGTGCCGGTCGACGTGCGACAGCGACGATGGCAAAGCCTGCGCGTGCAAAGCGGTGGGCAATTGCCGCGCCAATACCGGCGCTGGCACCGGTGATCAAGACGACGGGCTTTTGAGAGAGTTGGGTCATGGCAAGGTGGCCTCCGCGATTGCAGTCGCTCTTTTTAGAAGTATCTAGCAGGCAGCTATTGTCGTGTATGTCGCGCTTTCGGGCAGCGGCTGCCTGTCGACAGATCGCGCCGTGTCATCGACAGATGGTGTTGGCGATCTTCAGTTAAGGCGAGCTGCTGGCGTTGTCGGCGGCTACAACATTGCGCCGATAGAGTTTCGGCGTCGTTCCGGTCCAGCGCTTGAAGGCGCGGCCGAAGCTGGACTGCTCCGAATAGCCGAGGTTCAGCGCCACTTCGTCGAGCGTCAGCTGCTCCTGCTCCAGATAGACCTTCGCCAGCTCGATGCGATGTTTCTCCAGAATGTCGGAGAACTTCAGGCCCGATTCGTTCAGGTGCGTCTGCAGCGTGCGCACCGAGATGCCGAGCTTGTGCGCGCAACGCTCGATCGAGCAGTTGCCGGACGACAGCGCGCCGCGCACGTAATCCTGCACGCGTTCGACGATGGTGATGCGCGAGGCGGCCTTGACCCGTTCGAGATAGCCGCCGAGCAGGCGGAACAGCAAACGGTTGGCGCTGGCGACCGGCTGGTCGAGCACGCCGACCGGGAAACCGATGGCGTTCTCGTCGACGGTGCAGAAGAAGCGGCAGCCGATGCGGCTCTCGATGTCGGCGATTTCGGTGCCGCGCATCTCCACCGCCAGCTTGACGTAGCTCGGGCGGAAGTTGCGCCCGGCGATCTGGTGCAGCAGTTTCAGGTCGAGCAGCGCACCGTGGTAGTTGGCCTGCGTGTTGATGCCGAGCTCGGTGCGCAGCCACCAGCGCAGTTCGGCGACTTCGGGGCCTTCGCTCAGCTCCAGCACCGGCACCGGCGAGTGCGACACCGGAATGTAGTGGATGAAGCAGTTGATCGCCTCGCGCACGGTCGGCGCCGCGCGGCACAGCGCGGTGACGCAGCCGAATACGTCGGGCTCCTGCAGTTGTGCCAGACGCAGGCCGAAGATCGGATCGTTGAATTCGAGGCTGCAGTATTCGAGCAGATCGACGACCGCCTTGCAGTCGATGTAGTGGTCGGGGTCGGTGATCACCTTCGGGTCGATGCCGAAGCGTTCGAGGATCGGGCGCGGGTCGGTGCCGAGCGAGCGGATCAGGCTGGGAAGGCCGCTCAGGTTGGCGGCGCGCAGCTGCCGCTCGGTCGGCATCGAATCGAGCGGGCCGTCGAGGCTGAAAAAAACCGGCTCGCTCACGCCATCGTTTCCTCGGTCTGTTGCCGTTGTGTGCACATCGGCTTGTCTGGTCGTGCAATGAATGGGGGCGTGCCCGTGCAGCGCCGGGACACTAGCACGGTGGCTGTCTTGACGTAAATAACGGGGCTGTGGGATACAGGCCGGCCACCCATATGACCGGTTTCGACGCCAGCGCCGCGAGTTGTGCGCCTCGAGCCGGTACTCTTTTTCAACCTTCGCGCTGCGGCTTCGGGACGTTGCGCGATCTGACTGGCAGGTGAATAACAATGGTCGATTTCGAAAAGCTGAAAGAAGAGGCGCGGCAGTACATCCGCTATGAAAAGGATGTGGAGAATCGCATCGCCTATCTGACCTTCAATCGCCCGGATGCGCTCAATGCCACCACCATCGGTATGCGGCAGGTCTACGCCGATCTGATTCTGGAAGCCAACATCGATGACGAGGTGAAGGTGCTGGTCATTCGCGGCGAGGGCGATCACTTCGGCGGCGGTGGCGATCTGCCGGAGCAGGCGGAGATGCTGTCGGAAAAGAATGAGGACGTGTCGCTGCTGCACGAGTTCGGCATCAACAATCCGAACGTCAAATATCCGCCGAAGGACAGCTTCCGTTTCCTGCACGGTCTGACCGACCACTACGCCAAGGCACCGGCCGGCAACCGGCCGCTGCAGGAGTTCAAGAAGATCAGCATCATTGAGGCGAAGGGTTACTGCTACGGCTGGCACTTCTATCAGGCCGCCGATGCCGATCTGGTGGTGTCGTCGGATGAGGCGCTGTTCGGCCACCCGGCGTTTCGCTACGCCGGCTGGGGTCCGCGTCTGTGGACCTGGGTCGAGACCATCGGTCTGCGCCGCTTCTCGGAGATGCTGTTCACCGGTCGCCCGTTCACCGGCACGGAGATGTACGACAGCGGCTTCGTCAACAGCGTGGTGCCGCTGGAGAAACTCGACGACGAAACCAAAAAATATGCGCTGGCCTGTTCGCGTTCGCGTCCGACCGACGTGGTGCAGGTGCAGAAGACCTTCCTCGAAATCTACAAGCAGTATCGCGGCGAATACATGGGCAGCCTGCTGACCGGTTTCGTCGAGGGCATGCTGCCGATGATGAAGAACGATCGCGCCAGTGACGTGCAGCTCGGCGACGATGTGTTTGGCGAAGGGCTCAACAATGTCGTGAAGGATATCGACATGCAGTATCCGCCGGAGTGGCGGATGAGCCGTGGCAATCGTCGCAAGCCCTGATCATGGAATACCGCCAGCTAGGCGCCTCCGGCCTGCGCGTTCCCGTCCTCAGTTTCGGCACGGGAACGTTCGGCGGTCAGGGGCCGTTCTTCTCGGCGTGGGGCAACAGCGATGTCGATGAGGCGCACCGCCTGATCGACATCTGCCTCGATGCCGGCCTCAACCTGTTCGATACCGCCGATGTCTATTCCGACGGTGCCTCCGAGCAGATTCTCGGTTCGGCCGTTGCCGGCCGGCGCGACAAGGTGTTGATCGCGACCAAGATCAGCCTGCCGACCGGGCGCGGCCCGAACGATATCGGTTCGTCGCGTCATCGTCTGATCAGCGGTGTCGATGCCGCGCTGCAACGCCTCAATACCGATTACATCGACATCCTGCAGATGCACGGCTTCGATGCCTTCACGCCGATCGATGAAGTGCTCTACACCTTCGATTTGCTGGTGCGCGCCGGCAAGGTGCGTTACGTCGGCGCGTCGAATTTTGCCGGCTGGCAGCTGATGAAAGCGCTGGCCACGGCCGAGCGCCACGGCTGGCCGCGTTATGTCGCGCATCAGGTTCACTACTCGCTGGTTGGGCGCGATTACGAGTGGGAGCTGATGCCGCTGGCGCAGGATCAGCGCGTCGGCGCGCTGGTCTGGAGTCCGCTCGGCTGGGGACGCCTGACCGGCAAGGTGCGGCGCGGCCAGCCGTTCCCGGAAGGGAGTCGTCTGCACGAGGTGGCCAAGTGGGGGCTGCCGGTCGATGAGGAGCGCCTTTATCGCGTCGTCGACGTGCTCGATGCCTTGGCCGCCGAGACCGGTCGGACGGTGCCGCAGATTGCGCTGAACTGGCTGCTGGCGCGGCCGACGGTGGCCTCGGTGATCATCGGCGCGCGCAACGAAGCGCAGCTGCGCGACAACCTCGGCGCGGTCGGCTGGACGCTGACACCGGAGCAGGTCGGCCGGCTCGATGCCGCCAGCGCCGTGATGCCGGCCTATCCCTACTTCTCGTACCACATCGACAAGGCGTTTCGCCGCCTCAATCCGCCCCTGCTTTAGCGCTTCAGCCGACCCTTTTCGACAGTGCCGACGCGCTCGTTATACCGATCGCGCAGGTGATGTCCGAACTGTCGAAAAACCCTCACCAGCTGTCGGGAATAGGGGTCGGACCCTTGGTATATATGGTCGCCAGCGCTGTCCGTCCGGACCGGCCGCCCGTACCTGCGCGCCTGTCCGGCAAGGACCTGACCACCTCGGGAACGACACCATGTCTTTTGAGCTGAACAAGAAGCTGGCGGCCAAGCGTCCGCCCCTGCCGACCACGGCGACGGTCGATCCGGTCACCGCCAGCATCATCCGCGGTGCGCTGGAGACCATCTGCTTCGAGGCGGCCACCTTCCTCGGGCGCGCGGCCTCGTCGCCGATCATCAACCAGTCCAACGAACGCAACGCCAGCATCATCGATGCGCACGGCCGGCTCGCGGTCGGTTCGATCGGCACGCCGCACCTGACCTTCGTCACGCAGCTGACGGTGCGTTACGGCCTCGATCACTTCAAGGATTACGACTGGGGGCCGGGCGATGTCTTCCTCGGCAACGACCCCGACCACGGCGGCGGCCACCTGCCGGACTACAACGTCTACGCGCCGGTGTTCGACGACAACGGCGAGCTGGTGCTGGTGCAGGCGCTGCAGGCGCACCAGGGCGACACCGGCGGCAAGGACCCGGGCGGCTTCACGCTGGAAGCGACCGACATCTTCACCGAGGGACTGGCGATTCCCTGCGTCAAGCTGGTCCATCGCGGCGACAAGCGGCGCGACATCATCAACCTGATCGAGCGCAACAACCGCTTCGCCACCTTCGCCGGCGACCTCGCCGCGATGATCGGCGGCGTGCAGCACGCCGTGCGCTTGATGGAAGAGGTGGTGCGCAAGCACGGCGCCGACAAGGTCAAGGCGGCGATCAACTACACCATCGAGCACACCGAGAAGCGCTTCCGCGAAGAGGTGGCGAAGTGGCCGGATGGCACCTATGAGGCCGATGTTTACATCGACCACGACACGCTCGGCACCAAGGATGTACACGTGCACGTCGCCTGCAACGTGAAAGGCGATGATCTGGTCATCGACTTGACCGGTACCGACGATCGCCCCGAGCTGGTCGGTGTCTGGAACACCTTCGGCAACAGCCGCGGCTACGTGATGACGCAGCTGGTGGCGATGGTCGATCCCGATATTCCGAAGAATGAAGGTTTCTTCAACGCCGTCGAGATGATCATTCCGGAGGGTTGCATCGCGCAGCCGCCGGTCAATAAACCGGCCGCGCTCGGCTCGTTCCACCCGGCCTGTGAAATCACCGAAGCCGTCTGCGTCGCGCTCTCCACGGTCGTGCCGGGCCGCGCGCAGCCGCAGGTCTACAAGATCGGCATGCCGAACGCCGTCATCGGTTTCGACCAGCACGGCATGTGGATGGATCAGGGCGTCGATGCGCGCTCGATGGACTCCTCCGCTGTTGAAGGCATCGACGGCTGGGGTTCGTGCCCGTCGGCGCTCGGCAACCTGCTGCTGTCCGAGGCCGAGGATGCGGAGAGCCGCAATCCGATCATCAACATCAGCCGCGAGATGACCATCGACAGCGGCGGCGCCGGCCAGTGGCGCGGCCAGCCCGGCAGCCGCAACGTCAAGCAGGTGCTGGTGCCGACCATGGCGATGGCGTGGATGGTGTCGGCGGCGCATCCGCTGCGCGGCATGTGCGGTGGCGACGATGGCAGCGCCTACACCAACCATTTCGAAGTCGGTACCGACAACGAATACCAGATCGATCTGGCGGTGAAAGCGCAGCTGCCGGCCAATGCCGTCATCGCCTATCAGCACGGCGGCGGCGCCGGTTTCGGCCCTGCCTATCTGCGCGATGCCGAGGCGGTGAAAGAGGATGTGCTCGACGAATACGTCAGCCTGCAGGCGGCGCGCGACAAATATGGCGTGGTGCTGACCGGCTCGCTCGACGAATACGACCTGACAGTTGATGTCGCTGCCACGCAGGCATTGAGAGAAAAAATGAAGGCTGAACAAACTGCGCGAGGAGCGAAGTGATGAGTTACCGCGTAGGCATCGACATTGGCGGCACCTTCACTGACTTCGCGCTGCTGAAAGGGGCGGAAGTGATCCTGCACAAGAACCTCAGCACGCCGGAAGATCGCTCGCTGGGCGTCATGCACGGCCTGCAGAAACTGGCGGAGAAAGAGGGGCTGACGCTGCGCGATTTTCTCGGCCAGTGCGATGCGATCGTGCACGGCACCACCATCGCCGACAACACGCTGATCGAAATGAACGGCGCAGTGACCGGCCTGATCACCACCGAAGGGTTTCGCGACGAAGTCGAGTACCGCCGCGGCTACAAGGAGAACATCTGGGATGTGCGGCTGGAGCCGCCGAAGCAGATCACGCCGCGCCGTCGCCGCCTGACGGTGCCCGAGCGCATCCTGTTCGATGGCTCCGTGCACAAGGCGCTCGATGAAAACGCCGTGCGCGACTGCTGCAAAAAACTGAAAAAGCAGAATGTCGAGTCGGTAGCAATTTCGCTGATCTTTTCGTTCGTCAATCCGGCGCACGAGAAGCGTGTCGCCGAGATAGTCGCCGAAGAGCTGCCGGGCGTGCATCTGTCGGTGTCGCATCAGGTGCTGCCGCGCGCGCCGGAGTTCGACCGCACCAGCACGACGGTGGTCAACGCCTATGTCGGACCGCGCGTCACTTCGTATCTGGAAAAGTTGGTTGGCCGTCTGCAAGAGGGCGGTTACCACAATCAGCTGATGGTGATGCAGGCCAGCGGCGGCGTCATGACCAAGGAGTACATCGACGGTTCGCCGATTCGCGTGCTCGCTTCGGGCCCGGCCGGCGGTGTCATCGGTTCGGCGCATGTCGGCGCGGCGAAGGGTTATCCGAACCTGCTCTGTGTCGACATGGGCGGCACCTCTTACGATATGTCGATGGTGATCAAAGGTGCAGCGCCAGCGGTGGCCGGCTGGAACATGCACCACCGCAATCTGGTCGGCGTGCCGATGGTGCAGGTGGAGACACTCGGTGCTGGCGGCGGCTCGATCTGTCACGTCAAAAATGGCGAGCTGAATGTCGGCCCGGCCTCGGCTGGTTCGGAGCCGGGGCCGATCTGTTACGGTCGCGGCGGCACCCAGCCGACCGTCACCGATGCGCTGCTGATGCTCGGCATTCTGTCGGCCGAAGCGGAATTTGCCGGCGGCAGTTTTTCGCTGAGCCGCACCGGTGTTGAAGAAGCCTTTGCGGCCATCGGCGAACAGATGGGTTACAGCGCTGAGGACGCCGCGTTTGACTGCTGGCGTATCGTCAACGCCAACATGATTCAGGCGGTGCGCAGAACCACGGCTGGTAAAGGTGTCGATTCGAAAGATCTGGTGATGCTTGCCTATGGCGGCAACGGTCCGGCATTCGCCGCCGTGCACGCCGATGCGCTCGGTATCACCAAGGTGCTGGTGCCGCGCGCATCGCCGACCTTCTCGGCGCTGGGCACGCTGGTGGCGAAGCCGAGCATCGACGAAGAGCGCTCATTCATCTGCCCGGTCGGCAACCCCGATCTGCAGAAACTGAAAGCGCTGTGGAAAGAGCTTGATGAGCGCGCGGCGGCCTATTTCGCCGATGCCAACTTCGCGCGCGATCAGGTGACGGCGAAATTCCAGATCAACATGCGTTATCGCGGCCAGAACTGGGCGCTGACCTTCGACATGCATACCGGCAGCGGCGAGCAGGATCTGTCATTCGTCAACGAAACGCTCGGCGCCAAAGCGCTCGACGCCTTCAACAAGCGCCACATGGAAGAGTTCGGCCATATTCGCGACGGCGAATTGCCGGAGATCATCGGTGTGCGGCTGTCGAGCTCGGTCGATACGCCATCGCCGGTGGTCGGCAAGGGATTCAGCGCCGCGAAAGTGGCGGCGACACCGGCCAGAACGCGTCGCGCCAATCTTGGCGAAGGCTACAAGGAGACCGGCATCTATCGCGGTGCCGATCTGCGTCCGGGTAGTGAAGTGGTGGGGCCGGCCATCATCGAAGAGACCTTCACCACCATCGTCGTCTATCCAGGCTGGAAGGCCTGTCTCGACGATGCGGGCGACTATCTGCTGACGTCGATGGCTGTGGGTTAACTGGCCACTCAAGCGCCGGCGAAAAAGCAGGCGCGAGTGAGCGAGCAGAAAGCGATGATGGATTCTGCGACTGCGCTTCGCTACGCGCAGAATGACGAAGGATGTCAAAGCGAGGCTTGTTCAGAGGCTCCCTGAGAGACAAGAGGACGGCATGTCGGCGTTACGCGGTTACAAGGTGCTGGAGTTGTCGGAGAGCGTTGCCGGTGAGTATTGCGGCAAGCTGCTCGCCGATTTCGGTGCCGACGTCATCAAGGTGGAAAAGCCTGGCTGTGGCAGCCCGACGCGCCGCATGGGGCCGTTTGCGGCCGAAATAAATGGTGACGGTGTTGCTCGTGGTGATGTTGAAAGTAGCGGTCTGTTCGCCTACCTGAATACCAACAAACATTCGGTGACACTCGATCTGTCGGCCGCAGCCGGCCAAGGGACATTGCAGACGCTGCTCGATCGCGTTGACGTCGTCATCGACGACCACACGGCAATCTGGTTGCGGGATGTCGGTCTTGCACTGGATGGCATCGAGCAGCAGCGGCCGGCACTGGTGCTCTGTTCGATCACGGCATTCGGACTCAATCCGCCGGATGATCGTCAGTACGCCGAAGATCTGAATGTTTTTCACAGCAGCGGCTGGGGTTACCACACACCGAGCGGCGGCGAAGAGAGCCAGCCGCCGCTGAAAGGTGCCGGCCGTTTTCTCGGCAGTTACGAAGCGGGCGTGGAAGCGGCGATGTGTGTGGTTGCGGCGCTGTTCGAGCGCGAGCAATCGCAGCGCGGTCGCGTTATCGAAGTGTCGAGGCAGGAAGTGCTCGCCTCGCGCGTCGACTATGTGCTCGGCCAGATGGTGGCCGGCGATATGGATGTCAGCACCGCGCGCACGCAATTCGATCTGTTCGGACCGGCCGGCATCTTTCCGTGTCGCGACGGCTTTGCCTATATCTGGATGTCGGCGCCGGGGCACTGGGATGCGCTGCGACAGCTGCTCGGCAATCCGGCGTGGATGAATGAATTTCCGGAGCGCTGGCTGGAGCGCGAGTGCACGGCGGAGCGCGTGGCGCAGTGCCGCCACCACATCGGCGAATGGCTGGGCACTCAGAGCAAACACGAGGCGTCGGCGGCGGCGCAGAAACTCGGCCTGACCGTGGTGGCCGTCAACAATGCCGGCGATCTTCTGGCATCGGAGCAATATGCGTTTCGCGGCTTCTTTGCCGAGGTCGAGCATCCGGTGCTTGGCAGCGTGAAATATCCCACCGTTCCCTACCAGCTGAGCGCGACACCGGCGCAGCTGAATTCTGCAGCGCCGCTGCTGGGTCAACATGACCGGCGTCTGTCTGAACTGGCTGCGCGCGGAGGCGAGGTATGAGCCGGCAGATGCGCGGTGGCCCGCTGCAGGGCGTGCGTGTGGTCGAGCTGACCAAGGTGTGGGCCGGTCCGTATGTCGGCAAGCTGCTGGCATTTCTCGGTGCCGAAGTGATTCGCGTCGAGAGCGAAGGTTCGCTCGATGTCACGCGCACCTACGGTGTCGACAACATCAACAATGCGCCGGGTTTTCTGGCGGTCAATCCGCAGAAGCTCAGCGTACAGATCGACATGAAGACGGAAGAGGGCATCGCGCTCATTCTCGATCTGCTGCGCAACGCCGATGTCGTCGTCGAGAACCTGCGCCCCGGTGCCGTCAAACGTCTCGGGCTCGGCTACGACGTGGTCAGCGCGGTCAAGCCCGACATCGTCTACACGTCGATGGGCATGTATGGCAGCGAAGGGCCACTGGCCTACCAGACCGGCTACGCGCCCTGTTTTGCCGCGCTGGGCGGGCTCAGCGCGCTGGTCGGCTACGAAGGCGGCGCGCCGGCCGGCATGAACGTTCGCTACGCCGACTCCACCTTCGGTGCGATGGCGGCCTACGCCACGATGGTGGCGCTGCTGCATCGCCGCCGCACCGGTGCCGGTCAGTTCATCGATGTCTCTGCGGTCGAGTGCATGAGCAGCATGATTGGCGACGCGGTGATGGATTACACCTTGAACGACGTGATTCGCGCCTGCGATGGCAATCGTCACGCCGAGATGGCGCCACACGGTGCCTATCGCTGCCTCGATGGCGAGTGGATCGTGCTGGCTGTTTCATCCGATGCGGCTTGGCAGGCATTGGCCGAAGCGATGGGGCAGCCAGCGCTTGCCAATGACATTCGGTTTCGCACGCTGGCCGATCGCAAGGCCAACGAGGATGAGCTGGATCGCCTGTTGTCGGTGTGGACGGCGCAGCAGGGTGCCGGTGAGCTGGCGCTGGCATTGCAACAGCGCGGCATCGCCGCCAGCAAGAGCCAGAGTTCGGTCGATCTGATCTCCGATCATCATTTGTGGGCGCGCGGCTTCTTTCAGGATGTTGTCGATAGCAAAGGTTCGATGCGACCGATTGTCGGACCGGGCTGGAAAATGTCGCGCGGCGCGAGTATCGAGCAGGGAGCGCCGCGTCTCGGGCAGCACAACGCGTATGTCTTCGGTGAAATTCTGGGCTTGTCCGCGGCGGAGCAGCAGCGGCTTGCCGAGGCGGGCATCACCCGCTGATGGCCGACGATGTCGGCGTCGACAGGCAATACAAGAGGGTTGCAGCCATGACCGAAACGCTCTTCGTCATCGATAAACGCAACTACCGCGAATGCCAGAACGCTTTTCGCGGTGCGACGAATCAGGAGTACTACCTCGGCGACTACTCGATCGATTCGGGTTCGGTCATCGAGGTGCGTGCCGACAAGAAAGCGGTCGGCTCCTGCTCGATCATCCGGATGCAGGCAAAGACGCGACAGTTTTTCCGCCGCTCCTGGTCGCATATTCGCGAAGACGGCACCGATGTCACCGTGCTCTGGTTCGTCAAGCGTGGACGCCTGTGCATTTCGCACCAGCGCGGCCAAAGCATCGCCGAATCCGGCGATTTCGCCATCACCCAGTCGACGGCGCCATTCTCGATCGAGTGTCAGGCCGACGAGTCGTCACTGCACGAAGTGCTGCATGTCATCGTGCCGACACATCTGTTCCGGCGTTTCGTGCCGCTCGAAATAAAAACCGGGCTGGTGCTGCCGGCCGACAGCCGCGAATTCCAGATTGCCGAGCGCATGCTCTCCGACATTTTCGACGATGGCGGCGAACTGGCCGAACATATCGAGCAGCTGCTGGTCGACAGTGCGCTGGCGGTGCTGGGCGAGGCGATCAAGCGCGTCGAACATCGCGCGCCGGCGCGGCAGACATTGTCGGAGAAGCGACTGCAGGATGTGCTGCGGTTTATCGATGTGCACCTGTCCGATTCGACGCTGAGTATTGCGACGGTGGCCAAGGGCTGCGGTATTTCGCCGCGCTACCTGTCGTTCCTGCTGCAGCTCAATGGCACGCCGTTTTCGGATCTGGTGTGGGACAAGCGATTGAAGATCGCCAGCAGCTGGCTCGCATCGGCGGAGTCGGCCGACATTCCGATCAGTGAAATCGCCTATCGCGTCGGCTTCAAAAGCCCGGCGCATTTCAGTCGCATGTTCAAGCGCGTATTCAACATGGGGCCGCGCGAATACCGGCTGTCGGCACCGGCTGTGTCCCTGCATGAACCGATACCTGCTCCAACGAGAAAATCGCAGGAGTTTATTGGCGCTGGCCCGGCGTCGCTTCAGTAGCTTATGGAGACTCTGAAAGATGCAGTTCTCCCCTCTCCCTTCAGGGAGAGGGGCGGGGGAGAGGGCCGACCCATGCGTCCCCACCCTCTCCCTAACCCTCTCCCTGAAAGGGAGAGGGGACTTGAGCAGAGATGTCCTAATTTTGGTTTTCGAATAACGAGGTTTACCCATGAATACCAGCGGTGTTGAAACGAAAGCAGGGGAGTGCCCAGTGGGGCGCCACAAGGTTGTTCTCGCTGAAACCTCGCTGAAGGATCCGGCGATCCTTGCCCATCCCAGCGATTTCTACTGGACGATGCGCAACGAAGATCCGGTTCACTACGATGAGAAACTCGGCATGTGGCTGGTCACCCGCCACGAGGATATCGTCGCACTGCTGCGCGATCCGGAAACCTTCTCCGACAAGCACGGTTATGCCGCGCAGTATGCGAGTGGATTCTTCGAGGAGTTCAAGCAGATTCTCGAAACCGAAGGCGGCGGCTTTTTCGCCGACGCGATCAAGAGCGACCCGCCCGAGCACACCCGCATTCGCAAGCTGCTGGATGGCGCCTTCTCGGCGCATCGCGTCAAGACGCTGGAGCCGGGTATTACCCAGATCATCGTCAATCTGGTCGAGCAGGTGGCGGAGAAGGCCGCCAGCGGACAGGTGATCGATGGCGTCAAGGAGTTCGCCATTCCGCTGACCATCGCCGTGATCTGCGAGCAGATGGGCATCAACCAGTACAACGGCGACAAGATTTCGAGCTGGTCGGAAGCGATCACCGCGCAGATCGGTCGCATGCAGAACCGCGAGCAGATGGTCGCGAACGCGAAGCTGATCTGCGAGCTGCAGAACTTCATCATTGCCCAGATGAAGGATCGCGAAGCCGCGCCGAAAGAGGACATGATCTCCGACATCGTGCATGCGGAATTGTCCGATGGCAGCAAGCTGACCTTCGGCGAAGCGGTGTCGCTGGTGCGCGCACTGATCATCGCCGGCAACGACACCACGGCGACGGCGATTGGCAATCTGCTGTTTGTGCTGGCCACGCAGCCAGAGCTGGCGCAGCAGCTGTACGACAATATCGACGATGATCGCTATCTGAACCGCTTCGTCGAAGAGCTGTTGCGCATCGCGCCGCCGGTGCGTGGTCTCGCCAAGATGACGACGAAAGAGACCGTACTCGGTGGCCAGAAACTGCCGGCGCAGGCACACATGCTGGTGCTGTATGCATCCGGTAACGACGACGAAGCGCAGTTCGAGTGCCCGCGCACCTTCGACATGAATCGCGGCAACCTCGGTTCGCATGTCGCCTTCGGCGTCGGCATTCACCGCTGCATCGGCGCCTCGCTGGCGCGCATGGAGATCAAGGTCGCCGCCCGCGAATTGGTTCGACGCGTGGGCGATTTCAAACTCGCGATCCCGGTGGAGCAGGTGGCGTATCAGCCGACGGTGGCGACGCGCTCGATTGCTTCGCTGCCGATGACGTTCGTTCGCAGGAAGTAGCGCTGGAAAAGCACGTTTCTCCCCTCTCCCTTCAGGGAGAGGGGACGGGGGAGAGGGCATCGCAGGAAGGAAGAGCCGCCCTCTCCCTAACCCTCTCCCTGAAGGGAGAGGGGACATACAAGAAGTTCCATAACATTCAAGCAGGAGGTCCGTGTGGGCCAGGAACTAGCAGGAAAAGTGGCGATCATCACCGGCGGTGCCAACGGCATCGGCCGGGCGACTGCCGAGCTGTTTGTGCAGGAGGGGGCGAAGGTGGTCGTCGCCGACGTCAACGCTGACGGTGGCGAGGAACTGGTGGCTCAACTCGGCAGCGCGGCGCGCTTCAAACGCACGGACGTTTCCAACAGGGATGAAGTGCAGGCGTTGGTCGATTTCGCTGTTGCCGAATTTGGCGGCCTGAACATCATGTTCAACAACGCCGGCATCTCCGGTGCTACCTATCCGCGTTTTCTCGACGACGATCTCGCCGATTTCCAGAAGGTGATCGGGGTCAACCTGTTCGGCGTCATGGCTGGTTGCCAGGCTGCCGGTCGCCACATGAAGAACAGTGGCGGCGGCGTGATCCTCAACAACGCGTCGATCGCCGGTGTGTTGGCGGGCCATGCGTTGATGAGCTATCGCGCCACCAAGGCAGCGGTGATCCAGCTCAGCAAGTCGATCGCCATCGATCTGGCCGAGTACGGCATTCGCGTCAACTGTTTCGTGCCGGGCCATATCCGCACCTCGTTGAACGCCTTCACGACACCGGACATGACGCCGGCGCAGGCGGAGCGGGTGAAGAACGCGCTGGCGCCGGTGTGGGATTCGAACCAGCCGCTGAAGCGCCACGGCCGACCGATCGACGTGGCGCAGGCGGCGTTGTTCATCTGCAGTGATCGCGCCGCGCAGATCACCGGCATCGTCATGCCGATCGATGGCGGCATCACTGCGGGTGATCCGGTCAACCATCTGCAGGAGCTGTTTGAAGCGCGCGCCAACGCATTGAAGGACGAGTGATCCGGTTCCTAATAACGATAACGAATACCGTGCGTGCCGAGTCTGCGGTGTGTGCGGTCCAACCCGAGGAGATGGCCATGCGTAAAAGTAGAAATAATCCGCAGCACTTCTTCAGAGTCGCCGGACGCTGTCTGCCGGCGCTGAGTGCGATGGCACTGGCGGCACCGGTGGCAATGGCGCAGCCGGCCACAGGCAGTGGGCGCGAAGCGTCCGGGCTGGAAGAAGTTGTCGTCACCGCGCGGCGGCGCGATGAGAGTTTGTCCAATGTGCCGATCTCGGTCAGTGCGATCAGTGCCGAGCAGCTCAATGAGCGGCAGGTCTACAGCGACTCCGACCTGCAACTGTCGGTGCCGGGTCTGACCATTCGGCAGACGCAGGGCAACAACTCGCTGACCTACGCCATTCGCGGTCAATCGGCCGACACCTTCAGCGGCTCGCCGTCGGCTGTGGTGGCTTATCTGAACGAGGTGCCGTTGACGATCAGCGGCGCGTCGACGTTTTACGACCTGCAATCGGTGCAGGTGTTGAAGGGGCCGCAAGGCACGCTGTTCGGCCGCAACGCCACCGGCGGTGCCGTGCTCTACACCGCGGCGAAACCGACCAACGAAGTCGACGGTTTGCTGCGGGTGCGCGCCGGTAATTTCGACATGCGCGAAATCGAAGGCATGTACAACGCGCCGCTGGTCGACGACAAGCTGCTGTTCCGTGTTGCCTTCAACTCGCTGCGCAAGGATGGCTACATCGACAACATTGTCACCGGCGAAACGCACGGTGATACCGGCCGCGACAGCGGACGCATATCGTTGATGGTGACGCCGACCGATCGTCTGGAAAACACCACGCTCTACAGTTACTCGCGCACGGATGGCACCAACACCGGTGCGACCTACGTCTACAGCATCTACACGCCGGCCGATGAGGTGAAGTACGGTCGCGATCTCAATACCGCGTCGAGTTTCCTCGCCGGTTCGGTCGACGACCAGAAAAGGCTCGGCTACTACAAGACGCAGCACCCCTACGGTGCCGATCACGTCGGCGAAGACGAGATCTTCGTCAACACGACGATCTACGATCTGAGCGACAACCTGCGCCTGAAGAACATCTTCGGCTACACCTCGGCGGATACGGACTCCGAGCAGCCGGCACTGGGCGCGCCGTTTGCCACGTTCGCGACGCGTAACCTGGCCACCGGCAAGATCGGCAACGAGCTGGAAGTCGAGTCGTTTTCCGATGAAATCCAGCTCTCCGGCGACGCGTTCGGCGGCAACCTGACCTACATCGCCGGCCTCTACCTGCAGACCAACACCACCGATACGCTGTGGCCGCAGACCTATTTCGAGGGTGCCACCAACGCGACCAACAATTTCCGCATCGTGACCGATACGGCTGCGCTCTATCTGCAAGGCACCTACAGCCTGACCTCCAACCTGAGAGCGACCGCCGGCTTCCGCTATACCAAGGAAGATATCGAGATCGAGCAGCTGTCGCAGTCGGATTACTACAACGTTCCCGGCTTCGAGCAGAAACAGGACGAGACCTTCGAGGAGCCCTCCTGGGAGCTGGGGCTCGACTACGACCTGACCGACACCATGCTCACCTACGTGAAGGGGCGTTACAGCTTCCGCAGCGGTGGCTTCAATGGCTCGGCGTTTCCGATCGATGCCGATGCGACCGGTGGCGGCAACAAGTTCAACATGGAGACCGTGAAGGATGTCGAGGCCGGCCTGAAATTCGAGGGCTCGCTGCTCGACCGTCCGACGCGGATCAACCTGGCGCTCTACAAACAGTGGGTCGAGGATGTGCAGCGTATCGAGTTCCCGGATCCGCCGGAGTTCTTTCCGGGGTTCGATCCTGCCTCGGCGGCAGTGACGGCCAATATTCCTGAGATGGAGGTGCAGGGCGTCGAACTCGAGTTCTCGATGGCTGCTGCCGACTGGCTCGAACTCGGTGTCAACGGAGCCTATACCGACGCGGAGTTCACCGACGGCGAAGCGATTCTGTTTGGCACCCTGTACTCCTACGGACCGGTTGCAAATACGCCGGAGAAGAGCTGGACGGTGTGGGCGCGCTTCGACCTGATCAACAGCAGCGAGTTCGGCAATCTGTCGCTGCGTACCGAGATCTACGGCCAGGACAGCATGTACTTCTCGAACACGTACGATTCACTGACGCCGGATACCGAGTTGCCATCCTATGAAGTGGTCAATGCGCGACTCAGCTGGGGCAATATTCTGGGCTCGCAGCTGTCCGCCGCGTTGTTCGGTAAGAACCTGACGGACGAGGAGTATTTCGTCGGTGGGATGCCTCTTGGTGCCTCGCTCGGGCACAATGGCGCCGCCGTGGGCGAGCCTCTCACCTACGGGGTGGAGCTAACCTACGATTTTTGATGTTTTAACGTTCACAGGTGGTAGGCGCCTCGGACGAACGAGGCGCCGGGAGACTGATGCAAATGGGTATCACGGTTACTTTTGTACAAGCGGATGGCGTCGAGAAGACGCTGGATGGCGAAGCCGGCGAGTCGCTGATGGAGCTGGGCCGGGCCAATGGCGTCGAGGGCATTCTCGGCGATTGCGGCGGCGGTTGCGCCTGCGCGACCTGTCACGTTTATGTCGAGCCGGAGTGGGAAGCGGTGGTCGGCAAGCCGGACGACATCGAAGAGATGACGCTGGATATGGTGTCGGATATCTGCAAGCCCAACAGCCGTCTCTGCTGCCAGATTCATCTGAAGCCGGAGATGGACGGACTGCGTCTGATCGTTGCACCCACCGAGTTCTGAGATCGGGTTTCGACGATGTCACTGGCTCGTCGCCCGACGCTTTGCGCCTCCCATTGACAGCGACTGGAGAAAAATAAAATGCAGCAGACAACAGAAGCCTACGATGTGGTCGTGGTCGGTTCCGGCTCGGCCGGCGCGATGGCGGCGCTGCGCGCGGCCGAACTCGGCCTGTCGGTGCTGGTGATCGAAAAGGCGCACAAGTTCGGTGGCACGTCGGCGACGTCAGGCGGTGTGTTGTGGGTTCCCAACCACCAGCTGACGCCGAACGATGACAGCCGCGAGCAGGCGCTGCAGTATCTGGACAGCCTGATCAAGAGCGACATTCAGCGCGACCGGCTCGAAGCCTTCGTCGATCAGGCACCGGCAATGATCAAGTGCCTGAAGTCCGCAGGCATTCCGGTGGCGCCGGCGGCGTGGCCGGACTATTTCGCCGAGGCGCCCGGTGCGCGCGGCGATCGCTCGATCATCTGCGACACCTTCGATGGGCGTCAGCTCGGCGACAAGTTCGTGCTGATGCGCGAGCAGTTCACGCGCTTCAAATTGCTGAACCGCTACGCGATGGACCTGCCGGAATTTTTCTCGATCTCGACGCGTGGACAGGGCTGGATCAAGACGCTGCTGAATATTTTCTGGCGCTACTGGAGCGATGTCGGCACACGGCTGATTCACCGTCGCGATCGTCGGTTCACCAACGGCGGCGCGTTGATGGGGCATCTGTTCAAGGTGTTGTTCGATCGCGGTGTCGAGGTGCGTCTCGAAACGGCGCTGGATGAGCTGGTTGTCGCCAGCGGTGAAGTGACTGGCGTGAAGGTCAAGAACTTCGGGCGTCAGTATCAGATCGATGCCAGGCAGGGCGTGGTGCTCTGTGCCGGCGGCTTCGAATGGAATCAGGCGCTGCGCGACAAGTTCTTCCCGGTCCCGGGCCTGACGCGCCACAGCAGTTCGCCGGAGGATGCGAATCGCGGCGAGGCGCTGATTGCCGGCATGAAAGTCGGTGCAGCCACCGAACATACGGAAGGTGCGTGGTGGATTCCAACCATGCACATGCCGATGCCGAAGGTGTCGAACTTCGAAGAGATTCATCAGGCGGCCTTCGATGTCGGCCGTCCGCACAGTGTCTGCGTCAATCGCAACGCGGCGCGCTTCGTCGACGAGGCCTGCAGCTACGACGAATTCGGCGCGGCGATGGTCAAGGACCAGCTGGCGACCGGCGCCAACATGCCGTGTTGGTTGATCTTCGATGCGCAGTTCCGCGCCAAATTCACCGCCGGCGGTTTCATGCCGTCGCTGATCATGCCGGACTGGATGATCTCGAAGGATTGCTGGGACCACTACATCTTCAAGGCCGACACGCTGGAGACGCTGGCGACCAGGATCCAGCTGCCGGTCGAGGCGCTGCGGCAGACCGTCGCCAACATGAACCAGTACGCCCGCACCGGCACCGACCCGGAGTTCGGCCGCGGCGGCAACGCCTACGACCGCATGTTCGGCGACCCGAGCATCGCGCCCAATCCGTGCCTCGGGCCGATCGATCGCGCGCCGTACTACGCGGTGCCGATCCACGCCGGCGACCTCGGTACCAAGGGTGGCCTGAAGGCCGATGCGCACGCGCGCGTGCTCGACGGCAACGGCCGGCCGATTGCCGGCCTGTACGCGGCCGGCAACAATTCGGGCAGCCCGTTCGGCAACCTCTATCCGGGCGCCGGTGGTACCATCGGCCCCGCGATGACATTCGGGTTCGTCGCAGTCAATGACATTGCCGCGCGCGCCGGCAAAACTGCGGGGGCGGCGGCGACACGAGAGGAAGTTGCCTGATCATGTCCGATGTTGCACCGGTGCGTTCGTTCGAAACTCTGGCTTTGTCGCGTAAAGGTCGTCTGCTGACGATTACGCTGAATCGTCCCGACCAGCTCAATGCGGTCAACCTGCGATTGCATGAAGAGCTGGCTGAAGTGTTCAGCTGGGCTGCGGCCGACAAACACTCCGATGTCGTACTGCTGACCGGTGCCGGTCGCGCCTTCTCCGCCGGTGGCGACATCGACCATATTCTCTCCTTCGTCAACGATCCCACGCTGTTCGACGAAGAGGTGCGTCTTGCCAAGCGCATCGTCTTCTCGATGCTCGATCTGGACAAGCCGCTGATCTGTCGCATGAACGGCCACGCGGTCGGCCTCGGTGCCACGCTGGCGCTGTTCTGCGACATCATTTTCGCCGCCGAAAACGCCAAGATCGGCGACCCGCATGTCGCCGTCGGTCTGGTTGCCGGTGACGGCGGCGCGGTGATCTGGCCGCAACGTATCGGCCTCGCGCGCGCCAAAGAGTTTTTGCTGACTGGCGAGTTGTTGCCGGCGTCCAAAGCGGCAGAGATCGGTCTGATCAACCACGCACTGCCGGCCGCTGAACTCGATGCCGCTGTCGATGCCTGCTGCGACAAATTGCTGAACGGCGCGACCAAGGCGATTCGCTCCACCAAGGTGTTGCTCAACCTTGAACTGAAACGTGTTGCCCATTCGCTGATGGATACCGGTCTCGCCTACGAGGCGCTGTCGATCCGCTCGGCCGATCACCACGAGGCGATCGCGGCGATGCAGGAGAAGCGCAAGCCGGTCTTTGGCAACAAGGGCTGATCTCTCCCCAGTCAGGATCGAGACCCATGGCGCGCCATCTGCTGATTGCATTGAGTCGACCGGTCGAGGGCCGCGAGGCTGAATACAACGACTGGTATCAGAACGTGCATCTCGCGCAGATGGTGGCGCTCCCCGGTTTTGTTTCCGCACAACGTTTTCGCGTCTCGCGCTCGCTCGGAGCGCGCGACGTTTTTCCCTATCTGGCGCTCTATGAAATAGACACCGACGATATCGATGCGTCGGTGCGAGCGATTGAGACCAGCCCGGAATCCGGCACGTTGCTTATCGCTGATTCGATCGATAGGCAGGCGGCTTACGCTGCTATCTACGAAGAGTTTGGTGAAGTGGTGGGGCGGTAATTTCTCCCGCATTTCGTTGCTGTCGTATCGTTGCAGCGCTGATAGACCTTAATTTCTCGATCAATTTCACGCTCGGCTAGAAGCGGGCAGCCATCAATGGCCGTCATGGGGCGAGCTCATGCACTACTAGTGTGAGCGCATAGACGATGCTGAAAAGTTAAATCCACTTAAAGTAGCGATGCCCCGATTTGGCTAGCGTATCGCGTTGAATATCGCTGACATATTAACTTCGGGGCACCGGAAACAAGGAGTTTAGATGGTGAGCAACGGCAACCGCCCGCCGGTATGGCAAATGGTTCGGGAAGCAGCCCAGCAGTTGAGTGGGGAGGTTTCGTATCAAGTAATTAAAGCGAAAGCGAGATCGATGTATGGCGATGACATCAACGACAGTTCGATGACATGCAGCATTATTTCGGGTGCGGTAAATCACCCATCGCGTATCCATTATGGTGAAAACAAGAAACCACGGCTCACCGACACACCCTACGACTATTTGTTCAGCACCGGCCGCGGCCGGGTTGTTTGGTACCAGCCTGAGATACACGGCGTATGGGAGATAGCACATTCTGCAGACGGAGCATTGATCGTCCGCCTCGCGGACGGCGTGGGTGATAATCCAGTGCAAATCGCGGAAGCCACCGAAGCAACCGACGATGCGTACGGTATGTTCGCTCTAGAGGCGCATCTTCGGGATTACCTCGCTAAGAAGCTCCCAAAACTGCCAGGTCACGATGCGCCGCTTACCCTATATCGCACGAACGATCGTGATGGGGTGGAGTTTCAAACCGAAGTTGGTCCTATCGATATCTTGGCGACTGGCAACAGCGACTTCTATGTGCTCGAACTGAAAGTCGGCCGAGGACCGGATGCGACTCTGGGGCAAATCCTTCGCTATATGGGCTGGGTCAAGGAGCATCTGGCGGGCGATAAGAATGTGTATGGAATTATTATCGCATCGGATATTGGCCAGAAACTCCGTTACGCGGCAACGCAGGTGCCGAATGTTCGTCTGATGGAGTACGACCTCGCCGTAACGCTTCGCTCGGTTGCTCTGCGTGCTTGATGGGCTTGCCAGTAGCACGAAAGTCTCTTGCAGCGCTCTGACTATCTGATTGCCGTCAGGCTACTTAAGGTTTCTTTCAGATTATGAGTGGTCGACGGGGGTGTGAGGGGTATTGGCAGGGGGCGGCTTTAGTCGGGAAATTTCAGCGATTTCTGAGTGCGAGCTGGATTTTGCCGACAGTCGAGTACTCGCCAAACCTGAATGTCGTCACTGTTCAGTGTGTAGTAGATCGCGAACGGAAAACGTTTCGACAGGATTCTGTAGTAACCGAGGTGCTGTTCGTGGAGGCCTGCATACAGCATCAGTGCATCGATGTCGGAAAAGAGACTATCCAGAAAGTATTCGCCGAGGCCTTCCTGTTGGTGCTCGTAGAACTGCTTGCCATAGCGCAAGTCGTCGACAGCAGCACTCAGGATTTGGACGCGCTTCATTCGTCGCGCAGCATTCGCTTGGCTTGTGACCAGTCGAGGAATTCTGCTTGGCCGCTGGCATGGGCTTCACGCGCAGCTTCCAGCGCTTGAGCGTGCCAGGTCGGGGAGGGTAACTCGGGGGTGTCGCGGGTGAGGTCTTCCCAGAGAGACTCCATCAGTTGGAGTTTTTCCGTGCGGGACATGCTTTCCAGTGCAGGCATGGTATTCACCTTGGGTTCGGTGCGGGCGAGGAATGCTACCACGCGGTGTCTTGCCCAAATGCGTCTGCTGAAACTGCTCGAAGCCGTGTAACGCCCGGCTTCGAGCAGTTTCATCCGTCAGGCGACGAAACCAGCAAGACGCTTCTGAATGATCGCCGTAGCGTCATCCATGATGCGCTTGAGCAGTTCGGCACAGGTCGGGATGTCGTGGATCAAGCCCTGAATCTGGCCGGCCCAGATCAGGCCTGCGTCGAGATTGCCTGTCTCCAGTGCAACACGGCCATCGGCGCCTTTTACCAGATGGGAGATGTCGCCGAAGGTGGCGCCCGGATTTTTCAGGATCTCGACCACTTTGTCCGACACGCTGTTCTTGCTGACGCGACCGGTGTTTTTCAGCGAGCGGAAAATCAGGTTAGTGGCGCGTTCGTCGTTCTTGACCAGGAACTCTTTGACGCTCTGATGGATCGGCGCTTCGACGGTGGCGCAGAAGCGGGTGCCCATGTTGATGCCTTCGGCGCCAAGTGCCAGTGCGGCAACCAGTCCGCGACCGTCACCGATACCGCCGGAGGCGAGCATCGGAATTTTGACCTTGTCGGCAGCGGCCGGAATCAGCACGAGACCAGGGATGTCATCTTCACCCGGGTGACCGGCGCACTCGAAACCGTCGATCGAGATGATGTCGGCGCCCATGCGTTCAGCCGACAGCGCGTGGCGAACGGCGGTGCATTTGTGCAGCACTTTGATGCCGTGCGATTTGAAGTCGTCGATATGTTCCTGCGGATTGTGACCGGCGGTTTCGACGATCTTGATGCCGCTTTCGATGATCGCTTTGCGGTATTCGGCGTAGGGCGGCGGGCTGACCGACGGCAGGATGGTCAGGTTCACGCCGAACGGCTTGTCGGTCATCTTGCGGCAGCGTTCGATTTCGGCGCGCAGGGCGTCCGGGCTCGGCTGGGTCAGTGCGGTCAGGATGCCGAGGCCGCCGGCGTTGGAGACCGCCGCCGCCAGTTCGGCGCGGCCGACCCACATCATGCCGCCTTGTACGATCGGGTATTCGATGCCCAGCAGTTCGGTGATGCGTGTTTTCAGTTTCATGTGCGGACCACTGTTTCGGTTATTGGGGATTTCGGTTGTTAAAAGAAAACGGCGCCGGTTTGACGCGGCGCCGTTGTGACTCAGACCAGTTCCACGGCCACGGCAGTGGCTTCGCCGCCGCCTAGGCAGATGCCGGCCACGCCACGCTTCAGGCCGCGATGTTTCAGTGCGCCCAGCAGCGTGACGATGATGCGTGCACCCGACGCGCCGATCGGGTGGCCCAGTGCGCAGGCGCCGCCGTTGACGTTGACCTTGTCGTGCGGAATTTCCAGGTCGCGCATCGCGACCATCGCGACCACGGCGAAGGCTTCGTTGACCTCGAACAAGTCGACATCGCCGATCGACCAGCCGGCCTTTTCGATCACTTTCTTCATCGCCGGCACCGGCGCGGTCGGGTAGAGGCCCGGCTCATGCGCGTGGCAGGCGGTGCCGAGGACGCGGGCGACGACGTTCATGCCGAGCTTCTGCGCGACGGAGGCGCGGGTCAGCACCAGCGCGGCGGCGCCGTCGGAGATCGACGACGAGTTGGCGGCGGTGATGGTGCCGTCCTTGACGAAGGCGGGCTTCAGGTTGGGGATGTTCTCCGGTTTGGCCTTGCCCGGCTGCTCGTCGATCTTGACCTGCACCACGCCTTTGCGGGTCTGTACGTCGACCGGCGTGATTTCGGCGGCGAAGTCACCGTTGTTGATGGCGGCATTGGCGCGGGCGAGGGAGGCGGTGGCGAAGGCGTCCTGATCCTGGCGGGTGAAGCCGTAACTCTGGGCGACGCGCTCGGCGAAGATGCCCATCGCCGCGCCTTGCTCGTAGGCGTCTTCGAGGCCGTCGAGGGCCATCGAATCTTTCACCACGTCGTGGCCGAAACGCGCACCGCTGCGGTGCTTGGCGAGCAGATAGGGGGCGTTGGACATCGACTCCATGCCGCCAGCGACGATGACGTCGGCAGCGCCGGCCGCCAGCGTCTCGCAGGCCATGATGGCGGCCTGCATGCCCGAGCCGCACATCTTGTTCAGCGTGGTGGCCTGCACCGAGCGCGGTAGGCCGGCGGCCAGCGCCGCCTGACGGGCCGGAGCCTGACCGAGGCCGGCCGGCAGCACGCAACCCATGTAGATGCGGTCGATCACATCGCCTGTAATGCCGGCGCGCTCAACGGCGGCCTTGACGGCGGCGGCACCGAGATCGGTCGACTTGACCGGCGACAGGTCGCCCAGCAGGCCACCCATCGGGGTGCGGGCATAGGAGGCGATGACGATTGGATCGGAAGACATGGTTCTACTCCTCGCAATAAATGGGTGGTGCCGCGAGGGCGGTAGCCGGCTGGAGCAAGGGGTTGCTTACTGGGTCGGCGCGCCCGTCAAGACAGATAGCGGCCAGCAAGAACCCTTCCATCGGGTTATTGCCGAGGCCTATATCAAAGGCGCGACAGGATACCATTCGCGGCACTCCGTTGGGCGAGGCTCAGAGCTGCATGACCCGCAGCGGCTGCGGGGTGGCGTCGGTCTGCGGCGGCACCTCGAACGTCGCCAGCAGGGTCGGCAGCTGTTTACGGTAGCGCTCGACCGACGCCTCCTTGACGTGACCGTAGCCGGCGATCTCCCGGGCGGCCGCGGCGATCTCGATGGCCGTGTCGATGTTGTCGGTCGTGATGCGGTCGACGATGCGCTCGATCAGCGCGCGGTACTCGACGATCAGCTGGCGCTCCATGCGCCGCTCTTTCAGGTAGCCGAGCGGATCGAACGGCGTGCCGCGCAGCACCTTGAGCGGTGCCAGCAGCTTGAAGGCCTTCATCGCCCACGGCCCGACTTGGCGCTTCTTCGTATGGCCCGACGCATCGCGGCCGGGCAGCAGCATCTCCGAGGCGAGGTTGAACGACATCTTGAAGTCGCCCGAGAACTGCTCGCGGATGCGCTGCAGGAACTTCGGGTCGGTGTAGAGGCGGGCGACCTCGTACTCATCCTTGTAGGTCATCAGCTTCGCCAGCGTCAGCGCCACCTGCCGCACGAACTCGCTGCCGTTCTTCAGATTGCCCCTGCTGACGCGCGCGTTGACGTCGGTGACGAATTGGCGGTAGCGGTCGGCGTAGCGCTGATTCTGGTAGGCGGTCAGCAGTTGGGTGCGGTGAGCGAGCACGTCGTCGACGGTATCGAGTGCCACCATTTCCGGTTGATCGTTCAGTTCACGGGCGAGCGCGGCCGGGTCGTGAGCGGCCAGTCGGCCCAGTGCGAAGGTGCGCAGGTTGCCGGCGACGAAGGTGCCGTTCAGCCGGATCGCCTCTTCGATCGATGCGACCGTCAACGGCAGCAATCCCTTCTGGGCGGCGTAGCCGAGCATCAGGATGTTGGTGCCGATGCTGTCGCCGGTCAGGTCGGTGGCGAGCTTGCTGGCGTGCAGGTCGAAGGCGGGGCCGCCGTCGATGGCGGTCAGGATCGCCGCGCGCAGCCGCGCTTCGCCGAGGTCGAGGGTTTTGTTGGACTGGAAGTCGCCGGTCGGCGCCACGTCGGTGTTCAGGATGGCGGCGGTGTGGCCGGGGCGGACCGTCTTCAGCACGTTCTGGCCGGCGCCGACGATCAGGTCGCAGGCGATCAGCAGGTCGGTCATCCCCTCGCCGAGGCGTGACGAGTAGATCGCGTCCGGGCTTTGGCCGATGCGGATATGGCTGGTGACGGCGCCGCCTTTCTGCGCCATGCCGGTCATGTCGAGGATGGTGGCGCCCTTGTGGTCGAGGTGGGCGGCCATGCCGAGCAGCGCGCCGATGGTCAGCACGCCGGTGCCGCCGATGCCGCCGACCAGGATGTTGAAGCCCTGTTCGCCGAGCGGTGCCAGCTTTGGCGTCGGCAGGCTGGCGATCAGCTGTTTGAGCCGTTCCGGGTCGCCGCTCGAACGCACGGCGATCTTCGCCCCTTCGACGGTGACGAAGGACGGGCAGAAGCCCTTCACGCAGCTGTAGTCCTTGTTGCAGGTGGACTGGTCGATCTTGCGTTTGCGGCCGAGTTCGGTCTCCAGCGGCAGGATGCTGATGCAGTTCGATTGCACCGAGCAGTCGCCGCACCCCTCGCAGACCTCGGGGTTGATGAACAGGCGCTTGTCCGGATCGACCATCAGCCCGCGTTTGCGGCGGCGGCGCTTCTCGGTGGCGCAGGTCTGCTCGTAGACGATGCCGGTGACGCCCTTCATCT
>CAZWXW010000022.1:0-45836 GCA_964638025.1 uncultured Verrucomicrobiaceae bacterium
TTGGGGGGTTCCCATGCGAACTGGCATTCTGGCCGGGCTTTCGGGCTTGAGCCTGTTGGCAACATCATCCGTTTCCATCGCGCAGAGCAATGCGCCATCGATGGCCATCGAAGAGATAATCGTCAGCGCGCGGCGCCAAGATGAGACGCTGCAGGACGTGCCGCAGGCGATGAATGTCGTCAACGCCGAGGCGATCGGCGATCTGAAAATCCTGAAGTTCGAAGATATCCAGGCCGCGGTGCCGGGCCTCAGTCTCTCCAGCGGCGGCAACGGCTACAGCACCAGCGCGTCGATGCGCGGCGTCACCTTCGATCCGACTTCGCGCACTTCGCCGACCGTCGAGTTCTACATGAACGAGGCGCTGGTCGAATCGAGCTTTCTGTTTCAGTCGATGTTCGATGTCGGTCAGGTCGAAGTGCTGCGCGGGCCGCAGGGCACGCTGCGCGGTCGCGCTTCGCCCTCCGGTGCGATCACCGTGACCACCAGGGAGGCGGATGTCTCCTCGCTGGGTGGTTATGTCGGTGCAACCACGACCAATCTCGACAGCGACAACCTGCAGGGCGCACTGAATGTGCCGCTGATCGCCGACAAGCTGGGGCTGCGTCTCTCCGGCGTCACTGATCGCAACGACGGCGACGGCGTCAAAAGCGTCAACAGCAACAAAGACCCGGAATCCAGCACCGACGCCCTGCGCGCCAGCTTCCGCTTCGAGCCGACCGACAGTTTCGATGCGTCGCTGATGTATCAGCGCATGGAGAAAGAGCTGTCCAGCTTCCAGTCGGTCAGCGGTGACGGTGCGCAGGCGCACCCGTATCACGCCGCCGGCTACAACGGCCCGGTGCTGCGCCCCGGGGATCGTCGCGGTATCACCGACGACGCCACCCAGGTCGAGCAGACTTTTGATGTGGCGATACTGCAGATGAACTGGGCGCTCGGCTCGCAGCTGCTCAGTTATGTCGGTTCCTACAACAAGTGGGATTCCGATCTGTATGACGTGCTCGACGATGGCAACCTGCTGCCGGGCAGCGAGCTGTTCCAGCACCAGCAGTTCGTCAACAAGCGCAAGTCGCACGAGCTGCGCATGTCGTCGCTGGAGCCGCTGTTCGAGCGCTTCGACTACACGGTCGGTGCCTACTACTCCGAATCGGAAATCAACGCCGGCAGCCCGCTGCCGTTCGCCTTTCTGCCCGGCGTGTTCGGTTCGCCGCTGGGCAACCCCGACCCCTACGCCTTCGATGCGCGCTATGTGTTGTGGGGGCTGCCGTTCCTGCCGACCGAAGACAAGGAGACCTCGGTGTTCGCCAACCTGACCTGGCATCTGGGCGACAGCACCGACCTGTCGGTCGGCGGCCGCTACATCATGTACAAGGCCGAGTCGGGGCTCTCCGCCGATACCGCGCCCGGCCTGATGGCGCTGCCGTCGGCGGGACCGTGCCCGGGCGGCAGTACCTACGCGGGTACCTGCGATCTGGCCATTCCGGCGATGCAGAACATCCTCTCGATGAACGCGCCCGATATCGACGAGGATCCGTTCGTCTACAACGCGACGCTGTCGCACCGTTTCTCGCCGGACTTGATGGCCTACGCGACGCTCGGCACGTCGTGGCGCCGTGGTGTCGATGCCTCGGCCGGGATCAACAACGGCACCGAAAACGCTGCGCTGACCGACCTCGTGCTGGTCGATCCGGAGAAGTCGCGCACCTTCGAGATCGGCTTCAAGTCGGCCTTCCTCGACAATCGCGGTCGCGTCAATGTCGCCTTCTACCACCAGGAATTCGAAGGGCTGATCTTCCAGCCGCCGGCGGTCTACTACCTCTCCTACACCACGCCAGCGGCAACGCCGAACGTGGTTCTGCAGCAGTTCCCGGCCAATGCCGATGCCGTGATCGACGGTGTCGATCTGGATGCGGCATTCATGATCACGCCGAACTGGAGCGTGTCGGGTGCGTTCAGTTACGCCGACGGTCGCGTCGACGATGACGACGTGCCCTGCACCGATTCCAATTTCGACGGCGTGCCGGATTCGGGCACGCCCGCCGCCGGCGATTTCCCGCCCAATACCGTGATCGCCTTCTGCCAGTCCGACATGCCGGTCTCCACCGCGCCGAAGTGGAATGCGAACCTGCAGTCCGAGTACAGCATCCCGCTCGCCGCCGGTTTCGATATCTACCTGCGCGGTCTCTATCTGTACTACCCGGAGAACAAGAATCGCAGCGAAGGTTTCACCGTCGACAATTACGGCCTGCTGAATCTCTACACCGGTCTGCGCGATGCCAATGGAGATGGTAATGGAGGGGGTGCGTGGGATCTGTCGCTGTACGCCAAGAATGTGCTGGATGAGGGCACCACGCTGTCGATGGATCCGAACACGGTGCAGTCGGACGGTGACATCGAGACCACCTTCGGCCCCTCCGGTTACTACGGCACCAGTTACACGCCGCGCCGTGAAGTCGGTTTGAGCGTGCGCTATGCGTTTGGCTCGCGGTAGTTGATTGCAGCTCCTCTGACTCCGGGTGTTCTGTGTGACAGCGAAAATGTTGTCGCACAGAGCGTCCCGGCTTTTTGTTTCCAACGACTCATCCGAGGTTCAGATGATGAAACCAACAACGGCATGGCTGCAGCTGTTTGCCCTGCTCGCCATCAGTTTTGGCAGCGTGCAGCTGCATGCGGCGGAAGCTGTCGCGACGAAGGAGGTTGCGCAGGAAAGCGCCGCCGTCGATCCGCATTTCGCACAACCTTATGTCGATGTCGACGAGTGGCGCGATGCGCCGGTGCGTCATCGCTACGTGCACGGTGGCTTCACCGGCACCGACACCCGCTTCTCGTTCTACCTGCCGCCGAAGGCGCAGTATCAGGGGCGCTTCTTTCAATATCTGACGCCGGTGCCGGACAGCGAAAATGTTTCGCAGGGTGCAACCGGTGAAGAGGATCGCATCGGCTTTGCCATCGCCAGCGGCGCCTATTTCATCGAGACCAACGGCGGTGGTCGTGAGGCGAGTGGCATGCCGAGCGAAGTTACCGATCGCACGATTGGTGCTTACCGCGCCAACGCCGCAGCGGCGCAATATTCACGCGTCGTTGCACAGAAGTTTTACGGCAGCGACAAGCGCCCCTATGGCTACGCGTTCGGCGGCAGTGGCGGTGCGTTTCGCACGGTCGGCGGCGCCGAGAACACCACTGGTGTCTGGGATGGCGTGGTGCCGTTCGTGATGGGATCGCCGATGTCGATTCCGAACGTCTTCTCGGTGCGCATGCATGCGATGCGGATACTGAACGACAAGTTTCCGCAGATCGTCGATGCGCTGGAACCGGGCGGCAGTGGTGATATGTATGCCGGCCTCAACGACGAAGAGGCCGCCGCGCTGCGCGAAGTGACGCGGATGGGTTTTCCGCCGAAAGCGTGGTTCGGCTACCAGACCATGGGCGTGCATGCGTTCTCGGTGCTCTATCCCGGCATCGTCATGGCTGATCCAACTTATTTCACCGACTTCTGGAGCGTGCCGGGTTATCTCGGCGCCAAGCCGCCGGCATCGCTGCTGAAGGCGCGCGTGCAGCATCCGGGCAAGATCAAGCGCGTCATTACTGCAGCCGAAGCGGAAGCGATGAAGCTCGATGTCGGTCGCATGCCGGGCCAGAGCAAGGGCAAGGGTACGGCTGACAAGGCTTGGCAGGCAGCGATGGAGGCGGCGGCGAAAATGCCGGTGGCGTTCCAGCTGGAGCGCGCACTGCCGACCGTGAATTTTCTCGGCGGCGACCTGATCGTCAAGGGCGGTGCAGCGACGGGCAAATCGGTGGGGCTGCGTGCGATCAGCGGCGACATCGTCGTGCTCGGTGCTGCCGATCCGACGGTGTTGGCGCAGATAAAAGTCGGCGACGACGTGCAGGTCGACAACAGCAATTTCCTTGCGGCGCAAACCTATCACCGCCACCAGATGCCGGGCTCTGATTATTACGTCTGGGATCAGTTCCGTGGCGCTGACGGCAAACCGCTCTATCCGCAGCGGCCGATGCTGCTGGGGCCGATCTTCGCCGCCAATGCATCGGGTACGGTTCAGTCAGGCAAGTTCAATGGCAAGATGATTCTGGTCGAATCATTGTGGGATCGCGAAGCATTTCCGTGGCAGGCCGATTGGTATCGCAACAAGGTGAAGGAGCATCTCGGCGATAACACCGATGCCAGCTTCCGGCTCTGGTATGTCGACCACGCGCTGCACGGCGATTTCTCGAAGCAGGATTCGTCGCACACGATCAGTTATCTCGGTGTGTTGCAGCAGGCGCTGCGCGATCTTGCGGCGTGGGTTGAACAGGGCGTGCCGCCGCCGTCGACGACGAACTACACCGTCGATGATGGTCAGATCGTGGTGCCATCAACGGCAGCGCAGCGCAAAGGCATTCAGCCGGTGGTGGTGTTGTCGGCGAATGGTGGCAAGCGCGCCGAGGTGAAAGTGGGCGAGCCGGTGACGCTCTCCGCCGTGGTCGAGGTGCCGCCGGGTACGGGTGCAGTCGTCGGTGCGGAGTGGGATCTGGAGGGCGGCACTGACTTTGCGGTGAAGGAGTCGTTCGATGCCAAACGTGCGACTGCGCATGTGGTGTTGAAGCAGACTTATACCTTCAGCAAGCCCGGTACTTACTTCCCGACCGTGCGTGTCGCCTCGCAGCGCGACGGTGATCTGACGACGCCGTTTGCACGCGCGCAGAATCTCGATCGTGTGCGTGTCGTGGTGAAGTGACGAGTGATGAGTGAAAAACAAAGAAGGCGCCGAAAGGCGCCTTCTTTGTTTTGATTGCCGCTTATTTTTTCCACACCAGCGGCACATGCTCCGGGCCGACGACGCCGCCCGGGCGATACTCGAGTTTTGTACCCGGTTTCATCGAGAACTCCGGAATCCGGCGCAGCCACTCCTGCAGCGCGATCTTCACTTCGAGACGGGCGAGGTGCGCACCCATGCAGCTGTGCACACCGCCGGTGAAGGTGAGGATCGGTTTGCGCGGGCGGTGGAAATCGACGTCGGTCGGATTGGGGAAAATCTCCGGATCGAAGTTGCAGGTCGGCAGAATCGCGGTGACACGTTCGCCTTTCTTCATCTTCACGCCGCGCAGTTCGTAATCCTGCGCCAGCACGCGACCCGAGAAAGTGACGGCCCAGACGCGCAGCAGCTCTTCGGTTTGTGTGTTGATGTTGGCCGGATCGGCGATCATCTCCTTGACGCGATCGGGGTTCTCCGCGAGCCAGGCCCAGATGTTGTTCATCGTCGCGAACACGGTGTCGAGCCCGCCGATGAACAGGAACACGACGAAGCCGAAAATTTCCGGCGGCGTCATCGGCCGGCCGTCGACCGGCGTGTGGATGATACGGCTGATGACGTGGTCGTCCGGGTTGACAGTCTTCTCTGCGATCACCTCTTTCAGGTAGCCGGTGATGGCCTTCATCGACTCGGCCATGATGGCGCGGTCGTTCGAGTGCAGCAGGTCGACCGCCCATTTGACGAAGATGTCGCGCTTCTCCTGCGGCAGCCCCATCAGGTCGAGGAACACCGACACCGGCAGCGGCCGGCCGAACTCCTCGGTGTATTCGCATTCGCCCTTGTCGATGAACTGGTCGATCAGGTCGTTGGCGAGGTCGCGGATCTTCTGCTCCAGCGCCAGCACGCCCTTCGGCGAAAACACCGGGTCGAGGATCGCGCGGTACTTGCGGTGGTGCGGCGGGTCGATCTCGA
Source organism: uncultured Verrucomicrobiaceae bacterium (assembly GCA_964638025.1). GTDB lineage: Bacteria > Pseudomonadota > Gammaproteobacteria > Pseudomonadales > CAMLJR01 > CAMLJR01. Next base: position 5,718 of record CAZWXW010000022.1, read on the forward strand.
TCGGGATGAAGTAGAAATAGTCGTCCGGATCGCGAGGGAACGGCGTCGCCCCCTCGTTGGAGAAGATCTCCGGGTTGCGCAGCATGATGTAGGCATCTTCGTACTTGGTCAGCTGCCACGCGTTCATGAACGGGCTGACGTCGTAGTAGATCGGCGGCACGGTGTTGTGCAGGTTGGCCATGAACTTGTGCGGCGCGGCCAGGAACTCGGGGCCGAAGGTCAGGCCGACCGAGCGCACCAGCTCCTTCGGCACATGCGGCGGAATGTTGTCGGCACCGGCTACACGCGGGTACTGCGGTGGAACGGGTTTGGTGGCGTCGATAGGCATGGTCTTCGCTCCGCTCAGAACTGCGATTCGGGCAGACGTACGACCAGACCGTCGAGCTCGTCGCTGATGTTGATCTGACAGCTGAGACGGCTGCCCGGTTTGTCGCCGTGCGTGGAGAACTCCAGCATGTCTTTCTCCATGTCCGACGGTGCGTCCAGGCGGTCGCTCCAGGCCGGATCGACGTAGCAGAGGCAGGTGGCGCAGGCGAGGCCACCACCGCACTCGCCGACGATGCCGGTGACGGCATTGTTGAGGGCGCCCTGCATCAGGGAGTCGCCGTTTGGCACCTCCACCGTGTGTTCGGTGCCGTTGTGTTCGATAAAGGTTACCTGCGCCATGAGCATCTCCTGCGGAACCACGGTTTTGTTAGAGCGCTATTTGCTGGAAGGAAATAGTCGCCTGAGAACGTCGTTCTCAGCTATTGTTCTGGGGCATTTAAGAGGGCGGCTGTAGAGAAGTCAAGGTGGCCGGTGGCATCATCGACGGCGTTGATTGACCTGAATCAGGCTGTTCGCAACATTTCATGGAATGGCGTTCTCGCTGCATCGGGGCTTGTCGCTGCTGTACCAGGGATTGGGCAGATTTGTTGGGAGAGAGAGGTTTGGATCCGAGATCTGAGGCAACCGTTGCCGACCTGCCGCCTGTCGATTCGCCGAGTGGAGATTCGTCGGCGGCCGCTTCGCGTGAGACAGCTGGCCTCTCGGCGCGCTGGGAAGAGCGTTCGGTCGGCCGCGCGCTGGAGGTGGTCGGCCGCGACCAGATTCTCGAACGCAGCCGCAAGATCGTCGATGCCGCGTATGAACTGCTCGATGAAGAGGGGCTGGAAGGGCTGACCATCCGCGCCGTGCTGAACCGCACCGGGCTGTCGCGGCGCGCTTTTTACGAGCGTTTCGAAGGCAAGGACGATCTGGTGCTCGCGGTGTTCGAGCAGACCATTCGCGCCGCCGCCGATCGCTTCAGCGAGCAGATTGGAACACTGGACGATCCGCTGGAGAAGTTGAAACTGCTGGTGACTTTCATCGTCCGTGGCCGCAGCCTGCTGATGGAAGGTGGTCATAGCGGGCGTCGTGGCGCTGCTCTGAGCCGGGAGCACTTGCGGCTGGCGGAAGCGCGTCCCAGTGATCTGCAGGCAGCTCTGGCGCCGCTGATCGACGTGATTACCCAGGCCTTGGCGGATGGCATGGCAGTGGGTGTGATCCGCCCAGCGGACCCGCGCCGGCTGGCAAAGCTGGTCTACAACCTGGTGTCGACGACTGTTCACACCGAGTTGTTGGCCGAGGAAGCGGCCGGTATCGACGTGGTGCCGTCGGCGCAGCTGGCGGCTGAGGTTTGGGAGTTCTGCCGGCGGGCAGTGTCAGTCTGAGTCCTTCTTTACTTATGTCCCGAGCTTGGCCAGCCGATAGCGCAGCTGGCGCAGTGTCATGCCCAGCAACTGCGCGGCTCGGGTCTGGTTGCCGCCGGTGCGCGCCAGCGCATCGCTGATCACCTGCGCATCGCGCGGCTCGACGCGGGTGTAGCTGCCGCGCGGCCGCGGCTCGTGGCTGATGCGCGGTGGCGGCAGTTCGCTGTTGAGCATCTCGGCGGCCGGCCCGGCGCCGATGCTGACACTGCTGGTGGCGGTGCTGACCGGGATGCCCGATTCATCGGCGAGGATGGTGCCGATCTGGCCAGCGTCGATCATCGGCCCGTCGGCCTGCAGCACGGCGCGCTCGATGACGTTCTGCAGCTGGCGGATATTGCCGGGCCACGAGTAGCTGTTCATCAGGTCGATGGAGCCGGCGGTGAAGTTCAGGTGGCGCCGGTACATCGCCCGGTAGCGGTTGAGGAAGTGGTCGGCCAGCAGCGGGATGTCGCTGGCGCGCTCGCGCAGCGGCGGCAGCAGTACCGGGATGACGTTGAGGCGGAAGAACAGATCGAGCCGGAACTGCCCCGCCTCCACCGCCTTCTTCAAATTGATGTGGGTCGCCGTGATCAGCCGGAAGTTGACGTCGACCGGGCGGTCGCCGCCGACCGGCTCGACCTTGCGGTCCTGCAGCACGCGCAGCAGTTTCGCCTGCAGGTCGAGCTGCATGTCGCCGATCTCGTCGAGAAACAGCGTGCCGCCATCGGCCTGCTGCAGCTTTCCCTTCTTGTTGCGGTGGGCGCCGGTGAAGCTGCCCTTCTCGTGGCCGAACAGCTCCGACTCCAGCAGCTGCGACGGAATCGCCGCGCAGTTCAGCGGGATGTAGGGCCCCTTGGTGCGCTGGCTGAGGCGATGCACCATCTGCGCGAACATCTCCTTGCCGGAACCGGACTCGCCGAGCAGCAGGATCGGCGCATCGCTGTTCTTGGCGCTGTCGATGCGGCGCACCGCGCGCAGTAGCGGCGCGCTGGTGCCGACGATGCCGTGTTCGGCGCAGAGCTGGCGCAAGCGCTCGGTCTCGCCTTCGTCGCGTTCCGGTTCCGACTGCAGGTGCTGGCTGCGCTGCTGGGTCAGCAGCAGCGTCGACGCGATCATCGAGGCGACGATGCGCAGCAGGTCGACATCCTGGGAATAGAGCCGGTTGGAGTCGCGGTGGCGCTGTGCCGACAGCACGCCGATCGGCTTGCCCTCGATCACGATCGGCATCGAGATGAAGCCGATGCCGGTGCGGTCGCCGGCCATCGGCTCGGCGATGCGGGTCAGGAAGATCGGCTCGTCCATGACATCGGTGACCAGTGCCGCCTGCCCGGAGCGCCACACCGAGCCGGTCAGCCCCTGGTCGAACGGCACGTCGTACTCGCCGCGCGCCAGGCGCTCGCGGTTCAGACCGTAGCAGTAGGCCACCTGCAGCGCATTGGAGCGAAAATGGGGCAGAAGCACCCTTCCGCAGTGCAGGTGTGCCCATTCCGAGAGCAGCCGCAGCACGCCGGTGATGCGCTGCTCGGGCGGCGTCTTGCTGGCGAGCAGGCGCGTCACCTCCAGCAGGAAGGCGTCGTTGATCTGGAACGACTGGGCGTGGCTGGCGGACATGGCGGGCTTCCGGCGGTGGGCGCGGCTTGGGATGGGCTCGTCGCGGCGTCAGGCAATGCGGGTGATAGTGCAAGGTGTGTGCCGCTGCAGTCGGTGCGCCATCGGCGTGCGGCAACGGGGGTGAAAGACCGGGGCCGACGCCTGCGGCCGAGGCGGCCGCACAAGCTTGCTACAACCTGACAAAGACGCGAGAAAGCACGCATTTACAAGATCTTGCGCTGGCATTCGGCGCGCTAGCGGGTGTACTGTTGGCGCGCTTGTGGTTGAGCTGTAATCACAGGTACCGAACTTTCTCGACGCTGCCGCGGTCCTTGGAATGTCTGCGACGCCCCCCAGGATCAAGGCTTAAGGAGCATGACAATGAGCAACAAACTGTGGAAAGCGATTCCGGTAGCCCTGTTCGTGACGGTTGCGGCTGGCTGTGCGAGCACTTCGGCTGTCGATGAAGCCAAAGCTGCCGCTGCTGCGGCACAAAAGACCGCTGACGAGGCGAAAGCCGCGGCAGCTGCTGCCGAAAGCACCGCCAACTCGGCCAAGGCGACGGCTGACCAGGCGCTGCGCGTTGCCAACGAGGCCAACACCTCGGCGCAGGAAGCCAACACCAAGATCGATCGCGCGTTCCAGAAGTCGATGTACAAGTGATCGGCTGACACCCCTGTTGCCTGTGCGGCAGGTGGCGTCACAAACAACCCGGCCCAGGCCGGGTTTTTTTATGGCGCGCCATCCATGGCCGCCACCCTTCGGGCCGTCACTGGCGTGACGTTAAAAATTTCTCCCGGAAATTTTTTATGCGCGTATATCGCGTTACGGCGTGGGTATCTGCTCCGCCATCACCGGCGCCGTATAGACCGGCCCGACCGGCACCGGCAGACCGCTGGCCTCGGCGACGGCCACCTCCACCGCCTGCCAGTCGACCGCGTAGTCCGGGCGTTCGCGCGTTGCGTCGGCGACGGCGTCGACCAGCGGCTGCAGGTCGGCGCGCTGCTCGGCGGTCCAGTGCTCCAGCGGCGTGTGCACTTCGACATGCAGCACGCCGTGGTGCCAGCCGGCCTTGAAGCGCTGGCTGATGATCCGCACCGGGGTATTCACCGGCACCTGCTTGTACAGCGCCTCGATATCTTCCGGGTAGAGGCGGATGCAGCCGTGCGTCACCTGCATGCCGACGCCGTACTGCTTGTTGGTGCCGTGGATCAGGTAGCTCGGAATGCTGAGCCGCAGCGCGTACTTGCCGAGCGGGTTGTCGGCGCCGGCGGCCACCACCTTCGGCAGCGGGTCGCCCTGCGCGGCGTGCTCCTTGCGGATCGACTCCGGCGGGTACCAGACCGGGTCGGTCACCTTGCCGGTCACCTTCGCCGTCACCAGCGGCGTGTTCCAGTCGCCGCGACCGATCGCCACCGGGAAGGTCTCGACCACGCCGGACGGCTGTCGGCCTGTGGACTGAGGCGGGTAGTAATAGAGACGCATCTCGGCGGCGTTGATGACGATGCCCTGGCGCGGCCCCGGCGGCAGGATGCGGCGTCCCGGCAGCAGCACCGGCGTGCCCGCTTTCGGCAGCCAGGCGTCGACGGTCGGGTTGGCGGCGCGGATCTCCTGATAGCCGTAGCGGAACGAGCGGGCCAGGTCGACCAGCGTGTCCTCGGCGCGGGCGGTGGTCCAGGCCTGCTCGCCGACCAGGTCGTTATCCGGCGGCGGCAGCGGCCAGGTCGCGGCCGAGGCGGCGGCACTGGCGGCCACCCCCAGCGCCAGTGCGAGCTGGCGCAGGGGGTGGCGTCTGCGGTTGGGGCGTTGGGTCATGCCGGTCTCTCCGGTAGTGCTCTGTATGGCTGTCGCTGGACTCACGGGCGGATCTCGATCGGCGTGCCGACCGTCACCAGCGACCAGATCTCATCCATTTCGGCGTTGCTGACGGCGATGCAGCCGTTGGTCCAGTTGTACTGCTGCGCCTCCCATGGCGACAGCTCCGATTCGTTGGGCTGGCCGTGAATCATGATGCGGTTGCCGGGATCGACACCGAGTTCGCGCGCCCGTTCCCGATCCTCGGCGTTCGGATAGGAGATGTGGATCGCCTTGTAGAAGCGGCTGTGGCGCAGCTTGTAGTCGAGCGTGTAGTGACCCTCGGGGGTGCGCTGGTCGCCGGCCTGGGTCTTCGGCCCCCACGGCACCGGGCCGAGGGCGACGCGGTAGACCTTCCACGGCTTGCCGTCGCGCTGCAGGATCAGCCGCCGCTGCGATTTGATCACCAGCACGCTGTCGGCTTTCGCCTGGGGTTCGTGCGGTGCGGCGGCCACCGGCAGGGCGGACAGCAGGGCCAGCAGAAGGCAGAGCGGGAGGTGGCGCAGTGACGACATCGTATTGGGCGACAGTTGAGGCAAGGCCCCCATTTAAGCATCGCGGCGCGGATCGGTCACGGCGGCGCGCCTGGCTGTTCTCTACCTGCCCTTGACGATGCCGCGCGCCGGCCCCTACCGTGCCGTCAGCCTGTCGACCTCCGTTGTCGAGGTTGTTCCCGCAGCTGTCGGCCGCTGCGGTGACACCTCGCCACACACCTCGCCGCGAGTTAGCGCATGGACCTGACCACGATCGAAATCTGCAAGGAGGACATCAAGTTCTCCGCCGCCCACTTCACCCTGTTCTCCGCCACCGAGCGCGAGCGGCTGCACGGCCACAACTTCGCCGTGCGGCTGGAGCTGACCACGCCGGTCGGCGCCGACGGCATCTGCTTCTCCTACAAGGAGATCAAGGATCAGCTGCGCGCCCTGTGCGAAACGCTGGACGAATACACGCTGATCCCGCGCCAGTCGCCGTATCTGCAGGTGGAGGAGGAGGGGCCGTTCTACGTCGTCCATTTCAATGGCGAGCGCATTCCGCTGCTGAAGTCGGACACGCTGCTGCTGCCGATCCGCAACTCGACGGTGGAGGAGTACGCCCGCTACCTGCTGGAGCAGCTGCGGTCGTCGACGCTGGTGACCGGGCACGACATCCGCCGGCTGGTGGTCAAGGTCTCGTCGGGGCCGGGGCAGTGGGGCGTGCGGGTCTGGCAAAAGGAGAAGGGCTGACAGCCCGCCGGGAATCCTGCGCAGCCGCTACTACGCGGTCACTGCCAAACCCCTGCAACCTACCCAAATACCTACAATTTGGACGGTTGCTCGATTTTTGAATCAGATTCATACTTGCCGCCCTTTCTCGGTGCGGCGGTGTCGCTGTGGGTATTCAGGAGCGCAAACAGCGGCAACTGGAGGCGCGTGAACAGTGCTTCCTCGACCGCGCCTGGGCGATGATCCAGCGCGACGGCCTGCTGAACCTGCAGATGGCCCGGCTCGCCGCCGAGTGCGACTACGCCGTCGGCACGCTCTACCAGCACTTCTCGTCGAAAGAGGATCTGCTGGTGGCGCTGGCGGCGCGGCGCACCGGCGAGCGCATCGAACTGTTCCAGCGCGCCGCCAACTGGCAGGCCCCGAGCCGCCACCGCATGTTCGCGATCATGATCGCCGATGTGCTGTTCGCGCAGCGCGCGCCCGACTTCTTCCGCCTTGCCCAGTACGTCTCGACCCACGCCGTTTGGGCCGCCGCCTCGTCGGAGCGGCGCAACGCCGCCGTCGAGGGGTCGCGGCCGCTGGGCGATGCCGTGCACCGCGTCATCGACGATGCCATCGCCGCCGGCGATGTCGACAGCAACGGCCTCTCCGGCCATGAGCTGTGCGGCGGGTTGTGGGCGATGTCGGTCGGCATGCACACGCTGGCCAGCGCCGACGGCGTGCTGGAGTCGCAGTGCGTGCCGCGTCCATACCAGTTGTTGCTGCATCAGGCGCACGCGCTGTTGAACGGTCTCGACTGGCAGCCGCTGATGCCGCTCGGCGATGCGGTGGCACAACAGCAGTTGCTGGAACAGATCACGAGCGAGTTGTTTCCCGAATTTTCCGTAGCCGCCGGTCCGGCGGCGTTGAGTCTTTTGTCGAGCGGTTCTGGAGAGGGTTGAGATGAGCAAACGGATGATGGTGCTGCTGATTGCCGCTGTCGTTGTCTTCGGCGGTCTGATCGGCGCCAAGTGGTTCGGCAACAGGATGATGAACCAGTTCTTCGACAACATGCCGATGCCGGCGGCGGTGGTGTCGGCGACGGCGGCGAAAGCCGATACCTGGGTCAGCGAAGTGACGGCGGTCGGCAGTGTCGCCGCCGTGCAGGGCGCCAACCTGACCACCGAGGTCGGCGGCATCGTGCAGCAGATCCATTTCGACAACGGTGCCGAAGTCAAAGCCGGCGATGTGATCCTGACGCTGGACAGCGCCACCGATGGCGCCCAGCTGAAAGCGCTGCAGGCGGCCGAGCGTCTCGCGCAGCTGGAGCGCAACCGCATCCAGGCGCTGTTCGAGCGCAAGAGCATTTCGAAATCGGAGTACGACAAGCGCCAGAGCGAGCTCGAACAGGCGCAGGCCAATGTCGCCGCGCAGCAGGCGCGGCTGGAACAGAAAACCCTGCGCGCGCCGTACGCCGGCCGCCTCGGCATTCGCCAGGTCAACGTCGGCCAGTATGTCGCCGCCGGCGATCCGATCATCGGCCTGCAGGCGCTCGATCCGATGTTCGTCAACTTCACGCTGCCGGAGCAGCGCTACCGCGAGGTGAAGGCTGGCATCAGCGTGCGCGCGCAGACCGACGCGCTCGGCGACACCGCGTTCGACGGGCGCATCAGCGCGATCGAGCCGGAGATCGATGTCGACACGCGCAACTTCAAGGTGCAGGCCACCTTCGCCAATCCGCAGCAGCAGCTGCGCCCCGGCATGTTCGCGCGCGTCGCGCTCAATGTCGGCGAGCAGCGCGAGGTGGTGGTGGTGCCGCGTTCGGCGATCAGCTTCAACCCGTACGGCAACTCGGTCTACGTGCTGACCAAGTCCGATCAGAAAGGCGAGGACGGCAAGCCGCAGCTGGTGGCGAAGCAGCGCTTCGTCCAGACCGGTGAAATGCGCGGCGACCTGATCGTCGTCGACAGCGGGCTCAAGGTGGGTGAAACCGTGGCGACCAGCGGTCTGCTGAAACTGCGCAGCGGCGCCACCGTCGTCATCAACAACAACGTGCAACCGGACGCCAACATCGCGCCCACGCCTGAGAACGGCTGAGACAGCGCCCGAGAATGGCTGAGGAGCCTGCCCGTGAAATTCACTGACATCTTCGTCAACAAGCCGGTACTGGCCACGGTCGTGAGCCTGGTGATCCTGCTGCTCGGCCTGCGCGCCGGCAGCGAGCTCAACGTGCGCCAGTACCCGGAGCTGCAGAACGCCGTCGTCAACATCAGCACCGCCTACATCGGTGCCGATGCCGATCTGGTGCAGGGCTTCATCACCACCCCGGTCGAGCGCCAGGTCGCCACCGTCGACGGCATCGATTACATGGTGTCGTCGAGCGTGGCCGGCATCTCGACCGTCAGCGCGCATGTGCGCCTCGATGCCGATCCCGACAAGGTGCTGACCAAGGTCATCGCCAAGGTCAACAAGCTGCGCGGCGAGCTGCCGGATGCGGCCGAGAACTCGGTGATCGACCTGCGCGTCGGCGATCCGGGCGCGCATGCCTATCTGGCCTTCTACAGCGACACGCTGTCGATCAACCAGATCACCGACTACCTGATTCGCGAAGTGGAGCCGCGGCTGGCGACGGTGCCGGGCATTCAGCGCGCCGAAATCAACGGCGGCCGCACCTTTGCCGTGCGTGCCTGGCTGAAGCCGGACCGCATGCGCGCGTTCGACCTGACCGCCTCCGACATCAGCAACGCGCTGCGCGGCAACAACGTGCTGTCGGCGGTGGGTGCGACCAAGGGCGCGATGATGGCGATCGACCTGAAGGCCGACACCGACCTGCGCGATGTCGACGAGTTCAAGCGCATGATCGTGCGCACGCAGAACGGCTCGATCATCCGCCTCGAAGATGTCGCCGATGTCGAGCTCGGCGCCGAGGATTACGCGATGTCGGCGCGCTTCAACGGTGAACACGCGACCTTCTTCGCGATCTTCCTGGCGCCGGACGCCAACGCCATCGAAGTGCTGGCCGACATGCGCAAGGTGTGGGACGAGGAGATCATCCCGCAGCTGCCGGAAGGGCTGAACGCCGACTTCAGCTACGACAGCTCGATCTACATCCGCGACGCCATCGCCGAGGTGCAGCAGACCATCGTCGAGGCGATCGTCATCGTCATCATCGTCATCTTCCTGTTCCTCGGCTCGCTGCGCTCGGTGATCATCCCGGCGGTGGCGGTGCCGCTGTCGATGGTCGGCGCGCTGTTCCTGATGCTGCTGTTCGGCTTCTCGCTGAACCTGCTGACGCTGCTGGCGATGGTGCTGGCGATCGGCATCGTCGTCGACGACGCGATCATCGTGCTCGAAAACATCCACCGCCATATCGAAGAGGGAATGACGCCGTACCAGGCGGCGCTGAAAGGGGCGCGCGAACTGGCGTGGCCGGTGGTGGCGATGACGACGACGCTGGTGGCGGTCTACCTGCCGATCGGTTTCCTCGGCGGCATCACCGGCGTGCTGTTCATCGAGTTCGCGTTCACGCTGGCCGGCGCCGTGCTGCTCTCCGGCGTGGTGGCGCTGACGCTGTCGCCGATGATGTGCGCGAAGCTGCTGAAGCCGCATGGCAATGGCGGCAGCAAGCTGGAGAAGTGGCTCGACCAGCAGTTCGAGCGGTTGCGCATGCGCTACCAGCGCGACCTGCACTCGGTGCTCGACGAGCGCGTCGGCGTCGCCGTGTTCGCGCTCTTCATTCTGGTCTCGTGCTACTTCCTGTTCGTGATGGCGCCGAGCGAGCTGGCGCCGGAAGAGGATATCGGCCTGGTCTTCTACATCGCCGAGAGCGACCCCGGCGTGTCGCTCGAATACATGGAGCGCTTCTCCGACGAGGCGTGGCAGATCGACAAGGCCAGCGATGCGATTGCCGGCAACTTCCAGTTCAACGGCATCAGCATCACCGCGCCCGGCTCCAACAACGGCGCTTTCGGTGGCTTCATCTTTGCGCCGTGGAGCGAGCGCGATGTCGGCATGGCCGAGGTGCTGAACGAACTGATCACGCCGCGTTTCTCGCAGGTCGCCGGCCTGCAGGTGGCGGCGCTGATTCCGCCGGCACTGCCGAGCGGCGGCACCGGCATGCCGGTCGAGTTCGTCATCGCCAGCACGGCGCCGCCGTCGGTGGTCAAGGAGGTTGCCGATCAGGTACTGGCGAAGGCGCGCGACAGCAAGAAATTCATCTTCCTCAACACCGACGTGAAGATCGACAAGCCGCGCACCGACATCCTGATCGATCGCGACAAGGCGTCGCAGCTCGGCATCGACATGGCGCAGTTGTCGAACGATCTCTCCAGCATGTTGTCCGGCGGCTACGTCAACCGCTTCTCGCTCGGCAATCGCTCGTACAAGGTGATTCCGCAGGTGCAGCGCGGCGATCGCCTGACCCCGGATCAGTTGAAGGAGTACTACACCCGCACGCGCACCGGCGAGCTGGTGCCGCTGTCGACCATCGTCACGCTGAAGGATTCGGTGCAGCCGCAGGTGCTCTCCCGCTTCCAGCAGTTGAACAGTGTCACCATCGGCGCCGTGCAGCGCCCCGGCATACCGCTCGGTGATGCATTGGCGGTGCTGGAGGATGCAGCGAAAGAAGTATTGCCGCGCGGCTACTCGGTCGACTATGCCGGCGAAGGTCGCCAGTTCAAGCGCGAGGGGTCGGCGCTGGTGGCCACCTTCTTCTTCGCGCTGGTCATCATCTACCTGGTACTGGCGGCGCAGTTCGAATCGTTCCGCGATCCGCTGATCATGCTGGTCACGGTGCCGATGTCGATCAGCGGCGCGCTGCTGGTGCTGAACGCGCTCGGGTTGTTCCAGGTGGCGGGGGCGACCATCAACATCTACACGCAGGTCGGGCTGCTGACGCTGGTCGGCGTCATCTCCAAGCACGGCATCCTGATCGTCGAGTTCGCCAACAAATTGCAGCTCGAAGGGCGCTCGAAGCGCGAGGCGATCGAGGAGGCGACATCGATTCGCCTGCGTCCGGTGTTGATGACGACGGCGGCGCTGGTGCTGGCAATGGTGCCGCTGCTGATCGCGACCGGCCCGGGCGCGGTGTCGCGTTTCTCGATGGGGGTGGTGATCGCCTCCGGCATGACCATCGGCACGGCGTTCACGCTGTACGTGTTGCCGGCGATCTATCTGTTCATCGGTCGCGATTACGCGAAAAACCCGGCGCTCAAACATCCGGTGATCGAAGAGCCGGCCTGAGCCTGCATCACGGCGGCGACCGCGCGGTCGCCGCCGTGATGTGACGGGTGCTCAGATACGACCGGCGTTCAATCGATATAGCCGTCGTCCTTCATCTTTTTCTCTTCGGCGTATTCGCGTCGCACCAGCGTGATGCCGAGTACGACGACGAACACGATGCCCAGCGTGATCAGCAGCTTGCTGAAAGTCTCGGCGTCGAAGGGCGAAAACCAGAGCTGCAGTAGCATCAGCAGCGCTGCCGCGATGAACAGTCCGAGGCAGATCATTGCGCTGGTTTTCATGCCATTACTCCTCGTTTGATTCTCATGGGTCACCTCGCGTTAAGAAGCTTCTGAACAAGCCTTGCCTGACACCCTTCGTCATTCTGCGCGTAGCGAAGCGAAGTCGCAGAATCCATCCGAGGGTGTGCGGTGACCATGGATTCCGCGACTGCGCGCGGAATGACGAATACCGGATTCATCGCTTATTCAAAAACTCCTTAATTAATTTTCGCGGCTCATGATGACGACATAGGCTTCGCGCTTCCACAGCAGCAACATGCGACGAATGTCCTTCTCCATGGTCACCACGCGCCAGCCCTCCTTGGCATTGCGGTTGAGGAATTCGCTGAAGCGCACCGGGTTGACCTTCGAACTGCCGAGCACCAGCGAGCCGAGCATGCCCTCCTGGTAGATGACGACCTTGTATTCCACGTCTTGTTCTCCGTGTGTTGGGAAATGATCTGCTGAATCAGTAGTGCGATTCACCAAAGCCGCTGAACTGCTTGGCGAGATAGGAGGCGTAGTTGTCGGTCATGCCGGCGATGAAGTCGATCGCGCGCATGATGCACTGATAGCGCCGCTCCTCGTCGCCGAGCCGGTCGAGTCCCGGCGGGAAACTGTGCGCGCCGATCAGGTTGATCAGGCGCAGGTGACGGAAGTTGCTGTCGTCGCCGCGCGCATGGCTGTTGGCCGCATCGACCAGATTGTCGAGCAGCGTGCCGATCACCTGATAGGCGCCGATCTCCAGTTCGATCTTGCGCGGGTGTTCGAACACCTTGCGCTTGGCGAGCTGCTTTGCGCCTTCGACGATCTCGCGCACCGGGCTCGCGCACAGCGTGGTCAGGTCGACGTCAATGCGGCCGTCGAGCAGTGCGTCGTGATGCTGCATGAAGGCGTGCACGCCGGCGTCGATGAAACTCTCGATGATGGTGCCGCGCAGCAGCGCCGCGCAGCGACCGGGGCGCAGTCCGCTATTCAGCAGCGACTTGATCTCGTCGCTGTCGGGCAGCGCCGGCGCCAGCAGCGCGAACACCTCGTCCCAGTTCAGCAGCCCCATTTCGAGACCATCTTCGAGATCGAGAATCGCGTAGCAGAAGTCGTCGGCTGCCTCCATCAGGTAGGCGAGCGGATGGCGCGCGTAATGGTGATCGCCGATGCGGCGCATGCCGGTCGCTTCACACACTTCACTGAACAGCGCGCGCTCGGCATCGAAGGCACTGAACTTGTCGTTGCGCGGCGCGCTGCCGCTGCGCGCGGCCTGCGCCAGCCACGGGTATTTCAAAAAGGTGGCGAGCGTGGCGTAGGTCAGCCGCATGCCGTCGCCGTACTGGTGGTATTCGGTGGTGGTCAGCACGCGAAAACCCTGTGCGTTGCCTTCGAACCATTCGAGATCGGCGCGCTGCCAGTCGCTGAGGCCATCGAGAAAACGGCCGCCGCGCTCCTGAAACCAGGCGCGGATGGCGCGCTCGCCGGTGTGGCCGAACGGCGGGTTGCCGATGTCGTGGGCGAGACAGGCCGACTGCACGATGTCGCCGAGATCGGTGGAGTCGATGCCGGCCGGCAGCAGTTTTCTTGCCGCCAGCGCTTCGCCGACGCGAATGCCGAGCGTGCGGCCGACGCAGGAGACTTCGAGGCTGTGGGTCAGGCGGTTGTGCACATGGTCGTTGCTGGCGAGTGGGTGCACCTGCGTCTTGCGCGCGAGACGGCGGAAGGCGCCGGAGAAGATGATCTTGTCGTGGTCGCGCAGAAAGGCGTTGCGCCCCGACTCCTGTTTCGCCGGGCGCTTGCCGAGGCGGTTGCCGTTCAGCAGCTGGTTCCAGTTCATGGTGTCGGGTCCGGCGCGCGGTCAGCGTCAGTGACGTCGCCGACATGCTCGAAGCGCGGCAGCGTGACGCCGTCGATCTCGACCGTTTCCGTGAACATCGCCAGCGGTCGTATCCACAGGCTGAAATCGCCGTACAGCGTGCGGTAGACGACGAACTCCTCCTCGGTCTCGCTGTGGCGGGCGGTGTCGATCACCTCGTAGAACTGGCCCTTGTAGTGGCGGTAGCGGCCGCGCGCAATGGTCATGGCTGATCTCCGGTGGTGGCGGCGCCGGGGTTGGCGACCATGCCGTTGAGCATGCAGTCGAGCGCGCGCATGCCCCACTGTTCGATGTCGTAGAAATCGGGGTCGCGCAGCCAGTCGAGATAGAGGCCGTTCAGGAACAGTCGCACCGAGATCGCCGCCACTGCCGGTGTCGTGCCGGTGCGCAGCAGGCCGCGGTGTTCGGCGCGCTCGAACAGCTCGCACAACGTCCGGTGCGCCGCGCGCACCAGCTCGATGCTGCGCTCGCTGTTGGCGGTGGCGAATTCGCCGGTCTGTTCGAAGCGGTGATAAAGAATGGTGTAGACGCGGCGGCTGCGTTCGTCCTGCGCCAGATTGCGCAGCTGCAGCCGGATCGCCGCGCGCAGCAACGCGATCGGGTCGCTGTCGCCGCGTTCCAGTTCGCTGATCAGGTCGCGCAGCGGCAGCCGCACGCGATCGATCATCGCGTTGAACAGGTCGACCTTGTTGCGGAAATGCCAGTAGATGGCGCCGCGTGTCAGCCCGGCGCGGCGCGCCACCTCCTCCAGCGAGGCGCCGGTAACGCCCTGCTCCATGAACACGCACTCGGCGGCATCGAGCAGCGCTGCCCGGGTTGCTTCGGCCTCGGCCTTGGTGCGTCGTGCCACGAGAGAGTTCCGGTGAGGAGGGAGGCCGGCAGTGTAGTCACCTGCATTGATGCAGGTAAATGCGGTTGCCAGCGTCGTTCGCAGATCAACTGGCGGCGTTCTTCGCGCCGAAGGAATAGCTCTCCGGGTTGAAGTTCAGCCCCAGCGCCGCGCTCAGAAAACGGTAGGCCGACAGAAACATCGCCTGCGTCAGCGCTCCATCGGGTACCAGCACCTCGAAGCCGTGCGGCGCTCCCGGCGATACATGCAGCTGGCACGGCACGCCGGCCTGCTGCAGCCGCTCGGCGTAGTCGCGGTCCTCGTCGTAGAACAGTTCGATGTCGCCGGTCGAGATCCAGGCCGGCGGCAGCCCGGTCAGATCCTCGCGCCGCGCCGCCGCCGCATAGGGCGGCAGCTTCGCGGCGCCGGCCGGTTGACCGAGATACCAGGACCAGCCGGCGCGATTGCTGCGGTTCGGCCACAGCGGGTAGGCGATGTCGTCGAGTTCGTGTCGTGTCGCCGTGCGATCGTCGATCATCGGGCAGAACAGCGCCTGCGCGGCGGGTTGCACGCCGCCGGCATCATGGGCGCGTTGAGCCAGCGCGGCAGCCAGGCCACCGCCGGCGCTCTGCCCCGAGAGGGCAATACGCGCCGGGTCGACGCCGAGCTCGCGCGCCGATTGCTGGAACCACTGCCACGCCTCGAAACAGTCGTCGATGGCGGCGGGAAACGGATGCTCCGGCGCCAGCCGGTACTCGACCGAGACCACCACCAGATTCAGGTCGCGCGCCAGCGCGCCGCAGGTGCGGTTGTCGAGCTTGGCACCGCCGATGATCAGTCCACCGCCGTGAATCCACAGCAGGCCCGCCCCCGATAACGCCCCCTCCGGCCGATAGATGCGCACGCTGGCGGTTTTCAGTTTGCGGTCCTCGACGCCGACGCCGGGGCCGGTCTTGGAGCCCGGGATGATCTTGCCGAGCAGTTTGAAAAACGTGACGAAGAAACGGTTGTGCAGCGGCATCTTCGGAAAGCGCTGAATTGCTTCGCGCAGTTCGGGGTGAATCTGTTCGATGTTCATGGTCGAGGCCTGTTATTGGTTGTCGTTATTGTCGCCAGTGGCGGGCATCGGCGGGCGGCAAAGGATGTTACGTAACCGGCAGCGAGGCAAGCATAATGGCCCGGTTGCCAGCACTGCATCGCCGTCACATTGTCGCCACCGCTTTCGATGCAGACTCCGCTCGTCCCGTATTCAAGGAGGTCTCCATGAATCTGCAGCTCCAGCACAAGCGCGCTCTCGTCACGGGTTCCACACTCGGCATCGGCTTCGCGATGGCGAGGACGCTGGCACGGGAGGGGGCCGAGGTGATCATCACCGGTCGCGGCCAGGCGCGGGTCGACGAGGCCATCGCGCGCATCAGGGAGGAGGTCGGCGATGCGAAGCTGGCCGGCTTCGTCGGCGATCTGGCCGAGGCAGCGGTGGCCGAGCGCCTGACGCAGCAGTTTCCGCAGGTCGACATCCTGATCAACAACCTCGGCATCTACGGGCCGAAGTCGTTCACCGAGATTGGCGATGCCGACTGGCAGCACTTCATCGACACCAACTTCATGAGCGGCCTGCGGCTGTCGCGCTTCTATCTGCCGCAGCTGCTCGAACGCAACTGGGGCCGCATCCTGTTCATCGCCAGCGAGTCGGCGTTCGATGTGCCTGCCGAGATGATCCACTACGGCGTCACCAAGACCATGCAGGTGTCGCTGGCGCGCGGGCTGGCCAAGCTCTGCGCCGGCACGCAGGTGACGGTCAACTCGCTGCTGCCGGGTCCGACCCGCAGCGAAGGGGTCGACGAGTTCATTCGCAACGTGGCGAAGGAGAGCGGTGTCGACGCGGTGCAGGCCGAGCAGGAGTTCTTCCAGAAGACGCGCCCGAGTTCGCTGCTGCAGCGCTTCGCGACGCCGGACGAGGTGGCGGCGTTCGCCACCTATCTGGTCAGCCCGCTCGCCGCCGCTACCAACGGCGCCGCGTTGCGCTGCGATGGCGGCATCATCAACTCGCTGCAGTGAGCAGTGGCACGTTCCGAAGTGCGCCGTGACCGCTGCTGCTTTTGTATGATGTGCGGCCATTGCGCGGGTGCGCTTTCCATCTGAACAAGTTTTTTGTCCGTCTTGAAAAGGAAGATCTGTTCCGTGTCGAAGAGAGTTGCGGTTGTTACGGGAGCGAATGCCGGTATCGGTTATCAGGCGGCGCTGGCGCTCGCCCGTCAGGGCGCGCGCGTTGTCATGGCGTGCCGCAGTGTCGACAAGGCGAACAAGGCGCAGGACGAGCTGCTCGCCGAAGTGCCCGATGCCGACACGCTGGTCATTGCGCTCGACATCTCCGAGCCGGCGTCGATCCAGCGCTTCGTGCAGCAGTTCGGCGAGGAGGTCGGCCAGCTCGACCTGCTGATCAACAACGCCGGCGTCGCCGCCATTCCGCTGGCGCGCAACAGCGTCGGCCGTGAAATGCAGCTCGCCACCAACTACCTTGGCGCCTTCGAGCTGAGCGGCCGGCTGCTGCCGCTGTTCGTCAAAAACGGCCAGGCGCGCATCGTCAATGTCGGCAGCCTGATGCACCGCGTCGGCAAGCTCGAACTCGATGACCTGAACTGGGACAAGACCCCCTACGACGAGTGGCAGAGCTACGGTCGCAGCAAGGTGGCGATGATGAGCCACACGCTGGAGTTGAACCGGCGCCTGCGAAAGAGCGGCAGCAACATCATCGCGCTCGGCGCCCATCCCGGCTTCGCGGCCACCAACATCCACGCCAACAGCCCGGCGATGAAGCCGAAGAGCGCGTTTGCGGCGTGGCGCAAGAAAAAGCTGGAGCCGTTGATTCCGCGCCCGCCGCAGGCGGCGCTGCCGATCATTCACGCGGCAACGGCGGCTGGTGTGCAGGGCGGTGACTACTATGGCCCGAGAGGTCTGCTGGAAGTTGCCAGCAAGAAAGTCGGCAGGGCACGCATCAACCCGGTGGCGAAAAAAGCCGAGCTGGCGAAGCAGCTGTGGGCGCTGTCCGAAGAGATGACCGGCGTTCGCTACCTGTCGGATATCTGAGTCTGTCGGGCTGCCGGGCGAGGGCGTCGATCGCCCTGCCGTGTCTGGTCTCAAATGCCCAGCTGCGCCAGTGACCACGCCAGATTGTCGCGCGCCTGCGCCTCGCGCGTTTCGCGAAACCTGTGCGTGTTGTAGATCGGATCGCGCGCCAGGAACTCCCGCAGAATGCCGCGCCGCGTGCGCCGGAACAGGAATTCCGGCACCCAGCCATATTCGGCGCGCACCTGCCTCTCGTACTCCTCGAAGCGCGGGCGCGGCGCGCCGAGAATCGCCAGATCGATATCGACCAGCAGCTGCTGATCCGTGCCTTCGGCAAGCGCGGCGTGACGGGTGGCGAGAATATGCTGCTCGATGTGCGCGATCCTCTCCGGCGCTACACCCGCCGCTGTCAATTCCGACGCAGCCCACTGCGCGCTCTTCGCCTCGTTGTCGCTGGCCCTGACGTTGTAGATGGCGTCGTGAAACCAGAGCGCCATGCCCACTTCCGCCGCGTCGACGGCCAGGTCGAGATTCTGCTCCAGCAGCGCAAGACATTCGCCGAGGTGCTGGACGGTGTGATATTTCCGCTGCGGCTCTTCATGCGCCGCCACCAGCCGCTGCATCAATACAGAACCATCGCCCGTCGCGTTCAGTCCCGACCAGCAGCGATGCCACGAGGTTTGCAGCAGGTTGTTCATGTCATGCACCCCTCGGCGCAAACATGATGATGCCCATGCCGACCAGCGCGACGGCAGAGCCGGCCAGATCCCACGCTGTCGGTTTTATCCCGTCGACGAGCCAGAGCCACAGGATCGCCATGGCGATGTAGACGCCGCCATACGCTGCATAGACGCGGCCCGCTGCGGTCGGGTGCAGCGACAGCAGCCAGGCGAACAGCGCAAGACTCAGCGCCGCCGGCAACAGCAGCCAGATGCTCCTGCCCTCCCGCAGCCACAGATAGGGCAGATAGCAGCCGACAATTTCAGTGACGGCGGTCGCGACAAACAGTGCGATGGTTTTCAGCTCAAACATGGCATTGCGATTCCCGTGGCCCAATGGGGTGATGGTCGATGCGGTAGCCGGACGCCAACCTTATACCGGACGATGTCCGGCGCCACGGTCGGGTATCGACACGACCGCCGCAGCAATGGTTGTATCGCGCATCCAGTTGCAAGGTTGCGCACCTGCTCGTCTGCCACACAGGGAGAAGTGCCTCGTGAAATACACACAGTCGCCTCGGCTTGCGCTGGCCATTCTAGCCGGTTGCATGCTGCTGATCGCCGCGCAGGTTCTGCAGGCGAATCCGCTGCAGAACCAGCTCGAAGCGTTCAAGGAGAGCGACATCGTGTTTCAGCGCTCGACCTCCTACGTTCCCTTCCCCGCCATTGCCTATCTCAGCGGCAGCCATTACGGCGATGCCAGGGTGGAGGCATCCGATCGCGGCGAGTCATTCGAATATGACGTCGATACGGTGTCGCAGGCGGCCGGGCTACCGCTGGTGATCGGCAAGCGCGACCTGCTGGTGATCGGCGAATACCTCAGCAGTTCGAATTTCGATGTCGATGGCGCATTGGGGGATTTCGACGTCCAGAGTTTCGGCCTGCCGATCGGCTGGCTGCGACAGGTCGATCCGCGCTGGCAGGTGGCGGGTTTCGTGATGCCGCTGGGGCATCACAGCGATCTCGGCAACAGCGACTGGAACTGGCAATACATGGGCGGCGCGTTTACCCGCTATGTGCAGAACGACGATGTCTGGTGGGCGTTCGGCGCCTATGTCGATATCACCACTGACAGTGAAATCTACATTCCCTATCTCGGCGCGTCGTGGGCGCTCAACCGGCACTGGACCCTCAGCGCGATCATGCCGTGGCCGGCGGTGCTCTACGCGCCGACCGAGCGTTGGTTGTTCCGCTTTGGCGCATCGCCTTCTGGCGCTTCATGGTCGATCTCGCCGAAGAGCGGCGATGCGGTGCTGAACATGGATGCCTGGGATCTCGGCCTCGGCGTCGAATATCGCTTCACCGGCAACTTCTGGCTTGGCGCGGAGGCGGGTATCGGCGGGCTGCGGGGATTTCGCTGGGAAGGCGAAGAGTTGGAGGATGTCGATCTCGATGCCAGCTCCGGACCGTTCGTCAGCCTTGAGCTGAAATACCGCCCCAGCCTGGACAAGTGATACGCGCTCCAACCGTGAGCTGAATCGTGCAGCGAATGCTGCGCGTGCGTTCAGTCGCCGACCAGCTCGATGCGATCGGCGTGAATGACGATGCGCCCCTGCTTGTACAAGCCGCCAATCGCGTTCTTGAAGTTGCCCTTGCTGACGCGGAACATCGCCGCGATTGCCTCCGGCGAACTCTTGTCGCTCAGCGGCAGGCTGCCGCCGCGCTCGTGCAGCTTCGCCATGATCTGCTCGGCCAGGCTGCTGGTGGCCTGCTGTCCGACCGGCTGCAGGCTGAGGCCGATCTTGCCGTCGGCGCGCAGCTCCTTGATGAAGCCCTTTTCACGCATGCCGCTGCGCAGAAACTTGAACACCTCGTTCTTGTGGATCAGGCCCCAGTGCTTGTCGTTGATGATCGCCTTGAAGCCGAGGTCGGTCTCTTGTGTTACCAACAAGTCGACCTCCTGGCCCGGTCGATAGTTGGCCGGCTCCTTGTCCAGATAACGATCGAGGCGCGCCGTGGCGGTGATGCGTCCGCTGCGTTTGTCGAGATAGGCATGCACGACGCAGTAATTGCCGATCTGCAATTGGCGTTTCTCTTCCGAATGCGGCAGCAGCAAATCCTTCGGCAAGCCCCAGTCGAGAAACAGGCCGGTGTTGTTGATGTCGACCACCTTCAGGCTGGCGAAACCGCCGACCTGCACTTTTGGTGTCAGCGTCGTCGCGATCAGCTTGTCCTCGCTGTCGAAGTAGACGAAGACATTCAGCCAGTCGCCCACCTCGCTCGGCTCATCCTTGGGGATGTAGCGGCGCGGCAACAGGATTTCGCCGTCGTGTCCGCCATCGAGGTAGAGCCCGAAGTCGGTGTGCTTCACGACTTCCATGGAGTTCATTCGTCCGATCAGTGCCATATCTTTCTGCTTGAGTTGGGGGGCTAATGTCAGGTTGGGCCGGTCAGAGATGTCGAGCCGGCAGCGAAGTATGAATAGCCTTGCGGTATGCCACTTTAAAGGAGTTTGCCGCTGTCGGCCCTGGTCTCATCAGCTTCTGCTTGCAGAAGGCTGATCGTCTTTGGGTCGGGCTGTCCTGCAAAGAACTGATCGAGCGCAGTGGTGAATAGAGATACCGATGGCGCGGCCTGTGAGAACAGTGTCAGGCAGGAGCGAAATTTCAGCGCATCGACGGCGCCGAGCATCGCTTCCGCCGACGCTTCGCGGTGATTCATTAGCGTTTCGATACATTCGATCAGGCGCGGTCCCAAAACAGGATGTGCGACATAGGCGCGCGCCTCGGTGAGATCGGAAATGCCGTAAAGCTGGGAAAAATGACTGCGACCGAGACCTTTCAACTGCGGCAGGATATACCAGATCCAGTGCGACTCTTTTCTTCCGCGTTTCAGTTCGGCGAGCGCCGACGCGTAGCTCTGTTGCTGTGCGTCGATGAAGCGGGAGAGGTTGAAGTCGTCGGTTGGCATGGTGAGCTATACCCGTCGTAGGTTGGGCTGAGCTTGCGAAGCTCAACATTTTGCCGCGCCCTCATTTCATCCTGTTGGGCTTCGCAGGCTCAGCCCAACCTATTTGCTTGCGTATATGCGGCTAGCTTCTTTTGATGAAGGAGTTTCCCTGCTTTATGCGATTAATAGCTACTTGTACTAAAAGTTCGACGAGCTCGCTTCTCTCAAGACTCTTTGCATCCTTGGGCTTACGAACGCTTTCTTGGGAGCACAGCTTGATCAAATCGTTTGTGGTGAGGGAATCCAGCCTCTCCTTGAGTCCGTTCTCTCCGCTTTCATGGAGAATTTCCAAAATATTCAGAACGGATTTCTGTGGACTGGATTCCTTTTTTTGGCTTGGATTGTCTGCTGATGAGGGTGTGAAAATATTCTCCAGTTTGGCCATGAACGAAGGGTTTTCAGATGCCTCTTCGACAATTGCTTCAAAAAATGCTTTAAGGGCTGCTTTGAGGTTTTTTGTTGTCGGGTTATTTTGTTTTGTTGATGAATTCACGGGTCATGTCCTCCACGTATTCATAAAGATAGCGATCGCCGGACTTTGATCTGCCGTATTTTTGCTTGAATGTACTTGGCGTGTTTGTAAACTCCATGGCTTCTGATGTTGCGTTTGCTTGCGGCATTACTGTTGTGAAGATACTTGGTGCATCTAGGCTTAGCTCTTCGAATATTCTCTTAAATCGGATAGGAAGATTTCGCTTGCCGCGCTCATGGGAGACAGACCTGCTATCGTATTTTGTGATTACAAGGCCAAGGCACTTAATCTTCAGTGGGCGCTGTTTCGTAAATTGATCGATAGTTTTGACAATTTGCGGGATACCGTACGTCGAAAGGGTGTCTGGAATGCTAGGTATCAGGTAATAGTCGCTGATTTCTATACCGTTTCTCGTGATAAATCCAAGATTTGGTGGGCAATCAATTAGAACGTAGTCATATGCGATCAGCGTTGGGTGAATTGCACTGCTCAGGACTTCCATTGGATTCAATGAGTACCCAACTTTTGACGGGATATCTACTATTCTGTCTTGAATATCAATAAAACGAATGCTTGATGCTAATAGGTCAAGGTTTTTCAGCTTTAAATTTGAAACACCTTTCTGGATTGCCGATGAAAGAGTAAAGATATTTGTGTTATCCAGTTTGTCACTGAATAGCTGAAAAAGTGTATTTCCTTCATTGTCGAGATTCTCCCAACGCTCTTCATCAATTAGTGCGATTGTCGAATTTGTTTGCGGATCAAGGTCAATTACCAAAACCTTTTTTCCATACTCTGATACAAGGCATTCTGCTAGCTGAACGGTTGTGGTGGTTTTGGCCACGCCACCTTTTAGATTGATGATGCTTACTATTTTCGTCATGAGTGCTCTCCTGGCAAGTGGTCAAAAATTGGGATCAAAACTATTCTCAGCTAGCGATGTTCAGAGGGCTTGGTGAGTCTTATGGTAATCCATTGATTTGGTCCAGACTTTGGTGCGACTCATTTCTTTTACTTTTCAATATTAACCCGTTTAGTTAACAGCACATCCCTAACCGTTTTTCCATCCCAGACATACGCATAATGAGCCCCCTGCCTGACACCCTTCAGCGCCTTCGGTCGAAAGATCGCTACGCACTCGCCACCACTCTTTCGCACAGACCGATAGTGCACTCCCCACGACGCCTGCTCGCGCAGCTCTTTCCCAAACTTCTGCGAAGGACTGTAGTCATCCGGATCATGCAGTTTATCGAACGCATCACCACGAACATCGTGCAACGGCTGCGTCAGCCGGCTGGTGTAACAGCGTAGCGTCACCGTGCAGGGCGGTTCATTGGTCGCTGAAAGAAATCGCTCGCGGTGATAGATCGTTTCAGTGATGGCAACATCCAGCGACAACCCGGCGTAGTAGACGCCATAACTGCCATCGGTGAAGCGACTTGGAAAACCGATGTGCGTAAACGCCGCCATCACCACCGACGAGCCGGGGCCGACCACGCGCTCTTCCGGTGGCACCAGACGAATATCGCCGGCTTCATCGCGCAGGCGCGGGTTGGTCAGCGCTTCCAGTGCATAGGCCGCATCGAGTTCGGCGGGGTCGAGCAGATGCTCGAACAGGCGGATCGGCGGGAACTGGCTAGGCACCAGCCGGTATTGCAGGCCGTCGATCTGCGATAGCGGTGGTGCGGCGTTGTTTGGTTTCGGCATCCGTGTCGCTCGGTCTGTTTCTGTGTTTATAGAAAATCGTTCAGGGCTGCGACGAAGGCGTCGAGCTGGTCGTGGTGAATCCAGTGGCCGGCGTTTTCGAAGGTGAGATTTTTGTGGTTGGGGAAGTGGAGTGAGCGGCCATCGGTGGCGGGGTTGGTGGTCCAGCTTTGCGGGCCCCAGCAGATCAGGGTGGGCGCGTTGATCTCGCGCCAGAAGTGGGCGAGGTCGATGGCGAAATCCTCGGGCAGGAAGGTGCCGAACAGCGGGTCGTACTTCCAGCTGTAGCCGTCGTCGAAACGGCGCACGCCGTGGGTGGCGAGGTGGCGTGCCTGTGCGTCGGAGAGCGCCTTGTTGGCTTTCGCCATGCGCTCCATGGCGTCGTCGACGGCGGCCATGCGACGCGGTGTGCCGGCGGCGAGCTTGCGCTTCTTCTCCAGCCAGTCGCGGGTGCGGCCGATCGGGCCAATCTCGTCCCAGCGTGCGATGACCGGCGCGGTCGGCCCCATCGCATCGACCAATACCAGCTTGCGCACGCGCTGTGGATAGAGCGCGGCGAAGCGTGCGGTCGGGTTGCCGCCGAACGAGTGGGCGACGATGGAGACCTGTTCGACGCCGAGTGCATCGACCAGATCGGTGAAGTCGAGCAGATGATAGGGGCTCAGATACGCGCCGTCGGGTGACCAGTCGCTGTCGCCGTGGCCGCGCAGGTCGAGCGCGATGACATGCCACTGGTCGCGCAATGCGCGCGCGCACCAGTCCCAGCTGCGCGCGTGATCCTGCATGCCGTGCACGAAGATCAGCACCGGCGCGCTGTCGTTGCCCCAGTCGAGGTAGTGCAGTTTCAGTCCCTGCGAGTGGAAGAACTTCGAAGTGGGTTCGATGGCGTTGGTCATGGCGATCCTTGAAGCAGTCGAATTCTGGAGACGGTCAGCCGCATTGTTATTCACCACGTTGTGCGTCGAGATAGCGGCGCACATCGGCAAGGTCTACCACCTGGCCGCCGAGCATGCGGTCGAGCGCGCTCTGGCCGCCGAAGTCGCGGTTCGGGCGGCGTACCCACTCGGCCCACTGCTGGCGAGTCGGCAGCAGGATCTGCAGCGCCTTGTAGATACCGCTTATATAAGAGAGGCGTTCCAGCGTGTCGGCCGGCAGCGGCAGCGCTTCACCGGCATCGACCTTGCGGCGCCAGTTGTGCAGCGTGGTGCGGCCGACGCCTGCCAGCCGGCTGCGCTGCTCCTGCGTCAGCTGCCATTCGTCGGCGATGGCGAAGAACAGCTTGGCGCCGACGCGGCCCAGCTCGGAGGGGTCAGGTGCGGCGGCGGATGTGCGTGACGTGCCGGTGGCCGTTGTCATCGAAAGTCCCGCGAAGTGATGCAAGTGAACAGATAGTAGCCATTTTGTTCAGATGTGAACAGCCGGCCATCAGTGGTGTTTGCCGCTGTCGCGGGCGGCTGAAACAATGCCGCAGTTACGGGTGGCTGACACAAAGCCGCTTCTGCTGTTGGCCACTTTTGCGATGTAGGGATCATGGGCAAAGACCACGCTCCGCATACTCACGCCGATCACGATCACGATCACGCACCGAAGCGCGCGGGCGGTGGTCACCACCATCATCACTACAGCGCGAGTGAGCGCATCGGCTTCGCCTTCTGGCTCAACTTCATCTTCACGCTGATCGAACTGGTCGGCGGCGTGCTGACCAACAGCATCGCGATCATCTCGGATGCGGTGCACGACCTCGGCGACACGCTGGCGATCGGTTTTGGCTGGGGCGCGAGCAAGCTGTCGGAGCGGGCGCCGGATGCGCGCTTCACCTACGGCTACCGGCGGTTGTCGCTGCTCAGTGCGCTGGTCAACGGCCTGATCCTGACCATCGGTTCGATCTGGATACTGATGCAGGCGATTCCGCGGCTGTGGGCGCCGGAGCTGCCGCACACCGGCGGCATGCTGGGGCTGGCGCTGCTCGGTGTGACGGTGAACGGCATCGCCGCGTTCCGGCTCAGCGCCGGTGCCAGCCAGAACGAAAAGATGATGAGCTGGCACCTGATCGAGGACACGCTGGGCTGGGCGGCGGTGCTGGTCGGCGCGGTGGTGATGCATTTCACTGGCTGGGCACTGATCGACCCGCTGCTGAGCCTCGGCGTCACGCTGTTCATCCTGATCAACGTCGTGCGCAACCTGCGCGTGACGCTGAAACTGTTTTTACAGGTGTCGCCGGATCACGCGCTGACCGGGCGCATCCGCAGCGCGCTGGAGGCGCTCGACGGCGTCAGCGGCAGCCATCACCTGCACCTGTGGTCGCTCGATGGCGAGCACCATGTGCTGACCGCGCACCTGACGCTGGCGGCTGAACTCGACAACACGCAGCAGCTGAAACTGAAGCAAGACATCCATGAACTGCTGGAGCCGTTCGAGCTGGCGCACACGACGATCGAGTTCGAACTGCCGTCAGAGCGTTGCCGCGATCACTAGGAAAATTCTTGAGTCCAGCGTCTGTCATTCCGCGCGCAGTCGCGGAATCCACACGACATTGGATGGATTCTGCGACTGCGCTTCGCTGCGCGCAGAATGACGAGGGTCCAGCACACGCGGGAGTCTGAATGACGCCTCTCATCTACCGACTGCTGGCCGATGCCGTGTTGTTGCTGCACGCCGGCATCGTGCTGTTCATTGTCGGCACATTGATTCTGGTCATCGCGGGCGGTCTGCGCGGCTGGCGATGGGTGCGCAATCCATGGCTGCGCTGGCTGCATCTGCTGGCGATCGGCGTGGTGGTGTTGCAGGCGTGGTTTGGTGCGCTCTGTCCGCTGACGACACTGGAAATGTGGCTGCGCCGGCAGGCCGGCGATGCGACCTACGACGGCGCCTTCATCGCGCACTGGCTGCACGCGCTGATTTTCTTTGACGCGCCCGTCTGGATGTTCGCGCTGCTCTACACGCTGTTCGGCGCGCTGGTGTTGGCGGCGTGGGTCTGGGTGCGGCCGCGAGCACTGCGCTGATCGTTCAACTAGCCAGCGACAATTGTCGCTACGCCCAGCACCACGAACAGCACGAACGCCGCGCGCCGTGTCCACGCCAGCGGCACGCGCTCCATGATCCAGCTGCCGGCGACGATCACCGGCACATTGGCGAGCAGCATGCCGAGCGTGGTGCCGATGACGACCATGGCGGTGGCGCTGTATTTCGCCGCCAGCACGACGGTGGCGATCTGTGTCTTGTCGCCGATCTCGGCGATGAAGAACAGCACCAGCGTGGCGACGAAGGCGCCGTAGCGCAGCAGCCCCGATTCGCTGTCGTCGTCCTTGTCCGGAATCAGCAGCCAGGCGCCGATGGCGATGAACGAGCTGCCGACCAGCCACTTCAGCCACTGCGCCGGAATCGCCGTGGCCAGCCAGGCGCCGAGCCAGGCCGACAGCGCGTGGTTGACCAGCGTGGCGGCGACGATGCCGGCGACGATCAGCCAGGCGTTGCGGACGCCGGCAAAACGGGAGACGAGGAACAGCGACAGCAGCTGGGTTTTGTCGCCGATCTCGGCGATGGCGACGGCAAGGGTCGAGGAGAGAAGGGCTTCCACGGCGGACTCATGGCGGGCAAAAAGGGCCGGCCATACTAGCAGACCGGTTTCGGCCCGCAGCCGTCGCCTACACTTGTCGGCACTTGCCTGACCGGAACCCCTGAACAATGGCTGCGGATATCACCACCTCCTCGATCGCGCACATCATCCAGCTGTCGGTAGCGCCGGTCTTCTTGTTGACCGGTATCGGCGCGCTGCTGTCGGTGCTGGCCGGTCGTCTCGGTCGCATCGTCGATCGCGCGCGCCACCTGGAGAGCGGGCTCAGTTCGGCGCCGGTCAACGAGCTGATGCTGATGCGGGTCGAGCTGACACGGCTGGTCGAACGCAAGCGCTGGATCAACCGCGCCATCACGCTGTGCACGGTGTGCGCGCTGCTGGTCTGCCTGGTGATCGCCGCGCTGTTCGTCGGCGGCATGGTCGAGATCCGGGTCGGCCTGGTGGTGGCGGGGCTGTTCATCCTGGCGATGGTGGTGCTGATCGTGGCGCTGCTCTGCTTCCTGCGCGAGATCTACGTGGCGGTCAACAAGGAGCGGACGCCGCGCGGCAGCTGACCGGAACGGGCCGTCAGGCAGCCCGGCAAAAAATTAATGAGAAGTATTTGCATTTGATAATCGATGCAGGTACGATGCCCCTCGTCCCGTCCAGCCATGGTCGGGGACAGGCCAGGGGCGATTCACGGCCGCACCTGGTTCATTCAGCATCTCCAATGTTTGGCGGCACCTCACAAGGGTGCCGTTTTTTTTGCGCTTGACCTTTGTGTTGCCCACAGGTTTTAGACTCCATCCCCATGTGCCTCATCGGTTGGAGGAGTTCTTCGATGAAAGTGATCGACATCGCCCGCGCCGCCGGCGTTTCGGCCGACACCGTGCGTCACTACACCCGCAGCGGTCTGCTGCATCCCGGCCGCGATCCCGACAATGGCTATCAGCGCTATTCCGACAGCGACCTGCAGCGGCTGCGCTTTGCGCGGCGCGCCCGCGATCTGGGTCTGAGCCTCGGTGAGGTCGCCGAGATCCTGCAGCAGGCCGACCGCCATCAATCGCCCTGTCCGCTGGTGCGCGATCTGTTTCAGTCGCGGCTGACCGACGTCGAACAACGCATCGCCGAACTGATCGCCTTGCGCGACCGCATGCGCGAGGCGTTGGGGCAATGGCAGCAGCTGCCCGATGGCGTACCGGATGGTCAGACCATCTGCCACCTGATCGAGCACTGGCAGCGCGGCGATTCCCGCGAGGAGCGCTGCCATGACCGCTGAGACTCGGGCACTGGCCATCAGCGGTGCGCGCTGTGCGGCCTGCGTCAACAAAATAGAGAAGGCGCTGAGTGCCGTGCCCGGCGTGATGCGTGCCGAGATGAATTTCGCCGACCGCAGCGCGCAGGTCGACGGTGATGTCGATGTCGACGCGTTGATCGCTGCCGTGCGCGCCGCCGGTTACGACGCCGAGCCGATTTATGCCGATGGCGACGACAGCGAGCGCGATGCCGCCGAACAGGCGCACTATCGAAAACTGCTGCGCGACTGCGTGCTCGGCCTCGCGCTCGGCGCACCGCTGATGCTGTGGGGCATGCTCGGCGGCGACATGATGGTGATGCCGGGCACGCCGTCGCAGTGGGCGTGGGGCGCGATCGGCGTGCTGACGCTGGTGCTGCTGATCGTCAGCGGCGGTCACTTCTTCAGCGGCGCGTGGCGCGCGTTTCGGCAGCACAACGCGACGATGGACACGCTGATCGCGCTCGGCACCGGTGCGGCCTGGCTCTACTCGATGGTGGTCGTGATCGCGCCGCAGTGGTTGCCGGAGGCGACACGCCATGTCTATTTCGAGGCGAGCGCGATGATCATCGGCCTGATCAATCTCGGCCTCGCGCTGGAGATTCGCGCGCGCGGCAAAACGTCGCAGGCCATTCGCCGGCTGCTCGACCTGCGCCCGCAGGCGGCGCTTGTCGTGCGTGAAAACGGTGAAGCCGAATTGCCGGTGGCGCAGGTGCGGCGCGGCGATCTGCTGCGCGCGCGGCCCGGCGATCGCATTGCCGTCGACGGCATCGTCGAATCCGGCGATAGCCATGTCGACGAATCGATGCTGACCGGCGAGCCGATGCCGGTGCGCAAGGGCGCGGGCGATCGCGTCAGCGCCGGCACGCTGAACCAGCGCGGCAGTTTGCTCTACCGCGTCGACAAGGTTGGCCGCGACACCGCGCTGGCGCGCATCATCGAGCTGGTGCGCAAGGCGCAGGGCAGCAAACCGCCGATCGGCCGTCTCGCCGATGCGATCTCGGCCGTATTTGTGCCAGCGGTATTGATCATCGCGGTGATAGCCGCGCTGGCCTGGTACAACCTCGGGCCGCAGCCGGCGCTGGCGCACATGCTGGTGGCGGCGACCACGGTGCTGATCATCGCCTGCCCGTGCGCGCTCGGCCTGGCGACGCCGCTGTCGGTGATGGTCGGCGTCGGCAAGGCGGCCGAGTTCGGCGCGCTGATCCGTCGAGGCGATGCGCTGCAGAACGCCAGCGCGCTCGACACCGTCGTGCTCGACAAGACTGGCACCATCACCGAAGGCAAGCCGGCCGTGATATCGATCGCCGCGCTGCAGGGCAGCGACGATGAGTTGCTGCAGCTCGCGGCTGCGGTCGAGCGCCACTCCGAACATCCGCTGGCCGATGCCGTGGTGCGCACAGCGCGCGAGCGCCAATTGCCGCTCTCCGAGGCCAGTCAGTTCGAGGCGCATAACGGTCAGGGTGTCGAAGGCGTTGTCGACAACCGGCGCGTGCGGATCGGCAATCGCCGCTGGCTGCAGCAGTGTGGTGTCGAGTTGTCGTTGCTCGACCAGGCGATCGCCGACATTGAGCAGCGCGCCGGTACGCCACTGTTGATTGCCGTCGACGGCGAGGCGCGCGGTGTCATCGGTATTGCCGATCGTATTCGCGACGATTCGCGCGCGGCGATTGCACGGCTGCAGAAGGAGGGCATCAACGTCGTCATGTTGACCGGCGATGTCGAAGCGTCGGCGCGCGCCATCGCCGCGCAGGTTGGCATCACCGATGTGCTCGCCGAGGTATTGCCTGAACAGAAGGCGCAGCAGATCGAGAAGCTGCGCGCCGAGGGCAAGAAGGTGGCGATGGTCGGCGATGGCATCAACGACGCGCCGGCGCTGGCGGCGGCCGATGTCGGCTTCGCCATCGGCGGTGGCACCGATGTCGCCATCGAGAGCGCCGATATCGCGCTGCTGCGCAGCTCGCTGCACGGCGTCGCCGATGCCATCGCCGTGTCGCGCGCGACGCTGCGCAACATCCGCCAGAACCTGTTCGGCGCCTTCATCTACAACGCGCTCGGCATTCCGGTCGCGGCCGGCGCGCTCTACCCGCTGTTCGGCTGGCTGTTGAGCCCGGTCATCGCCGGCGCGGCGATGTCGCTGTCGTCGGTCACCGTCGTCGCCAACGCCAACCGCTTGCGGCTGCTGCGCACCGGCGCAGGAGGAGCTGAAAAATGATGAGTACCGTGATCGTCAATGGCATCGGTTTGTTGCTGATCATCGCCATCGTCTGGTGGTTCTGGGTCTGGAAGCCGCGCGCACAGGCACTGCGCAGCGGCGTTGTCGAGATCGACGTGGCCAATGGCGTCTACACGCCGGCGGTGGTCGATGTGAAACGCGGCGAGGTGGTGACGCTGCGCTTTCGTCGCCGCGACGCCTCCCCTTGCGCCGAGCAGGTGGTGTTCCACGGCCTCGACATCAGCGAGACGCTGCCCCTGAATGGCACGCGCGACATCGTGCTGAAAGCGGAGCGCAGCGGCGACTTCCGCTTCACCTGTCAGATGCAGATGTATCAGGGGCTGCTGCGGGTGCGCGACTGAGCGCCCGATGCACGTTCGGGAGGATCGATATGAAAAAAGTGCTGACGCTGATCATCTGCGTCATCGCGCTGGGCCTCGGCGCGCTGCTCGGTTACTGGCTCAGCGCCGGCCGCACCGCTGCCGACAGCGCGAACGTGGAAAGCCAGACGGTTCGGCTGTTGCATGTCGGAGAGTATTGAGTGGTGGTCGCTCACCGGAAGTCGCTTTGGCCCGCTTTTAGTGCGTGCCCCCTACCGTACCTGCCCGAAAGGAGGGCTCGTCCATGCAACCCAGCGAAGTGGTACGTAAAGAGGTTGTCGTCGTCAGCGCCGTGCGCACCGCGATCGGCGATTACAACGGCGCGTTGAAGGAGTTCACGCCAATCGAGCTTGGCACCTTTGCACTGCGCGAGGCGATGGCGCGCAGCGGCGTCGAACCCGATGCCATCGGTCACGCCGTGTTTGGCCACGTCATCCACACCGAGCCGGCCGACATGTACCTGGCGCGCGCCGTGGTGCTGAAGGCGGGGCTGCCGGAGACGGTGCCGGCGCTGACAGTCAACCGCCTGTGCGGCTCCGGCCTGCAGGCGATCATCTCCGCCGCGCAGCAGATCGAACTCGGTGTCTGCACGGCGGCGGTGAGCGGCGGTGCCGAGTCGATGAGCCACGGTGGATATTTGATGCCGGCCCTGCGCTGGGGCGCGCGCCGTGGCGACGTCAAGGCGCTCGACATGGTGATCGGCGCGCTGACCTGCCCTGTCAACCTCTGCCACATGGGCATGACCGCCGAAGCGGTGGCGGAGAAGTGGCAGATCACGCGCGAGCAGCAGGATGCGCTGGCGCTCGAATCGCACCGGCGCGCGCAGGCGGCGATCGAGGCGGGGCATTTCAAGGCGCAGATCGTGCCGGTCGAGTCGAAGAAAAGGGACCACCACATCATCGACACCGACGAACACGTCCGTTTCAACGCCTGCCCGCAAGATATGAGCAAGCTGAAACCCGCGTTCAAGAAAGAGGGCGGCACGGTCACGGCCGGCAATGCCTCCGGCATCAACGACGCCGCCGCCGCACTGGTGCTGATGGAGCGCGGCGAGGCGGAGCAGCGCGGGCTGAAACCGCTGGCGAAACTGGCCGGCTATGCGTGGGCCGGCGTCGATCCGATGTACATGGGCATCGGCCCGGTGCCGGCGACGCGCAAACTGCTGGCCGACGCCGGCCTGTCGGTGGCCGACATCGATGTGTGGGAGGTCAACGAGGCATTCGCCGCGCAGGCGCTGGCGGTGGTCAACGATCTGGAGCTGCCACCGGAGAAGGTCAATCCGAACGGCTCCGGTATTTCGCTCGGCCACCCGATCGGCGCCAGCGGCGCCATCATCGCGATCAAGGCGCTGTATGAACTGCAGCGTGTCAACGGTCGTTATGCGGTGGCGACGATGTGCATCGGCGGTGGGCAGGGGATTGCGGCGCTGTTCGAGCGAGTTTGAGTTCGTGTAAACCGATAGGTCAGCTGCATATTCAACGGTGGCGTAAACCCGGCTCAACAGGAGTGTTTTAACAAGCGCGTACGAATAGTGCCGATTGCCCGCATCGGATTGAGCTTCTTCGGGCATACCCACGTGCAATTCTGAATTTGCCGGCAGCGAAATACGCTAAAGGGATCGCGCAGAGCCTCTAGTCGTTCATCGGTGACAGTGTCGCGGCTATCTTCCAAAAAACGAGAGGCTGCAAGCAGTCCGGCGGGGCCGATAAAACTATCGGGATTCCACCACCAGGATGGACAACCGGATGTGCAGCAGGCGCACAGAATGCATTCATACAAACCATCGAGACGTGCCCGATCTTCCGGTGATTGCAGGCGCTCGATTGCCGGCACGGGTTCATCGTTGATCAGCCAGGGGCGAACTTTTTTATACTGTCGATAAAACAAGTTCATATCGACCACCAGGTCGCGGATGACGGGCATACCTGTCAACGGTCGCAGTATGAGAGTGTCTCCGTCCTTCATTGCTTCAGAGAGTCGTGTGGTACAGGCGAGACCGTTCTTTCCGTTGATATTCATTCCATCCGAACCGCATACACCTTCACGACAGGAGCGGCGATACACAAGACTGGGGTCGTCGTGTTTGAGTCGTTCCAGCACGTCTAGAACCATTAAATCGCGCCCGGCAGTATCCAGCTCACAAGCTTGCATGCGTGGCGAATGATCAATCTCCGGGTTGAAGCGGTAGACCTGAATTTTCAACATCGCAACCTCCTGTGGTGGAGTGGTCAGCTTGCGCAGCAATGCTTTGGATGGCGTGCTAAAAATGGAGCTTGGCACTTCTTTGGTGGGTCGCCAGGTTAACAGATGATCTTTTGCTGCCTCGATAACCCGTGCGACGTGCAATTTCACGTACAAGGACTTTGTCGCGGAAATGCATCCGCTGGATCTTGGCCAACATGCCCACGCTGATCACAACGCTGCCACATTGGCCCGCGCCATGTGCAGTTTTCTGTAGCTGTCGAGCAGGCGCTGGTGCCTGTCGAGCCCCTCCATTTTCATGCTTGTAGGCGTCAAGCCGAAGAAGCGCACGCTGCCGTCCACGGAGCCCATCACCGCGTCCATCCGCGGGCTGCCAAACATGCGGCGGAAATTTCCCTCGTAATCGTCAAGCTCCAGGTCGTTGTCCAGCAGCACCTCCAGCACCACGTTCAAGGCCTGATAAAACAGTCCGCGCTCGACCGTGTTGTCGTTGTACTGCAGGAAGGTCTCCACCTGCTCCTTCGCCTCTTCGAAGCGCTGCAAGGCAAGATTGATCAGCAGCTTCAACTCCAGAATCGTCAACTGGCCCCAGACCGTATTGTCGTCAAACTCGATGCCGATCAGTGTGGTGATGTCGGTGTAATCGTCCAGCTCACTCTCTTCCAGGCGTTCAACCAGCGTTTTCAGGCAGGCATCGTCCAGGCGATGCAGGTTCAGGATATCGGCGCGGAACAGCAGTGCCTTGTTGGTGTTATCCCAGATCAAATCCTCCACCGGATAAATTTCCGAATAATCCGGCACCAGAATGCGGCAGGCCGGTGCGCCCAAATGGTCATACACCGCCATGTACACCTCGTTGCCCATCTCCTCGAGAATGCCGAACAACGTCGCGGCCTCCTCGGCATTGGAGTTTTCACCCTGGCCAGACTCTCTGTTACTAGTAAAGTCCCACTCGACAAAATCGAAATCGGCTTTGGCGCTGAAGAAGCGCCACGACACCACGCCGCTGGAATCGATGAAGTGCTCAACAAAGTTATTCGGCTCGGTCACCGCGTTGCTTTGAAAGGTGGGCTGAGGTAAATCATTCAAGCCTTCAAAACTGCGACCCTGCAGCAATTCCGTCAGGCTGCGTTCGAGTGCCACCTCAAGGCTTGGGTGTGCGCCGAACGAGGCAAACACACCGCCGGTACGCGGGTTCATCAAGGTGACGCACATCACCGGGAACGCGCCGCCCAGCGATGCATCCTTCACCAGCACCGGAAAGCCCTGCGCTTCCAGCCCCTGAATACCGGCCAGAATGCCGGGGTATTTCGCCAGCACTTCCTGCGGCACATCAGGCAGCGCCATTTCACCTTCCAGGATTTCGCGTTTTACCGCCCGCTCGAAGATTTCCGACAGGCATTGCACCTGTGCTTCGGCCAGCGTGTTGCCGGCACTCATGCCGTTGCTGAGGAACAGGTTGTCGATCAGGTTGGCCGGGAAGTAGACCACCTCGCCATCCGACTGGCGCACATACGGCAGCGAACAGATGCCGCGCTGCACAGTGCCGGAGTTGGTGTCGACCAGATGCGAGCCGCGCAACTCGCCATCGGGGTTGTAAACCTGCAGGCAGTGCTCGTCGAGAATTTCTGCCGGCAGCGCATCGTCAGGACCCGGCTTGAACCAGCGCTCGTTCGGGTAATGCACAAACGCCGCGCTGGCGATCTCTTCGCCCCAGAACTGATGGTTGTAGAAATGATTGCAATTCAGTCGTTCGATAAATTCACCCAGCGCCGACGCCAATGCGCTCTCCTTGGTCGAGCCCTTGCCGTTGGTAAAACACATCGGCGAGTGCGCATCGCGGATATGCAGCGACCAGACATTGGGAACGATATTGCGCCACGAAGCGATTTCAATCTTCATGCCAAGGCTCGCCAGAATTCCCGACATATTGGCGATGGTTTTCTCCAGCGGCAGATCCTTGCCCGCGATGTAGGTGCTTGTGTCTGACGTCGCTCTCGAATTCTGACCCGGCATCAGCAACGCTTGAGCATCAGCATCAAGATTCTCGACTTCTTCAATCACAAACTCGGGTCCGGCCTGCACCACCTTCTTCACGGTACAGCGGTCGATGGAGCGCAGAATGCCCTGGCGGTCCTTGGCGGAAATATCCGCTGGCAACTCGACCTGAATCTTGAAAATCTGGTTGTAGCGGTTTTCCGGATCGACAATGTTGTTCTGCGACAGGCGAATGTTATCGGTGGGAATATTGCGGGTTTCGCAGTACAGCTTCACGAAGTAAGCCGCACACAATGCCGATGACGCCAGAAAGTAATCGAACGGACCCGGTGCCGATCCATCGCCCTTGTAGCGGATGGGTTGATCGGACACCACCGTGAAGTCATCGAACCTGGCTTCGAGGCGAAAGTTGTCGAGAAAGTTGACCTTGATTTCCATGGGAGGATTACCAGAATGGCGAGCAAAACGAGTTGGCCGCTATTATCGGGGTTTATCCGGTCGGAATCTTGTGCTTTTCAGGCGCGGCCGCTGACCGGTCCCACGCTACTTCTCAGGAGCAGGCTGCATGGCTGCCACAATCGCAGGTCCCGATGGCAAGTTGCGCTGCCACTGGTGCGCCGCCACCCCGGAGTATCTCGACTATCACGACACCGAATGGGGATTTCCGGTCGGTGACGATCGCCACCTGTTCGAGAAGCTGAGCCTCGAAAGTTTTCAGTCCGGACTCAGCTGGCGCACGATTCTGAACAAGCGCGACAATTTTCGCGCCGCCTTTTGCAATTTCGATATCGACCGCGTGGCGCGCTTCACTTCGCGCGATGTCGAGCGCCTGCTCGGCGATGCAGGCATCGTTCGCCATCGCGGCAAGATCGAGGCGACGATCAACAATGCGCAACGCGCGCGCGAATTGATTGCGGCGGAGGGTTCGCTGGCGGCATTTATCTGGAGCTTCGAGCCGGACAGGAAATCGGAATCGCAGATCGTGTCGACTTCGGCGGAGTCGCTGGCACTGTCGAAGGCGCTGAAAAAGCGTGGCTGGAAATTCGTCGGCCCCACCACCGTCTACGCTTTCATGCAGGCGATGGGGTTGGTCAACGACCATGCCGACGATTGTGTGATCAAAGCCAAGGTGCAGCGCGCCAACAAAAGTTTTCGACGACCGCAGTGCTGACGGAGCTCTGTCGGATCAGGCAGACAGTGCGTGCTCTTCGCGCAATCGCGCCGCTGCCAGCGCCGGCCGCTGCTGCAGCCGTTCGGCATAGCGCTGCAGGTTCGGTTGCTCAACCGACTGCTTGAACGCCGCGGTCCAAAACAGCGTGTGGCCGAGCAGGATATCGGTGGCCTGAAAGCGCTCGCCGAGAATGTAGTCGTTGTCGCCCAGTCCCTGGCTCAGCACGGCCAGTGCGCGCTGAAATTCCCATTCCGCCGTCGGCAGGATGGCGCGCACGCGCTGCGGCTCGGGCAGTGCGAACTTGGCTTTGCCCATCGTCCACAGCGGCTGCTCCAGTTCGCCGATGGCGAAGAAGCTCCACTGCTCGTGATGCGCACGCGC
Source organism: uncultured Verrucomicrobiaceae bacterium (assembly GCA_964638025.1). Classification (GTDB taxonomy): domain Bacteria; phylum Pseudomonadota; class Gammaproteobacteria; order Pseudomonadales; family CAMLJR01; genus CAMLJR01. The sequence goes on from CAZWXW010000022.1 coordinate 42,350, forward strand.
GGCGCTGCCGGCAGGCGGAATCAAATTGGCCTGTGGAAATCGATCGCAGAGATAGGACGCGATGGCGCCCGATTCGGTCAGCAGCAGTTCGCCGTCGCGCAGTGCCGGCACCTTGCCGCCCGGATTGATGGCGAGATAGGGCGGCTTGCGATTGTCGCCTTTGCCGAGATCGACCAGTTGGTAGTCGTAGGGTTGCCCCAGCTCTTCCAGCAGCCAGGTGGCGCGCAGCGAGCGCGATTGGGGGTAACCGAAAATGGTCAGCATGATTTGAGCCTTCGTTCGAAAAAAACAGAGCGCTCGGGATATCGAAAAGTAACCGGCCGGAAGATCCGGCCGGTGGGTATTGCGCAGGGTTACCTGATGTTGATCAGGCCGAGCCCATGTAGCGGCCGCCGTTGACGCTGATGGTCTGGCCGGTGACGAAGCTCGACTCTTCCGACGCCAGGAAGGCGCAGGCGGCGGCGATATCTTCGGGCTGGCCGGCGCGTTTCATCGGCAGCGTCTTGGCGAAGGCGTCGACGTCGATCGGCGAGGCGCGCAGCATCGGCGTGTCGATGAAGCCGGGCGGCACCATGTTGGCGGTGATGCCCTTGGCGGCGAACTCCGACGCCAGTGCTTTGGTGAAACCGAGCACGCCGCCCTTCGAGGCGACGTAGTGGGCGTGGTTGGTCGAGCCGCTCTGCGTCGACGACGAGGTGATGTTGATGATGCGGCCCCACTGCGCGTCGAGCATGTCGGTGATGATTTCGCGGGTGCAGAGGTGCGGGCCGGTCAGGTTGATGCGCAGCACGCGCTCCCACAGCTCGTCGGTCACTTCCAGGTAGGGAACGAACGGCGCGATGCCGGCGTTGTTGACCAGGATCGTGATCGGACCGAACGCGGCGCGGGTCTTGGCCGCCGCCTCCTGAATCGCCGCCTTGTCGGAGCAGTCGACGGTCAGCGCGATGGCCTTGCCGCCGTTGTCGCGAATCGTCTTCGCGGTCTCTTCGGCGCCGTCGCCGTTCAGATCCCACACGGCGATCGCCGCTTCATCCTGTGCCAGACGGATGGCGATGGCGCGGCCGATGCCCGAGCCGGCGCCGGTGACGACGGCGGTCTTACCCTTGTTGGATTTCCACATGAACTAAACCTCTGAGTGGTGGGTGTCGTGTTCGTATATGCGAACGGCCGGTCGGGCCGGCATTACAGAGGCGGCATCTTTACGCAATTCGGGGTCTTCAGGCAAAGCGAACCGACATCGAAAACGCGCAGCAGCGCAGTGGTCCGGACAGGTTGGGGCGGCGGGTAACCGGTCAGTCGCGGCTGGCGATGTTGGCGCCGGGCGGTCGTGTCGACTTCCAGTAGCGGCTTTTCCAGTACGGCTCGTCGACATGCGAAATCATCACGCCGCTCGATGTGGAGGCGTGCAGGAAGCGGCCATCTTCCAGATAGATGCCGACGTGGTTGGTCCAGCGGTTGATGCGGAAGAACAGCAGATCGCCGGCGCGTCGCTGTTGTGCATCGATCGTGACGCCGACGCTGGAGAGATCGCGGGTGTTGCGCGGCAACTGCACGCCGAAGCGGTCGCGGTAGGTCAGGTAGACGAGGCCGGAGCAGTCGATGCCGGCCTTCGACAGGCCGCCGTTGCGGTAGCGCACGCCGCGCCATTCGCCGTATTGCGCGTAGAGCTGCTGGCGCACGGCGCCGGTGCTGTCGCCGCCGATGCCGCCGCCGTCCGGCCGGTCGGGCGAGAACGAGCAGGCGCCGAGCCACAGGCTCAGTGCCAGCAGAAGCAGGATTCTCGGCGTGGCTTGCAGTGTCATGTCGGGTCGGTCTTGTCGTCGCGCAGTCCAGTCGTCGTGTGCAGCGCCGCCTTCGCCACCATGTGCGCGCTGACCGGCGCGGTGATGAACAGGAACAGCGTCAGCAGCAGTTCGCGCAGGCTGATGCCGGGGCCGGTTGCGCTGAAGTAAAGCAGAGCGCCGATCATCACGCCGCCGATGCCGAGCGTGCTGGCCTTGGTCGGGCCGTGCAGGCGCATGAAGATGTCCGGGAATTTGGTCAGCCCGATCGAGCCGATCAGCGCGAACACGGCACCGCCGATCAGACAGGCGCCGATGAGCAGTTCCAGCCACAGGGCCATGGTTTCCTCCTTCTATTCGATGATGTCGCCGCGCAGCAGGAATTTGCACAGCACCGTGGTGCCGAGAAAGCCGAGCACGGCGATCAGCAGCGCCGCTTCGAAGTAGAGCTGCGTGCCGTCGGCGATGTTCATCAGCATCAGCAGGCCGATGCCGTTCACGAACAGCGTGTCGAGCGCGAGGATGCGGTCGGGCAGCGTCGGGCCGCGCAGCAGCCGCCACAGGTTCAGCAGCAGCGCGACGGTCAGCAGGGTGGTGGCGATCTGCAGCGCCAGCGTCAGCATCCGAATATCTCCTTCAGCGGCGTCTCGTAGCGCTGCTTGATCTCGGCGGCGGCGCGTTCGGCATCGTCGACGTTGAGCAGGTGCACGATCAGGTGGGTGCGATCGGCGCTGATGCGGGCGGTGACGGTGCCGGGCGCGATCGAGATGATGCTGGCGAGCATCGCGATCGCCAGTTCGTCGTCGAGCTCCAGCGGGATGTCGATGAAGTCGGGCTTCAGCCGCGCCTGCGGGCCGAGGATCTGCAGCGCCACCTGGAGGTTGGCGACGATGACGTCCCAGATCACCACCAGCACCAGCCGCGCCAGCAGGTCGGGCCGGTGCAGCGGCGTCGCGTGCGGCCAGAAGCGGTGCCACCAGAACGGCAGGGCGAGGGCGAGCAGCGCGGCCAGCAGCAGCTGACCCGGCGCGATGCTGTTGTTGAGCAGCAGCCAGACGCAGAACAGCAGCCCGGTCTGCAGCGGGTAGGGCACCAGGCGATGGCGCGCCTGGCGGTTGCTGGCGCGCCGTTCCGACGGCTTCATGGCAGCGGCCCCTCAGTGAAGGTTTCGATGGGAACCTCGCTCTCTGCCGCCGGCATCAGCACCCGTTCGATGGTGCGGCCACTGTCGAGCAGCTGCCGGCTGGTCGCGTTCAGATAGTCGATGACCGGAGCGCCGCCGACACTCAGCAGCACGCTGCCCGTCAGCAGGGCGGCGATGGCGAACAGCGCCGGCAGTGGCGTGCGCGCGGTGGCGCCGGCATTGGTCGCGGTGTCGATGTGCCAGAAAAGATTGCTGCCGGCGCGGCTCAGCGCGATCAGCGTGCAGAAGCTGCCGCCCAGGATCAGCGCCCACAGCCAGGCGGCTGCGGCGCCCCTCGGCACCGCCTGCAGGATCAGCAGCTTGCCGATGAACCCGGACAGCGGCGGCAGCCCGGCGATGGCGATGGCGACCAGCAGGAACAGGCTGCCCAGCAGCGCCGGCTGCGGCAGCGCGGGGCCGGGACGGAAGCTGTCGCCGACGCCGCCGCGATGGAAGCGGATCACGCCCGCCAGCAGGAACAGCGCGCCGCTGACCCAGGTGGTGTGCAGCAGGTAGTAGAGCG
>CAZWXW010000023.1:0-44237 GCA_964638025.1 uncultured Verrucomicrobiaceae bacterium
ACCGCGCCCGTGTCGTCAGCGATGCGCTCGGCGCGCTGCGCATCAAGCTGGCCGACGATCTCGACCTGCTGACCCGCCAGTGGGCGCCGCTGTGGGTGGTCGACTTCCCGATGTTCGACGAAGACGACAACGGCAAGCTGAGCCCGTGTCACCACCCGTTCACCTCGCCGCTGTGCACGCCCGAAGCGCTGGAAGCCAATCCGGCCGCTGCGCTGTCGAACGCCTACGACATGGTGCTGAACGGTACGGAGCTTGGCGGCGGCTCGATCCGTATCCACCAGCGCGACATGCAGGAGACGGTGTTCCGTGTGCTTGGCATTGACGAGAGCGAGCAGCAAGAGAAGTTTGGCTTCCTGCTCGACGCGCTGAAATATGGCGCGCCGCCGCACGGCGGTCTGGCTTTCGGTCTCGACCGGCTGGTGATGCTGATGACCGGCTCGAAATCGATTCGCGATGTCATCGCCTTCCCGAAAACCCAGACCGCGCACTGCGTGATGACCGATGCGCCCGGCGCCGTCGACGCACTGGCACTGCGCGATCTGAATATCCGTCTGCGCAAGAGCGAGGAGTGAAGCGCCATGGCCGGACACAGCAAATGGGCCAACATCCAGCACCGCAAGGCACGTCAGGACGCCAAGAAGAGCGCGGTGTTCACCAAGGTGATCCGCGAGCTGACCATCGCCGCCAGGCTCGGCGGTCCGATACCTGAGGACAACCCGCGCCTGCGTGCCGCCGTCGACAAGGCGCTCGGCGCCAACATGACGCGCGACACCATCGATCGCGCCATCGCACGCGGCGCCGGTGCCAACGACGCCGACAACGTCGAGGAGCTGACCTACGAAGGTTACGGTCCGGGCGGTGTCGCGGTGCTGATCGAGGCGATGACCGACAATCGCAACCGCACCGTCGCCGAAGTGCGTCACGCCTTCAGCCGGCGCGGCGGCAACCTCGGCACCGACGGTTCGGTCGCCTATCTGTTCACCCGAAAAGGCCAGATCGTGCTGCCGGCCGGCAGTGACGAAGAGAGGGTGATGGAGGTGGCGCTGGAAGCCGGCGCCGACGATATCGTCACGCAGGATGACGGCTCGATCGAAGTGCTGACGCCGTGGGAGATCGTCGGCAAGGTGGTCGACGCGTTGACCGCCGCCGGCATCAAGCCGGCCGGCAGCGAAGTGACGATGCTGGCGTCGACCCACGCCGAGCTCGATAAAGAGACGGCTGAAACGGTGCTGGGCCTGATCGACGCACTCGAAGATCTCGACGACGTGCAGAACGTCTACACCAACGCCGACATCTCGGCGGAGGTCATGGAGCAGCTCGGCGGCTGAGTCGGGAAACTGTGTTTCCGGGCCGGCCATTCATGGCCGGCAAATCTTTCGCCCACGGCGCGATGGCTGTGGGCATAATGCCGAAACTTCTGCCTCCCCCGTGCCCATGACGCTGATTCTCGGTATCGACCCAGGTTCGCGAAAGACCGGTTTCGGCATCATCCGTTGTCGCGGCACCCAGCACGACTACATTGCCAGCGGCGTCATTCGCCTGCCGCAGATCGAGCTGCCCGAGCGGCTGCGGATCATCTTCGACAGTCTTATCGAAATCATCACCGAGCACCGTCCTGATCAGGTCGTGGTCGAGGAGGTGTTCATGGCGAAGAGCGCCGGCTCGGCACTGAAGCTCGGTCAGGCGCGCGGCGCGGCGGTAGTCGCCTGCGTCAGCCGCAGCCTGCCGGTGGCCGAATACACGGCGCGCCAGATCAAGCAGGCGGTGGTCGGTACCGGTGCCGCCGACAAGATTCAGGTGCAGCACATGGTGATGACGCTGCTGCGGCTTCCCGCTCCCCCTCAAGAAGATGCCGCCGATGCGCTGGCGGCGGCGCTCTGTCATGCCCACACCGCGCAGAGTCTGCGCAGCATGTCGACACTGGCCTTGCCGCCGCGCGGTCGCATGCGCCGCGGCCGCCTCGCCTGACCTGGAGATTGCACTGACGATGATCGGCCGTATTAGCGGAGTGTTGCTGGAGAAGCAGGCGCCCGACCTGCTGGTCGATGTCGGCGGTATCGGTTACGAGCTGCAGGCGCCGCTGACGACTGTGTTCGAGTTGCCGCCGCCGGGCACAAAGGTCGAACTGTTTACCCATCTGGTGGTGCGCGAGGACGCGCATCTTTTATATGGCTTCACGCGCCGCAGCGATCGCACGCTGTTTCGGGAACTGATCAAGGTCAGCGGCGTCGGACCGAAGCTGGCGCTGGCCATTCTGTCCGGCATGGACGCCAACGGTTTTGCGCGCTGCGTGCGCGATGGCGATGCGGCGGCATTGGTGCGGCTGCCCGGTGTCGGCAAGAAGACCGCCGAGCGGCTGCTGATCGAGATGCGCGATCGTCTGGCCGCCTGGCAGGTCGACGGCCTGCAGGTCGGTGCCGGCGCGGCGACGCTGCCGGTTACTGGCAACGAACCGCAGCAGGAGGCGGAGTCGGCGCTGGTTGCGCTCGGCTACAAACCCCAGGAGGCAGCGAAAATGGTACTGGCGGCCAGCAAGGCGGGAGCTGTCGGCGCGGAAGCATTGATTCGCGCGGCGCTGAAGGGAACGGTGAGCGCTTGAACATGGCTGTTGCAGGCTGGAGTTGCCGATGATCGAGCACGACCGGCTGATATCGCCACAGGCGGCGCCGCGCGAGGAGGGGCTCGATCGCACGGTGCGGCCGCAGTCGCTGGCCGACTATATCGGGCAGCCGATCGTGCGCGAGCAGATGGAGATTTTCGTCAGCGCGGCGCGCAAGCGCGGCGAGCCGCTCGATCACACGCTCATTTTTGGACCGCCCGGCCTCGGCAAGACCACGCTGGCAAATATTCTCGCCAACGAAATGAAGGTGTCGCTGAAGACGACCTCGGGGCCGGTGCTGGAGCGCGCCGGCGATCTCGCCGCGCTGATGACCAATCTCGAACCGGGCGATGTGCTGTTCATCGACGAGATTCACCGCCTCAGCCCGCATGTCGAGGAGGTGCTCTATCCGGCGATGGAGGATTTCCAGCTCGACATCATGATCGGCGAAGGGCCGGCGGCGCGTTCGATCAAGCTGGAGCTGCCACCGTTCACGCTGGTTGGCGCCACCACGCGCGCGGGCCTGCTGACGTCGCCGCTGCGCGATCGCTTCGGCATCGTGCAGCGTCTGGAGTTCTACAACACCGAGGATCTGACCCGCATCGTCGCGCGCGCGGCGTCACTGCTCGGCATCAGCGTGCGCGAAGAGGGGGCGTTCGAGATCGCGCGCCGCGCGCGCGGTACGCCGCGCATCGCCAACCGGCTGTTGCGGCGGGTGCGCGACTACGCCGAGGTGAAGGCTGATGGCATTGTCACCGCCGAGATCGCCGACAGCGCGCTGAACATGCTCAACGTCGACCAGCGCGGTTTCGATCACCTCGATCGCCGCCTGCTGCTGACGCTGATTGACAAGTTCGACGGCGGTCCGGTCGGCGTCGAGAGCCTCGCGGCGGCGATCGGTGAAGAGCGCGACACCATCGAGGACGTGGTCGAACCGTTCCTGATCCAGCAGGGTTATCTGTTGCGCACACCGCGTGGACGCATGGCGACGCGCAGTGCCTATCTGCATTTCGGTCTGCCGGTGCGCGGCACTGTCCAGGCCGATCTGCCGCTGGCATCGGGGGAGGCGGAATGAGTGAATTCCGGTTGCCGGTGCGGGTCTACATCGAGGACACCGATGCCGGCGGTATCGTCTACTACGTCAATTACCTGAAGTTCATGGAGCGTGCCCGCACCGAGCTGCTGCGCTCGCGTGGCTTCGGCAAGGCCGCCATGTTCGACGAGCAACTGATGTTTGTCGTACGCGCCGTCGATGTGCAGTATCTGCGCCCGGCGCAGCTTGACGACGAGCTGATCGTGACCGCGAAAATCTGCGAAAGGGGCGCTGCGCAACTGCTGTTCGAGCAGCGTATACTGCGCGCCGCCGAAACCTTGTGCAGCGGCGTTGTCCATGTCGTCTGCGTCGATCGCGACGCGATGAAACCGCGTCGTCTTCCACTATCCGTAGTGGCCGCATTGGCGGCCGACTGACTCTTCCCGAAGGGTTGGGTCCTGAAAAAGTTAGCCCCCAAGGAGCTTGCGGAGTGAATCAAGAGTTATCTGTCTGGCATCTGGTGTCGCAGGCCAGCATCACCGTGCAGCTGGTCATGCTGACTCTGCTGATCGCCTCGATCGTCTCCTGGTATTTCATCATCCAGCGCTGGCTCTACTTCCGCGCCGCGCGCGCCGAGCTGGAGACCTTCGAGCAGGAGTTCTGGTCCGGTATCGACCTGAGCCAGCTGTTCCGGCAGGGCAATGCCCGCGCCGAGGACGGTCAGATGCTGTTCGGTCTGGAAGGCATTTTCCGCGCCGGCTTCAAGGAGTTCACGCGACTGCGTCAGCAGGGCGGCGCCGATCCCGAGGCGGTGATGGAAGGCGCTCAGCGCGCGATGCGCGTCGCGATGTCGCGCGAGCAGGAAAAGATGGAGGAGCGGTTGCCGTTCCTCGCCACAGTCGGCTCGACCAGCCCCTATATCGGTCTGTTCGGCACCGTGTGGGGGATCATGACCTCGTTCCAGGGGCTGGCCAACGTGCAGCAGGCGACGATTCAAACGGTCGCCCCCGGTATCTCGGAGGCGTTGATCGCCACCGCGATGGGTCTGTTCGCGGCGATCCCGGCGGTTATTGCCTACAACCGCTTTGCCGCCTGGGTCGATAACCTCGGCAACAAGTACGACACCTTCTCGGAAGAGTTCACCAGCATCCTGCACCGCCAGGCGCACGCCGGCGGCAAGCGCAACGGTCAATAAAGGGCGGGCTGCAACGTGGGTGGATCGGTTCAACCGCGCGGTCGCAGGAAACGCCATGGCGCCATGGCGGAGATCAACGTCGTTCCCTACATCGACGTCACGTTGGTGCTGCTGATCATCTTCATGGTGACCACGCCGCTGCTGGTGCAGGGGGTCAAGGTCGACCTGCCGAAGGCGTCGGCGAAAGCGGTCGACAAAAAGGATGAGGAGCCGCTGATTGTTTCGGTCGACAGGGACGGGGCGTATTACATCAATGTCGGCGACGAGGAGAAGCGGCCGGTCGCGCTGGAATTGATTGGCGATCAGGTCGGCAAGATCCTGCGGCAGAAACCGGAGACCGAGGTCTACATCTGGGGCGATCAGGCGGTGCCCTACGGCGAGGTGGTGTCGCTGATGACGGTGTTGCAGGGTGCTGGCGCACCGTCGGTGGGGCTCGTCACCGAAGACCCGCCGGTCAAGAAGTAGGCTGGGGTTGCGGATGACCCGTCCGGTCGCCTTGCCACTGCTGCTGACGCTGCTGTTGCACGCTGCAATCGCGGCGTTCCTGCTGCTTCATTTCGACTTCGAGCCGCCGCGGCGTGAAATCAAGCCGGCACCCCGCATCGTGCAGGCGAAACTGGTCGGCATGGAGTCGCGGGCGGTGCAGCGCACGGCCAAACAGTCGCCCCAAAAGCCGCAGCCGCCTGCGCCTGCTCCCGCACCAAAGCCCGAGCCGAAGCCTGAACCCAAGCCGGAGCCGAAACCGGCGCCCAAGCCGCAGCCGAAGCCCGAGCCTGAAAAGGCGGTCCCGACCAAGGCCGATCTCGAAAAGCAGCACAAGCTGGAGCAGCAAAAGAAACTCGACGCTGATAAGAAGCTCGAAGAGCAGAAGCGAAAAGAGGCCGAGGCAAAGAAAAAGGAAGAGGCGCGCAAGGCTGACGAGGCCCGCAAAAAGGCCGAGGCGGAGCGCAAGCGCCAGCAGGAGCTGCTGCAGCAGGAGATGGCGAAGGCGATGGCCGATGAGGAGCAGGCCATGGCCGATGAGACCGAGGGGCAGCTGGTGGCCAGCTACGGGGATCTCATCAAGAACGCTGTGCAGCGAGCTTGGAGTCGTCCTCCAAGTGCACGCACTGGGATGGTGACGACATTGGCGATTTCGCTCATTCCGACTGGAGAGGTGGTTGATGTTGCTGTGGTCAAGAGTAGTGGCAATGACGCGTTTGATCGCTCCGCCGTTGCTGCGGTTAGGCGGGTCGGCTCGTTCCCTGAGCTGCAGGAGCTGGCGCAAAAGAATCCACGCGAATTTGATCGAAATTTCCGCCGCTTCACACTGAACTTCACCCCGGAGGATCTACGTCTGTGAAGGTATTCCGTTATTTCTATGCGCTGGCCCTGCTGTTCGCAGCCAGTGCCGGCTGGGCCCAGCTGACCATTCAAATCACGAAGGGAAATGACAACCCCACGCCGATTGCCGTGGTGCCGTTCGCGTGGGCGGGTCCGACACCGCTGGCCGAGGACATCCCGGGCATTGTTGCCGCCGACCTGCAGCGCAGTGGCCTGTTCGCACCGATTCCGAAAACCGACATGCTCAGCTTCCCGCACGAAGGCAAGGAGGTCGTCTATCGCGACTGGCGTGCGCTCGGCGTCGAGTATCTGGTGGTCGGCAAGATCGTGCCGTCCCAGAACGGTTACCTGACCCAGTTCGAACTGTTCGACGTGGTCAACCAGCGCGCCATGCTGCTCGATCGCGAGATGGGTTATAGCGACAACCAGCGCGAAGTCGCGCATCGGATTGCCGACAAGATCTACGAAAAGATCACCGGTGTTCGCGGTGCCTTCAATACCCGCCTGTTGTACGTGTCGCGGCTGCGCGATGCCACCAACCGCTACACCTACCGGCTGCTGCTGGCCGATGCCGACGGTGCCCGCGAGCAGGTGCTGCGCACGCAGCGCGATCCGATCATGTCGCCGTCGTGGGCGCCGAACGCCGAGACCATCGCCTACTCCTCGTTCGAGACCGGGCGCGCGGCAATCTTCATGGAGAACCTGCGCACGCGGCAGCGCCAGCAGCTGACCAGCTTCAAGGGGCTCAACAGCTCGCCGGTCTGGTCGCCCGATGGGCGTCAGATGGCAATGGTGCTGTCGAAGGATGGCAACCCGGAGCTGTATGTCATGGACATCGCCACGCGACAGCTGCGGCGCCTGACCAACCACTTTGCCATCGATGCCGAGCCGAGCTGGATGCCGGATGGCCGGTCGATCATGTTCACGTCGGATCGCGGCGGCAAGCCGCAGATCTACCGCGTGGATCTCGCCACCGGTGCCACCACGCGGGTCAGCTATCAGGGCGACTACAACGCCCGTCCGCGCGTTCTGCCGGACGGTACCGGGGTGGTGATGGTGCAGCGCGTCAACGGCGATTTTCATATCGCGCTGCAGAATTTGCAGCGCGGGCGCAACGACCTGCTGACACAGACGCGGATGGATGAGTCGCCAAGTATTGCCCCGAACGGAGCGATGCTAATCTATGCGACTTTGCATCAGGGCCGTGGTATTCTTGCCGCCGTTTCGGTTGACGCCGGTGTCAAGTATTTATTGCCGTCTCGTTTCGGCGATGTGCGCGAGCCCTCATGGTCGCCATTTCTGGATCGTCGCTGAGGCTGGCAAGCAGGTTTGGTAACAGGGGTAAGCGGCACTTCGGCCATGAGGTAGCGGACGAGGTGTCTCTTCGGAAAGGGCCGGTATCTGTCTGAGACCGGCGGCCGGTGTCAAGCGCTCGCAACATGCGCAAAGCGTCGGTAAGAGTAGTGCAACAAGATCAGCAACCTTATTTGGTTAAAAACACTAGGATCGCATCATGGAACTCAAGAAACTTCGCAACACTCTGGGTCTCGCTGTCGCCATGGCCGTGATGGTCGGTTGCGCCAGCAAGTCGACCGACGACAGCGGTGCAGCTGCTGCTGACGCTGGCGCTGCCACCGGTGCCCAGTCCGGCTATGACCAGGCTGCTGCCGATGCCGCTGCCCTGGCCAGCCTGCAACGCGTTTTCTACTTCGACCTCGACAAATCGGACCTGCGTCCGGAAGTGACCGCTCAACTGGATCGCTATGTCGCCCTGCTGAAGAACGGCAGCCAGAACCTGCGTCTGGAAGGTCATGCTGACGAGCGCGGCACCACCGAGTACAACCTGGCACTGGGTGAGCGTCGTGCAAAAGCCATCGCTGACTACCTGAGCGTCAACGGTATCGCCGCTAGCCGCGTCGAAACCGTCAGCTACGGTGAAGAGCGTCCGGCTGCTCCGGGCCACGACGAAGAGTCCTGGGCTCTGAACCGTCGTGTTGAACTGGTCCTCAACTAAGCGAGGATAGACGGGTCGTGATTTTCCGCCGTTACCCGTCCTGCGCCGCCTGGCTTGCCAGCGCGGCGCTGATTTTTTCCAGCGGCTGTGCTTTGGCACAGGCGCCGATCATTGAAGCTGGCGGCTCCTATGGTGCAGCCCCTTCATCGTCTGCCCGGAGTGGCGGCAGCGCGCCCGCGGCAACTGCCGAGGCGCAGGGCGCCTCCAGCAGCCTGTTACTGCAGCTGCAGGCATTGCAGCAGGAAGTGATGGAGCTGCGCGGTATTGTCGAAGAGCAGAACCATCAAATCGAGACGTTGAAACAGCAGAGTCTCGATCGTTACCTTGAGCTCGACCGTCGCATCAGTGGCGGCACTGCTGCCACCGGCGCTGCGGCTGGCGCATTGGCGGGTGCCGCAACATCGAGTGGCGCCATCGATGCCGGAGCGCCTCTGGCTGCCCCAGCCGTCAACAGTGCAGTGGCCAGTGCAAATGCGGCGAGCACTGACAACGGTGCGAATGCGCCGGCAGGTGAATACGAGGCCTACAAACAGGCCTACGCCAAAGTGAAGGAGCAGAACTTCGCGGCGGCCGTGCAGGCGTTCAACGATTTCATCAAGACCTATCCCAACAGCACGCTGACGCCGAATGCCTATTACTGGCTTGGCGAGCTCTATCTGCAGACACCGCAGGATTTGAACGCCGCTGAAAAGGCTTTCAATCAGGTGGTCAAGAGCTACCCGCAGCACAGCAAGGCGCCTGACAGCCTGTACAAGCTCGGCCGCGTCCAGTTCATGAAGGGCGACAAGGCAAAGGCCAAAGAGACGCTGCAACAGGTGATTGACGAATATGGCGCCAGCGGCAGCGCTGCGCCGCAATTGGCCAAACAGTTTCTCGATCAGAATTTTCGCTGATCGACAGCAGGCGCTGGAGCGCCCCATATCGGTAGTGTCCGGCTGACGGCGCTACCGCGACCTGCCGTTATGAACACCTCTCTGCGTATCACCGAGATCTTCTTTTCGCTGCAAGGTGAAACCCACACGCTGGGTTTGCCGACGGTGTTCGTGCGCCTGACCGGCTGCCCGCTGCGCTGTGGTTATTGCGATACCACCTACGCTTTTCACGGCGGCGAACGCCAAACGCTGCAGCAGATCCTCGACGAGGTCGCAAGCTACGCGCCGCGCTATGTCACCGTCACCGGTGGCGAGCCGCTGGCACAGCCCGGCTGCTGGCCGCTGCTTGAAGCGCTGTGTGACGCGGGCTACGAAGTGTCGCTGGAGACCAGCGGCGCGCTGTCGATCGCCGATATCGACCCGCGCGTCAGTCGTGTCGTCGATCTGAAGACGCCGGGCTCGGGTGAAGTGGCGCGCAATCTGTGGGACAACATTGCGCTGTTGCAACGCAACGACCAGATCAAATTCGTTATCTGCGATCGCCAGGATTACGAGTGGGCGCGCCTGCAGATCGATCGTTATCAACTCGCCGCGCGCGTCGATGAGATTCTGTTTTCGCCGAGTTTTGGTCAGCAGAATGCCACCGAGCTGGCCGAATGGATTTTGCGCGATCGCCCGCCGGTGCGCTTCCAGCTGCAACTGCACAAGTTGCTGTGGAACGATGAGCCGGGACATTGAGGAGGCGCTGATGTCCAGCGAAAAAGTACAGGCGGACAAGCGCGCTGTCGTGCTGCTTTCCGGTGGTCTCGATTCGGCAACGCTGCTGGCAATGGCGCGCGCCGATGGTTTTCGTTGCCACACGCTGGCCTTCGATTACGGGCAGCGCCATCGCGCTGAGCTGAACGCGGCCACGCGTATTTCCACGGCTCTGGGCGCCTTCGAACACAAGGTGGTGTCGCTGGATCTGCGCGCCATCGGCGGTTCGGCGTTGACTGATGCGGCGATTGCGGTGCCGGAGCAGCGCAGCAGCGGTATTCCCGTCACCTATGTGCCGGCGCGCAACACCGTGTTTCTGTCGATCGCGCTGGGCTGGGCCGAGGTGCTGGACGCCGAGGCGATCTTCATCGGCGTTAACGCCGTCGATTATTCCGGCTACCCGGACTGCCGGCCGGAGTTCATCGCCGCGTTCCAGGCGCTGGCCAATGTCGCCACCAAGGCGGGTGTCGAAGGGCGGCCGCTGCGGATCGAAACGCCACTGATTCGGCTGTCGAAAGCGGAGATCATCGGCACCGGCGTCGCCCTGGGCGTCGATTACAGCCAGACCATCTCCTGCTATCAGGCCGATGATGATGGACATGCCTGTGGTCGTTGCGACAGTTGCGTATTGCGTCGCGAAGGTTTTCTTGCTGCCGGTGTCGATGATCCGACCCACTACGCTCGATAGACGAAAAAATTTGGTTCCAGGGGTTGTCATACGCTTTTAAATCAGTACCATATGCGCCTCTTCGGGTCGTTAGCTCAGTCGGTAGAGCAGTTGGCTTTTAACCAATTGGTCGAAGGTTCGAATCCTTCACGACCCACCAAATTTTAAAGCCTCCCTCGCGGAGGCTTTTTTTATGGCGTGCCGTCCATGGCCGCCACCCTTCGGGCCGTCACTGGCGTGACGTTAAAAATTTCTCCCGGGAATTTTTTATTCCGCCAAGGGCTTCTTTTATTGGTCGCCGTTTCTGTTTGTCCGCCGAATTCATCGTGCGCGGCATGCCGAACTGCCGGAGCCGGCAGCGGTCTTTGCGTATAAGGGGTTTCCGGCGGGGGCGTACTGGTGGCCCGTCTCATCCGGTAGAATTTGCGGCCCGCCTGCCCGGCGGCGATGTGATGAGGTAGATCCCATGACACAGGCCGATGTGTTGGTGCGCGATTTTCTGGCGCACGGCGAGCCGCACCCGACGTTCACGCCGGAGCAGCGCGACGCGCTGAAGGCGCGTATCCGCGCGTTGCTGCAACGCGAAAATGCCGTGCTGGTTGCCCACTACTACACCGATCCGCTGCTGCAGGAGCTGGCGGAGGAGACCGGTGGCTGTGTCTCCGATTCACTGGAGATGGCGCGCTTCGGTCGCGACCATTCGGCCTCGACGCTGGTGGTTGCCGGCGTTCGCTTCATGGGCGAGACAGCCAAGATCCTGTCGCCGGAAAAACGGGTATTGATGCCGACGCTGGAGGCGACCTGCTCGCTCGACATCGGTTGCCCGATTGAAGAATTTTCCGCCTTCTGCGACCAGCACCCCGATCGCACCGTTGTCGTCTACGCCAACACCTCGGCGGCGGTGAAGGCGCGCTCCGACTGGGTCGTCACCTCCAGCATCGCGGTCGACGTGGTCGAGTATCTCGATAAGCGCGGCGAAAAGATCTTGTGGGCGCCGGACAAACATCTCGGCGATTACGTGCAGCGTCAGACCGGAGCCGATGTGTTGCTGTGGGATGGCGCCTGCATCGTGCACGAGGAGTTCAAGGCGAAAGGCGTCGAGGATCTGAAGGCGCTCTATCCTGAGGCGGCGGTGCTGGTGCACCCGGAGTCGCCGCGCGCGGTGGTGGCGCTGGCCGATCGTGCCGGCTCCACGTCGCAGATCATTCAGGCGGCGAAGACGTTGCCGAACAAGCAGTTCATCGTCGCCACCGATCAGGGCATCTTCTACAAGCTGCAGCAGCAGGTGCCGGACAAGGAGTTCATCATCGCGCCGACCGCCGGCAGCGGTGCCACCTGTCGCAGCTGTGCGCACTGTCCGTGGATGGCGATGAATGCGCTGGACAATCTCGCCGATTCGCTCGAATTCGGTCGCAACGAGATCTTTGTCGATCCGGTCATCGGCGAGCGCGCCATGCTGCCGCTGAAGCGGATGCTCGATTTCTCCGCGTCGCGCAAGCACTGAGGATTTACCGCTGAATCAGACACGTCCGTGTCTGATTCGCGGGCCGGCCTTCCATGGCCGGCGGTAGCCAATCCGCGCCTCGCTACAGCTTCTCCATCGCATCTTTCATTTTTTCGATTTCGCGAATCCGCTCTTCGATGCGCGCGGTGGTGAGGCGATTGTCGCGCACCAGCGGCAGCGCGTAGCCGAGCTGGCGGGTGGCCTGATCGAGCGAGCCGACCAAGACGAAATATTCGGCGCGCGCCTGATGCACGCCGACGATATCGCCGGCCAGTCCGTGTGTCTCCGCCAGCAGGTACCAGATCGCCGGGTCGTTCGGACGCTGCTTGACGTGCAGCTGTAACACCTCTTCGGCGCGGTGGGGCTGGCTCGACTGCAGCAGTGCGTTGGCGTAGGTCATCGTCAGCGGATGGTTGTTCGGCGAGATGCGCAGCGCTTTTTCCAGCCGTGCCAGCGCCGCGTCCACCTTGCCACTGGCGACGTCGATATCGGCGGCGGCGATGATGTAAGCGAGCCGTTCCGGATCGCGTGCAATCAGCGGTGCCAGCTCGGTGTACGCTTTTGCCGGCTCACTGTTCTTCAGATAGGCGAGCGCGAGGCCGTAGTGATCGGCGACCGCGTTGTTGCGTTTGGTATTGCTGCCCTTGGCGAGATCGGCGCGCAGCCGCTTGATCGCTTCGCCGGTGTTCGGCGCCAGTTGCAGCTCGGCGCGGGCGCGCATCAGCTGGTAGTCGATGTTGTCGACATACATCGAGCGCGGGTAGTCGCGCGCGCGGTTGCGGGCGTCGCTGATGCGGCTTTCGGTCAGCGGGTGGGTCAGCAGGAATTCCGGTGGTCGCCGCCCGGCGTAGCGGGTTGCGGCCATCATGTTGTCGAACATCGAGGCGACGGCGTTGGGGTCGTAGCCGGCGTCGACGATCGTCGCCATGCCGATGCGGTCGGCCTCCTGCTCATTCTGGCGGCTGTAGTTCAGGCGATTCTGCAAGGCTGCCGCCTGCGTGGCGGTCATCGCGGCGATACCGGCATCGCCGCCAGCGGTGGCGGCCAGCACCAGCGAGCCGAGAATGCCGGCCAGCGTTGGCAGTGACGCGCGCTGCTGCTGCTCGACGCTGCGGGCGAAGTGACGTTGGCTAAGGTGGGCGAGTTCGTGGCCGAGTACCGAGGCCATCTGCGCCTCGTTGTCGGCGAAGAGAAAAAGACCGTTGTGGACGCCGACGACACCGCCGGGAACGGCGAACGCATTCATGGTGCCGTTGTCGACGACCACCACTTCGAGGCGACGATCCTTGAGCGGACTGTGGCTGGCGAGACGGTAGATCAGATCCTCGAGATAGCTCTGCAGCAGCGGGTCGTCGATGGTGCGCACCTGGCTGCGAAAGGCTTTCAGCCAGGCGCGACCCAGTTCGTGCTCCTGTTCGCCGGAGATCAGGCTGGAGGTGCTGTCGCCGAGTTCCGGCAGCTGCAACTGTTGCTCGGCCGCGAGCGCATGGCCGGCCAGCGTCAGGGCAAGGCTGGTTGCTATCAATGTTTTACGTATCACGTCTCGTCCTGCCAGCGACTTCGGCGCTACTTTAGCCGGTTCCCACAGACCGGCAAATGGCCGCGCAGTGTGCGGGACCAGCGCAACTGGCGCGATGTCAGAGTGCCGGCGTGCGCAAATGTTCCCCTGTTTGCACGCAGGTGCCCCGTTATACTGCCGGCCATTTCGAGGCGGTGCGGTGCCGACCGGCGCCCGTTGCGCATAAGCCCGTTGCGTATAAGTTGCGTATAAACAGGCGCGCTCGTGCAGCGGCAGAAAAACAGATCGCCCGTGCTACAGGAGAAATGCCGTGATTGAAGTCGATGCGCGCGGTCTCGGCTGCCCGCTGCCGTTGTTGAAGGCCAAGCAGGCGCTGAACGCGATGCAGCGCGGCGACGAACTGCGCGTGCTGGCAACCGATCCGGGTTCAGTGCGCGACTTCCGCGCTTTTGCCGAGCAGGCCGGTCACGAGCTGCTGGAGAGCAGCCAGCAGGAGGGCATCTTCTGCTACCGGTTGCGCAAGGGCTGAACGCCTATCCCATCTCACACTCAAACGCTGGCTCTCTTTTGATCAGAAGGATCTCGCCTTGAACCGCTTCGTTCTGCGCCGTTGCCTTGCCCACTGTTCGCTGTTGTTGCTGTGCCTGTTCATCAACGCCTGCCAGATTGCGCACGAACAGCCGGTGATCGCCAGCGACACCGACAGCCGTGCATTTCGCCAGTTGCAGCTGCCGAACCGGATGCAGGTGCTGCTGATCTCCGACCCGGCTGCCGACAAGGCGGCCGCCGCGCTCGATGTCAACGTCGGCAGCTGGCAGGATCCGGCGCTGCGGCCGGGGCTTGCCCACTTTCTCGAACACATGCTGTTTCTCGGCACCGAACGCTATCCGGTGGCGGGCGAATACCAGTCCTTCATCAGCGCGCATGGCGGCAGTCACAACGCCTATACCGCGTTCGAGCACACCAACTACTTCTTCGATATCGACGCCGCCTATCTCGAACCGGCGCTGGATCGCTTCTCGCAGTTCTTCGTCGCGCCGCTGTTCACCGCGCAGTATGTCGAGCGCGAAAAGAACGCGGTCAACTCCGAGTACCTCGCCAATATCCGCGATGACAATCGCCGCGAGTTCGATGTGCTGCGCACCGTGGCCAACCAGGAGCATCCGTTCTCGAAGTTCTCGGTCGGCTCGCTGCAGACACTGGAGGATCGCCCCGGCAGTACGATTCGCGACGAGCTGCTGGCGTTCTACGACGCGCACTACTCGGCCAATCTGATGACGCTGGTGATCAGCGGCCGCGAATCGCTCGACCAGCTGGAGGCGATGGTGCGCGCCCGCTTCGCGGCGGTTGCCGATCGCGATCGCCCGACACCGCAGGCGACAGCGCCGCTGTTCGCCTCCGCACAGCTGCCGGAGCTGGTGCAGGTACAGCCGATCCGCAATCAGCGCAGCCTCAGTTTTCTGTGGGCGCTGGATGAACTGCCGGATGACTATCGCAGCAAGTCGCTTGCTTACATCGGCAACCTGATCGGCCATGAAGGCGAGGGCAGCCTGCTGTCGTGGCTGAAGGCGCAGGGCTGGGTGCTGACGCTGAGCGCCGGCGAGGGGTTCGATTATCGCGGCGGCACCACCTTTCAGGTCGGCATCGAATTGACCGAGGCCGGCAGCGCGCATGTCGACGACATCGCCGCCGCGCTGTTCCAGACGCTGGCGCTGGTGCGTTCGAGTGGCGTGCAGGCATGGATATTCGATGAGCAGCAGCGCGTTGCCGAACAGCGTTTCCGCTTTCGCGAGCAGCCGCGACCGATCCAGGAGGTGAGCCGGCTGGCGCTGAACCTGCACAAGTATCCGGCTGCCGAAGTGATGCGCGGCGATTACCTGATGACCCATTTCGATCGCGCCCGCATCGAATCGCAGCTGGCGCAGCTGAGCCCGCAGCGCGCGCTGGTGATGTTCAGCGCGCCGGAGGCGAAGGTCGATCGCAACAGCGAGTGGTATCAGACGCCCTACAGCATCGCGCCGATCGACGCGCAGCGCGTGGCCGGCTGGCAGCGCAGCGCCGCCACGGTGGCACTGCCGGCGCCGAACCGCTTCATCGCCGACACGCTGGCGCTGAAGCCTCTCGCTGCGGAGAGCGGTGGCATCCCGGTGCAGCTGGCGACCGAGGCGGCATCGCCGCTGCGGCTCTGGTATCGGCAGGATCGCCAGTTCCGTCTGCCGAAAGGGCGCATCGACCTGGCACTGCAGTCGCCGCTGGCGTCGGCGTCGCCGCGCAATGTCGTGATGACCGAGCTGCTGGCGCGCGTGGTCGGCGACAGCCTCAACGAGCTGGTCTATCCGGCGCAGTTGGCGGGGCTCAGCTTCCGTATCGAGCGCGGTTCGCGCGGGCTGCAGCTGATGGTTGCCGGCTTCGACGAGAAGCAGTCGCTGCTGTTGCAGGAGCTGCTGCCGGCGCTGCGTGAGCCGCAGATCGAGGCCGCCCGCTTCGAGCGCGTGCAGCGCGACTATCAGCACGAGCTGCAGAACAGCGCGCAGCGGCCGCCTTACGGGCTGCTGGTCGACGAACTGTCGCCGCTGCTGATACGCGAAAGCTGGTCCAATGCCGTGCTGGCCGCGCAGGTCGAATCGGTGACGGTGGCGGAGCTCGCCGCTCATGCGCGCGCATTGCTCGCCGGCGTCGACGCCAGGATGCTGGTGTTCGGCAACTTCACGGAAGACGAGGCACACGGCCTCGGTGACCTGGTGCAGCGCGAGCTGCTGCGCGACAGCCAGCGCGTGGCGCCGCCGCCGGTGGCGGTGGCCGACCTGCCGGCCGGCGATCAGCGGCTGACGGTGGCGGCGCCGCATCAGGACGCCGCGCTGCTCTGGTATCGGCAGGCCGCCGACAACGACAAGCGCACCCGCGCCGCGCTCGGCGTGACGGCGCAGCTGCTCAATGCCGACTTCTACACGCGCCTGCGCACCGAACAGCAGCTCGGCTACATCGTCATGTCGACGCCCTATCCGCTGCGCGATGTGCCGGGGCTGGTGTTTCTGGTGCAGTCGCCGGTGGCCGGGCCGGCGCAATTGGCGAAAGCGTATGACGCCTTCCTCGAACACTGGCGCGCGGTGCCCGACGCCGAGTTGCAGCCGCTGTTCGAGCGCCACCGCGCCGCGCTGCGCCAGCGTCTGGCCGAGCAGCCGAAGAATCAGGGCGAAGCGGGCGATCGCCTGTGGCAGGACCTGATGGATGGCTATCCGCAGTTCGACAGCCGCCGCCAGCTGATCGACGCGCTCGATGCGCTCGACTTCAGCGCGTGGCGGGCGCTGTTCGCGCGCGACCTGCTGGCCGCCGATGCGCCAACGGTGTGGCTGGCGGTGGCTGGCCAGTTTGCCGATCAGCCGCTGCGCAAGGGCCGGGACGTGCGCGATGTCGAGCAGTTCAAGCGGGCACAGCGCTTCTATCTGTTCCCCTGAGGCTGTTCCCCTGCGGCTATTTCCCTGAAGGATCGGCAGTTTTCGGCAGTGGCGAAGGCGGTCGCCGCGTTTCGCTGACGCGTTTGGCCGTCTATAGTTGGAGCCTCTTTATCGACCCGCCCCGGCTTTCGGGTCGGGTCTCCACTGCCGGCAGCGCGATAACTGCGTGCGCGTGGCGAGCCCGATCGGAACGGCACTCATGTCTCACGCTCTCATCGTCGACGACTCGAAGACGGCGCAATACGCGCTGCGACAGCTGCTGGCGCGCCACCAGTTCAGTGTCGACATGGTCGAGTCGGCCGAGGAGGCGCTCGACTATCTGCAGGCGAACAGGCCCGATCTGATCTTCATGGACCACATGATGCCGGGCATGGACGGCTTTCAGGCGGTCAAGGCGATCAAGTCGTCGCCGGCGACCCGCGACATTCCGATCGTCATGTACACGTCGACGCAGGATGGCGTCTATTTCGGGCAGGCGCGCGCGCTCGGCGCCGCCGACGTGATCCTGAAGCCGGCGACCGCCACCGATCTCGCCGCGGTACTGGAGCGGCTGGAACAGCACGGGCTGCTCGGCGGCGAGATCGCGGATGGCGGGGGCACGTCGATGCCGTCGGAGCCGGCCGACGACTTCACCGCCGATGAGCTGCCGCTGCCTGAGCCGATGGTCGCCGCAGCGCCCGCCTTGCCGCCGGCGGTCGACGGCGGCGGCTGGCGCCATCTGCTGGTGGCCGGGCTGGTCGTCGCGGTGGTGGTGCTCGGCTGGCTGCTGGCACAGACCACGGCCGAGCGCGACCGGCTGAGTGCGCAGCGGGGCGGGGCGATCGCCGCGCTGGAGTGGGCGCTGAACCAGCAGGCCGAGTACCCCCACGGCGAGGCGCCGTTCGGCGCACAGCGCGTGCAGCAGTTGCGCGAGTTGCTGGAGCGGCTGCAGCGGCTCGGGTTTCGCGGGGTCGTCCGCATCGAGAGCCACGTCGGCGAGTTCTGCACGGTTCGCGACGAACGTCGCGGCGGCTGGGTGGTGGCGCCGGTATCGCTGCCGCTGACCGAGTGCGGCGCGCTCGGCCAGAGCGAGCAGCAGGCGCTGCGCGCGTCGGAGCTGCAGACCGCCGCATTCCGCCGTTTCCTGAGCCGCAACGAAGCGCTGCGCGAAGGCAGCATCCGCATCGAGCTGGCCGGTTTCGGCGCGCGCGAACCGCTGCTTGACTATCCGGCCGACCCCGATGTCAGTGCCGGTGTCTGGAATCGCGTGGCGCAGCGCAACCAGCGCCTGGTGTTCCGGCTGACACCCGATATCTGAGCCGAAGTCGTCTCTGACGATTGGCCTGATCGCGCCGCTCGTGTAAAATTTTTACAGATTTTTGCACCGGGGATTCTCCCCATTTTCGCGCTGGTGCCGAATGACCCTCCCGGCACTCAGCATTCGCGACGACTTCGCCACTCCCGACCGGGTCGCCGCCAACACTGAAAACGTGGTCCCCGAATCGATCGGGCAGCACCGCTGCCCGAGGGCCCGCCAGCGGGCGTGTCGTCGCGTCCGACTGGGCAACAGCTGACCAGGAGCAGAGATGCTAGAGGACAAAGATCCACAGGAAACCGGCGAATGGCTCGATGCGCTCGACGCCGTATTGAAGTATCAGGGGCGCGGACGCACGTCGTTCCTGCTGAAGACTCTGGCCGAACATGCCGCCCAGAGCGGCACCCGCCTCCCCACCGCGATCACCACGCCGTTCCGCAACACCATCGACCCCGCCAACGAAAAACGGATGCCGGGCGATCTGTTCATGGAGCGCAAGATCCGCTCGCTGATCCGCTGGAACGCGCTGGCGATGGTGATGCGCGCCAACGACAACGACGAAGGGCTCGGCGGCCACATCGCCACCTTCTCGTCGGCGGCGACGCTGTATGACGTCGGCTTCAACTACTTCTTCCGCGGCGGCGACAAGGCCGACCTGATCTACTATCAGGGCCACAGCGCGCCGGGCATGTACGCCCGCTCCTACCTCGAAGGGCGCCTCACCGAGCAGCAGCTCGACAACTTCCGCCGCGAGGTCGACGGCCTCGGCCTCTCCTCCTACCCGCACCCGTGGCTGATGCCGGACTACTGGCAGTTCCCGACCGTATCGATGGGGCTCGGCCCGATCCAGGCGATCTATCAGGCGCATGTGATGAAGTACCAGCAGAGTCGCGGTCTGGTCGATCACGGCGACCGCAAGGTCTGGTGCTTCCTCGGCGACGGTGAATGCGACGAACCGGAATCGCTCGGCTCGATCGCGCTGGCCGGTCGCGAAGAGCTCGACAACCTGATCTTCGTCGTCAACTGCAACCTGCAGCGGCTCGACGGTCCGGTGCGCGGCAACGGCAAGATCATCCAGGAGCTCGAAGGCGTCTTCCGTGGCGCCGGCTGGAACGTCATCAAGGTGGTCTGGGGCCGGCTCTGGGACCAGCTGCTGGAGAAGGACAAGACCGGTCTGCTGAAAAAGCGCATGGACGAGGTCTGCGACGGCGAGCTGCAGAACTACAAGGCCAATGGCGGCGCCTACACGCGCGAACACTTCTTCGGCAAATACCCGGAGCTGCTCGACCTCGTGAAGGATATGTCCGACGACGAGATCATGTACCTGAACCGTGGCGGCCACGACCCGTACAAGGTTTATGCGGCCTACTCGCGGGCGACCGCGCACAAGGGGCAGCCGACCGTCGTGCTGGCGATGACCGTCAAGGGTTACGGCATGGGCAAGTCGGGCGAGGCGGCCAACGAGACGCACTCGATCAAGAAGCTCGATCTCGACAGTCTGAAGCGTTTCCGCGACCGCTTCGGCGTGCCGCTCTCCGATGGCGAGCTGAAGAACGTGCCGTACTACCGTCCGGCGCCGGACAGCCCGGAAATGACCTACCTGCGCAAACGTCGCGAGGAGCTGGGTGGCCAGCTGCCGGCGCGGCGGCGCGAATTCGAGGCGCTGCCAGCACCGTCGCTCGACGACCTGAAAGGGCAGCTGCAAAGCTCCGGCGAACGCGAAATCTCGACCACGATGTCGTTCGTGCGCACGCTGTCGACGCTGGTGAAAGACAAGCAGATCGGCCCGCGAGTCGTACCGATCGTGCCGGACGAGGCGCGCACCTTCGGCATGGAGGGGATGTTCCGCCAGCTCGGCATCTACTCGTCGCAGGGGCAGCGCTACACGCCGCAGGATGCCGGTCAGATCATGTATTACAAGGAGGACAAGAAGGGGCAGATTCTCGAAGAGGGGATCAACGAAGCGGGCGCCACCTCGGCGTGGATCGCAACCGCTACCTCCTACAGCAACCACGCCTACCCGATGGTGCCGTTCTACATCTTCTATTCGATGTTCGGCTTCCAGCGCGTCATGGACCTGCTGTGGGCGGCCGGCGATTCGCAGGCGCGCGGCTTCCTGCTCGGCGCCACCTCCGGCCGCACCACGCTGAACGGCGAGGGCCTGCAGCATCAGGATGGCCACAGCCAGCTGATGGCAAACATGATCCCGAACTGCCGCTCCTACGACCCGACCTATGCCTACGAGCTGACGGTGATCATCCAGAGCGGTCTGCAGCGGATGTATCAGCAGAAAGAGAACTGCTTCTACTACATCACCGTCATGAACGAGAACTACCGTCAGCCGGAGATGCCCATCGGCGCGGAGGAGGGCATCGTTCGCGGTCTGTATCGCATCGAAGCGGCGAAGAGCAGCCGGCGCAAGACCGATCGCGTGCAGCTGATGGGCTGCGGCACCATCCTGCGCGAAGTGCAGGCGGCGGCCGAGCTGTTGCGCACCGATTTCGGCATCAACGCCGATGTCTGGAGCGCCACCAGCGTCAACGAGCTGCGTCGCGACGGTCTCGCCTGCGAGCACTGGAATCTGCTGCATCCGACCGAAGAGCAACGCCTGCCCTACGTCACGCAGCAGCTGCAGGATGCCGAAGGGCCGGTGATCTTCGCCTCCGACTACATGAAGTCGTTCGGCGAACAGCTGCGCCCCTACATTCCGCAGCGCTACGTCGTGCTCGGCACTGATGGTTTCGGTCGCAGCGACACGCGTGGCAAATTGCGTCATCACTTCGAGGTCGATCGCCGCTTCATCGTGCTGGCGGCGCTGCGCGCACTGGCCGATGACGACAAGCTCAAGCACGCCGATGTCGAGAAAGCGATGAAGCAGCTCGGCATCGATCCGGAAAAACGCGATCCGATGACCTGCTGACGGTGCGCCATTGCGCACCGATTGAGGAACAACATTGATGGGGACGCATTCAGATATTGCGTTCACATCGCAGAGACAGGACGAAACAGTGGCTGCTGAAATCATTGAAGTGCCGGAGATCGGCGGCGCCGAGCAGGTCGAGGTGATCGAGATCTGTGTTGCGCCCGGCGACGAGGTCGCGGCGGAGCAATCGTTGATCGTGCTCGAATCCGACAAAGCGTCGATGGAAGTGCCGTCGCCGCGCGCCGGCAAGGTTGGCCGGTTGCTGCTGAAAGTGGGCGACAAGGTAAAGGCCGGCGTGCCGATTCTCGAAATGGAAGGCGGGGCCGCGACACAAGCTGCGACGCCGGTAGCAGATGCACCCAGGGCGAAAGAAACAGCACCGGCGCCGGTAGCGGTCGCACCCGCACCTGCATCAATACCGACACCGACAGCAGGCGGCATCGAAGCGATCGCCATTCCCGATCTCGGCACCGGCGACGCGGTGGAAGTCATCGAGGTCTGCGTTGCCGTCGGCGATCAGGTGAGCGAGGGCGACAGCATCATCGTGCTGGAGTCGGACAAGGCATCGATGGAAGTGCCGGCACCGAAGGCCGGTGTCGTGCGCGCGCTGAAAGTGAAAGTCGGTGACAAGGTGACGCAGGGCGCCGCGCTGATGGATCTGCAATCCGACAGCGCACCGGCATCGACGGCGGCCGCAGCGGTATCCGCTCCGGCAGTTACCGCATCAGCTGCACCGGCTGCAGCTGGCGCGCCGACCATCGCGCTGGCACCGCCGACGCCCACCACCAGCCTGCGCAGCGATGCCGCAGTACCGGCGCCGACCTCGGCGAGCGAGGTTTACGCCGGTCCGGCCGTGCGCAAACTCGCGCGCGAAATGGGCATCGATCTGCTGCGCGTGGCTGGCAGCGGACCGCGCGGTCGCATTCAAAAGGATGACGTCAAACACTTCGTCAAAGATCTGATGGAGGGGCGTGCCAACGGTAATCCCGCCACCGGCAGCGGCATTCCGCCGATACCACCGTTCGATGCCGCGCAGTTCGGCGAAGTCGATGTACAGCCGCTGAGCAAGCTGCACAAGCTGACCGCCGCCAACATGCAGCGCAACTGGCTCAACATTCCGCATGTCACCCAGTTCGACGATGCCGATATCACCGATCTCGAAGAGTTCCGCACTTCGCTGAAAGGCGAGGCGGAGAAGCGCGGCGTCAAGCTGACACCGCTGCCGTTCCTGCTGAAAGCGTGTGCATTGACGCTGAAGGCGCATCCGAAATTCAACGCCTCGCTGCACAGCGACGGCGAACAGATCGTGTTCAAGAAGTACGTGCACATCGGCATCGCGGTCGACACGCCGGTGGGCCTCGTGGTGCCGGTGATTCGCGATGTCGACAAGAAGAGCATCTGGGATCTGGCGGCGGAGTCGGCCGAGCTGGCGGCAAAGGCGCGCGATCGCAAGCTGAAACCGGCCGAAATGCAGGGCGGCTGCTTCTCGATTTCGAGCCTCGGCAATATCGGTGGTCTCGGCTTCACGCCGATCATCAATGCACCGGAGGTGGCAATCCTCGCGGTGTCGAGATTGACCGTGAAACCGCAGTGGGACGGCAAGCAGTTCGTGCCGCGCAAGATGCTGCCACTGTCGCTGTCGTACGATCACCGTGCGGTCAACGGTGCCGATGCCGGTCGTTTCTTCACGCAGCTGAACGAGCTGCTGGCCGATATCCGCAAAATGGCGCTTTGATCGTTCAGTGAGAAGAAACAACAAGGGCGCCTGTTGGCGTCCTTGTTGTTTTCGCGGTCTGGATGTTGATCAGTACCACGCTGAGAAAAACAACCGCATCACATCCGCATCGAACGAATAGAGCGGCTCCGCGCCGGCGGTGCCGGTGCGGATGTCGCGGAAGTCGTCGTAGTCGAACTGCATGTGGTCCCAGTAGAAGTTGACGGTGGCCTTGTCGATCCACGGCGTGCCGCTCCACGAGAATTCGTAGCTGACGCCGACGCCGTAGGTGATCGAGTTGAAGCTCGACAGCTCCTTGTCGCGCGCCAGGTAGTTCTGCGAATCCTGATAGGGGAACAGGTCGCTGTAGAACTCGGCCTTGCTCTGGTCGTAGTAGCGCACGCGCGCGTCGAAGGTCCAGCGCTGTTTCAGCGGATGGGTGTAAGCGATTTCGAAGCTGTCGGCCTTGATGTCCCAGTCGTCCTGATAGTTGCGGTATTCGGCTTTCAGCGCGGCGCGATAGGGCAGGTAGTAGAGGGCGCGCAGGGCGACCGTGTCGCTGGTGCGGGTGTTGGGGTAGACCTCGGGTTCGAAGGCGTAGGTATCAGTGCCGGTGCTGTAGCGCACCGAACGGTAAGGGTTGTTCAGGTAGCCCTCGTCGCTGATCGCCTCGTAGGCCAATGCAATCAATAGATCGCGAGTGATCACCTGGCTCAGGCCGATGCGGAACTGGCGCCGTTCGATGCTCTCCTCGAACGAGTTGTCGCCGTTGCGGCGCACTTCGTCATCGCCGAGCGAAAAGCCGATGGCGAGGTTGCTGAGGTCGCCGAAGAAATCCTGGGCGATGTCGAAGCGGAAGGTGTTGGCGCTGTAGTCGTCCTCTTCGCTGTTGGTATAGCCGGCGCTGATCAGCGTGCGATCGTAGAGGTAGTCGGCGCCGATGCTGTTTTCGGTACGCGATTCGCTGTAGCCGTCGGGGCTCGCCGTGGTGACGACATCGATCGAGGCGCTGCTGACGTTGTCGACGTAGTGGTTCAGGCTGACGGAGACGGTGTCGGCGAAGTTCTTGCGCACCAGCACCGATGGACCATCGATCTCGACACCGCCACCTTCATAGCGATGGTAGAGCACATCGGCGCGCTCTTCGGGCAGTACGGCGGCAATCAGCAGTGGGGCGGTGGCGAGCAGCGCGATGCCGGCAACAACGCCGGCTGCGATCCGTTTCGATGGCAACATCGTTCCTTTCCTGATGATGCGGTTAGTTGCAGCCACAGCCACCGCCACCACCGCCTTCGGCACCGCGCGCGCCTTCGCGTGCCTGGTGAACGTGATTCATGTAAGAGGTGGAGACCGGATCGCGACTGAAGCTCATGATCGGGTCGGCGAGATGATCGCGCTCGTAGGGTTTGACCCACGGCTCGATGGGCTCGATGCTGCAGCCGCTGGCCAGTGTGGCCAGCGCCAGCAGCGCCAGTGTCAGATGCGGTTTCATTCGCGAATCAACTGTTTGATCTGTTGTTCGTACTGGTCTTCGTAACCGGGTTTGTAACCCTTGTGCAGGTAGCGCATGTTGCCGTCGCGATCGATCAGCACGGTGGTCGGCATGGCGGCGACTTTGTAGGCGGCGCTGACTTGGCTCTCGGTGTCATACAACACCGGGAAGGTGACCGGAATCTCCTTCAGCAGCTGATCGGCCTTGCTCGGATCGTCGTCGACG
Source organism: uncultured Verrucomicrobiaceae bacterium (assembly GCA_964638025.1). GTDB lineage: Bacteria > Pseudomonadota > Gammaproteobacteria > Pseudomonadales > CAMLJR01 > CAMLJR01. The sequence goes on from CAZWXW010000023.1 coordinate 24,586, forward strand.
CTGACACCGACGACATTGACGCCGAGCGCCTCATATTTTTTCTGCAGTGCGTCGAGATGCGGCATCTCCTGGCGGCAGGGGCCGCACCAGGAGGCCCAGAAGTTCAGCAGGATCACTTCGCCGCGATGTTCGCTGAGGCGCAGGTTGTTGCCGCCGTTGCTTTTCAGCGTGAAGTCGGGCGCTGCATCGGCCCAGGCGCCGAAGGTGGTGGCGGCGAGCAATGTGGTCAGGGTGGTGCGCAACAGCATGTTCATGTGATCTCTCTCAGGCAGTGATTGGCACAACCCCTGTGCGCGTTCAATCCTGTTGCTGGTGAAGCGTTGATGAGTGATCGATCCGGTCAGAAGAAATAACTGAGGCCGGCGCGCAATTCGATGTTCTGGGTCAGCTCTTCCTCGCCGAACAGGTCGCGGTCGAACAGGTGGTCGCGCACGTCGATGCGCAGCGCCAGCCAGTCGTTGAGCAGCAGCCGATAGCCGGCGCCGACATTGACGGTGAACCAGTTGTCGCCGGCAAACTCGGTGCGACCGACGCCGCCGATCAGATAGAAGCTGGAGTTGTACGCGCGCTTGCCAAAGAACACCTCGCCCGGCAGCACGTTCCAGCCCAGCGAGACGTTGTAATAGGTGTACTCGCGATCGCCGTCGTCCAGCAGCTGGGCGCCGCCGCTCAGCTCCTCGTAACTGGTCTTGTCGCCCTTGGACTGGCCGTAGGTCGCTTCGACGAAGAGATCCTCCGTTATGTGATAGGCCAGGCTGGCGCCGATCACCTCGCCGACATCGAAATCCTCGATGCTGAGCACGCCGTAATAGAGACCGACCTCAAAGTTCTCGGTGTCGATCGCCGGCTTCTCGACCGTGCGGCGGTCGAGATCGGGCTCGATCACCTGCTCGATGGTGGTGTCGTCGGCAAATGCCGGCAGCGTTGCCGCCAGCAGGCCGGTCAGAAGAAGGTGCTGAATCCGATTTTCCATTCGTCGATCACTTCATCATCGTCGCGGGAGGTGAGCACAACATAGTTCTTGTACTGGAACCGCACCAGAAAGTTGCGCGTCCAGTAGTAGCGCAGGCCGAGGCCGACATTGAGCATGTCGTCATTGCGGTCCTCGGTCTGTACCAGTACCGATTTGGGCTCGATTTTTATCTGGCCGGCGCCGAGCGTGAAAAAGGGCGAAACGCGCCAGCCGGGAAACGGCTGGTTGACGACGCTCAGGCTGGCGTACTGGCCATTGGAAAAACTGCCGAAATATTCCGAGTACTCCAGCTCCACGGAAAGGTTGGCGGTGAAGTGGTAGGCGCCGTAGACACCGATGGTATCGGTGTTGTCGAACAGGCCCGCCAGCCCGCCGCCTTCCCAGCGCCGGTTGCGGTAGTCGGAGAAGTCGGGATAGAGCACGGCCAGTGTGTTGCCGTTGGCGTCGACGGTCTTCGCCATCGCCTCGACATGCACCCAGCCCTCCTGGCCCTTGCGCGTGCGCACCTTGATCCAGTCGGTGCGCTGTTTCAGCAGCGTCACCGCTTCGCCGCGCTCGGCGATATAAAAGACGGGATAGCCGCGTCCGGGACCGGTGTGCAGTTCGATGAACGGTTCGACGACGCGCGCGATGGTCAGCGGCTCATCGGCCGCGACCTTGGGAGTGATGGCAACTGCGCACAGCAGCGACAACAGCAGGGCGTGGAGCATTCGCGCGGGTGCCATCAGCAAATTCGGGCCATCGAAAATTGGATGTCATAGCAGACGAGGAGCGTGCTATCGGTGCGGCGGCGACCTGCCGCCGGCGCCAAGTCTAGTCGCTGCATTGGGGCGCAGCCAGCGACGGCCATCACGGCGCAGCTGCTCATGAAGCTCACGGCGCAGTCATTAATGAAAGTCACGGCGCAGCCGCGTCCAGCAGATCGTTGTAGTACTGCGCGCCGATATCGAGCCACTCGGAAATCAGTCGCAGTTCACTCGGCGTCAGCATGTCGACGTGGTTGTTGTTGGTGGCGCGACTGTAGTTGCCACAGGTGCCACCGGTGCGGAAGCAGCCGAAGAACAGCGGGCTGGAGCGCGCGCCGCCGGTGCTCATGCTGGCACCGACCGGCACTGTTACCTGCACGATGACCGGATCGCCGTTTTCGTCCAGCACCGGGTTGCCGTTGCCGTCGAGCAGCGGTCGATCGACCAGTACATCGCTGCCGTCTGCGGCCACTTCGTTATCGCCGGTGAACAGTTCCGAATAGGAGAGCAGGTAGTTGGCATTGCGATCGGACGGCACGGCGGAGAGGTCGAGCTGGCCGCCCGGCACCTGCGCCACGCTCATCGCATCGGTCGGCGAGTGACAGCTGGTGCAGCGGTTGTTCGCCACTTCGACGTCCATGCCGTCGAGGATCGGGCGCGGCCTGTCCCAGATCGGCTGGATATGCTCTTCGTAATTGATGGTGATGCGGCACTCGTTGCGCCAGGTGGTCTGGCACTGCGGCGTGGTTGGCGCCACCGGTACCTGCGTAACAGCGCCGATGGCGTAGCTGTAGTCGAACGGTGTGTCCTGCTGGATCACATTCGCCGCCCATTGGTCGGCGAAGGCGACGTTGACCGAGGGCGTCTGCAGGCCGTTCCAGCGGCTGGCGATCTCGGCCATCGACTGGCCCGGTGCGCTGGCGGTCAGCGACGGCACATGCAGTGGCGAGAAGACCCAGCCGCCACCGCTGGCGATGGTTGCGCCGGGGTTGACGTCGGGTACCTGCGAATCGAGACGGCCGTGCGTGCGTTCGGTGGTGCCGTTGTGACAGCCGCCGCAGCGCAGCGCTTCGCCGGCTTGCAGTTGCCACCAGACGTTGTGACGCGGCGAGATGCGTTGCGCGTTGCCGTCGATGATGTTGAAGGTGAATGGCACATCGGCCGGCAGCGATACCGCCACCGAGCCGTCCGGCTCGATCGGCACATAGCCGATGATCTGGCGCATGCGCTGCGAGCCGTTGAAGCCGAAGGCGCTGTTGTCGATCTCCAGGATCTCGTCGTCCTCATCCGGAATCGGCACCGCCTGGATCACTTGCAGGAAGCGCGCCTGGCGCGCGCGGTAGCGCGGGCTCGCCGGGTCGGTCTGGTCGAGCAGGAACTGTTGCGACTGGAGATTGCCGGCGCTGTCGCGCACCTGGCCGTCGACATTGAACACCGAGCGGATCGTCAGCAGTGCACGATTCTCCTGCTGCAGCGCGCCGAGCACGTTGATGCCGTACAGGCCGAAATCGGTGGCGACATCACCGACCAGCGGGTCGACCGGATTGGCGATGGTGTTGCGCGGCGCACCGGTGACGATATCGGTGAAGACGACCCCTTCGCGCGCGACGACGATCGGGCGCTGGGTATTGCCGTCGGGATCGTAGACCCACAACCCATATAAAGGAGGCGCGGGGTCGGCGTCGGTTGGCGCCAGCGTGCACGGCACGATGCGGTTGTTGGCCAGCAGCGCGCGGCACTGGCTCCAGCTGATCAGCAGGCGGTTGGTGCCGTCCCACAGCGGATAGGCGGCGCTGAACTGGCCGCCGGGCGACAGCCGATCATCGGTGTAGACCGGATTGGCCGCCAGCGATTGCTGTCCGCTGCCGGTCAGGCCGATGTTTTCCCAGGTCGGCTGGTCGTGGTCGCTGTAGCGTTCGATGTCGATGGCCACCAGATCGCCACCCAACGACGGGCTCTCCATGGGCCGCAGGATCGTGATCAGGCGGCCATCTTCCATCTCGCGCGGATTGGCGAACTGCACCGGGACATTCGGCGTCGAGCCGGTGTCGTGACTGTAGAAGCCGTACAGCATCGACAGCGCCATGCCGCTCGGGTTGATGGTGTAGAGGTTCATGCGGTTGACGCCGGTCTGATTGTCCCAGCGCGTGAACACCAGCTTGCCGGAACGCATCAGCGACGGATCGAGATCGTGGCTCTGGTTGCGGGATATCTGGCGAATGTCGCGGCCGTCATCGCCCATGATGTGCAGCACGCCGGCCTTGCGTTGCAGCGACTCTTCCAGCGCCGAGAAGGCGGGGATGCCGGCGCTCGGCAGTTGCGCGCGCACGCCGGTCTGGCGATCGGAGACGAAGACGATTTCGCCGTTGTCGAGCCAGGCCGGCGCGACATCGTTGCCCTGCTCGGCGCGGTTGTCGCTGGAGATGACGCGGCGCAGGTTGCGGCTGGCGAAGGTGTACTCCCAAATGTTCCAGGTTGGCTGGTCTTCGGGGTCGGCCCCTTCGATCATCGGCGCGTGCAGCGCGAACAGCAGCCTGGTGCCATCCGGCGACACTTCGAGATCGCGCACGTCGTATTCGTCTTGCTGATCGGGGAACAGTGAATCGGTGATGAACTGTTCCGGTGCGTTTTCGGCGGCGCGGCTGCGCACCACCAGACGACCACCGGCGGAGAAACTGAATGGATCGCGAAGATCGGTTTCAAGCGGATCTTCACCTTCCGCCGGCAACGGGCGTTGCACATACGCCACCGGGTACTCGACGGTGACCGGGTCGGGCGACTGACCGCCGGAAAAGCCGATGTCACCGCCACCGCCGCCACCGCAGCCGGTCAGCGCACTGAACATTGTCGTCAACGCAGCGCCAAGAAAAATGGAGCGCGCCCCGTTGCGTGCGCATGACCCGGCCGCGGCGCGGAACAGAAGACGGTCGCGCCAGGCGCGGTGCGAAGCGAAATCCAGTTTCACGTATTTGTCTCTTTATCTTTACGTCTGGGAAATGACTATTTCTATGACAAGCTCGTTCGACGACAAGCTCGACGGCTGGTGTCTTGAAAACGGCGTGGAACCGATGTGGCAATTTTAGGTGCGGCGGCGCGGTAACAGCGGATCGGCGGCGAGTATATGCGACCGCTGGTCGCGGCGTTGGCCCGGTCATCTCGCTTTGTGATTGATCTGTGGAGGCATTCACCCTTTGCCGGAAATGGCGCTGACTACAATGCAAGCACAGAAAAAGAGTCTCTCCAGCTAAACCGTGTGCTGGACTTCACAGGTGATGGATATATGGTCAAGGCGAAGCTGGCGATCGCGAGCCGATTGCGGATGGCGGTTGCGCTGGCGTTGTGCGGCTCGACGGTATTGTGCGGCTCGATGGCATCGGCCGGACCGCTGGAGCAGGCGCGGCGCATGCACGATCGACTGGCCGGGGTGCCCGCTTCCGATAGCGTGCTGAATCAGATGGCCGCGCTGCTTCCAGGCAATCCGGAAGCTGCAGCAAACATCGCCATGCAGAATCCCTCCTTTTATAACGTCACGCTGAAGAACTGGGCATCGCCGTGGACCAATCGCGACGATGACAAGTTCGCGCCGCTGAACGATTACAGTGCCACGGTCATCGGCATCGTTCGCGATGGCGTCGATTACCGGCAGGTGCTCTACGGCGACATTATTTATGTGCCGGCCAGCGGCAGCTATTCGACCAGCGACAACACGCTCTATGAACTGGCCGAAGCGGCCGATGCCAATCTCGGTAATTCATCGGTGCTGGTGCAGCGCACGCAATCGGCGGTAACCGGCCTGCCCGCCAATGCGACCGCCGGCATCATGACCACGCGTGCCGCCGCGCAAGCCTTCTTCATCGACGGCACCAACCGCGCGATGTTTCGCTTCACGCTGAAGAATCATCTGTGCAACGACCTGGAGCAGGTGCTCGACACCTCGCGCGTGCCCGATCGTATTCGCCAGGACATCAGCCGCAGCCCCGGCGGCGACAGCCGCATCTTCAACAACAACTGCATCGGTTGTCACAGCGGCATGGATCCACTCGCACAGGCCTTTGCCTATTACGGCTTCTCCTACAGCGGCGATCCCGCCACGGGTCGCATCGAATACACACCCGGCAGCGTGCAGCGCAAATATCACATCAACGCCGACAACTTCAAACTGGGCTATGTGACACCCGACGACCGCTGGGACAACTACTGGCGCGATGGTCCCAACACGGCAATTTTTGGTTGGGACAACAACCTGTCGGGCGGCGGCAATGGCGCCAAGTCGATGGGGCAGGAGCTGGCGCACAGCCAGGCCTTCGCGCAGTGCAGTGTGCGCAAGGTGTTTCAGGCGGTCTGCCTGCGCGAGCCGGGCACGGGTGACAGTGGCCGGATCGGCACCATGCTTTCCAGCTTCAACGCCGGCGGCAACCTGAAGCAGACCTTCGCCCAGGCCGCTGTTTATTGCATGGGCATCTGATCCGACATGCAGCGGGCGATGAGCGGCAACAGATTCGAATGCAGCGACAAATTTGAGCGGGCGGGCGCGGATATGGCTGCCGCCGGGTGGAGCGACGGAATGAGCAAGTGGGCTGAACCAATCTCCCGGCGGGCGCTGCAGTGGCTCGGCGTCGCACTGCTGGCGCTGCTGACCGCCTGCAGCGGCGGCAGTGGCGGCGGCACCGAGAAGAACGATCCGCCGGCCTCGGGCGGCGGCGGTGGCGGTTTCGTCTACAGCGGCCCGGCACCGGCCGACAGCCAGGTGCAGCAGTTCAAGATCAATTTCTACGACAACCTGGTTGGCGACAATCGCTGCGGCACCTGCCACACGGCGGGCGGCACCGGTCCGGTGGCGTTCGTCAATCGCGGCGACGTCAACGTCGCCTACAACGCGGCGCTGACGGTCGTCGACCTGGCCAACCCGGCGGTATCGGCGATCGTCACCAAGGTGGCCGGTGGCCACAACTGCTGGGAGTCGTCGAACGCGGCCTGCCGCGTGCAGATGATCAGCTACATCGAACGCTGGGCGGCGGCGACCGGCGGTGCGGCCACCACGGTGCAGCTGACGCAGCCGGTCGATCGCAACCCGCAGGGCGCCAAGAGTTTCCCGGCCACGGTGACTGACCTGCAGAGCACGTCGGGCTATGTCTACGCCAGCGGCGATCTCTATTCGCTGCTGCGCACGCATTGCGCCGGCTGCCATGCCGAAAATTCCGCGTCGCCGCAGCAGCCGTTCTTCGCCTCGGCCGACATCAACGTTGCCTACGATGCGGTCAAGAGCAAGGTCGACCTGAACAACCCGGCGCGCTCGCGCCTGGTGGTGCGGCTGCGGCAGGAGGCGCACAACTGCTGGAGCAACTGCGGCAGCAACGCCGACACCATGCAACTGGCGATCGAACAGCTGGCGAACACGATCACGGCGTCGGTGATCAGCTCGACGCAGATCAGCGCCGGCCAGATTCCGAACCTCGACGGCATCATCGCCAGCAGCGGCGGTCGCTATGAACAGAACCAGATCGCGTTCTGGCAGTTCCGCGAGGGCAGCGGCACGCTGACCTCCGATACCTCGGGTGTCGCGCCGGCGGTCAACCTGACGCTGTCCGGCGACTATGAGTGGGTCGGCGGCTGGGGCGTGCAGTTCAATCGCGGCGCCGCCTTCGGCAGTGGCAGCGCCAGCCGCAAGCTCTACGACCGCATCGCCACCATCGGCGAATACTCGGTCGAAGCGTGGGTGGCGCCGGCCAATGTCACGCAGGAGGGGCCGGCCGAGATCCTGTCGTATGGCGACGGCGGCCTGAACCGCAACTTCCTGATGGGCCAGACGCAGTACAACTACGAGTTCCTGAATCGCAGCAGTCGAACCAACAACCGTGGCGCGCCGTCGCTGTCGACCGACGATGACGACGAGGATCTGCAGGCGACGCTGCAGCATGTGGTGATGACCTACGATCCGGTGCGCGGACGCCGCGTCTACGTCAACGGTGTCTTCACCGACGATGTCGATCCGCTCGGCGGCGGCACGCTGGCCGACGATTGGTCCTCCGACTATGTCTTCACGCTCGGTGGCGACCTGGGGCTGACCCGCTACTGGAGCGGCATCCTGCGTCAGGTGGCGATCCACAACCGCGCAATGACCGACGCGCAGATCACGCAGAACTTCGAGGTGGGCGTCGGCGAGAAGCGCTATGTGCTGTTCAACGTATCGAGCCTGCTGAACCTGCCCGGCCAGTGCTCGAACGGCACCACCAGCTACTGTTACGTCGTGTTCGAAGTGAGCCAGTACGACAGCTACAGCTATCTGTTCTCGCGGCCGTTCTTCATCAGCCTCAATCCGGATTTCCAGGCGCCGGCGGGATTGACCATCAAGGGCATTCGCATCGGCATCAACGGCAAGCTGGCCGCCGTCGGCCAGGCCTTTGCGCACGTCAACACGACGATCGCCGGGCCGGCCTACGTGGCGGGCGAAGGGCAATTGCTGTCGACGCTCGGCACGCTGATTCCGCTGGAGAACGGTCCCGAGAGCGACATCATCTTCCTGCAGTTCGACCAGATCGGCGGCAGCGGCGACGCGACGCCGGCACCGGTGGTGCTGTCGTTCGGCTACAACCTGAGCGGCACCGCCACCACCGATCTCGGCTGGCGCACGTTCGATGAGATCAGTGCCAGCTTTGCCGCGGTCACCGGTGTGTCGTCTGCAAATAGCGGCGTGATACCGACGCTCGCCAATGTGCGGCAGCAATTGCCGGTGGTGGAGGGCTTCTCGGCTTTCCTCGCGTCACACCAGACTGCGGCAGTGCAACTGGCGACGGCGTATTGCAGCGTGTTGTCCCGTGATTCGACATTGCGGGAGAGCGCGTTCCCCGGAATCAACGCCGCGATCAATGGTGCGCCGACGTCGATCGCCTGGGGTTCGCTGGTGGTCGACCCGCTGGTGCAGCGCGCGTTCGACGCCGACCTGTGGAGCAGCGTGGATCCAAACTTCAGCGATGCGGTAAGCGATGAGCTGGAGTTGCTCATTACCAATAATGCGGGCAGTCGCAAACCGGGGCTGATGAACAACAGCACCGACACACGCTGCTCGCCGCTGACCAACAGCTGCCGCAATGCGGAGATCATCAATGCAACCTGTACCGCACTGCTCGGCAGTGCTGTTCTGACCCTGCAGTAACCCGGGCGAACACGGAGAGAGACATGGCAAAGCGGCGCTTCTTCCTACCCGATGAGCCCCTGCGGCATCCGGACCATCATCGTCCGCGCACGCGACGTGAATTCATCGCGCAAGGGTTTGCAATGGGAGCGGGCACGGTAATGGGCAGCTCGATGCTGGGGCTGCTGGCGAGTCCGGCACGCGCTGCCTTGTCGCCGGATCTGATTGCGCAGATGACGACTGTCTGCGGTGCTGGCAGCGGCACTTCCGCCGGGATGGTTCCATTTATCTGTTTCGATCTGGCCGGCGGTGCCAACTTGGCCGGTTCCAACGTACTGGTCGGCAAGCAGGGTGGTCAGCTCGATTTCATCGGTGTCGAGGGTTACAGCCGGCTCGGTCTGCCGGGCAACATGGTGCCGATGGCGACACCGCCGGGTGGCGGCAGTTTCGTCGATCAGACACTGGGTCTCGCCTTTCACAGCGACAGCGCGATCCTGCGCGGCATTCGCGATAGCGCCGGCGTCAACCTCGCCACGCTCGGCGCCAACACCAATGGCGCGGTGCTGCCGGCGCGCTCCGAAAATGACACCGGCAACAACCCGCACAACCCGATGTATGCGCTCCACCGCGCCGGCGCGCGCGGTTCGCTGGTCAACCTGATCGGCTCGCAGAGCTCCGATTCCGGTGGCAACTCGATGGCGCCGCCGATGCTGATCGATCTCAGTGCGCGCCCGACCAAGGTCGACCGCCCCACCGATGTCACCGGCCTGGTCGGCACCAGCGATCTGCCGCGACTGTTGGGCCAGACCGATACCGTCGCCGCGCTGGAGGCAATGTCCCGCATCAGCAGCCGTTCGCTCGACACGCTCGCCGGTTACCGCACCGTTTCCGAATCGATGAACGGCGCCAAGTGCGAAATTCTGAAGAGCGTCGACAACACGGATAAATTTGGTAACACGCCGCTCGATCCGCTGCTCGATCCCGACCTGTTCGGCGCGAACGGCGTGTTCGGCAACGAGACCAACAACGCCGAGTATCGCAAGGCAGCCTCGGTGATGAAGCTGGTGCTGACGGGAACCACGGTGACCGACAAATATGCAGCCGCCGGCACCATCACCATGGGTGGTTACGACTACCACACCGGCGATCGCGCCACGGGCGAGCTGCGCGACTATCGCGCCGGCCGCTGCATCGGCGCCTGTCTCGAATATGCGCGCCGCCGCAACACACCGGTCATGGTCTATGTGTTCAGCGATGGCTCGGTCTCCAGCAATGGCATGATCGACAACTCGCCGGAAGCGCGCGGCAAACCGCAGTGGACCAGCGACAACCAGGCCACCGCCTGCTCGTTCTTTCTGGTCTACAACCCGAATGGTCGCGCCCAGTTGCTCGGTGCCACGCCGGCAGCGCAGGCGCAACACCAGCAGATCGGCTGGTTCAACGCCGACGGTTCGGTCAACACGCAGTCGAGCCCGGCCGGCAACAGCGTCATTCAACTCGTCGACATGGTGGTGCTGAATTATCTGGCGCTGCACGGCAACGGTCTGTCGCAGATGGCGGCGGCGTTGAATCGCTCGTCATCGGCAATCCTGGGCGGTACCGGTGCCTGGGATCGCTACACCGCTTTCCAGCCGATCGTCTGAACGTGCGCAGATTCTCAATCCCGCGTTGTTGAGTGTTGCTCCGCCATAAACTCCGCCCGCCGCCTTGCATTGCGGCGGGCGCCGCGCCGTGAATCGGCTACCCTTGCGTGGCAGTGATGTCCGGCGGTTCTGTCGGGTTCGCGATGGATCAGATCAAATTCAGGAGTTTCCCCATGTCGATGGCTCCCCTCGGGCGCCGGTCGCGGCCGGTACGATTGCTGGCTTCGGTGTTGTTGTGCCTGGCCGCACTGCTGGCCGCTGGCGTCAGTGCCGATGACGCGGCGCAGCAGCGCGCGCTGGCGACCGACGTGCAACAGATCAAGCAGCAGGCGCTGGAACTCAATCGCGACCTGTTCCTGCTCGAAGAGGAGTTGCTGTTTCCGGCCAACACGCAGGTGTCGGTGTTCGTGTCGATGGACATCGGCGCCTTCTTCCAGCTCGACGCCGTGCAGCTGAAGCTCGACGACAAGGTGGTGGCCAACTACCTCTATACCGACAAGCAGGTCGATGCGCTGTTTCGCGGCGGTGTGCAGCGTCTTTATGTCGGCAACCTGAAAGGCGGCGAACACGAGCTGGTGGCGGTCTTCACCGGGCGCGGACCGCACGACCGCGACTACCGACGCGGCACCACGATCAAGTTCCAGAAAAGCGATCAGCCCAAGTATCTCGAGTTGAAGATCACCGACTCGGAGACGGCGCTGCAGCCTGAGTTCGCGGTCAAGGAGTGGCAGTGACCGATGTCTCTCCGGCGGTCGGCTCTGATTCGAACCTGGTGCCTGTCGGCGGCGCTGCTGTCGCCCGTTGCATTGTTTTCGTCATTCGCGTTTAGCGCCGACGAAGCCGCGGCGGATGACAGTAGCGAAGAGGTCGACAACAGCAGCGTGCGCGACCTGCGCTACGGCGTCGTGCTCTACGACTATTTCCAGCAGAACTACTTCCAGTCGCTGACCGAGCTGATGCTCGGTGAGTCCAAGCAGGACATGCCCAATCACGGCGAGTTTGCACGGCTGCTGCGCGGCGGTGTCTCGCTCTCCTATGGCCTCAATGGCGAGGCCGAACAGATTTTCGATCAGCTGCTCGCCACCCATCCCGAACCGGAGGTGCGCGATCGCGCCTGGTTCTATCTCGGCAAGAGCTACTACCAGCGCGGCGATCACCAGCGCGCGGCGAGCTACCTGACCCGCAGCGGCGGCGAGCTGCCGAAGAAACTGGCGACCGAGCGCGACTATCTGTCCGCCCGCATCGCACTGGATCGCGGCGAGTCGGTGGCGATTCCGGCTGACGCCAGGATGACGCCGTGGCTTCCGTACCTGATGTTCAACGCCAGTGTCGCCGAGGTTAAACGCGGCGACTGGCAGGGCGCGGTGTCTCTTCTCAACCGGATGGCGGCATTGCCACTGCGCAACGAGGATCACAAGGCGCTGCGTGATCGCGGCTTCACCGTCGCCGGTTACAGCTATCTCGGCGCCGGTCAGCCGGCGCAGGCAGCCGCCGAATTCAAGCGCGTGCGCCTGACCAGCCCGCTGGTCGACAAGGCGCTGCTCGGTTACGGCTGGGCGGCGGCGCAGCAGGGGGATTACCAGGCAGCGTTGAAGCCGTGGCAGGCGTTGCGCGAGCGCTCGCTCTATTCGCCGGCGGTGCAGGAGGTGTTGCTGGCACTGCCGCACGCCTATGAAGAGCTCGGCGACGAGGCGCAGGCGCTGGCCGAATACGAACGCTCCGAGCAGGCGTTGCAGGCCGAGATCGCGCGCGTCAGCGAGGCGATGACCAAACTGCGCGACATGCCGCTGCTGGCGGTCTGGCTCGAAGAGGCGGAGCAGAGCGTCGGCGAGCAGTGGCTGTCGCGCACACGCGCACTGCCGGTGCGCACCGACATGCCCTATCTCGAACAGCTGCTGGCCAGCAATCCGGTGCAGGAGGTCATTCGCGATCTGCGCGATCTGGCGGTGCTCGACAGTTATCTCTCCGACTGGCGTGGGCGGCTGCAGGCGCTCGATGCCGCGCAGTCGCTGCAATACCAGCGCCGGCAGCAGCTGCTCGCCGATCACCCCGAGCAACAGCTCGGTGAACGCGAAGCGACACTGCGCGCGCAGCGCGAACAGCTCTCGACCCGTTTGCAAGAGGCAAGCACCAGCGGCGATGGTCTGGCGCTGATGAGCGATGCCGAACTGGCGCAGTGGCAGCGCTTGCAGCGCGTCGAAAAGAATCTCGATGCACAGACGGCGGCCGGGCGCGATGTGCGCGCCCAGCGCGAGCGTTTCGAGCGGCTGCGCGGCTTGCTGCAGTGGCAGGCGCAGGATCAGTTCGCGCCGCGCCGTCGCGAGATGGAAAAGGCATTGCGCGACGCCGATGCCGTGCTCGCCGATACCGCCGGACAGCAACAGCAATTGAGCGCGCTGCTGACTCGCGCGCAAGCGCCGGAGCAGGGGCCGCGAATCGATGCGCTCGATCATCGCCTTTCGGTGCTGCTGACCAAGATCGACGCGTCGCAGAAATCGGCCGAAACGCTGCTGCGCAATCGCGCCGAAGCGCAGCTGCTCGCCCATCGCCAGCGGCTGCAGGGCTATCTCGGCCGCACCCGGCTGGCGATGGCGCGTCTGTACGACAAGGGCTCCACTGGAGCGCTGCAATGAGTGTCGTGGCTCGCATTCGTTCTTCTATTCGGTTGGATTCATCTGTGCGCTGCCTGCTCGCCATTGCACTGCCGCTGACACTTGCTGCTTGTGGTGGTTTTCGCACCAAGGAAGTTGTCGAGCCGACGCTGGCCGATCTTGGCGTGGTTGAGGCGCCGGTCACGCAGAAGTCGTTGCCGCAGTTGTCGCTGGAACAGGTCTCCGGTCGTTACGAACAGGCATTGGAGAGCGCCGATGCGCAGACGCGCGCGCAGGTCGAACGCCGTCTGGCCGATCTGAAGATGCTGAGCGGCGAGCAGCGGCAGCTCGCGGCGACGGCGCCGACACACCATTTCGATCAGGCCATCGCCAGCTATACGGCACTGCTGGCGGCGCAGCCGAACAATCCCGATAACGATCGCGTGCTCTACCAGCTCTCCAAGGCCTACGACATGGATGGCCGCACCGACGAAGCGCTGGCGACACTCGATCAGCTGGTGACGCGCTATCCGCACTCGACGGTGATTCCGGAGGCGCAATTCCGTCGCGCCGAATTGCTGTTCGCCCGTTCGCGCTATCGCGATGCCGAGCAGGCCTATGCAGCCGTCGTCGCTGGTGGCGCGGATTCGAGTTACGCACAGAACGCGCTCTACATGCTGGGCTGGACACAGTTCAAGCAGAACGATTACGAAACGGCGCTGCGTTCGTTCGCACGCACACTCGACCGCCTGTGGCCGGCCGATGCCGAGCGCGATGCGCTGCCGCGCGCCGAGCGCGAGCTGGTCGACGATTCCCTGCGCGTCATGAGTCTCGCCTTCTCCTATCTCGAAGGGCCGCGCTCGATCGTCGAGCTGTCGCGCGAGCTGGGCGAGCGCCACTACACGGCGGCGCTCTACGACAATCTCGGTGAGCTCTACCTGACGCAGAAGCGTTACCGCGATGCCGCCGATACCTGGCAGGCCTATGTCGAGGCCAACCCGACGTCGCGGCAGTCGCCGGCGATGTTCGTCAAGTTGATTGGCGCCTATGAGGCCGGCAACTTCCCCGACGATGTGCGCGCGCAAAAGGCAGCTTATGTGCAGCGCTATGGCATTCACTCCAGCTACTGGGCTGCAGCCGATGAAACACAGCGCGAGCAGTTGCGCGTCGAGCTGAAAAGTTACCTGACCGAGCTGGCGCAGTATCACCATGCTCAAGCTCAACAGATGTCGCAGCAATTGGTCGCGGCGCAAAAATCGGCGTCGAAAGGAGAATTGAAAGCGGTAGAAGAAAAAGGTGCCGCGCCGAAGCCGACGGCCGATGGCATCAAGACGGCGTATGCGCAGGCCGCCGATTACTACCAGCAGTACATCGATACCTTCCCGCAGTCGCCGGAGGTGGGAAACATGGTGTTCCTGCTGGCGGAGAGTCGCTACGAGTCGGGGCAGTATCGCGCCGCGATCGCGGCCTACGAAGCGGTGGCCTATCAGTACCGCGATGCCAAGCGCGGCGCCGATGCCGGCTACAGCGCGATTCTCGCCTACGACCAGCTGACACCCCAGCTGGCGGAGACACAGCGCGCCGAATTGCAGGAGCTGAAGATCGACAGCGAGCTGCGTTTCGCGGCGACCTATCCGCAGGACAGTCGCGCCGTCGCCGTGCAGGCGCACGCCGCCGACACGCTGTTCACGCTGCAGCGTTATGACGAGGCGAGTTCCGCTGCAAGCAAGGTGGCGGAGTGGCCCGGCGCCGATGCCGCATTGCGGCGCAGCGCCTGGCTGATCGTCGCGCACAGCCAGTTCGAGCTGAAACAGTACGCCACGGCTGAACGCGGTTATCGCGAAGCATTGGCGCTGACACCGGGCGGCGACAAGAGTCGCGCCGATCTCGACGAGCGTCTGGCGGCATCGGTCTATCGTCAGGCCGAGGCGAAACTGGCTGCTGGCGATCGTGTCGCGGCCGCCAATGAATTCCTGCGTGTCGGCGAAGTTGCGCCGACCTCGTCGATTCGCGTCAACGCACAATATGACGCGGCCACGCAGCTGATGGAGGCGGGCGACTATTCGCGTGTCATCGGCGTGCTCGGTGACATGCGCACGCGTTACCCGACGCATGCGCTGAGTGCCGGCGTTGCCGCCAAGATGGCGGTGGCCTATCGCGAGAGCGGACAGCCTGCCGCTGCTGCGGCCGAACTGACGCGTGTTGCCAACGAAGAGAGCGATCCAGCTGCGCGTCGCGAGGCGTTGCTGACCGCCGCCGAGCTCTATCAGCAGGCCGGCGACAGCGCCAATGCGGTGGCGCGCTACAGCGATTTCGTGCAGCGTTATCCGCAGCCGCTCGATCCGGCGCAGGAGGCACGCGCGCAACTGGCGGCGCTGAGCGTCAAGCTCAACCAGCCGGTGGAGCGCGATCGCTGGCTCAACGAGATCATTGCGGCCGATGCGAAAGCCGGTGCGCAGCGCAGTGAGCGTTCGCGTTATCTGGCGGCGCAGGCGCAGGATCAGCTCGCCGATGTTTTCTACCAGCGTTATGTCGGCACCCGGCTGACGTTGCCGTTGAAAGAGTCGCTGGCGAGAAAGCGCGCGGCCATGCAGCAGGCGCTGCAGGCTTACGGTCACAGCGCCGGCTACGGTGTGCAGGAGTTCGCCACCAAGGCAGCCTTCCATATCGGCGAAATCTACGCCGGTTTCAGCCGCGAGCTGATGGATTCGCCGCGTCCGCCGGAGCTCGACGAACTGGCGCGCGAACAGTACGACCTGCTGCTGGAAGAGCAGGCCTATCCCTTCGAGGAGAAGGCGATCGCAACGCACGAGGGCAATGCCGAGCGCAGTCGCAGCGGTATCTACGATCAGTGGGTGCAGCACAGCTTCGATGCGCTGGCGAAACTGCTGCCGGCGCGCTACGGCAAACGCGAGGAGAAGATCGATGTCAGCCCGTCGATTTATTGAGGCGGTGTTGTTCACGCTGCTGCTCGCGCAACTGGCGGCCTGTGGTGGCAATGCGCGCAAAGCCGAGGCCGCAGCCTCGGCGGCGAGTGGCGATCCTTACCTGCGCACGCAACCCGAGGTGCCGGCTTCGGCGCAGCGCAATTTCGATGCGGCGGTTGCCGCGATGCGGGCACAGCAGTGGTCGTCGGCCGAGCAGCAGTTCAAGACGCTGGCAGCGGAGCATCCGACTTTTTCAGGGCCGGCGCTCAATCTGGCACTGCTGGCGGCGCGCGCCGGAAACGACGCGGATGCCGAGCGCTACTTCCAGCAGGCGATTGCCGCCAACGGCAACAACCTGATGGCGTTGAACCAGTACGCGATCTGGCTGCGCGAGCACGGCCGCTTCACCGATGCCGAGGCGCGCTACCAGCAGGCGTTGGCACTGTGGCCCGATCACGCCGACAGCCACCTGAATCTCGGCATTCTGTACGACCTCTATCTCGGCAACAGCGCCGAAGCGTTGACGCACTACCAACGCTATCTGGCACTGATCGGCGACGCGCAGACACCGGTGCGCGGCTGGGTGGTCGAACTGCAGCGCCGCCATCGGGGCGCCGGACAAGGCGGGGAGGACTGAGCGATGCGATGGCTCACGCGGGCACTCGTTGCAATGCTGTTACAGGGCGCGTTGTTCTCCGGCGCATCGTTCGCCGAAGAGGAGGCGCGGGTGATATTGCAGAGCACCGTCACCGGCAACCAGGAGCAGCCGAAGGTGCTCTACATCGTGCCGTGGCAGGCACCGGGCGGCGCCGACCATCTGCGCCAGCCGCTGCAGCCGATCGTCGATGACATTCTTATCAGCGTCGATCGCGATGAATTCCGGCGCGAGCTGGAGTATCGCGATGCGCTGGCGGCGCCGGCCGCGCCGTAGAGCCTTCTGGGCATGGCAAGTCGCCCCGGTGGCAAATTGTCGAGCTGTTGGCAGATTTCGTACGCCGCCGAAGCTGTCGCCGGCAGTGTTCGGCAAAGCCGCTAATATTGCCGCTGTTATTACCAAAACCTGCGGTGGGGATGCTCGGCCTCGCCGCTATCGAATACCTCACATCACATCGGCTATCCGCAGGAACCCAGCATGGAAACCTACAGCGCCATCGTTCGCTTCTTTCAGGAAGGCGGGCTCTTCATGTATCCGATTGGCATTGTGCTCGCGTTTGGCATTGCCATCGCGTGTGAGCGCTGGGTCTTCCTGACGGCCGCGCGAAGCGCCAACCGCAAGGCTTTCGATCAGATTCTGCCGATGCTGCAGAAGCAGGACTTCAAAGGTGTGTTGCAAATGGCGCAGGTGTCGCGTGCACCGGTGTCGCGCATCATCGCCGCCGGCATTGCCCGCCTCAGTCAGACCCAGCGCCGCGATGAAATCGAATACGCCATGGAGGAGGGTGTGATGGAGGCGGTGCCGCGCCTTGAAAAGCGCACGCCGTATCTCGCGACGCTTGCCAACATCGCCACCTTGCTCGGCCTGCTCGGCACCGTCATCGGCCTGATCGCTGCTTTCACGGCGGTTGGGTCGGCCGATCCGTCGGAGAAGGCGGCACTGTTGTCGGCCAGTATTTCGGTGGCGATGAATACCACGGCATTTGGCCTGATCGCAGCGATCCCGATGCTGCTGGTGCACGCGATGCTGCAGACCAAGACCGCGGAGATCATCGACAGCCTGGAGATGGCCGGCGTCAAATGCCTGAACCTGCTTGCCGATCGGCGAGTGCTGACCGCGCAGACGCGCGTCGGCGACTGATTCCTCGATATCGCCGCGGAGCGAGATGATGCGTATCAGACGTCGCCAGAAGGATCAGGCCGAACTTGAAATCACCGCGTTCATGAATCTGATGATCGTGCTGGTGCCGGTTCTGTTGCTGAGCCTGGTTTTTTCGCGGATCTCCGTGCTCGATCTGGAGCTGCCGGACAGTTCGACCAGCGCCGTGCAAAATGGCGAGCCGGATAATCGCGAGGTGGAACTGGTCATCCGCGGCAATCGCCTCGAAGTCATGTATCCGCGCGGTGTCGTGGTAAAGACCATTGCCATGGTCGATGGCAAACACGATTACGCACTGCTGTCGCTGACGCTGCAGGAGGTGAAGCGAACGCTCGCCGAACAGCAAATCGACAAACGCACGATTACCTTTCTCTCCGAGCCCGACACCGACTACCAGACGCTGGTGACAGCGATGGATACGGTGCGTTCGTTCGAGTCAGTGGTTGCTGCCAGCGTGGTCGATGCCGAACTGTTTCCGGAAATCATCTTTGGCGATGCGCCTGAAGATAGCCGCGGCGATGAGTTTGCCGCACTCGGCACTTCGGCTGGGGAGGCGCAGCGGTGAAGGCCAACCTGCGGGCACGGCGCATGGCGCGCAACAACCGGCGGCTCGGCAAGTCGGCGACGCTGAGTCTGGTGTCGCTGATGGATATCTTCACCATCATGCTGTTCTTTCTGTTGCTGAACAGCGGTGAGATTGAAGTGTTGCAGGCGGACAAGACCATCAAACTGCCGGAGTCTGTCTCCAATCGAAAGCCCGATTCGACCCTGCTGATCAAGATCAACGGCGTCGATATTCTGGTCGGCGGCAAGTCGGTGGCGCAGCTTGCAGCGCTGAATGGTGGTGATCAGATTCCCGAACTGGCGCAGGCGCTGCAGCAGTTCACGGCATCGCAGCCGGCGCTGACCGAACAGGAGAAGGAGCGCGGTCGCGCCGTCACCATCATGGGTGATCAGACCATTCCCTATCATCTGTTGAAGCGGGTCATGGCGACCTGCGCGCAGAATGACTATCGCGATATCGCATTGGCGGTTGCACGTATCGACAAGGATGAGCCGGACGCCGCCGCTGCCGCAGAGGGGGATCGCGCGTGATGGCGGTTGTCCCGCGTGGTCCCGAACTGCTGCTGCCGTGGCATGCGTCGTGGGTTGAAGACGCTCGCTTTCGTGCCTGTGGCGGCATTTCGCTGCTGGTATTTCTGGCGCTGGCACTGATCGTTCCGTTTTTGCCGGTGCCCGAGTTCGCGTTGACCCGCACCGAAAAGCCCGAGACCGAACTGGTGCGGGTGCAACTGCAGCCGCAGCTGCTGCCGAAGCCGATTCCGCAACCGCTGAAGCCTGAAGAGGTAAAACCCGAGCAGAAAATGCCCGAGTTGAAGCCGAAGCCGGTCAAGCCCGAGGTGAAGCCGGTATCCGCGCAGAAAGCACCGAAGCCGGTCGCGGCAGGCAGCAAAGAAGGGGAAGGCAAAGCAGCGCCGGTTGATCTGATGAAGCAGGCACGCGATACCGCCGCCAAGTCGGGCGTGTTGGCGTTTCAGGATGATCTGCAGGCAATGCGCGAAAGCATCGATGTCTCCGAGGTCACGCGCAGCAACCTGACGCGGGGCGTCGGTACCGCCGAACGCACCGAGCGCGCGCTGATCGCCGGCAAGGCCAGCGCCAGCAGCGGCGGTATCAGCACGGCGTCGATGAGTCGCGACACCGGTGGTATTGCGCTCTCCGGACGCCAGACCACGCGCATCGACACGCCGGCCGGCATGGCGGGTGGGTCCGGCACGCAGAGCGTCAAGGGCTCCGCCAACGGAGTTGCGGGCGGTAGCGCTTCCG
>CAZWXW010000024.1:0-42388 GCA_964638025.1 uncultured Verrucomicrobiaceae bacterium
CCTTCAGCGAGAAGTGCAGGCCGACGCCGAACATCAGCAGCATCACGCCGATCTCGGACAGCTGCGAGGCGATCTCCTGGTCGGCGACGAAGCCCGGCGTGGCGGGGCCGATGGCGATGCCGGCAACCAGATAACCGACCAGCGCCGGCAGCCGGATGCGCTCGGCGATGAAGCCGAGGATCAGTGCCAGGCCGAAACCGGCGGCGATGGTGGTGATCAGGGAAACGTTGTGATCCATGCAGACTCCTTAAACGGCGCGCTATCCAGGGTCGTGACGCGGCGGAAACGAGGGAAGGTACAGGCTGCGGCGCGGCGAGCCAAGCGCGGATGATAGCGACTGCATATTGCGAATTGAGATTAGTGATTTTTTTTTAGGGGCCAATGAGTCTGGCACCCCTTCCATGAATGAATGGCAGGCAGTGGCTCCGTTCTGTTAGAAATCAGCCTCCTTCCACATAAGATTTTTTCCAGCCCGATCATTGCCTTGCTGGGCGCATAGAGGCTCAGCGGTCGGCGGGATATGCATGGAGCAACGGGGTGACTTTCAAGGCGAAGATATCGCTGGCAACCGGGCTGCTCGGTGCGGTCGCGCCGATGGCAATGGCACAGCCTGTGTCGCAGCAGGAGATCCTGCAGCGACTGGAACGGCTGGAGCAGAGCCAGCGTCAATATCAGGAAGAGCTGCGCCGCAAGGACCAGCGCATCGAGCAGCTGGAACAGCAGCTGCAGCAGCGTCAGCCGGCGGCCATTACAGCCGTTCCTCCTGCATCAGCAGCCCAGCCCCACAGCGAAAGCGTGGCAGCGGCCAAACCTGTCGAGAAGAAGCCCGACACGCCGATTGCCATCGATCAATACGGCCACTTCACGCCCGGTCGCGGCTTTCAGGTAGCCAATACCGATCAGGGCTCGCTGAGCATCAGCCTCTATACCTACCTGCGCTACCTGAACCAGGACGGGCTGGACAGCAGCTACACCGACTCGTTCGGCCGCACCCGCGACATCGATCAGCGCAACGATCTGCAGGTGCAGAAGGCGATCATCTATCTGAAGGGGTGGGTCTACGATCCCGACCTGAACTACGTCTTTTATACGTGGACCTCGAACACCAGCCAGGGCGATGGCGCGCAGGTGGTCGTCGCCGGCTACCTGAATTACCACTTCAACGACGCCTTCAACCTCGCCGGCGGTATCTCCGGCCTGCCGACCTCGCGCTCGATGGAGGGGGGCTGGCCCAACCTGCTGAAGGTCGACTACCGCACCATCGCCGACGAATATTTCCGCGGCTCCTACACCACCGGCGTGTTCGCCAACGGCGCGCTGACTCCGGGGCTGGAGTACAAGGTGATGCTCGGCAACAACCTGAGCCAGCTCGGCGTCAGCGGCTCCCAGCTCGACGACACCTTCGATACCTTCGCCGCCGCCCTCTGGTGGATGCCGACCACCGGTGAATTCGGCCCCGGTCAGGGCTATGGCGATTTCGAGCACCATGAATCGCTGGCCACTCGCATCGGCTTCCACTACAGCCACAGCACCGAAGAGCAGCAGAGCCAGCCTGGCAAGGAAGATCCGGAGAATTCGCAGATCCGTATCTCAGACGGCACGGCGATTTTCGATATCGATGCGTTTGCGCCCGGCACCCAGATCAATGAAGCGCGCTACCAGATGAGTTCGATCGACGCCGGCCTGAAGTACCAGGGCTTCGCACTCGAAGGTGAATACTTCTGGCGCTGGGTCGACGATCTTCGCGTGACCGGACCGGTGCCGGTCGACGATATGTTCGATCACGGCTTCCAGTTGCAGGCGTCGATGATGGTGTTGCCGAAGTCGCTGCAGCTCTATCTGTCCGGCTCGAAGATTTATGGCGAATACGGCGATCCGTACGACGTCGCGCTCGGCAGCAACTGGTGGCCGCTGCGCAACAACAGGAAATTGCGCGTCAACGCCGAGCTGCTCTACCTGTATGACTCGCCGGTCGGCTACACCAGCGTGCCGTTCACCGTGGGCGGCAATGGCACCGTCTTCAACACCAACCTGGAATTGGCGTTCTGAGTTTCTTGGTAATACCGCAGCAAGGAGTGTGCATCAGGGTTTGATCGCGCGAGCTGGAGTGCGCGAGCGTGCGGTCCCGGTGATTTTGGTGGCCGGGCCAAAAACATGACAGGGAGACATGAGCCATGAACAGACGCAACCAGGCGTTACTGCCGCTGTGCGCCGCGCTGGCGGCCATTGCCGGCGCACCGGGTGCAGGTGCCGATGAGGTTTCGGAACTGCGTCAGCAGCTGGAGGCCGCCAAGCGCGCCATTCAGCAGATGGAGGGACGCATCCAGCAACTGGAACAGCGACCTGCCGCACCCACATCGCAGGCGATACCGCCCTCCGCCGCCGCGACCATTCCCCCTTCCACCGCGCCGATCCCGGCGAAAAAGAGCGACAGAAGCTTCGAGGTCTACGGCTTTGCGCAGGTCGATTACGTGCAGGATTTCAATCGCGTCAATCCGGCCTGGGACGACACCTTGCGTCCGTCACGAATTCCGACCAGCGAAGGACAATTTGGCGATGACGGTCAGGCCATCCTGAGCGTGCGGCAGAGCCGTCTCGGCGTGCAGGGCAAATTGCCGGTCGGCGGGCAGGAGCTGTTCACCAAGTTCGAGATCGATATGTTCGGTGTCGGCGGCGACGAAGGGCAGACCACGATCCGGCTGCGCCACGCCTATGGCGAGTGGGGGCAGATCCTGGCCGGCCAGACCCATTCGCTGTTCATGGATATCGACCTGTTCCCCAACACCATCGATTACTGGGGGCCGTCCGGCATGGTGTTCCTGCGCAACCCGCAGATTCGCTGGACGCCGCTCAAGGGCGACAACAGTTTCGCGATCGCCATCGAGAAACCGGGTAACGATATCGATGAAAGCGATCCCCGCACCATCGACCCGACCTACCCCTTTGGCGGTGGCTCGCTGCAGAGCGACGAGGAGTATCCGGACATCACCGCGCAGGCGCGCATGAGTCGCGACTGGGGCCACCTGCAACTCGGCGGCATTCTGCGCCAGCTCGGTTACGAGACCGTCGGCGGTCCTGCCGGCAACAACACTCCGGACGGGCAGGAGACCGGCTGGGGTCTCGATCTGTCGTCGAACATCAAGTTCGGCGCCGATACGCTGCGTCTCGGTGTCGTCTATGGCGAAGGGATCGCCAGCTACATGAATGATGGCGGTGTCGATCTGGCCGTCGATGGGGTTAATCGCGTCGAGCCGGTGCCATTGCTTGGCATCGTCGCCTACTACGACCACTACTGGAACGAGCAGTGGAGCACGGCGATCGGCTACAGCTCGACCGAGGTCGACAACCAGGATCTGCAATCCGGCGATGCCTTCGAGAAAGGTGAATACGCCTCGGTCAACCTGCTCTACGCGCCGCACCAGCGCGTGCTGATGGGCGCCGAATATCTGTGGGGTAAACGCACCGACAACGACGGCAGCAGCGGTGAGGACAATCGGCTGCAGTTTTCCGTCAAATATGGCTTTTCCAGCCTCGATTTTTAACACCGGACACACTGACGCACATTCCCAGGAGATCAGCGATGCGTAATAACAGCGGATGGAAAATGTGGCTGGTGGCCGCCGGCGCCAGCCTCGTCATGGCGGGCCAGGTGGCTGCGGCCGATCTGACACCCGAGGCCATCAATGCGGCCCTGAACCAGGCCTACGACAAGTACAAGGGAATCAAGGAGGGGGCCAATGCCGACTACATTCCGGCGCTGGCCAAAGTCGATTCGAATATCTACGGCATCGCGCTGGTGACCGCGGACGGCAAGGTTTACACCAAGGGCGACATCACGTCGGAAGTGTCGATCCAGTCGATCTCGAAAGTGTTCACGATGGCGCTGGTGATGGATCAGAGCGGTATCGACGCGATCGAGAGCAACATGGGCGTCGATGCCACCGGCCAGGTGTTCAATTCGATCTATGCGGTGGAGCAGCACAAGGGCGCGGAGATCAACCCGCTGGTGAACCCGGGGGCGATCACCGCCACCAGCATGGTCGAGGGAAAAAACTACGACGAGATCTGGAACAAGATTCTGACCACCTACGAAGAGTTCGCCGGCCGCAAGCTGAAGGTGCTCGACGATATCTACAAATCCGAGGCGGCGACCAACCAGCGCAATCAGGCGATTGCCCACCTGATGTTTGCCTATGGCCACATCAAGTCGGAGCCGGTGCGCGCCACCGACATCTACACGAAGCAGTGCTCGGTCGGCGTCAATGCCAAGGATCTCGCGCTGATGGCGGCGACACTGGCCAACCACGGCAAGAATCCGGTCACCGGCAAGCAGGCAATGAAATCGGAGAACGTACCCGAGGCACTGGCCGTCATGGCCACCGCGGGTCTCTACGACGATTCCGGCAAGTGGCTCTACAAGACCGGCCTGCCGGCGAAGAGCGGTGTCGGCGGCGGCATTATCGCGGTGTCGCCCGGCAAGTTCGGCATTGCCGTGGTATCGCCGCCGCTCGATGCCGCTGGCAATAGCGTGCGCGCGCAGAAGGCGATTGCCGATATCTCGAATGCGCTCGGCGGCAACCCATACGATCCGCGCTGATCAGCACCGGACCCGCGCTTGCCGTGCCGCGCTTGCCCTGGCCCTCGCTGCTATCCGCACCGTTGTTCGTTGCGGCAATGACCTCCACCGGTGTCATTGCCGCCGAGCTGAACGACGACTGGCGCGAGAATGAAAGCAGCCGGACACCTGCTGACGGGTGGGCGCCGTCGCTGCAGGCTTTCGACAGTCAATGGGACTGGATTCAGCTCACCTCCGGCGAATGGCTGAAAGGCGAGCTGCGCAGTGTCAGTCAGGATGTCGTCGATTTCGACAGTGACAAGCTCGGTGTGCTGTCACTCGACTGGAGCGACGTCAAGGAGGTTTACTCGGCGCGGCCGATGGCGGTGATGCGGCGCGACAACACCATGCTGGTAGGTCGGCTGCGCACGGAAAACGGCCAGCTTGTCATCGATAGCGCCGGCGCGCGCAGCGAATTCGTCGATGTCATCAGCATCGCCCGCAGCAGTGGGCACGAGCGCGACTACTGGTTCGGCGACATAGCGGCGGGTGCCAATTTGCGCGGCGGCAATGTCGATCAGCGCGATATCAATATCGATCTCAATATCTGGCGCCGCACCGGCCAGAGCGCGATGCGGATCAACTATGTCGGCAACTACTCCGAGTTCGATTCGCAGGAGAATGCCAACGATCATCGCGCGACGCTGAATTACGACTATCGTCTCGATGCCACCTGGTTTTTGCGACCGCTGCAGGCCGAATATTTTCGCGATCCGTTCCAGAACATCGACTACAGGATTTTTGCCGGTGTCGGCGGCGGCCTGTTTCTGATCAATCAGCCGAATCTGGAGTGGATCCTTGCCGCCGGTCCCGGCTATCAGGAGACGCGCTTCGTCGATACGCCGGCGGGCGAGTCGGATCGGGAGACGACGCCGGTGCTGTTCGTTGCCACCTACTACGACCAGGAGCTGACGTCATCGATCGATCTGGTGTTTTCGTACCAGCTGACCTACATGGACGAGCGCTCCGGGCGCGCCACACACAGCGCCATGGCCGCGTTCGATATCGATTTGACCGACTCGCTCGATCTGCGCCTGTCGGCCTACTGGGACCGGATCGAGAACCCGCAGCCCGACAACACCGGTGCGGTGCCGGCGCGCGATGACTACCGGCTGGTCATCGGTCTCGATCTCGAACTGTGACGATTTTCTTCGGCAGAGAAATGGCCGGCCGCAGCCGGCGAGGAGCGCAATGATGGAACTTGCAACGAATACCTTCGGCATGCGTCGTATCGGCAGGGCGGCAGCGATGACGCTGTGGCTGGCTGCCGCCGGTGCGGGCGCCGAGCCGCTGTTCAACGACTCGCATTTTCACCTGACCAACTACGTGCAGCAGGGCCCCGATGCGCGCACCTTTCTGAAACTGATGGGCGACAAGATCGGCCGCTCGACACTGTTCGGCATCCCGTTGCAACAGACCTGGTCGCACGAAAATTCCGGCGACTTCGCACCGACCTATTACTTGCAGAGCGATGCGCCGCTCTATTACTACTCGTTCACCGACGCCTACATTGCGCATACCTGGCTGGCATTGCCGGAGCGCGACCGCAAGCGCTTCGATCCGATGATCACCGGCTTCAACCCGGCGGATATGTATGCGGTCGACCATATCCGCCGTGTATTGGAGCTCTATCCCGGTGTCTTTACCGGCATCGGCGAATTCACCATCCACAAGGAGTTCGTCTCGTCGAAAGTGGCCGGCGACACCGCCAGCCTGACCGACCCGGCGCTCGACCGCATTCTTGATTTCGCCGGCGAGGTCGGGCTGGTGGTGCTGATGCACAGCGACATAGACATGCCTTTCGCCAAGAGCGATACCGAGCCGGTCTATCTGTCGCAGATGAAAGCGCTGCTGAAACGCCATCCGAAGACGACGATCATCTGGGCGCACATGGGGCTCGGGCGCGTCGTGCATCCGGTGGAGACGCAGGCGACGCCCGACCCCGCGCGGCGCCATCCCGGCCAGTTGATGCTGATCGAGCAGATGATGAACGACCCGGCGCTCTCCCACGTCTATTTCGATATCTCGTGGGATGAGGTGGCGAAATACGCGGTGGCGACGCCGGAGACGATCGATGCCACGGTGAAGTTCTTCAATGCCCATTCGACGCGATTGCTGTTCGGCACCGACAATGTCGCGCCGACCGAGCAGGCCGCCCACCTGAAGGTCTACGAGATGTGGGCGCCGGTCTGGAGCCGGTTGACGCCGGAGGCCAGTGCCAACATCCGCCTGCACAACTACGAGAAGCTGTTCGATGCCGGGCGCAAGAAGGTGCGGGCCTGGGAAAAGGCCAACCTGCCCAAGGGCTGAAACGGCACGAGGGGCGAGCTGCCGTTATAATGCGCGCCCTTTTCCTCGCCCAGCCGTCCCGGAACCCGCATGAGCTCAGTCGTCGACGAGGTGCAGCAGCGCCGCACCTTCGCCATCATCTCCCACCCCGATGCGGGTAAAACCACGATCACCGAAAAGCTGCTGCTGTTCGGAAACCTGATCCAGGTCGCCGGCACGGTGAAGGGCAAGAAGTCCGACCGCCACGCCACCTCCGACTGGATGGCGATGGAGCAGGAGCGCGGCATCTCGGTCACCTCGTCGGTGATGCAGTTCCCCTACCGGGAGCGCACCGTCAACCTGCTCGACACCCCCGGCCACGAGGATTTCTCCGAGGACACCTACCGCACGCTGACCGCCGTCGACTCGGCGCTGATGATCATCGACGGCGCCAAGGGCGTCGAAGAGCGCACCATCAAGCTGATGAACGTCTGCCGGCTGCGCGACACGCCGATCCTCAGCTTCGTCAACAAGCTCGATCGCGATATCCGCGACCCGATCGAGCTGCTCGACGAGATCGAGGATGTATTGAAAATTGCCGCCGCGCCGATCAACTGGCCGATCGGTTCCGGTCCCGACTTTCGCGGTGTCTACAACCTCTACACCGACACCCTTCACGTTTTTCAGAAGGGGCAGGGGCACACGATTCCCGAGGATCTGCAGATCAAAGGGCTCGACAGTGACGCGGCGAAGGCGCTGCTCGGTGACGATGCCGATAGCTTCGCCGAGATGATCGAGCTGGTGCGCGGCGCTTCCCACACCTTTGACCTCGATGCCTATCTGGCCGGCAGGCAGACGCCGGTCTTCTTCGGTACCGCGCTCGGCAACTTTGGCGTGCGCGAGATGCTCGACGGTTTTGTCGAGTGGGCGCCGTCGCCGCTGGCGCGCAAGGCCGAGGTGGTCAATAAAGGAGAGGCGCGCGAGGTCGAACCCACCGAGCCCAGGTTCTCCGGCTTCGTCTTCAAGATCCAGGCAAACATGGATCCGAAGCACCGCGACCGCATCGCCTTCATGCGCATCTGCTCGGGCCGCTACGAACAGGGCATGAAGATGCGCCACGTCCGCATCGGCAAGGAGGTGCGCATCGCCGATGCCGTGACCTTCAAGGCCGGCGAGCGCGCCATGGTCGAGGAGGCGTTCAGTGGCGACATCATCGGCCTGCACAACCACGGCACCATCCAGATCGGCGACACCTTCAGCGATGGCGAGCCGCTGAAGTTCACCGGCATTCCGCATTTCGCGCCCGAGCTGTTCCGCCGCATCCGCCTGCGCGATCCGCTCAAATCGAAACAGCTGCAGACCGGCCTGAAGCAGCTGTCGGAGGAGGGGTCGACGCAGGTTTTCTTCCCGACCCGCAACAACGACATCATCGTCGGCGCGGTCGGCCAGCTGCAGTTCGAGGTGGTCGCCTACCGGCTGAAGGATGAGTACAAGGTCGAGGCGATCTACGAGCCGGTCAACGTCTACACCGCGCGCTGGGTCGACTGCGATGATCCGAAGAAACTGCAGGAGTTCAAGGACAAGGCGATCGAGGGGCTGGCCGTCGATGGCGGTGGCCACCTGACCTATCTGGCGCCGACCCGGGTCAACCTGTCGCTGATGGAGGAGCGCTGGCCCGACGTGCGCTTCCGGGCTACCCGCGAGCATTGATTGGCGCTGCCCGCTGCAGCGGGTGAGGGGCGGCCGCAGAGCGGTTGCATTCGTGTCGAATTACTTTACGAGAGTCCGCCCCCTATATTTGCGATAGACATTAAGATTTTGATAAATAAGATAAAATATTGCTGGATCAGCTTTTGCATATCTGCGCTGAGCTCGCTGGATTGACCCGAGGCGTGCAATTGCAAAATACAGAGGATGCATATATGCAAAAGCTGATCAAAAGCGCCGGTGCTGGCGTGTTGCTGTCGCTGGCGGCTGCCGTACAGGCTGCGCCGGTGACATGGACCGATGTTTACACGGCGTCGGAATACATGGGGACTTTCGAAACCTACACGTGGACCCACAACATCAACGACAACGGTTTCAACGCTGGCGTGGATTCGATCGACAGCTACGTCCTGAAGCTGACGTTCCGCGACGATGACCGCGATGTTTGGTACAACCCGCTTACCTGGGAAGCGGCAATCTTGGATCAGCCCGGTTTCTGGAGCTTCGATATCACTGACGTGGATACCGGCACCGAAACCTTTCTGGGTTCGGTCACTGGCCGTGCCTGGCTGGAGAATACCGGTCTGCTGACGGTCTCGCTGACATCGATTGGCGATTTCTACTTCGACAAATCGGAGCTGGTTGCCAAAGGTCAGACGGCCTCGGTTCCCGAGCCGGGTTCGCTGGCACTGCTCGGTGTCGGTCTGATCGGTCTTGGTCTGGCTCGTCACCGCGCCCGCAAAAGCGCCTGAGTTGGATCGCTGAATAAAAAGCCCCCGTCACGGGGGCTTTTTTATGCCTGCAGTTTGCTTGGGTTGCGGTCGTGGCGTCGCTCTCGGCGACAACCCGAAGGGTGGCCGCCACGGACGGCGGCCACAAAAAAGCCGGATCAGGGTGATCCGGCTTTTCATGGGGTGGTGCGAGCGTTGCGGTGTGGATCAGCGCTGCGCTCGCCGCCGCAGGATGCCGAGCATCAGCAGTCCGAGCGAGAGCAGGGCCAGGGAGGATGGTTCCGGTACTTCGGCCGTGGGTGGCTGGCTGCCGTTCGGTGTGCCGGGTTGTGGCGGCAGCGGATTGACCGGCAGTGTCGGCGGCTGGTCCGGCTCGCCCGCATCGCCTTGTTCTGGCGTCTGTTCCGGGTCGGCCGGATTTTCGTCCGTCAGGTTGGCGGTTTCGTCGTTCGGTGTGGTGCTGCCGGTCGGGGTGCCATCCGGGCCTTGCGGTTTGTCATCGGCGCCATGCCCGGACGCTGTTCCCGCTTGTGGTTGCGAATCGTGCTGCGGCAGTGTTGCGCCACCGGTGGGGCCGAGGCTGGCGAGTCGCGGTGCGCCGCGAAGGGTCTGGTTGTCGCGATGCGGTTTCAGCGCGGCGCCGCCCAAATGCAGTGGCTGGTCGCCGCCGGCGGTTGCCAGCTGGGGTTGGGTCTCCAGCTCGCGTGCAAATGTGTAAGGTCCACCGGCGTGCTGATCTGGTTGGCTCGGCAGCGGCTGGGTGGCTAGGGTCTCCGGCAGCGTCGGCTTCAGCGGCTGCGGTGGCTGACTGCCGGGGCTGCGTGATGGCAGCATGGCGGCGCCGAGCACTACCGCAAACGTCATGGCGAGTGCGCCGGTGGCGAGATGAGAGGGTTTGACGCGCATGCGCATGGATCGTGTCTCGGGCTCAGGGCCGGCCAGAAGGCCGGCGGTCAATCCGTAAAGGGGATTCCCTTGTGTGATGTTTGTCACACACCTGTAACCTAAGCACATTTGGGGCCATTACATACTTCTATTTAAAAATCATGGTCTTGCTTTATTTTCACCAATACACCCATGACGACTGTGTAAATGGGGTCGACGGTTTTCAGTCGTCGCTTCCCGCCTCCTCGGTGTAGCCGGAGCTCACCCCCGTCCGCCGCGTCAGCATCAGCAGGCCGCCAGCGACGATACCGGTCAGCAGCGCCGCGCCCACGGCTCGCCACGGGTTGTGCTTGATGGTGGCGGAGGATTGGCGATAGAGCTTGCGTGCCTGGCGTTTGGCCAGCTTGCTCTGCCGGTCGGCGGTGTCGCGCAGCGAGTGCGCCAGATCGGTGACGGCGTTTTCGGCCTGCGCCAGCAGCCTGGCGGATTCCGGCGGCAACGGATGTCGCGCTGCGCCGTTGGCAACGGTGTTGCGTGCAGTGGTGGGTGCTCTTTGGGTTGTGGCCATGATTGCTCTCCCGACAGGTGCATACCTGCCTGCGCAGAATGAAGGGGGTTCGATCCGGTGAGGGCGTCGGCCCGTTCGCGGGTGATCAGGACTTCACTTCGAGATTGCCGGCCTTCACCGCCTTGACGCCGCGAATATCCTTGGCGACTTCGACGGCAAGATCGCGCTCGGCACCGCTATCGACCTGGCCGGTCAACGTCACCACTCCATCGTGGGTGGTGATGCCGATATCCGAGCTGGAGATATCTCTTGAGAGTAGGAAGGTCGTTTTAACCTTGCTGGTGATCCAGGAGTCGCTGATGGCGTCCCCGGTGTGATCAGCACCAGCCGCACTCGCACGACTCTGACCGCTTTTGGTCTCCACCCGCAGATCGTTGCTCACATCGCGGACGCCCTCCGTATTGGCGGCCAGGCGCCCGGCCAGTTCCCTGGAGGCGGTGCTGTCGGCGGCGCCACTCAGCGTAACGATGCCGTCGCGTGTATCGACGTTGATGTCGAGGCCGTCGGTGTGCTCGTTCCACAACAGTTTCGACTTGACGCTGGCGGTGATGGTGGCATCGGAGACGACACCGCCGAAATCGCGCTGGCCGTCAGTTTTCGCCACCGGCGTGTAGTCGGGATTTACCTTGATCCGGTTGTCGACCTTGTCGACGCCATCGACGCCGAGCGCGATCTGTTCAGCCAGATCCTTGTCGACCGCCTCCTCGACCTCGCCGCTCAGCAGGGCGGTGTTGCCCTCCACATCGACATCGATCCTGAAGGGATTCAGGTGCCGGTTCAGCGTGTAGGCGCCGATGATCTGTCCCTCCTTGCGCCCCTCGCTGATATCGGCGGAGAGCGATTCGGCGCTGGCCAGTGACGTGGCGCCGATTGCTGTGGCGACAGCCGCGGCGATCAGCAGGCGGGTGCCGGCTTTGCTTTGCCAGGCGTTACGTTGCTGGATAATCCGTTGCTTGCTCATGGGATTTCTCCTGGGGCTCTTCCCTGTGAATGTTTGGCCGATCGTTGTGCTACCTGGTTCGGTGCTGTTGCATGGCGAGGGTCACAGGCGCGGCCGGCGACCGACGAACAGCGAAATCACGAACAGCACGAGAAAAACCAGGAACAGGATTTTGGCGATGCCGGTGGCGGCGCCGGCGATGCCGCCGAAACCGAGTACGCCGGCGAGGATGGCGATGACCAGAAATGCCGCTGCGTAATAAAGCATTTGAATTCTCCTTGCTCGTCTGACTAGTCTGCCGGCCTTGGCCGGACCCTCTCTAGGTGCAGACAAGATGCGCGCGCGGCCGCGATCGCGGCATCGGAGGGGTGCTCGCGCGGGCGTCGGAGCAGTCAGTGACGTTGTGTAGGAGTAGTCCTATAGCGACTCGCGGGCGCAGCCGCCGAATCTCCGTTCAGACTTGTTGCCTCCTCTCATATGCGCCTCGACAAATACCTCTCCAGCGTTACCGACCTGTCGCGCTCACAAGCCAAACAGCTGATTCGCGATGGCAGCATCACGGTCGATGGCCAGGTGGCGGCCGATGCCCGCTGCGAGGTTGGGGCCGAAGCCGATGTGCAGCTCGACGGCCGCTCGCTGCGCGCCGCCGGTTTCCGCTATTTCATGCTGCACAAACCGCTCGATGTGGTCTGCGCCAACCGCGACCGCAGCCACACCACCGTGATCGACCTGCTCGACGAGGACAATGCCGAGCGTCTCGGGGTCGTCGGTCGCCTCGATATCGACACCACCGGACTGGTACTGCTGACCGACGACGGCCAGTGGTCGCACCGTGTCACCTCGCCGCGCGGCGACTGCATCAAGCGCTATCGGGTCCGGACCGCCGAGCCGATCGGCGGCGATATCGTCGACAAGTTCGCGCGCGGGCTGTTCCTGCACGCGGAGAAGCAGCGGCTGCAGCCGGCGCGACTGGAGCTGCTGGGCGAGCGCGAGGCGCTGCTGTCGATCAGCGAAGGGAAGTATCACCAGGTGAAGCGGATGTTTGGCGCGGTCGGCAACGCCGTGGTGGCACTGCACCGCGAAGCGATCGGCGCGATCGCGCTCGATCCGGCGCTGGCGGCGGGCGAATACCGCGCCTTGAGCGCGGCGGAGATCGCCTCGGTCGGATGAGTGGTTGCGGCGGCGCGGTCAGCGTCCGCTGCGCGCCCGTTGCAGATTCTCCTCGGCGGCCTTGACCGCGTCATCCAGCCGCTGCAGCCGCTCGGTGCGCTGCGGCGACGGCCGCGTGCCGCCGCTCTGCTTGCCGATCAGGTCGCCCGGCTGCAGTGCCTGGCCCGCCTCCTGCGCCGCGCGCGCCTGTGCCAGCCGTGCTTCGGCGGCGTCGATCTGCGCCTGTTGATCCTGCTGCTGGCGCTCGCTGTCCTGCTTGTTCTGCCAGTAGCGCTGACGCTCGGCCGATTCCAGCTGCTCGGTCTGCTGGGTGCTGTGCGGCGCCACCACATTGCGGTCGGGATCGATTTCGACCGCTTCGGCCTTCTCGCCGGTCTTCGGCGGCGACGACGAATAGGTGACATTGCCGTCGGCGTCGACGCGGCGGTAGACGGTCTCGGCATTGGCGCCGGCGGCGAGCAGCAGCGTGATGGCGGCGCATAGCGCGCGTGATCTGGTCATGGTCGGACTCCGTTCTCGTTCGATGTCGTTACCGTTTCGCGGTCGTCACAGTGTAGTCGTGGCGCCGTGTAGCCTGCGGTGCCGTCGGTCTCAGGTCGAGTGCAGGTACCAGCGCCAGTCCTGCTCGCCGACTTCGCTCATGAAGCGCCGGTATTCGCTCTGCTTGATGGCGAGGAAGACGCGGACGAAGTCGGGGCCGAGCGCTTCGTGCAGCCACGAGGCGCCGCGCAGCCGTTCGATGGCGCGGCCCCACTCGCCGACCAGCGGTTCGTGCGGTTGCTGATAGCCGTTGCCGGTGACGGGTTGGCCCGGATCGCGCTGTTCGCGAATGCCGCGGTGCATCGCGGCCAGGATCGCGGCGGCGGCCAGATAGGGGTTGGCATCGGCGCCGCAGACGCGGTGTTCGAGGTGGCGGCTGGCGGCGTCGCCGCTCGGAATGCGCACCGACACCGTGCGGTTGTTGATGCCCCACGTAGCCGCCAGCGGCGCGTAGCTGTTGGTCTGGAAGCGGCGGAAGGCGTTGGCGCCGGGGCAGAACAGCGCCACCGCGTCGCCCATGCCGTGCAGCAGGCCGCCGATGGCGTGGCGCAGCAGCGGTGTGCCGGCGGGATCGCTGCTGGCGAACAGGTTGTTGCCGTTGGCGTCGGTCAGGCTGACGTGCAGGTGCATGCCGCTGCCGGCGCGGTCTGCGAACGGCTTGGCCATGAAGCAGGCCTGCAGGCCGAACTGCTGCGCCGTTCCCTTCACGGTGCGCTTGTAGCGGATCAGTTCGTCCATCGCGCCGAGCGCGTCGCGGTGGTGCAGCGTCAGTTCGAGCTGGCCCGGTGCGTATTCGGAGATCGCCGCGCGCGCCGGCAGGTTCTGCACCTTGCTGTGGCCGTAGAGACGGTTGAAGAAGTCGTCGAACTGTTCGATCTCGCGCAGACCGTAGGCCTGCGGTTCGCGCGGCCGCTCGCCGTCGCGCTGGCGCGCCGGTTGCGGCCGGCCCCGTTCGTCGCGCTCGCGGTCGAGCAGGTAGAACTCCAGCTCGCCGGCCATCACCGGGTAGAGGCCGTCGGCGGCCAGTTGCGCGACCACGCGCTCCAGCACGCCGCGCGGGTCGGCCAGCGCCGCCGGCAGCCCCAGTTGGGGGTGCAGTGCCACCTGCAGCTGCGCGGTCGGCTGTGCGCGCCACGGTTGCAGCGTCAGGCTGCCGGGCAGTGGAAACGTCAGGCAGTCGGCATCGCCGACATCCCACACCAGTCCGGTCTCGTCGGCATCCTCGCCGTGAATGGTCAGGCCGAGAATCGAGCTCGGCAGCGGCCGCCCCTGTTCGTAGACCGCCAGCAGCTCCTCGCGCCGCAGCAGTTTGCCGCGCGCCACGCCGCAGGCGTCGATCAGGTAGAGCTCGAAGCTCTGCACGTCGGGATGGGCGGCGAGAAAGTCGTGCGCCTCTTTCACGTTGGCAAAAGACATCTCAGGGCTCTCGATTCAAAGTTCTCTGTTCAAAGTTCTCGGGCATCGGGTTCGGCCAGCAGTTCGGTCAGCGCGGCATCGAGTGTGCTGATCAGGCGCTGCACATCGGCCGGCTGTGTGTCGGGGCAGCACAGCGTCATGTTGTGGAACGGCGTGATCAGCATGCCGCGATTGATCAGGTAGAGATGCAGCGCGCGCTGCAGGTTGTCGTGGAATGCGGCCTCGGCCTCGGCGCCGTTGCGCGGCGGCGTCGCGCGGAACTGGAACTCGCAGCGCGCGCCGAGCTCCGTCACCGACCACGCCAGTTCATGGTTCGCGATCACCTCGCGCAAGCCGGTGGCCAGTCGCGCCGCCAGCGCCAGCATGTGGTCGTAGGCGGTGTCGGTCATCACGTCGCGCAAGTTGGCCACCATCGCGTGCAGTTGCAGTGCGTTGGCCGACAGCGTCGTGCCCATGCCGCTGTGGCCGTGACCGTCGAACGCATTTCGCGCGCGCGCCTGTTGCATCGCCTCGGCCATCGCCGCGCTGCAGCCGTAGACCGAGCAGGGCACGCCGCCGGCAATCGGTTTGCCGAGGGTCAGGAAATCGGGTTCGAGCTGCCACAGCCGCGTGGCACCGCCGGGGCCTGTGGAAATGGTGTGGGTCTCGTCGACGATCAGCAGCGCGCCGTGCGCGCGCGTCAAATCACCCACCGCATCGAGGAAGCCGGGTTGCGGTAGCACCATGCCGATATTGGTCATCGCCGGTTCGCAGATCAGCGCGGCGACATCGCCCGGCGCTAGCGCCGCTTCGAGTGCTTCGATGTCGTTGAACGGTACCGCGCGGCTATGCAATGTCAGGTCGTGCACCTGACCGAGCAGGCCGCCGCGCGCTGCGGTGCGACCGTCGCGCAGTCGCACCAGCGTGTCGTCGACGGTGCCGTGATAGCAGCCATCGAAAACGAGGATGACCGGGCGCTGTGTAATGGCGCGGGCCCAGCGCAACACGAAACGATTGGCGTCTGTGGCGGTGGTGGCGACCTGCCAATACGGCAGCCCGAAACGCTGCGACAGCAGTTCGCCGGCGATGGCGGCATCCTCGCCGGGCAGCATCGTGGTCAGCCCGCGATGCGCCTGTTCGGAGATCGCGCGCGCCACCGGTGCCGGCGAGTGACCGAACATGGCGCCGGTGTCGCCGAGGCAGAAGTCGATGTAGTCGTGGCCGTCGACATCGCGGAAATGGGCACCGCGCGCGGCGTCGACGAACAAGGGCGATGGTGTCGACCAGTCGCTCATCCAGTGCATCGGCACGCCGCCGAACAGCGAGTGGCGCGCGCGTTCGGCCAAAGCAAGGGAGCGCGGGTTATCGGTGCGGAAGCGGTCGCATTCGCGCTGGTAGAAACGGGCGATGGCGCTGTCGGAGATACCGCTGGCAGTCATGGCTTGCCGACTCCTCGAAAGGCGGGTGCAACGCCAAAAAAAGCAGCGCCCGCCGGCGCGCTATCTTCGCGGTGGCGGTGCGCAAAAGGCAATGGCTTGTGTTGCTTGGCAAGGTCAGCGCAAGAGCCTTGTCGAGAACCTCTGATCAAGTCCCCTCTCCCTTCAGGGAGAGGGTTAGGGAGAGGGTTAGGGAGAGGGTTAGGGAGAGGGGAGGACGGCGCATGAATCGGCCCTCTCCCCCGCCCCTCTCCCTGAAGGGAGAGGGGAGACATGCTTTATTCAAAACCAGAACTTCAGGCCGGCAATGATCTGTGTGCGCTCCGGATCTTCACCTGCCGCCCGTTTGAAATCCGCACTGTCGCCATACTCCTTCTCCCACATCACGCCAATGTACGGAGCAAACTTGCGAGTCACTGCGTAGCGCAACCGCAGACCGGCTTCGGCATGGTTGAGTCCGTCGCCGGTGTGCGTGTCGCGATCCTCCTCGCTGGCGGCATGCAGCTTGATTTCCGGCTCCAGCGACAGCCGCTGCGTCAGCAGCAGTTCGTAACCGAATTTCAGTTCGAGCAGCGCGCGCCCCGCCTCGCCGACATAGAGCATCGCCTCGCTGTCGATGCCATACGGAACCAATCCGTCGATGCCGATGGCGAACCAGTCGCGCTGTGGCGATGGCTGGAAGTCGTGGCGCCAGCCGAGCTTGATATCCCAGAACGGCGCGATGGCGTGGCGATAGAGCAGTTCGGCGTTGGCGTTTTCGGTGCCGTCGTCGCTGCGTTCGCCTTCGCTCTCGATGCCGACGCGCTGCAGGCTGTCGCCGTACCAGGCCTCGGCATCCCAGTGCGCGGCGCTGTCGCCATCGCCATCGCGCCACTCCAGTTCGTCGACGCGCACATTGCCGTAGCGCAGCCGGTCGAGCATGTCGTGGCCGTGTTTATCGCTGTGGCTGTGGTGTTCATGTGCGTCGGCGGCAAGCAGTTCGCTGCTAATCCTCGCGGTGGCCAGCGCAGTGGCGATCATGAAGGGTGTCAACGTTTTCATCACGACGGCCCTCCCTTCACCACCACCTTGCGAAACATGCCGGCTTCCATGTGGTACATCAGGTGGCAGTGATAGGCCCAGGCGCCGGGCGCATCGACAGTGACGCGATACGAGAGCTTTTCGCCCGGCTTTACCGTCACCGTGTGCTTGCGCGGATAGAAGTGCGGGCTGCCGTTTTCGAGGTCGCTCCACATGCCGTGCAGGTGCACCGGGTGATGCATCATCGTGTCGTTGACCAGCGTGATGCGCAGTCGCTCTCCGTAACGAAATTCGAGCGGTGGCGCGTCGCTGAACTTCACGCCGTCGATGCTCCACAGATAGCGCGCCATGTTGCCGGTCAGATGCAGTTCGATCTCGCGATCGGGGTCGCGGTGGTCCGGCGCCATGCCGCGATGGTGCAGATCGGCGTAGGTCAGCGTGCGGCGACCGGCCATGCCCGGATCGGTGGCGCGCAGGCCGACGCCGGGGTCGTCGAGTTTGCGTGTTGGTTGCTCCGCGCGCATGTCGACTGCGGCGTTGCCGAATTCGCTGCCGGGGTGGATGACGGTTTCGGTGGCAGTCGGCGCTGCATGTCCAGCGTGCATGTCGTGGCCGGCGTGTGGATCGCCCGTCGTTTGCTGCGCATGATCGCCTGCGCCGTGATTGCCATGCGCCATGCCCATGTCGGCATGGGTCAGGATCGGCAGCGGGTCCATCGGCGGCGGTGTGGCGATCAGCGACGCATCGGGCGTCAGGCTGCCGCAGGCGTAGCCACTGCGATCGATGGCCTGCGCGAACAGCGAGTAGGCGCGATCGCCGTTCGGTTCGACGATGACGTCAAGCGTCTCGGCAACGCCCAAACGAAACTGATCGACCGTCACCGGCTCGACATTCTGACCATCGGCTGCGATCACCTGCATCGACAAATCGGGAATGCGCACGTCGAACAGTGTCATCGCCGAGGCATTGATGAAACGCAGCCGCACCCGCTCGCCAGGCTTGAACGGCGCGCGCCAGTTCTGCGCCGGCGTGTTGCCGTTCATCAGGAAGGTGTAGGTCATGCCGGTGACATCGGAGAGGTCGCGGTCGCTCATCCGCATCGCGTTCCACATTTGCCGGTCGCGCCACGTTGCCGCGACACCGTTGGCGCGAATGTCACGCCACAAATCCCCGGCGGTGCGGCGCTGCGCGTTGTAGTAGTGACTCTCCTTTTTCAGGTTGCGGAAGATGTCGAGCGGATCTTCGTCGCTCCAGTCCGACAGCAGCACGACATAGTCGCGATCGCAGCCGAAGCGATCGCCGTCGCGCGGCTCGATGACGATGGCGCCGTACAGCCCGAGCTGCTCCTGAAAACCGGCGTGGCCGTGGTACCAGTAGGTGCCGCTCTGCTTCACGTCGAATTGATAGCGAAAGGTTTGACCGGGATGAATGCCGTCGAAGCTGATGCCCGGCACGCCATCCATGTCGAACGGCAGCACGATGCCGTGCCAGTGAATCGCGGTCAGCTGATCGAGCTGGTTGCGCACATCGAGCGTGACGCGCTCGCCCTCGCGCCAGCGCAGGATCGGTGCCGGCAAGAGATTGTTG
The DNA here is from genome assembly GCA_964638025.1 of uncultured Verrucomicrobiaceae bacterium. Lineage (GTDB taxonomy): Bacteria > Pseudomonadota > Gammaproteobacteria > Pseudomonadales > CAMLJR01 > CAMLJR01. Next base: position 18,863 of record CAZWXW010000024.1, read on the forward strand.
ACGGCGACGGCAGGGCGCGAGCGGCCGGTGAAGTCGACGACCTGCGCGCCGACATCGAGATTGAAATGGTTGCCGCGCAGGCTGATCTGGCCGCTTTGCAGCGTGGCTTGCGCCGTATCGGCAAACAGGCGCGATGGCAGGCTTGCGGCAACGCTGCCGAGCGCCATGCCTTCGATGAAGCGGCGACGTGACAGGCCGAAATCTGGGGTGTTCATGCGTTCTCCTCGCAATGGGATCGGGCGCGCTCGAAACGGCAGCGCGCAGTCGGTCGTCAGGCGGCGAGGGTGATCGGGGGACGGTAGAGCGGTGTGTGGACGGTGGTGATGAGCGGCTGTGGTCGTTCAGGCGACTGCGCCGCCTGTGCCAGCGGCGGCAGGTTCAGTGCCATGGCGATCAACGCAACCGGATTGGCATGACAGGCCTGCGCGCAGTGGCAGCTGTGCTCGCTGCCGTGATGCGCGGCGCCGTGATCGCCGGTATCGGCCTGCGTGTGGTGAGAGCAGTGGCTGTCGCTCTGTTGCAGGGCGGTGCTATCGGAATGCGAATGAACCTGTGTTGTCGCCGATACCGGCAGCGCCAGTGCCATTGCCGCGAGTAGCATGAGCAACAGCGAGCCGCGGCGCTGGCGCAGAAGGCGATGCAGTTGGTGGCGCAGGTCGATCAGCATGGCGGCGAGTGTAGGGGGCGGCCGCCGGGCGCGACAAGTTGTGCAGAAGTTCCCTCTCCCTTCAGGGAGAGGGTTAGGGAGAGGGCGGTTCTGCGATGACTTCACTCCGGCTCCCTCTCCCCCGGCCCCTCTCCCTGAAGGGAGAGGGGAGACCAGCAGGGGAGGACGCGTAGAATGCGCGCCTCTGTTTTCCGGATGACGTTTCGTGGATACCTGTCTGCAACAACTGCTGCCTCGCCTCGGCACCACCGGTCGTCGCCTGTGGATCGCCGACGAGCAGGTCGATGCCGCAGCGGCGGCGCGCGCGCCGGCCGGTGTCGTCGCCATCACCAATCGCTGCGATGTGCAGGCACTGCTGCGCGCGCGCGACATCGACTGCGCGCTGAGCGATTTCGATCTTGGTACCTGTTTTGATCAGGGTGAAAGCAGCGCGGAGCCGTTCGACGTGGTCGTGTTTCGTGTCGCCAAAGAGAAGGCGGTCGTCCACCACGTCATCAACACCGCACTGCAGCGGCTGCGACCCGGCGGCTGGTTGTGGCTGGCCGGCGAAAAGAATGACGGCATTCGCACTTATGTCGATAAAGCCGCCGCGTATGCCGGCGCCAGCGCCCAGCTCGAACGCGATGGCCCGCGCCTGCTCGGTGGCATCCAGCGCGGCGCTGAGCCGGGTGAACCGCTCGACGATCGCGACTACCGGCAGTGGCGGCAACTGCAGCTGACGCCTGAGCTGAATATCTGGACCAAGCCCGGCATCTTCGGCTGGCAGAAACTCGATGCTGGTTCCGCCTTTCTGATCGACCATCTCGACACGGTATTCACCGAGCCGCCACAGCGTGTGCTCGATCTCGGCTGCGGTTATGGCTATCTGACGCTGATGGCAGCGAAGCATTGGCCGGCGTCGCACTTCACGGCGACTGACAACAACATCACCGCCGTCGAAGCCTGCGCGCGCAACCTGCGCGCTGCGGGGATCGACGGCGAGGTGTTGTGCAGCGATGCCGGCGATACGCTCGCAGGCCCGTTCGATGTGCTGCTGTGCAATCCGCCGTTTCATGCAGGCTTCGATGTCGAAACCGATCTGACCGAAAAATTCCTCGCGGCGGCGGCACGCCTGCTGGCGCCCGGCGGACGAGCGCTGTTTGTCGTCAATCTGTTCATCGGCCTTGAGACACGGGCGAAGCGGCATTTCCGGCGCGTCAACATGGTTGCCGCCAACCGCAGCTTCAAACTGGTTCTGCTGGAGCGCTGAGATGGTTTGGCGCGGCGCTGAACTCAACGACAACACACTGTGGTTTGGTGAGCGGCTGCGCGAACAGGCGTTGTTGTGGCGGCCCAATGCGTTCCATACGCTGCAGTTGCCGTGGGAGCAGGCACTGCCAGAGCTTTCGGCAGCACTGCGCGCCTTGCCGTTGCAGCAGGCCGAACAGCTCGCTGCCGATAATCGGTTGCTGGCCGAGTGGCTGGCGCCCCATTTTCCCTTTGTGCCGGAACTGATCGCGCGCTGTCAGGTGCCGTTGCATGCAACTCATCGCGACAGCAGCGGCTGGCCGGAGCCGCGCGACGTGCCGGGTCGCAAATGGTCGCAGATCAAGGCCTTTCTCGAAGCACTGCCGCATTGCGAATTGCCGGCGCTGGAGTGGTGCGCCGGCAAGGGCCATCTCGGCCGCAGCTACAGCCGCATTGCCGGCGCCGCTGTTACCGGACTGGAGTGGAACGCTGCGCTGGTGGCGGATGGCAACGGGATATCACGGCGCGAATCGTTGCCGGTGCGGTTGCACGAAGTCGATGTGTTGACGGCTGCCGGTATCGACGCGATTGCCTCGGAACATCAGGTATTGGCGCTGCATGCCTGCGGCGACCTGCATCTGCAGCTGTTGCAGGCGGCGGTCGAGCAGCGACCGCAGGCGCTGGCACTGGCTCCATGCTGCTATCAGCTGACGCGCCGTTTTCTCGATAGCGATGGCTGCTACGTGCCGCTGTCGATCGAGGCGAGCGCGAACGACCTGCGACTGTCGGTGGCGGATCTGCACACGGCGGTGCAGGAGAGTGTTACCTCCGCGCCGCGCGTCGTGGCGCAGAGTCGACAGATGCGGGCGTGGCGGCTCGGTTTCGATCTGCTGCAGCGCGAACTGCGCGGTGTCGATGAGTATCTGCCGACACCGTCGCTGCCGCTGTCGGTGCTGCGCGATGGCTTCGAAAAATTCTGTCGCCAGCTGGCTGCTCACCCTTTGCTCGAACTGCCGAACGAGATCGATCTCGCGAAATATGAAGTGGCCGGCCGCGAACGGTTGCGCGAGGTGACGGCACTCGATCTGGTGCGGCAGTTGTTCCGGTGCCCGCTGGAGCTGTGGCTGGTGCTCGACCGCGCGCTGTGGCTGCAGCAGAACGGCTTCGACGTGACGCTCGGCCGCTTCTGCCCGCGACCGCTGACGCCGCGCAACCTGCTGATTCGCGCCGAGCGCCGCTGAATTCGGCGGTCACCACCGTCGAGTTGTCATCCTTCTCCGCTATCAATGTCGCCCCCGCGTCGAACGGTTCGGGCAGCGGGGGGTGGGGGCGATGCGGTATCCTTGCGCCCCTTCGCGGGGGAGGGTTCCCTCGCACCAGCGGGGCGGCGGTGGATTCCGTTGCCATTGGCTTTATGTCCGCGGGCGCGCCTGCCGGACTCAGCGAGGGGTTATGAATTGTCCAGCACCACCAAACTCAAGCTTCAGGGCTTCAACAACCTGACCAAAAGCCTCAGCTTCTGCATCTACGACATCTGCTACGCCAACTCGCCGGCGCAGAAAGCGGAATACATCGAGTACATCGACGAGGAGTACAACGCCGACCGGCTGACCGAGATCCTGACCGAGGTCTGCCGCATCATCGGCGCCAACGTCCTCAATATCTCGCGTCAGGATTACGATCCGCAGGGTGCCAGCGTCACCATCCTGGTCAGCGAAGAGTCGATCGAGGAGATCGACAAGGGCGAGAAGCCCGGCCCGTCCGAGCGTCCATACGTCGTCGCCCACCTCGATAAAAGCCATATCTGCGTGCACACCTACCCGGAGAGCCATCCGGATGACGGCATCTGCACCTTCCGCGCCGATATCGAAGTCTCGACCTGCGGCGTCATCTCGCCGCTGCGCGCGCTGAACTACCTGATCCACCAGTTCGATTCGGACATCGTCACGGTCGACTACCGCGTGCGCGGCTTCACCCGCGACATCGATGGCGTCAAGCACTACATCGACCACGACATCAACTCGATCCAGAATTTCTTCTCGCCCGACATCCGCGAGATGTACCAGATGGTCGACGTCAACGTGTACCAGGAGCACATCTTCCACACCAAGATGATGCTGAAGAAGTTCGACCTCGATCAGTACCTGTTCGCCGGCACCACCGCTGACCTGACCCCGGATGAGGTCAGCGACATCACTGCGCGGGTGTCGCACGAGATGCGCGAGATCTTCCACGGCCGCAACCTGCCCGAGGTGGGCTAGCCGGTTCTGCCGCCCTGTCCGGGGCGGCATCTCCTCCTTCCGTTGTTTCTGTGTGCCCTGCTGTTCAGAAAAGGTGCCGTGGCGCTGTCGCGCCAGTGGCCTATTTTTTGCTGCCTATTCTGATAACAAGCCTGGTTTTTTAGATCGTCAATCGCTTATCACCGCAGGGAGGTCGGTGCCGCCGGAGGGTTATGCCGTGATCTACAACCGTCAGACCATCGCGTTGCTGATGCGGCTGTGCAAGCTGGCGAGCGGCGAATTCGGTGTGCGGCTGCATCTCAATGATCCAGAAATAATTAATAAAATCAGCGATTTGTTATCGGATGGCGCCAGCCCGGAAATCCTGTCGGTGTGGAGTGCCGTGCGCGACGAGATCGGGCTGGAGCTGCTGCCGGCGACCGAAGAGGCACGGCGACCGCCCTATCGCGGCCAGGCGTCGCCCTCGCCATCGATCGCGCCGGAGCCGGTGCTGCCACCGGCAACCCGCCCCAGGTCGGTGCGGATCTATCGCGGACGCATCGTCACCGGGTAGGTAGCTGTTCCGGCCCGCGCCGGCCATCTCCACAATAAAAGTTGATCTGGCGCACGCTCTGGCGGCCGCGCCGCCGCTGCCATTGCCGGCGGCGCGGCGGCGACGCTATCGTGCGCGGCGTTTCAATTGCCCGGGAAGGCAGGCATGGAGTCGCAGTATCCGCAGCGAAGGGAGCGCGCCAATCTGGCGCTGGAAGCCGAACGCGTCCGTTTCCTCTACCGTCACGCCCCGGTCGGGCTCAGTGTCAACGCCGCCATCAGCGTGCTGGTGGTGGTGATGTTGTGGTCGATGGTGCCGCCGCTACCGTTGCTGGCCTGGAGTGGCGCCGTCATCGCTGTCGCGCTGGTACGCGGGCTGCACCTGGCGGTCTACCTGCGCCGGCAGCCACCCGACAGCGAAATGTCGCGCTGGCACAACCATTTCCTGTGCGGGGCCACCCTTACCGGCGCTGTCTGGGGCGTCGCCGGCTGGATCTTTCCGAGCTACGGCTCGCTGCAAATCCCGGTGCTGCTCTGCTTCGCGCTGACCGGCCTGTCGGCCGGCGCCACCGCGCTGTTCGGCTCCTCGCTGCGTGTCTATCTCGCCTACATGCTGGCGATTCTCGGCCCGGTCACGCTGTTCTTCTTCTCGCAGGGCGACGCGCTGATGCTGTCGATGGGCGTGATGGTGGTGGCGTTCGCCGCCGCCATGATCCTGACCGCGCAGGTACACAAGCGGGTGATGCTGCGCGCGGTCGAGCTCGCCATCGACCTGGCCGAGGCCAAGGAGCGGGCCGAGGAGGCCAGCCGCGCCAAGTCGCAGTTCCTCGCCAACATGAGCCACGAGATCCGCACGCCGCTGAACGGCCTGCTCGGCATGGCCGAACTACTGCAACTCTCCGAACTGAATCCGAAGCAGCGCCAGTTCGTCGCCACCATGCGCCAGTCCGGTGACAGCCTGCTGGCTGTCATCAACGACATCCTCGATCTCTCCAAGATCGAGGCCGGCAAGCTCGAACTGGAGCGGCAGCCGTTCGATCCGGCGCAGCTGTTCGAGCGCGAGCTGGCCTTCTTCGCCGAGCCGGCGCGCCGCCGCGATCTCGAACTGGTCGGCCATGTCGCCGCGCAGGTGCCGGCGCAGTTCACTGGCGATCCGGCGCGGGTGCGGCAGATTCTCGCCAACCTGCTCAGCAACGCCATCAAGTTCACCGAGCACGGCCATGTGCTGGCCGAGCTGATGGTGGAGGAGTCCGGCGGCGGGCGGCGGCTGGTGATGTCGGTCTGCGACAGCGGCGTCGGCATCGCGCCGGAGGCGCTGCAGCGCATCTTCGACAACTTCGAGCAGGCCGACAGCTCGACCACGCGGCGGTTTGGCGGCACCGGCCTCGGCCTGTCGATCTGCCGCCGGCTGGCGCAGAAGATGGGCGGCGACATCGAGGTCAGCTCGACGCCGGGTGTCGGCTCGACCTTCCGCGTCTGGCTGCCGCTGCTGGAGACGGGCGCCGCGGTCGCGACGGCGGTTGGCGCCGGCTTGGCGGGGCGAGGCCTGACGCTGGTCGGTCGCGGCGGCGCGACCATGCAGGTGCTGGTGCGCTACTGCGCCGAGTGGCAGATCGAGGTCAACTGCGTGGCGCCGGAGGTGGCGTTGCAGCGCCATCGCGGCAGCGAGCCGATGTTGCTGGTGGTGTCGAACGCCGCCGACATGAGCGAGATCCGGCTGCTGCTGCAGACACTGCCGGCGCCGTGCCTGCTGGTCGAACCGGTGCAGTTGCTGGATGCCGAGGATGAGTTGCCGCGTCTGCCATTGCCGTTCCAGCGCCGCCAGCTGCTGGCGGCGCTGGAGCAGCTGCTGCTGGCAGCGCCGTCGCCACGGTTGGCGCGCGGCGAGCTGTCGGTGCCGCGCGCGCTCGGCGCCCGCGTGCTGGTGGCCGAGGACAACGCCATCAATCGCACCGTCACCCAGCTGATGCTGGAGGCGATGGGTTGCACGGTGGAGGTGGTCGGCGACGGCGAGGCGGCGGTGACCACGGCGGGGCGCGCGGTGTGGGACGTGATCCTGATGGATGGCGAAATGCCACTGCTCGACGGCGCCGAGGCGACGCGCCGCATCCGCCGCCACGAGCGCGAACTGGGGCTGACGCCGGTGCCGATCATCGCCGTCACCGCCAACGCCATGCGCCAGGATCGCCGCCGCTATCTCGATGCCGGCATGGATGACTATCTGACCAAGCCGTTCACCCGCGAGCAGCTCGGCGCGCTGATGCTGCATCACACCGGCGCCGACACGCTGGCTTGACCTTGCCAGGCCGGCGCGCTTTCGTCGAAGCTCGCTGATCAGCACTCACCAGGAATCGAACCGATGCCTCCACTGCGCACGCTGCGCGGCATGCTGCCCTATCTCGCGGCCATGTTCCTCAACGCCTTCGTCGATCTCGGCCACAAGATCGTCATCCAGAACACCGTCTTTAAGGTCTACGACGGCAGCGTGCAGGTGGTACTGACGGCGGTCGTCAACGCGCTGATCCTGCTGCCGTTCATCCTGCTGTTCAGCCCCGCCGGCTTCGTCTCCGACCGCTTCGCGCGCCACCGCGTCATGCGCTTCTTCGCCTGGGGCTCGGTCGCGATCACGCTGCTGATCACGCTCTGTTACTACAACGGCTGGTTCTGGGCCGCGTTTGCGCTGACCTTCCTGATGGCGGTGCAGAGCGCGTTCTACTCGCCGGCGAAATACGGCTATCTGAAGCCGCTGGTCGGCAAGGCGCGCCTCGCCGAGGGCAACGGCGCGGTGCAGGCGGTGACGATCGTCGCGATCCTCGCCGGCACCTTCGTCTTCTCGATCCTGTTCGAGGGGCGCTTCGACGATCTGGGCGGCGACAGCGAAACTGCGATTCTGCGCGCGATCGCGCCACTCGGCTGGGCGCTGGTGCTGCTGTCGCTGTGCGAGGTCGGTTTCGCCTACCGGCTGCCGGCGCTCGATGACGGCGACGCGTCGCAGCGCTTCGTCGCGCGCGACTACGTGACCGGCCGCGCGCTGCGCGACAACCTGCAGCCGCTGCGCGAGCGCGCGGTGATTCGCCTCTCCATCTTCGGTCTCGCCGTGTTCTGGTCGGTCAGCCAGGTGATGCTGGCGGCGTTCCCGGCGTTCGCCAAGGAGAAGCTGGCGATCGACAACACGGTGCTGCTGCAGGGGATTCTGGCGTCGAGCGGCATCGGCATCATCGTCGGCTCGATGCTGGCCGGGCGCTGGTCGAGGAACCACATCGAGACCGGCCTGATTCCGGTCGGCGCCGCCGGCATCGCGCTCGGCCTGCTGGTGCTGCCCGCGCTCGATTCGGTGGCGGCGCAGTGCCTGAACTTCCTGTTCATCGGCGCGATGGGCGGGCTGTTCATCGTGCCGCTGAATGCGCTGATCCAGTTCCACGCCAGCGAACACGAACTCGGCCGCGTGCTGGCCGGCAACAATCTGGTGCAGAACATCGCGATGCTCGGCTTCCTCGCCGTCACCGCGCTGTTCGCCTGGTTCGGCGCCAGCACCACGCTGCTGCTCTACCTGATCGCCGTCGTCGCGCTGGTCGGCACCGGCTACACGGTGCTGAAGCTGCCGCAGTCGCTCGCCCGCTTCGTGCTCAGTTATTCGATGACGCGGCGCTACCGCGTCAACGTGCAGGGGCTGCGCAACATTCCCGAGCGCGGCGGCGTGCTGCTGCTCGGCAACCACATCAGCTGGATCGACTGGGCCATCGTGCAGATCGCCTGCCCGCGCCCGGTTCGCTTCGTGATGCTGAAGAGCATCTACGAGCGCTGGTACCTGACCTGGTTCTTCAAGCTGTTCGGCGTCATTCCGATCAACCAGGGCGCCGGCGCGCTGGGTTCGCTGCAGCAGATCGCACAGCTGCTCGACGCCGGCGAAGTGGTCTGCCTGTTCCCGGAGGGAACCATCTCCCGCACTGGTCATCTCGCCGAGTTTCGTCCCGGTTTCGAGCGCGCCTGCGCGGCGGCGTCAGAGGATGTCGTCATCGTGCCGTTCTATCTGCGCGGGCTGTGGGGCAGCCAGTTCTCGCGCTCCAGCGCGCGGCTGAAAAGTGCGCGCAGCTCGGGACTGGTGCGCGACATCATTGTTGCCTTCGGCGCGCCGCTGCCGAAAGCCACCGCGAGCGATGTGCTGAAACGGCGCGTGCTCGATCTGTCGATCGCGTCGTGGCAACGCCATGTCGACGAGCTGCCGACGCTGCCGCAAGCGTGGCTGCAGAGCGCGGTGCGGGTCAGCAACAAGCTCGCCATTGCTGACACGCTCGGCACGCCGATGACCAGTTCGCAGGCGATGACCGGCGTGTTCTGTTTCGCGCGGCGCATTCGTTCCACCAGCCCTGAGCAGAATGTCGGCCTGCTGTTGCCGGCCAGCGCCGGCGGTGCGCTGGCCAACATGGCGGCGCTGTGTGCCGGCAAAACCGTGGTCAACCTGAACTACACCGCAAGCCCGGAAGCAATTGCGCACGCGCTGAAGCAGGCCGACATTCGCACCGTCTACAGCTCGCGCCGCTTCCTCGAAAAACTGGAGAAGCGCGGCCTGCCGCTTGCCGAATTGCTGGCCGGCGTGCAGGTGATTCATCTCGAAACGTGGCGCGAGCAGATGGGCAAATCCGAGCAGCTGCTGCAGTGGCTGCTCGTCAAATTGTTGCCGCGCTGGTTGCTGCAGCGGCTGTATGTCGAGCGCGTCGATCCGGCGTCGACGGCGGTGATCCTGTTCTCCAGCGGCTCCGAAGGATTGCCGAAAGGGGTGATGCTCAGTCATCGCAACGTCATGGCCAACGTGCGCCAGATCGCCGACGTGCTGAACATGGAGGACGATGACGCGGTGCTGTCGAGCCTGCCGCTGTTCCACGCCTTCGGCCTGACCGCGACCACGTTCATGCCGCTGGTCGAAGGGCTGCCGATGGTCTGTCACGCCGACCCGACCGATGCGCTCGGTATCGCCAAGGCGATTGCCGAATACCGCGTGACGATGTTGTGTGGCACCGCCACCTTCCTGCGTCTCTACACCAGGCATCCGCGCGTGCATCCACTGATGCTGCGTTCACTGCGCGTGGTCGTCGCCGGTGCCGAGAAGCTGACCGACGATGTGCGCAATGCCTTCAAGCTGAAATTCAATCGCGAGGTCTACGAGGGTTACGGCGCCACCGAGACCACGCCGGTAGCGGCGGTCAACCTGCCCGACGCGCTCGACACCACCTACTGGCAGGTGCAGGTCGGCGGCAAGCCCGGCACGGTCGGCATGCCGCTGCCCGGTTCCAGCTGCAAGATCGTCGACCCGCAAACACTGCAGGAGCTGCCGAGCGGGGAGGATGGATTGATCCTGATTGGCGGCTGCCAGGTGATGCTCGGTTATCTGAACGACCCCGAGCGCACTGATGCTGCCATCGTCGAGCTCGACGGCGTGCGCTGGTACAAGACTGGCGACAAGGGCCATCTCGACAAGGATGGTTTCCTGACCATCGTCGACCGCTATTCGCGCTTCGCCAAAATCGGCGGCGAGATGGTCGGGCTCGGCGCGGTCGAGCAGAAGCTGCGCGACGCGATCGGCTTGCCGGAGCTGGAGCTGGTTGCCGTCAATCTGCCGGACGAGAAGAAGGGCGAACGCATCGTTGCGCTGATTGCCGCCGAACTCGATGGCAGCGAACTGCAGAAGCGGGTGCTGGGTGCCGGTATTCCATCGCTGCTGATTCCTGCCGAAATCCATCTGGTCAGCGAAGTGCCAAAGCTGGGTAGCGGCAAGACCGACTTCGGTGCGGCGCGCCGATTGGCGGTGGAGCTGACGGCTTGATCGGTGGACTCTCCCCTCTCCCTTCAGGGAGAGGGGCCGGGGGAGAGGGTGTTCGGCGATCGCATCGCGTACTTCCCCTCTCCCTAACCCTCTCCCTGAAGGGAGAGGGGATGGTCAGTCCAGCTCCGATGCCGCAGTGACGCAATCCCGTCCGCGCGTCTTCGACGCATACAGCGCGGTGTCGGCGCGGTGCACCAGTTCGCGCGGGCCGTGCTGCGCGGTCGGCACCAGCGCGGCAACGCCGAAGCTGCATGACAGCAGGCGGCCGATTGGCGAATGTTCGTGCGTGATCGCCGCCGCCTTGATCGCCTCGCGCAGCTGTTCGGCCAGTGTCGCAGCCCCCTCTTCGCCGGTGTCTGGCAGCAGGATGGCGAACTCCTCGCCGCCGTAGCGCGCCGCCACATCGCTTTGTCGCACCACCACGCCATCGACGATATTGCCGAGCGCGTTCAATACCTCGTCGCCGCGCTGATGGCCGTAGTTGTCGTTGAAGGGCTTGAAGAAGTCGACATCGAACATGATCAGCGCCAGCGACTTGCGCCCGCGCTGCGCCAGTGCCCAGTTGTCGGCCAGCGCCTGATCGAAGCGGCGGCGATTGGCGAGCCCGGTCAGGCTGTCTTCGTAGGAGAGGCTCTGCATGTGGCGCGCCTGCTCTTCGAGCTGCGCGCGCTGCATTTCGACGTGTGTCAGCACTTCATCGATATGGCGGCCGAGATCGCCCAGCTCGCTGCCCAGCCGGCTGTTGATGCGCAGGCCGTAATCGCCCTGCATCCGCACCTGCCGCATGATCTGGTCGAAGCGGCGGATCGGGTTGATCAGCAGCCGCTGCACCAGCCACAGCACGACGCCGTAGCCGACGATGCTGGTGAAGAAGGCGACCAGCAGCGGCACCGAGGTCAGCTTGTCGTCGATCTCGCCGGGCGGCAGCTGTACCACCAGTTCGATCAGCGGCTCGCCGTGATCGTCGCGCAGCGGCCAGTGCAGCTGGTTGTCACGATCGCGCCGGAGTTCGGTCCACGGTGTGTCGGTGGTGCCGTGCGGGGGCCGCGCGGTGACGTGCAGCTGCGTGGTCTCGCCGATGTCGGCGAAGAAATCGGCGTCGAGGTGGCGGATCAGCATCAGCGAGCCGTTGCTGAGGCAGTCGCCGTGGCTGCACAGGATGCTGGTGGCGGCGTACAGCAGCGGAGTGTCGCCGCCCGCCAGCAGGCCGCTGCGAAACACCGGTGCGTTGGGGTTGGCGGTGGCGAGGTTGGGCAGCACGCGGCGCAGTGCGCTGGTCGGCAGTTCACGCTCGACGAAATTGAGGCTGCGCATGTCGATGCTGCGCTGCGCCAGCAGGTTGCCGGCCAGGTCGAACACCAGCAGATCGTCGATGTTCAGCGTGTAGAAGAGTTCGATCGGGAAGTTGTCGTCGAGGAAAGAGTCGTCGCGCTCGCGAACGAAGTCGTACATCGGCTGGCGCATCGCGTTTTCGTAGCTGAGCGCGGCGAGCTGCTGCTGCCAGCCGTCGATCGCCAGCAATACACGGCGCAGATCCTGCCGGTCGGCGCGTGCCTGGATCGATGCCAGCGCCGGCTGCACCACGACACCGCGCACCAGCAGTGCGGTGCCGAAGCTGAGCAGCACGACAGCGCAGATGATGGCCATGGTTTGAGCGAACAGCCGCATGCCTGGCAGATCCAACCCGTTTCCGAGAGTGGGGGGAGGCGCGCGCTCCGGAGGGTGGTCGTTGCAGCCGCTGTCTGGACTGTTTGGACCGTCTGGACTGTCTCGACAGGCGCACTGCAATTCCGGCACTTCCACGCGGCGGCGATGTTACGGGCCGTGGCGGTCGCTGGCTATTGATTTTGCCTATTCTCTAGCCAGGCTCCGGGCTCCCGATGCAGCGCGGTTACACGCTGAGGTCGAGCTGCTGCACCAGCCCACCGCCGCTGTGGCTGGGCGCTCCTCTCTCCGGGCTCTCCGGGAATACAACTGTCCCGGGGCTATCGGCGGCGCTGGTTAAAACTTGAGCGGGAGGGGGTTCGCGTCAGGCCCGCCGAGCATCGGTGGGCCTGACGGAAAAGACCGGGAGCAGGGGAATCAGGCGAGCTGCAGGGTCAGATAGTGCAGCCGCTTGCTCTGCTGCTTCAGCGCGAACTCCAGCTCGGTCAGCCGCGAGCTGACGGCGGTCTGCTGCCACAGCCGCTGCAGTTCGGCGGTCTTCTCCGCCAGCTGCGCGCGCTTGTCGGAGACCCACTGCTGGCGCAACTGGTTCCACTCCTGCATCAGGTCGCGGAAGTGCTGGTACTCGCGCTCCAGCGTGCCGCGCCAGGCCTCGGCATTGCTGGCGCCGTCGAGCTTCTGGTGGGCGCGCTGGAACTGCATGTCGATCTGCGCCTGCCGGATGCGGAAGTCGGGCACGCGGTTCAGGTCGCGCGCCAGGCCAACCCGGGAGGCGCTGAAGATCAGCCACTTGGTCGGGTCGAACTGCCACCAGCGCACGCCGTTGCGGTAGTCGGTCTGAAACAGGTGGTGGAAGTTGTGGTAGCCCTCGCCCCAGGTGAACAGCGCCAGCCAGAAATTGTCGCGGGCGGTGTTGGCGTCGGTGTAGGGGCGCTTGCCCCACATGTGGCACAGCGAGTTGATGAAGAAGGTGACGTGGTGGTTGACCACCAGCCGCAGCACGCCGGCCAGCAGCAGGTGGCCGCCGACATCGCCGAACAGGGCGCCGGCCAGCAGCGCCGGCGCGAAGTTCATGCCGATCGCCAGCGGCAGGTAGTGGTCGTGCTGGAACTGCACGATCGGATCGCGCTGCAGGTCGCGCACATTGCTGAGATCGACGCGGCCGGCCGGGTAGTCGCGCAGCATCCAGCCGATATGCGAGAAGAAGAAGCCGCGCTTGGCCGAGTACGGGTCGAGCTCGTTGTCGTCGACATGGCGGTGGTGGCGGCGGTGGCCGGAGGTCCAGACCAGGATGCTGTTCTGCGTCGCGCCGGCACCGAACAGCGCGAAGAACCAGCGCAGGATCGGATGCGCCTTGTAGGTGTTGTGCGCCCACAGCCGGTGGTAGCCGGCGGTGATCGACATGCCGTTGCAGCCCAGCACGAAGGCGAACACCAGCCAGTGCGACAGGTTGAAACCGTGGCTGATGCCGTACCACGGCACGCCGATGGCGGCGACCAGCGGCGTGATGATCAGCACCGAGGCGGGCAGCCACTGGATGGGGGGGCGGGCGGTGGTCATGGCGGCGTTCTCGCACTGGAAAGCTCAGGGATGGTAGACCAGTGTTGTTACCGCGCCTAGTCGTGGGGGTTGCGTAGAGGTTTCACGCAGGCGAGTCGTCGACGACCGCCATCACCATCCCGTCCTGCAGCTCAAAAGGTACCGCGACCAGATGCTCGTCGAAGCAGGGGCCGGCGACGCAACGCCCGCTTTCGATATCGAACAGCGCGCCGTGGGTGGCGCACTGGATCAGGCTGCCATCGATGTTCAGGAACTGGTCGGGATTCCAGTTCAGCTGCACGCCCAGATGCGGGCAGCCGTTCAGGTAGAGGCGGATCAGCCCGTTGCGGCGGACGGCGAACAGGCTTTGACGACCCAGCGTCAGACCGCGGCTGCCATGTTCAGGCAGGTCGTCGATCGCACAGAGCGGGATGCGTGTTGCTGTGGGCGGGGTCAGCTGATGTTTTCCGACTGTTCGACCAGCTGCTGCTTCAGCGATGGGTCGAGTTCGTTCCAGTGCAGGTCGAGCAGTGCACCCTGCAGCGCGTAAAGCAGTACCTTGGAGACCTTGATGCCGCGCTCGCGGATGCGGTTGTAGGCGGCTACCGGGCCAATCAGCGCCAGTTCGTCGCGCGAGTGAATGCCGACGGTGCGCAGCCAGTTGACAGAGGTATTTCCCAGATTTTTCAATGCCAGCAAGTCACTTTGCATGGAGCGGTCTCGCGTGCCTTCGATAACGCCCCGAGTCTTTTACCGACTAGAGCCTTATAACGACTGTGGGTTGCGTGAAGAGTTCTTATAATTTATGGCCGCTTTGTTATAGCAGTTAGGATTCGCGCTCTCAACTTTCTTATCTCGTTTGTTTTACTGGAGTCGCACATGCCCTGTTGGAGCTGCATTAGCCGATGACCACGCTGCCGCTGCTTACCGATGCGCTGCTGACCGGTCGCGACGACGCCCTGATCGACCACGCCAGCCTGGAGCGGCCGGTGCACCGCGAGCTGGTAGCGGCATTCCTGCAGCTGCGGCAGCGCGCGCGCGCCGAGGGATTCGACCTCGCCATCGTCAGCGGCTACCGCAACTATGCCCGCCAGCTGCGGATCTGGAACGAGAAGGCGGCCGGGTTGCGTCCGCTGCTCGACAGCGCCGGCCAAACGCTCGATGCCGCCGCGCTCGATGACTGGCAGCGGGTGCAGGCGATCCTGCGCTGGTCGGCACTGCCGGGTGCCTCGCGCCACCACTGGGGCAGCGACATCGATGTCTACGACCGCGCCGCCGTCGCCGCCGACTACACGGTGCAGCTGACGCCGGACGAGGTCGCCGACAACGGTCCGTTCGGCCCGCTGCACCGCTGGCTCGACCAGCAGATGGCGCGCGGCGACTGCTGCGGCTTCTTCCGCCCCTATGTCGAGGGTCGCGACGGAGCCGGGGATCGCGGCGGCGTGGCGCCGGAGCGCTGGCACCTCAGCTACGCGCCGGTGGCGCGGCAGTTCCAGCGCCAGCTCAACCCGCAGCGGCTGCTGCGCGCGCTCGACGCGCCGGAGCTGCAGCTGCGCGGCTGCGTGCAGCGGCACTGGGGCGAGATCTTCGAGCGCTTCATCTGGGTGCCGCCGGCGCTCTATCCGGCGGTGCAGGCCGGCTGACGGCGCAGGAGTAACATCACCACCATGACCACCGCTTCCGACCCTTCCGCAACCCGCGATGCCGCCTGGATCTGGCGGCAGATCCGCCGCGAGGCCGCCGACCTTGGCGCCAGCGAGCCGGTGCTCGTCAGCTTCTTCCACAGTTCGCTGCTGAGCCACGACGCGCTGTCGACGGCGCTGGCGTTCCTGCTGGCCGGCCAGCTCGGCGACCGCGATGTCGGGGCGATGCTGATCAGCCAGGTCTGCGAGGAGCTCTACCGCGCCGAGCCGGAGCTGTTGGAGATGGCGGCCGCCGACATCTGCGCCCACTACGACCGCGACCCCGCCTGCACCCGCTATTCGATGCCGCTGCTGCACTTCAAGGGCTTCCAGGCGATCCAGTCGCAGCGCATCGCGCACGCGCTGTGGCGGCGCGACCGGCGCGCGCTGGCGCTGTTCCTGCAGAACCGCTGCGCCACCCGGTTCGACGTCGACATCCACCCGGCGGCGCGGATCGGCTGCGGCGTCATGCTCGATCACGCCACCGCCGTCGTCATCGGCGAGACGGCGACGGTCGGCGACGACGTGTCGATGCTGCACTCGGTGTCGCTCGGCGGCAGCGGCCGCAGCGGCGGGCTGCGCCACCCGCAGGTCGGCGAGGGGGTGCTGATCGCGGCCGGTGCCCGCCTGTTCGGCGCGATTCGGGTCGGAAGCGGTGCCAAGGTGGCCGCCGGCAGCGTCGTCATCGACGATGTCGCCGAGCACACCACGGTGGCCGGTGTACCGGCGCGGGTGGTGGGCGCCACCGCCGGCGAGAGGCCCGCTTTCGCGATGGATCAGGGGCTGGAGGGCGGCTGAGCGTCGGGTTGCCACCGATTCGTATAAAAAATCATCAGTTGAAAGATTGATCGCGACCCGGCTAGATTTACCCTCTCCCGGAGCCGGGGATGGTGGTCCGGCTCCGCGAGCGCAGCCGTTAAAGACGCATTTCAAGCTGCATCCTCGTGCGTGCATATATTCCGCAGTTGCCATGGATCGGTGTGCAGCAGCCGGCAGCGGTCTGTCTGCGTCCACCACCGGCCGGTTGCCGGTCCGATCCGGCGCACCCGGCGCTTTCCATCGACGGATGATGAATAACAACAAAACAGGGACGGGGGCCGTGATGAGTTCCGCACTGGCGGTTTGCCCATATTTTTTGCCGGAGAGAACAGAGTGAGCGTGAAATTGTTGGACAACGAGGCCTTCTATGGCTATCGCGTCCGCCGTACCGTCGATGGTCGGCTTTATCAGGAATATTTTTCGCTGAAGCGCGATGGCGCGCGGCTGCAGGGGCGCCAGAAGAAGCTGGTCGAACAGGCCGCCGAGGCGCGTGACCGCGAGCTGGCCGAGATGCAGGCGAAGGCCTACGAGAAGAACAAATCCGGGCGCTGCTTCAACGACGACGGTTCGGTGCGCGGCATCAGCTACCTGCTGAAGACCGAGAAGAGCGGCAACGTCACGCCGATCTTCCAGATCGGCATCGCCTCCGAGCTGGAGAAGAAGATCGTCTGCACCAGCTTCTCGCTGAATGCGCACGGCGGCGAGGAGGCGTGGCGCAAGGCGGTCGAGACCTACGCGCGCCACAAGCTGATCCGGCGCGGCACCAAGCTCTACAAACAGCTGCTGGCGGCGATTCCGCGCGAGGCGCGCAAGCGTTAGGCATAACCACTGCCGTCATCAAATGAAAAAGCCACCGTTGCGGTGGCTTTTTTGTGGCTGCCATCCCTGGGGCCGATCAGCCCTTGTAGGCGGCGACGGCCTTGTTGATCGCGGCGCGGGCGGCGTCGGAGCCTTCCCACTTGTCGACCTTGACCCACTTGCCCGGCTCGAGGTCCTTGTAGTTCTCGAAGAAGTGCTCGATCTGCTTGATCAGCAACTCCGGCAGGTCGGACGGCTCCTTGACGTGCTTGTAGAGCGCGCTGAGCTTGTCGTGTGGCACGGCCAGTACCTTGGCGTCGGAGCCGGCTTCGTCGGTCATGTTCAGCACGCCGACCGGACGGGCGCGAATCACCGAACCGGGCACCACCGGATACGGGGTCACCACCAGCACGTCGAGCGGGTCGCCGTCGTCGCCGAGGGTCTTCGGCATGTAGCCGTAGTTGGCCGGGTAGAACATCGGCGTCGCCATGAAGCGGTCGACGAACAGCGCGTCGCTATCCTTCTCGACTTCGTACTTGATCGGGGTGCTGTTGGCGGGGATTTCGATGATGACGTAGATGTCATCCGGTGCGGCCTTGCCGGCGGGTACTTTGTCGAAGCTCATGGGAACATCCGTCGCGGTTGGTGGTTGAGGAAGTAGGTCTGGGGAAATGGCGCGGAATTATAGCGACCGGTCGCCGTGCTGCCCACCACGGGCGCGGCGGGCGCACCCAAAAAGCCTGTGCTAGTCTCACTGGACTCCCGCGTGGCGGGTAGCTGTAACTGACGGATGTAACTGTACTTTTCAGGATTGCAGGGCGGGGCCGGAGAGTGGAGCTGGAAACGGGCGTGGAACCGGACGAAAAAGTTGACGCGGCGGAGCACGGTCGCAATGACCGTCGATTCATCCGTACCCGACTGCGGGCGGCGGTCAAGCTGACCCATCCCCAGATCGGCGATGTCTCCACCCACACCCGCGATATTTCCGACGACGGTGCCTTTGTCTACGCCGAAGGACAGATGCTGCCGGCCCTCGGCGAGATCGTCGAGGTGCAGGTGCAGGGGTTGCCGGGCGGCGACGCGCCGGTGGTGCGGATGCGCGTCGTCCGCATCGATAAAGAGGGCATCGGCCTGCAGTTCGTCGATCCGTCCGAAACCTGACTTCCGGCGCGTCCGAGCCCTCGCCGGGCGCGTGCTACCATCCGTTCCCTCACTGATTCTTCATCCGGCTTTTTATCTAACCCCGTCGTTTCCGCGCACTGAGTTTCCTCTCGCATGCACGTCCACATCCTCGGCATTTGCGGCACTTTCATGGGCAGCCTCGCGATCCTCGCGCGCGCCCTCGGCCACACCGTCACCGGCTCCGACAGCGGCGTCTATCCGCCGATGAGCACACAGCTCGAAGCGCAGGGCATCCGCTTGCAGGAGGGGTATGACCCTTCGCATCTCGATCCGGCGCCCGACCTCGTCGTCATTGGCAATGCGCTGTCGCGCGGTAATCCAGCTGTCGAATATGTGCTCGATCGCGGCATTCCCTACACCTCCGGTCCGCAGTGGCTCTCCGACCATCTGCTGCCCGGACGCTGGACCCTGGCCTGCGCCGGCACCCACGGCAAGACCACCAGCAGCAGCCTGCTGGCGTGGCTGCTGGAAGCCAACGGCTACCAACCCAGCTTCCTGATCGGCGGCGTGCCGGAGAACTTCGATATCTCGGCGCGGCTGACCGACAGCAACTTCTTCGTCATCGAGGCCGACGAATACGACAGCGCCTTCTTCGACAAGCGCTCCAAGTTCGTCCACTACCGGCCGCGCACGGCGCTGCTGAACAACCTCGAATTCGACCACGCCGACATCTTTCCCGATCTCGCCGCGATCCAGCGCCAGTTCCACCACCTGGTGCGAACCATTCCGTCGACCGGCCGCATCATCGTGCCGGCGGCCGAACCGGCGCTGGCGGAAGTATTGGCGATGGGCTGCTGGTCGGAGTGCGAGCACGTCGCCATCGGTGGTGATGGCGAACAATCGGACTGGCGCGCCGAGCTGATCAGCGCCGACGGCAGCGAATTCGATGTATTCCACGCCGGTGCCCATGTTGGTCGCGTGCGCTGGAGCCACACCGGCCGCCACAACGTCGCCAATGCGCTCGGCGCCATCGCCTCTGCACATCACGTTGGCGTGCGCGCGGCCGATGCGGTTGCCGCCTGCGCCGATTTCGCCGGCGTCAAACGCCGTATGCAGGTCGTCGGTGAAGTGCACGGCATTCGTCTCTACGACGATTTCGCCCACCACCCGACCGCGATCGAGACCACGCTGGAAGGGCTGCGCGCGCGCGTCGGCACTGCGCCGATCGTCGCCGTCATCGAACCGCGCTCGAACACGATGCGAATGGGCGTGCACCGGCAGAAACTGGCGCCGTCGACCACGCATGCCGACCGCGTGTTCTGGTACCAGCCGCCCAACCTCGACTGGTCGCTCGACGATGTGGTCGCCGACGCACCGGTGCCGGCGGTGCTGAGCCGCGATCTCGACGCGCTGGTCGCCGACCTGACAGCACAACTCAATGGCGGCGAGCATGTCGTCATCATGAGCAATGGCGGCTTCGGCGGCATTCATCAGAAACTGCTGCGCAGCCTGCAGCAGCGTTGGTCGTGAATCCCAGTGTCTGTCATTCCGCGCGCAGTCGCGGAATCCATGGTCGCTGCATCGAGCCTGATGGATTCTGCGACTACGCGTTGCTTCGCGCAGAATGACAAAGGGTCTTCCTGGATGAATCCTGACAACAAGCGAATTACGCTGGCGCTGACCGGTGCCTCCGGTGCGCAGTACGGCCTGCGCCTGCTGCAACAGCTGCTCGCCGCCGGTTGTGAAGTCCATTTCCTTGTTTCGGATGCCGCGCGCAAGGTGGTCGAAGTCGAGACCGATGAACAATTCCCGCGTGCCACCGATCAGTTACACGCCCATCTGTGCCAGCGCTTCAACGCACAGGCAGCTCAGCTGAAAGTGTTCGGCCGCGACGACTGGATGGCGCCGCCGGCATCGGGTTCCAGCGCGCCGGCCAGCATGGTCATCTGCCCGTGCAGCGGCGGCACGCTGGCGTCGATCGCGCACGGCGCCAGCAACAACCTGATCGAACGCGCCGCCGATGTCGCACTGAAGGAGCGGCGCCAGCTGATCGTGGTGCCGCGCGAAACGCCCTACTCGCAAGTTCATCTGGAAAACATGCTGGCGCTGACCCGCATGGGCGCCGTCGTGATGCCGGCCAGCCCCGGCTTCTACCACCGCCCGCAGTCGGTCGACGACATGGTCGACTTCATCGTCGCCCGTATTCTCGATCACCTCGGTGTCGAGCAGACGCTGCTTTCGCGCTGGGGCGAATAGAGCGCAGCGGCGATCACTGATAGCGCCACCGCCACCGCCGTTGTTACCCTTGCCCACTGTCTACCCCATCACAGAATCGATCCCGCATGGAATGTCGTGCCGGCTGTGGCGCTTGCTGCATCGCCATCAGCATCAGCTCGCCGATTCCCGGTCTGCCGCAGGGCAAGCCGGCGGGTGTGCGTTGCCCGCAACTTTCCGCCGATAACCTCTGCCTGATCTTCGGCCGCCCGGAGCGGCCGGCGGTCTGTTCGGCGTTCGATGCCGAGCCGCTGTTCTGTGGCAGCAGTCGCGATGAGGCGCTGCGGCTGATTACTGAGTTGGAGGAATTGACCCGGTGACCGAGCTGCCGCTGTTTCCACTCGGTGCGGTGCTGCTGCCGCACGGTCGCATGGCGCTGCGCATCTTCGAGCCGCGCTATCTGGCGCTGGTCAGCGACAGCCTGAAGCGGCAGCAGCCGTTCGGCGTGATCTGGATTCGCGAGGGGCGCGATATCGTCGTGCCCGGCGGCGAGACGATGCCGAAGCTGGCGCCGATCGGCACGCTGGCGACCATCGTCGACTGGAATGAGCAGCCGGGCGGCATGCTCGGCATCACCATCGAGGGCAGTCGCCGCTTCCGCCTGCTCGGCAGCCGGCAGCGCGCCGACTATCTGGTGCTGGGCGAGGTCGAGCTGCTCGACGACGATGAGCCGCAACCGCTGCCGCCCGGTGTCGACGAGCTGATCGAGCTGCAGCGGCAGCTGCTGGAGCACCCGGCCATCGCGCGGCTCGGCGTGCTGCCGGAGCGCGACGACGGCAATCGCCTGATCAGTCTGCTGTGCCAGTTCCTGCCGGTGTCCGAGCCGGTGCGCTTCGACCTGCTGGCGCAGCCCGATCTCGAGGCGCGCACGCGCATGCTGCTGACGCTGCTGGATCAGCTCGGCGGCGACTGATAACGACAGACTGAACGGAAGCCGGCCCGATGATCCCCCCCATTCTCGATATCGAGGCGTCGGCCTTCGGCGCCGGCTCCTACCCGGTGGAGATCGGCTATGTGCTGGCCGATGGCAGCTGCGACTGCATGATCATCCGTCCCGAACCGGAGTGGCAGCGCTGGGACGAGGAGGCCGGCCGTCTGCACGGGCTGTCGCGCGAGCTGCTGCAGCGCAGCGGGCTGCCGGCGCGCGAGGTGGCGGAACGGCTGAATCGGCGGCTGGCCGGCCAACGGCTCTATTCCGATGCCTGGGGCAATGATTTCAGCTGGCTCAGCCTGCTGTTCGATGCGGCCGGGCTGATACAGCGCTTCGAGTTGCAGCCGCTGCGCAAGATCCTCAACGAGCAGCAGGTGGCGCAGTGGCATGTCACGCGCGATCAGGTCGCGTGTGAGCTGGCGTTGCCGCGCCATCGCGCCAGCGGCGATGCCCGCGTGTTGCAGCAGACCTGGCTGCGCACGCGCACGCAGTCGCTGGCTGGTGCTGCCAGCAACGACTGAGACGCCGCCAGCCACGAGTGATGCCGCCGGGCACGGCTGATGCCAGTGACTGTTACGATGCGTCGCTCGATGAAGAGCGGCGAAAGCGATAGAGAGCGGGGGTGAGATGTGAATCCGGCATTGCGCGAGCTGATCGAGCAGGTGCGCCTGGAGCGGCTGGACGACAACCTGTTCCGCGGTCGCGGCACCTGGGGGCCGAGCTTCCGGCTCTACGGTGGCGAGGTGATGGCGCAGTCGCTGTCGGCGGCGCAGCAGACGGTCGGGGAGGCGCTGGTGCTGCACTCGATGCACGCCTATTTCATGCGCCCCGGCGATCCGGCGCGGCCGGTCATCTACGACGTCGAGAACCTGCGCGACGGCAAGAGCTTCGCCTCGCGCCGCGTCACCGCGCGCCAGCACGGCAGCGCCATCTACAGCTGCCAGACCTCGTTCCAGAAGCTGGAACCGGGCTTCGAGCACAGCCGGCCGATGCCGCAGGTGCCGGGGCCGGAGGGGCTGGTGGGGGATGGCGACCGCTTCGAGAAGATGCTGCCGGCCGATTTTCGTCGCGCCGAGGTGTCGCCGATCGAGTGCCGCCAGGTGCTGCCGCAGGAGCTGAGTGCCCATCCCGCGCCGCTGGAGCCGAACAACTACGTCTGGATGCGCGCCACCGATCCGCTGCCGGACGATCTGGCGCTGCACCAGCAGTTGCTGGCCTTCATCTCCGACACCCACCTGCTGGCGACGGCGATCCGGCCGCACGGCGTGCTGCCGATCCCGCCGAAGATGCTGATGACCTCGCTCGACCACACGCTCTGGTACCACCGCCCGTTCCGTCTCGATCAATGGCTGCTGTACGAGCTCTACAGCCCCACCGCCGGCAACGCGCGCGGGCTGGCATTCGGCTACATCTACACCGCCGAGGGCGAACTGGTCGCCACGGCGGCGCAAGAGGGGCTGGTGCGGGTATCGCGGGACTAAGTACAGGGCCGATCTCAAGTCGACATTGGCACTTCGCTCGGAGCCGCTCACGGCATGCGCTGCCAGCACAAGGCTGGAGCTGGCAACAGGCGATTTGAGATAGGTTCCAAAGCAGAGGGCAGGGGTATAATCGGCGCCCTGTTTTTTCCGATCCGAGCACTCACATGGACATCAAGGCCTACATGCAGCGTGTCGGCAGCGCCGCCCGCGCCGCCTCGCGCCTGCTCGCCGCCGCCGACACCGCGACCAGGAATCGCGCGCTGCTGGCCACGGCGGATGCGATTGCCCGCAACCGCGACGCGATTCTCGCCGCCAACCGCGACGACATGGCCGCCGCCCGCGCCAACGGCCTCGACGCCGCGCTGCTCGACCGCCTCGAACTGAAGCCGGCGTCGATCGAGTCGATGATCGAAGGGGTGCGCCAGGTCGCCACGCTGGCCGACCCGATCGGCGCCATCACCGATCTGGTCTACCGCCCCAGCGGCATCCAGGTCGGTCGCATGCGGGTGCCGCTCGGTGTCATCGGCATCATCTACGAGGCGCGCCCGAACGTGACCGTCGACGCCGCCAGCCTCTGCCTGAAGTCCGGCAACGCCACCATCCTGCGCGGCGGCTCCGAGGCGATCCGCGCCAACCAGGCGATCGCCGCCTGCCTGCGCGAGGGGCTGGCCGAGGCCGGCCTGCCGGAGACGGCGGTGCAGGTGATCGAGACCACCGACCGCGCCGCCG
>CAZWXW010000025.1:0-41530 GCA_964638025.1 uncultured Verrucomicrobiaceae bacterium
GCACCGGCTTCTGGAACGGCCGCCCGCTGAAGACGCAGATGCTGTCGCTGTGCGAAGCGCTCGGCGAACTCGGTGTCTGGGTGCGGCTGCACTACGTCTACCCCTACCCGCACGTCGACAACGTCATCCCGCTGATGGCGGAAGGCAAAATCCTTCCCTATCTCGATATCCCGTTCCAGCACGCCAGCCCGAACGTGCTGAAGCTGATGAAGCGACCGGCACACCAGGAAAAGACGCTGGAGCGCATCCAGCGCTGGCGCGAGATCTGCCCCGACCTGACGCTGCGCTCCACCTTCGTGGTCGGCTTCCCCGGCGAAACGGAAGCCGATTTCGAGCTGCTGCTCGACTGGCTCGACGAGGCGCAGCTCGACCGCGTCGGCTGCTTCGAGTACTCGCCCGTTGAAGGCGCCACCGCCAATGCGTTGCCCAATCACGTGCCGGATGAGGTGAAACGCGAGCGCTGGGAACGCTTCATGGAGAAGCAACAGGCAATCAGCGCCGACCGACTGCAGGGCAAGATCGGCGACCAGATCGAAATCCTGATCGACGAAGTCGACGACGAAGGCGCCATCGGCCGCTCGTGGGGCGATGCGCCGGAGATCGACGGCAAGGTTTTTCTTGACACCCGTTTTCAGCTCGACGGCGTCACCGACCTGAAGCCCGGCGATGCGCTGGTGGTCGAAGTGACCGGCGCCGACGAGTACGACCTGTGGGCGACACCGGTCGCCGACTGACCTGAACATCGAGCAACCGATGAATCTGATCCTGCTCGAACCCGGCGATTATCTTTCCCCGGGTGTCGTGCGCCTGAACGATCGCCGCGCCACCCATATCCGCGAAACCCTCGGTGCCGAACCCGGCGCGCAACTACGCGTCGGCGATCTGAATGGATTGATCGGTTTCGGCGAACTGCTGCGCGATGGTGACGATGGTGTTGAGCTAGCCGTCAGCTGTACCGAAGCGCCACCGGCAAAACTGCCACTGACCATCCTGCTCGGCCTGCCACGCCCGAAGATGTTGCGGCGCGTGCTGCGTACCGCCGCCGAAATCGGCGTCGCCAAACTGGTGCTGCTGAATACCTGGAAGGTCGACAAGAGCTACTGGCAGACGCCATCGCTCGAAGCAGATGCGTTGCACGGCTTCCTGAGAGAAGGTCTGGAACAGGCGCGCGACACGGTGTTGCCCGACGTGATTCTCGCGCGCCGCTTCAAACCGTTCGTCGAAGATGAACTGCCAGCCCTGCTTGAGCGTTCGCGCGGTCTGGTCGCGCATCCCGGCGACCACGCCCCCTGCCCCGTCGGATTTGAAACACCCTGCACGCTGGCAATCGGCCCCGAGGGCGGCTTCACCACCTACGAATTCGAGCTGTTGCAGCAACAGGGGATGGCGCCGGTACAGATCGGCGCACGCATCCTGCGCGTCGAAACCGCGCTGCCGGTGCTGGCGACGCGGCTGTTTCCCGGATGATCAGTTTCCGCCTTCTGCTGGCCTACAGCGCACTGCTGCTGGGGCTGACCATCATTCCGGCCCTGCTGCTGAAGCGCGGCGGCAATCGCGTTGCCAATCGCCTGCTGGCACTCTCCCTGACGCTGCAGCTGCCACTGCCGCTGCTGGTGGCGCTCGGATACCACAATCTGATGCTCGGCGAGATCGCCGGGATGGTGCTGTGGGTGGCACCGACCTTCAGCCTGGTGCTGCTGATCGGCTACATCAAGGCGATGATCGACCCCGGCTACCGGCTGCGCGCCACCGACCTGCTCTACGCCCTGCCGTTCCTGGCGCTGATGCTGGCCGCCCGTGCCATCGCCAACTTCAGCACGGAAACCATGCGCCAGGCGCAGGGGGGTTGGCCGCCCAGCCCAACCGCCATCATCGGCATCGTCTATTACCTGCTGAACAGCCTCTACCTGCTCTACGCCGACCACCTGCTGCGGCAGCATCGCCGCCGCATCGAACACCTCTTCTCCAGCAAGGCCGGCGTCGACCTGCGCGGCATCCACTGGTGCATCCGGCTGTTTCTCGCAGTGATGATGCTCGGGCTGCTGTTCAGCCTGCTGCGGCTGGTTCCCGGCGTGACGCTATGGCCGCGGCTGATCTATTCGATCGCGACGATCGTGGCGTTCTACTACCTGATCGCCTTTCTGGCCGTCACCCAGCCCGCCATCTTCGCTGGCAACCCGCCGCTCCCGGCCGAGCCCGAACCGGCACCCGAACCCGATTCAGCCGGGGAGCCGGCGCGGGCCAAGTACGAGACCAGCGCGCTGACCAGCGATTCGGCCGAACAGCAATGGCAGCGTCTGCAAAGGCTGCTGCAGGAGCAGAAGCCGTGGCTGAAGAACGACCTGCGCCTCTCCGAACTGGCCGAGCTGGCGCAGCTGCCGGCCTACCAGCTGAGCCAGATCATCAACCAGTGCGCCGGCAAGAACTTCTTCGAGCTGATGAACGGCTATCGACTGGAACAGGCCAAGCAGCTGCTCGCCGAACATCCAGCCATGAAGATCGCGGCAATCGCGCTGGAGTCGGGCTACAACTCGCAGTCGGTCTTCTACAAGCACTTCAAGCAGGCGACCGGCCTCACGCCCAGCGAATTCCGCCGCCTCGACACCTGAGCAGCAATCGCCCGAAACCAGCATTCCCCCGCTTTTCGTCTCTCACTGCGCAATTCCCTCTCTCACTCCATAAATCGGGAAGCTTCGCCGGGGCCGGCGGAGCATGGTCTGTCGTGACCGCATGGTCCTCGATAACTCTAACTCCCGGAGGAACACCCCAATGGCCTTCCCCAAACGGCTTCTGAAATGTGCGCTAGCGGCCTCGATCTGCGCCGCCTCGATGGCATCGCAGGCACTGAATATCCTGATCACCAACGATGACGGCCTGTCCAGCAACGTCAAGGCGCTCTATGACACCCTGACCACCGCCGGCCACGATGTCATCGTCTCGGTACCCTGCACCAACCAGAGCGGCCGCAGCGGTGCCGTCGTCATGTACAACTTCGATTTCGTCAGCGCCAACAACGACACCCAGGTCACCGCTCTCGGCGGCTGCCGCAGCGGTGCCGCCGTGATCGGCGACCCGGCGTTCGGACCGATGACCAAGACCGGCTTCGACAACGGCCATTTCTACTACGTGCATGGAACGCCGGTGATGTCGGCCATGTACGGCCTCGATGTCGCGGCTCAGAACGCGTGGGGGCAGGCTCCCGATCTGGTGCTCTCCGGTCCCAACGAGGGTCCGAACGTCGGCAAGCTCGGCACCAACTCCGGCACCGTCGGTAACGCGCAGACGGCCGCCGGCCGCGGCATCCCCGCCATCGCACTGAGCGCCGGTTCCACCACCAAGGACGAAGTCAACCTGGCTCACCCGGCCTCGCCGCTGATTGCCCAGCTCACCCTGCAGCTGGTCAACGAGCTGATCGCCAAGGCTGGTAGCGGCCCCCTGCTGCCGGAAGGGCTGGCACTGACCGTCAATTTCCCGGAGAACCTGACCTCGTCGATGTCGTTCGCCTTCGCGCGAAAGGGCACCTATGACTTCATCGGCGACCTGTCGTTCCGCCCCAGCAATCCGGGCTACACCGCCACCGTCAACTCCGCAGCGCCGACCCCGGCACAGGCCGAGGACGAGGCCGTGGTGTTCAACGACCGCATCTCCGTCTCCGCCATGCAGATTGGTTTCGAAGCACGCCCGGCCGGTCAGGAGTGGCTGCGGCTGCGCCTGAACGACCTGTTGCAGTGAGGGCCGCCAGCATGAACAGAACTCATCTTTTTGCAGCGGTAACCACGGCGACGCTGTTGGCGCTTGCCGGCTGCGGTGGTGGCGGCTCCAGCGGCGGCTCCAGCAAGGGTGAAACCCCCGCTCCGGCAGTCTCGGTCGCGGAGCTGTCGGCCGGCGCCTACATCGTCTCGCTGGGCAGCGCCGACGACCTGAGCATCGGCAAGTACTACGCCGATGCCAGCGGCAGCCGGCTGCTGGTGGTCACCGACGATGACGACCGCGCCGACGCGCTCTATCGCCGCCAGAACAGCGGCAGCAAATGGATCGCGGTTCCCGGCCCCGGCGCTGACGTGACAATCAGCTTCCTGCAGAGCACGCCGATCGTCGTCGACGCTGTCGACGTCGCGGATGTCGCCGGCAGCTACCAGACGCGATTGCCGAGCGGTGCCGCCGCCGATTTCGCCATCGCCGCCAATGGCGACATCACGGCGGGCAGCTCCAGCTGCAAGCTGAGCGGGAAGGTGGAGGGAGGCACGCTGCCGGGCACGCTGAAGCTGACACTGGACGCCGCGAGTTGCGGTTCGCTGCCAGCGAAGACAACCGGCGTGCTGATCGTCGATCGCGACTATGCGCCGGCGGCGTTCAGGCTGGTCGGTGACGACGAGAAGACGGTTGTCGACCTGTGGGGCTATGCAAACTAGGTGCATACCCGAGCAGTACTGCCACCGGCGCAATGCCGGTGGCAGACTGTTTAAGTCATAAATCTGGTGTCCGTCATTCCGCGCGCAGTCGCGGAATCCATGTTCACTCAATGCCCTCGGATGGATTCTGCGACTGCGCTTCGCTGCGCGCAGAATGACGAAGGAGTCAGCATTTTTCGGCCGGCGGCAGACAGACGCCGGTACCACCCAGCCCGCAATACCCGTTCGGATTCTTGCCCAGATACTGCTGGTGATAGGGCTCGGCGTAATAGAACGTCGGCGCGTCCAGAATTTCGGTGGTAATCGCCGGCAACCCCTTGCTCCACAGCGCCTGCTGAAAACGCTCCTGGCTCGCCTCCGCCTGCTCGCGCTGCTTCGCATCGAACACATAAATACCGGAGCGGTACTGCGTGCCGACATCGTTGCCCTGCCGCATGCCCTGCGTCGGGTTGTGACTCTCCCAGAACAGCTGCAGCAATTTTTCGTAGCTGGTCTGCTTCGGATCGAACACCACCAGCACCACCTCGTTGTGGCCGGTGCGCCCCGAGCAGACCTCCTCGTAACTGGGATTCGGCGTATAGCCGCCGGTATAACCAACCGCCGTGGTATAGACGCCCGGCTGCTGCCAGAACTTGCGCTCGGCACCCCAGAAACAGCCCAGGCCGAACAGCGCCTGCTGCAGCCCCGGCGGAAACGGCCCGCGCAGTGGCGCATCCAGCACGAAATGCCGTGCCGGCACCGGCATCTCCTCCGCGCGCCCCGGCAGCGCCTGCTCCGGCTGCGGCATCGCGGATTTCTTTGCCATCAATTCGGACAACATGGGGATCACCTCACTCACGCCCAGGAACATCGATCGGGCAACAACCTTAAGCGTTTAAGGCATCTGGAACAAATTGGGCCAGCAGCCACTGCCAATGAAGCACGCAACCTTGGTGGGATTGGCAAGCAATTGTGGCGGGAATTGTAATTGTCGCCGAGGCAGCCGTTTCTAAAATCCTCTCTATCGAACGACGCTGATAAAACCCTAAGCCACGTCGTCGTTATCCAGTCGTCACCACGCCATCGTCAATGCCGCCATCGTGCCAACGGCAACCGCATCGACGACAGCCATCATGCAGGAAGGGCGAGCGAACATGACCGAACCGGTTCTCTACCAGGCACGGCAGAACATTGCGCTGATCACGCTGAACAATCCGCCGATCAATGCACTCGGCTCGGCGGTCAGAAACGCCCTACAGCGTTTCTATCGTCAGGCAACCGCTGACAGCGGCATCGACGCCATCGTCATCGCCTCATCATCGGCGGCCTTCTGCGGCGGCGCCGACATCAGCGAATTTTCGAGCGACTCGTTCGGCGGTGAACCGTCACTGCCAAACCTGCTGAACGAACTGGAAAAAAGCGCCAAACCAATCGTCGTCGCCGTCGACGGCGTGGCACTGGGTGGCGGTCTTGAACTGGTACTCGCCTGCGACTACTGCATCGCCACACCGGCCGCGAAATTCGGTCTGCCGGAAATTCACCTCGGGCTGCTGCCGGGTGCCGGCGGCACGCAGCGTTTGCCGAGAATCGGTGGCGTCAAAACGGCGCTCGGGATGATTCTCTCCGGCACGCCGATTGCCGCGGACAAAGCTGTCGAGGCAGGCATTGTCACCCGCTTGCATGACAGCAAGAGTGCACTGCTCGATGCTGCTGTCGATTACGCAACCGAGCTGGCCAACACCGCTGCACCGGTGCGCGACTGCGCCAATCTTTCCACGCGTCAGGATGAAGAGTCCGCGCAAGTCATTGCGCAGTTCAAATCCGATATCGCCAAAGTCAAAGGCGGCACCTTCGCCGCCGAGCAGTGCATCAAGGCAGTCGAAGCGGCCTGCACGATGCCGCTCGCCGATGGGCTGCGCAAAGAGGCCGAGCTGTTCCTCGCCTGCGCGGCAACCGCCGAATCGCGCGCATTGCAACACCTGTTCTTTGCCGAGCGCGCCGCCAACAAGATTCCCGGCATCGATCCCAAAACGCCGGCGCGCCAAATCGCAAAAGTGGCCGTCATCGGCGCCGGCACGATGGGTGGCGGCATCGCCATGAATTTCATCAACGCCGGCATTCCGACCCAGCTGCTCGACATGAATGGTCAGGCGTTGGAACGCGGCCTCGCCGCGATTCGCAACAACTATGAAATCAGCGCCAAGAAAGGCCGGCTGACCGCAGCACAAGTGACCGAGCGGCTGTCGCTGCTGAAAGCGACCACCGACTATGACGCCATCGCCGATGCCGATCTGGTCATCGAAGCCGTGTTCGAAAAGATGGAACTGAAGCAGACCGTGTTCGAACAGCTCGACAAGCTGTGCAAACCCGGCGCCATCCTCGCCACCAACACCTCCACGCTCGACGTCAATGCCATCGCGGCCTCGACATCGCGCCCACAGGATGTGATCGGCCTGCACTTCTTCAGCCCGGCCAACGTGATGCGACTGCTGGAAGTGGTACGCGCGGAAAAAACGGCGGATGACATCGTCGTCACCGCGCAGAAAGTGGCGAAGAAGATCGGCAAGCTGCCGATCGTGGTCGGCGTCTGTTTCGGTTTCGTCGGCAACCGCATGCTCGAACCCTACGGCCGCGAAGCGATGCGACTGCTGCTCGAAGGCGCGACACCGGCACAGATCGATCGCGTGCTGACCGACTTCGGTCTGGCGATGGGTGTCTGCGCCATGAGCGATCTCGCTGGTGTCGACATCGGCTACCTGACCCGACAAGGTCGTCGCGACCAGATCAGCCACGACCCCAGCTATGCCATCGTCGCCGACCGCTTGTGCGAACAGGGCGACCTCGGCCAGAAAAGCGGGCGCGGGTTTTATGTCTATAACGGCCGCGACCGCAGCGATAACGCGCAAGTGTTGGAGATTGCAAAAATGGCGGCGGCTGAACTCGGCATCGTGCAGCGACAGATCGACGATCAGGAAATTCTCGAACGCTGCCTCTACCCGCTCATCAACGAAGGTGCACGCATCGTCGAAGAGGGCATCGCCTATCGCGCCAGCGACTGCGACCTGATCTACGTCAACGGTTATGGCTTCCCGCGCTGGCGCGGTGGGCCGATGCAGTACGCCGACGAGATCGGACTCGACACCGTGCTGCAAGGGTTGCAGAAGTATCGTCAGCAACTCGGCCGCTACGGCGAGATGTGGTTTCAACCGTCAGCGTTGCTCGAATCGCTGGCGACGACGGGAAGCAGCTTCAAGCGCTTCGACCAACACAGGAAATAACCATGAAAGAAGCTGTCATCGTTTCCACCGCAAGAACACCGATCGGACGCGCCTACAAGGGTGCGCTGAACAACATCAAGTCGCCGACGCTGATGGCCCATGCCATTGAACATGCGGTCAACCGTGCCGGCGTCGCCGGTGGTGAAATCGAAGACGTCATTATCGGCTCGGTGCTGAACATGGGCACCGCTGGCCTCAACCTCGCCAGAATGGCGGCGATGGCGGCCAGGCTTCCGGTCACCGCGGCGGGGCAGACCATTGATCGCCAATGTTCATCCGGACTGATGGCGATTGCGACGGCGGCCAAGCAGATCATGGTCGATGGCATGCAGGTCATCGTTGCCGGTGGTCAGGACAATATCTCGGCGGTGCAGGCACCCTACTTCGAATCCTGCGTTGCCGCCATCGATCCGAATGTCACCCGCCACGCCGAAAACGCCTACATGCCGATGCTGCTGACGGCCGAGCATGTCGCCAAGAAATTCGGCGTCAGCCGCGACCGTCAGGACGAATACGCGCTGCTGTCGCAACAGCGCACCGCCGCTGCACAGGCCGCTGGTTTTCTCGATGACGAAATCGTGCCGATCACGACCATGCAGGCCATCGTCGACAAGGAAACCAAGAAAGTCAGCTATCAGCAGGTGACGCTGGCCAAGGATGAAGGCAATCGCCCCTCGACGACACTGGCGAGTCTGCAATCGCTCGACCCGGTGGTTGAAGGCGGCACCGTTACCGCTGGCAATGCCAGCCAGTTGTCGGACGGCGCCTCCGCCTGTGTGCTGATGGAGCGCAAACTCGCCGAGCAGCGCGGCATCCAGCCACTCGGCATCTATCGCGGCATGATGGTGACCGGCAACGAGCCGGAGGAGATGGGCATCGGCCCGGTCTACACCATTCCGAAATTACTGAAGCAACATGGCCTGAAGATCAGTGACATCGGCCTGTGGGAGTTGAACGAGGCCTTCGCCTGCCAGGCGCTCTACTGTCGCGACAAGCTGGAGATCGACCCCGCCATTTTCAACGTCAACGGCGGCGCCATCTCCATCGGTCACCCCTACGGCATGACCGGTGCGCGCCTCGTCGGTCACGCACTCATTGAAGGCAAACGTCGCGGTGCGCGTTATGTCGTCGTCACCATGTGTGTCGGCGGCGGCATGGGTGCAGCTGGACTGTTTGAAGTCGCCTAATACATCAACAAGATCGGAGAAAGACATGCCGGAATACAAAGCACCGCTTCGCGACATTCAATTTGCATTCAACGAAGTGCTCCGATTCGATCAGCACTACCGCAATCTTCCCGGCGCCGAAGAGGCGACACCGGAGACGCTCGCCGCCATCGTCGAAGAGGCCGCGAAGTTCAGCGAGCAGGTGATCAACCCGCTCAACGCCAGCGGCGATCGCGACGGCTGCAAATGGCAGGACGGCAAGGTCACCACGCCGCCCGGCTTCAAGCAGGCCTACGAAAGATTCATTGAAGGTGGATGGCCGCAGATGGCGCAGCAGGTTGCCTACGGCGGTCAGGGCCTGCCGGCCTCGATGAGCGCCGTGCTCTACGAAATGATGACGAGTGCCAACCACGCCTGGGCCATGTATCCGAGCCTCACCTGGGGCGCGATCAAAACCATCACCGCCCATGCTTCGGACGAACTGAAACAGCGCTTTCTGCCGCCGATGGTCGACGGCCGCTGGTCGGGCACGATGTGCCTGACCGAAGCTCACTGCGGCTCCGATCTGGGACTGCTGCGCACAAAAGCTGTTCCGCGCAATGACAACACTTACGACATCAGCGGCACCAAGATCTTCATCTCGGCCGGCGATCACGACTTCACCGACAACATCATCCACATCGTGCTGGCGCGGCTACCGGACGCACCGGAAGGCGTCAAAGGCATCTCGCTGTTTCTGGTGCCCAAATTGTGGGTCAATGAAGATGGCAGCAGCGGCGCAGCCAACGGTGTCAGTTGCGGCTCGATCGAACACAAGATGGGCATTCACGGCAACGCTACCTGCGTGCTGAACTTCGACAACGCTCGCGGCTATCTGATCAGCCCGCCGCACAAGGGCATGAGCTCGATGTTCACCTTCATCAACGAATCGCGCCTCGGTGTTGCACAGCAGGGACACGGGCATATCGAAGCATCCTTCCAGGGCGCGCTGCGTTACGCCCGCGATCGGCTGCAGATGCGCGCCCCGGTTCGTGTGCTTCCCGACAAACCCGCCGATCCGATCATCGCGCACCCCGATGTGCGACGCATGCTGCTGACGCAGAAATCCCTCGCCGAAGGCGGACGGCTGCTGAACTACTACTGCGCGCAGCTGGTCGATCTGGCGCACGAGAGTGAAAGCCCGGCGGAGCGCGAGCGCGCCGAAACAGAACTGGCGCTGCTGACACCGATTGCCAAAGGCTTCCTGACCGAAATCAGCCTCGAAGCGACCTCCCACGGCGTGCAGATTCTCGGCGGACACGGCTTCATCAAGGAGTGGGGCATGGAGCAGGAGTATCGCGACGCCCGCATTACCGCGATTTATGAAGGCACCAACGGCATCCAGGCACTCGACCTGCTGGGCCGCAAGATACTGCCGAGTGGCGGCAAGATCCTCGCGCCGTTCATGCGCCGCATTCAGGAGTTCTGCAGCCGGGATCACTCGCCGGCGATGCAACAGTTCGCCGGTCAACTGCAGGAGCATGTTGCGCTATGGGTTGCGCTGACCCGGGAGATCGGCGAAGCGGCGCAGAAGAATGCCGATGCGGTCGGTGCCGCCGCCTACGACTACCTGATGATTGCCGGTTATACGACGCTCGCCTATTTCTGGGCCGAAAGCGCCGCCACCGCCGAAGCCGCACTGAAAAACGGCAGCAGTGACAAGGCGTTCTACAACGCCAAACTGTCGACCGCGAAGTTCTATTACCAGCGTCTGTTGCCGCGCAACCATTCACTGGCGGCAACCATTCGTTCCGGTGCGGGCAGCATCATGGATATGCCCGTCGAGGCATTCGGCCTGCAGTAGCCGCGAGTTGCTGCGACCAATACCTTTTCAAACGTTCGGCCTCTCCCCTCAATCGAGGCAAACAATTAAGGCGCCCCAGGGCGCCTTCTTTTTATGCAGATGCTACCTCACTGGGAGGAGGTCATCAGGTTGCTGATGATCACCTCCACACGTCGATTCTGCTGGCGGCCATCCGCGGTTTCATTGCCCGCTACCGGGTTTTCCTCGCCCTTGCCGGATGTAACGGCTCTGGAGGGGTTCACCCCCTGACTGATCAAATAGGATTTGACCGAGTCCGCGCGACGCTGAGACAAGCCCATGTTGAAATCATGGCTGCCGACGGTATCAGTGTGCCCCTCGATAATCACCGAGCGATCCGGGTACTTGTTCAGGAATGCCGCGAGTTTGCCGAGGCTTCCCATGGCACTGCCTTTTAGCTCTGATCTTCCGGTGTCGAACAACACGTCACCGAGGGTTATGACCATGCCGCGCTCTGTCTCTTTTGCATTCAGCGCGTCCAGTTGGCGCTGCAAGTCTGCGGTTTGCAATCGAGCGGCATTGGCATCATTGATGGCTATGTCTGCTTCAGCGGTTCGCGACTCAAGCCGCGCCGTTTCACGCTGCTCGCTCAGACCTTTGCGCTGATCCTCCAGAAGCCGGCTCTCTGCCAATGCCGTAGCGATATCTACTTTGCGGTCGGCAACCCAGACAAGGTGCAGGCCTTGATCAACATCCTTCTGCGGCTGCTCGGCGGCTTGAACTGCTATCTCCGCCTCTTTTATGGCAACAGGTGCCAGGCTGGCCAGTCGGGAGTCAGACTGCAGCTGCATCAACTTGCTGCGTGCCGCCTCTGCGCCATCCGGCTTTGCCGGCGGTGCCGCGCAGGCCACCAGCAGCAGCGATGTAACGCCCGCAGCGAGAAGGTTGCCTTTGTTCATGTTCAGCATGTTCATGGTTTAACTCCCGGGTTTCTGTCCATTTCCTGCTTGATGGTCTCGGTGCTTTGCTGCATTTCGTCATTCACGATTCCAGCTCTCGCGACGGCTGCCCTGGCTGTAGCCAGGTCGGCGTCGAGACGAGCCTGTTCGGCGAGGCGCTTCGCCAGCACCATATTCTCGACATTCACGGCGCTGCGAGCTCCTGCGAGCTTTTCGCGAGCCTCTCCCAACTCTGGCGACGCATAATCCGCGACACGTGCCTGTTCGGCATTGGCAATGGCCAGTTCTGCGGCCTGGATTTCATGACTCGGCGCCTCCGGTGGAGTGGCACACCCTGTCAGCACGAGTGATCCGGAGATGACTAAAAACAGAGGAAGAGCGGCTGCGATCTTCGATCTCTGATATTCGATAAATCTGTTCATCACGGTATTCCCCACAGCCGCTACAGGCTGCTCAAGTTGACTATTGCCTAAGCATTCTGACCATGACCCCTGGAGATGTCGGTGCGACTGCGTACATAGGGGCGCTGAAAATGGGAGCGCTGAAATTCTGCGACCAGACGATTCAGCTGCAAATAACGTCGAGGGAGACCAGCAGGGATAAAGGGGGCGAGATATGCGGGGCTGATTCTTATATGACGCCTTCCCACCGAGAATAATGTGCGGTAGCGTACATAGACGACATCGGTCGAATAGCGTCAGTGGCTATTCAGCGGCGTACACCCATATGACTATAAATAGACGAGCACATCCGTATGCCAAGGATACCGAGCCCTCTGCAAAATCACCTGTTGGCGGCGTTGCCGGACGAAATCAGGCAGCGCCTGTTTTCAAATATGGAGTTGGTTCCTCTGGAACTCGGCAAAGTGCTGTATGAGTCGGGGGATACGATGCGCCACGTTTACTTCCCGACCGACTCCATAGTGTCGCTGCTCTATGTGATGGAAAGTGGCGCCTCAGCAGAGATCTCCGTGGTGGGAAATGAGGGCCTGATTGGCATTGCGCTGTTCATGGGTGGTGAAAGCACGCCGAGTCGAGCCATTGTGCAGAGTGCCGGTTCGGCGTATCGGCTTCCAGGTCAGTTGCTTAAAGATGAGTTCGGTCGACACGGTGATCTGTTGTTCCTGATGCTTCGCTACACCCAGGCGTTGATTACGCAGATGGCACAGACCGCAGTTTGCAACCGGCATCATTCTGTGGACCAGCAACTGTGTCGCTGGCTTCTACTTTCGCTTGATCGTCTTGAGGGAAGCCAATTGACAATGACTCAAGAACTGATTGCAAACATGCTCGGCGTCCGTCGTGAAGGCGTCACGGAAGCGGCGGGAAAGCTGCAGAAGCTGGGAGTCATTAAATATAGCCGAGGCCATATCACCGTCATTGACCGCCCCAAACTTGAGCTGCTCAGCTGCGAGTGCTACGCGGTAGTCAAACAGGAAACTGATCGGCTGCTGCACTACACGCCGCGACATGCGGGTTCCTGAGCCTGATGCTGTTGCATCGATCCGGAATCAGATGAGACTTCCAAGGGCTATGGATGTTGTCGCCACATGACAATGGCGCAGCTGCTATGTGCCGATTCTCGATCGGGAATTTGGCACTAGCGAGAGGTATGGCATAACCGCTGACACAATGGTGACTTCGCTTGAAGGGAGATTGGCGCGCTGGTATTTCAGCTCACTGAAGCCTTCAGCTCGGCCGACTTGAGCCGGTGTCTGTCCCTCGAATCCACGAATATCGCTTTTAATTTCAGGGTTGCAGGTTCGGCGTATCGCCGCCAGAACTTCAAATTTTTCGCCATCGCTGCCTTCATTCCAGATGGAATTGACTGTCACTCGAATTTTTTTCCATTTGGCAGGTGCGCCCGACAGCTCTCCACTGGCGATAATCTCAAATTTCTGATTGCGGTAGATGTTCATGGATGTGCTCGTTGGCGATTGATCTGCTCACACTGCGCTTGTAGCTGAGCGTTCACAACGAGAAAGATGATCTTGCGCGCGCGGTTTATAAGCTTTTTAGGCGTTGTAACCATCCTGTGGCCGATCCGGCCACACGATGGCTCTCAGTACATATCACTGCGGCGAATGCAGAAATCCCATGACCGCTTCGCGATAGCTGGCACCGCTCTTCAGTTCGAGCTGGGCAATCGTCTGCAGATGCACCTCATCCGGGCCATCGGCAAACCGTAGACAGCGCGCAGCCGTGTAGTGGTAGGCCAGCGGCGTATCCGGCGTCAGCCCCATCGCACCGAATGTCTGAATAGCGCGATCGACCACGGTGGCGTAGAGATCGGGCACCAGCGCCTTGATCATCGAGATCTCCTTGCGTGCCGCCTTGGCGCCGACTTCGTCAATCATCCAGGCGGCCTTCAACACCAGCAGTCGCGCCTGTTCGATGCCGATGCGGGAACGGGCGATCCACTCCCCGATCGATCCATGCTCGTGCAGGTATTTGCCAAATGTCTTCCGCTCCTGCGAGCGCACCACCATCATCTCCAGCGCCAGCTCTGCCGCACCGATCGAGCGCATGCAGTGATGAATGCGCCCCGGCCCCAGACGCGCCTGCGCCATCGCGAAGCCATCGCCCTCCTCGCCCAGCAGGTATTCGACCGGCACGCGGACATTTTGAAACAGGATCTCGCAATGCCCCTCCGGATCGAGATGATTGAGCGTTGCAATATTGCGAACGATCGACACACCGGGCGCATCGCTCGGCACCAGAATCATGCTCTGCTGCCGATGCCTGTCCGCGCCGATATCGGTCTTACCCATGACGATGAACAGCGTGCAGCGCGGATGTGCGGCATTGGTGATGAACCACTTTCGGCCGTTGATCACATACTCATCGCCCTCGCGCCGAATCGAGGTGGTGATATTGGTCGCATCCGATGACGACACATCCGGCTCGGTCATGCAGAAGGCTGACCGAATCGTCCCCTCCAGCAACGGTTTCAACCAGCGCTCGCGTTGATCGGGCGTAGCGAACATATGCAGCAACTCCATGTTGCCGGTGTCTGGTGCGTTGCAGTTGAACACCTCCGACATCCACGGTACCCGCCCCATGATTTCGGCCAGCGGCGCGTATTCCAGATTGGTCAATCGCGTGCCCGGCTCATCCTCCTTCAGCGAGGGCAGGAACAGATTCCACAGCCCCTCCGACCGCGCCAGCTGCTTCAGATCCTCGATAAACAGCGGCGGATAGATCCCCTGTTCGACATCCGACTGGTACTGACCAAGACGCGGAACGATATGCTCGCGCATGAAATCGAGAAGCTGCTGGCGCAATGCCTCCACTTTGGGTGAATAGGAAAAATCCATAACGCCTCCCAGCTGACCCGAGTCGGGCAGCGGTCACTGTTTTCGAATTGAAGAAAGTATCTGCAACAGCGCCTCAGAGGGTGAGGCCACCGTCGACCACAATGCAGGCACCGTTGGTATAACTCGACGCATCGGAGACCAGATACAGCACCGTGCCGGCCATCTCTTCAGGCTGGGCATGGCGTTGCAACGGAATCTCCTTGATGCAGCTCTCGTAGAGCGCTTCGTCGCGAAAGATCGCGCCGGCGAATTTGGTTTCGGTCAGACCGGGAAGAATCGCATTGACGCGAATGCCGAGCGGGCCGCACTCCTTGGCGAAAGCCTGCGTCATGTTGACCACGGCAGCCTTGGTCACCGAATAGATGCCTTGATTGAATCCCGGTTGCAGCGCGTTGACGGAAGCGGTGTTGACGATCACGCCGCGCTTGCGCTCGCGCATCAGCTTCCCCGCCTCTACCGACATGAAGAAGTAACCGCGAATATTGACCTCGACGGCTTTCTCGTAGGCCTCCGGCGGCGTATCGAGAATATGGCCGTAGTAGGGATTGGCCGCCGCGTTGTTGACCAGAATGTCCAACCCGCCGTGTCGCGTTTTGATCGCGTCAAACAAGAGTCGAATATCCTCCATCCGCCCAACGTGGCAAGCCATCGCCTCTGCCGAATGGCCATGCGCCCGGATCTCATCGACCACCGTCTGGCAATCTTCCAGCTTCCGGCTGGAGACAATGACATGAGCGCCCTGCTGCGCCAGCAGCTGCGCAATCGCGAGGCCGATGCCACGACTGGCTCCCGTTACCAGCGCCACCCTGCCATCGAGATCAAACATCGGGGTCTTGTTCACGGATTCCTGTCCTCATAACAACAATCTCTCAGCGGCAATGCAGTTCCTGCACATCAGCTCACCGGCTACGAACGCACGGCCGCCATCGCCATGTCGGCAAGGCTGTCGACCATTGCCCCCATCATGCCGGCACGCTTATTGGAGGCATTGCCATCGAGCGAGCGCTTGTAGACGCCCTGCAGGATTGCAGCGAGACGAAAGAAGCTGAAGGCGAGATAGAAAGACCAGTTCTCTATCGGCGGAATGCCGCGCATCTCGCAGTAGCGGCCGACAATCCACGCCTCATCGGGAACACCGAGCAGCTGCCGATCCTTGCCGCCCAATCCGAAGCTGTATTCGTTGCTCGGGATACGCAGGCACATGCAGAAATAGGCCAGATCCGCCAGCGGATGCCCCAGCGTGGAAAGCTCCCAATCCAGAACCGCCAAACCACGCGGTTCATCGCGGTGGAACACGATATTGTCGAAGCGGAAATCGCCGTGAACCAGTGTCGCGATGCCGTCATCCTGCGGGCATTGCTGCTGCACCCATTGCATCAATGCTTCCATTGGCGGGATCGATCGGGTTTCCGACGCGCGATACTGCTTTTCCCACACACCGATCTGGCGCTGAAAGTAGTTTCCGGCGCGACCGTAGTCACTCAAACCGGCGGCGTCGACATCGATGCCGTGCAGCGCGGAGAGAATGCGAATGAGCTCTTCGTAGTACGACCAGCGTTCACCTTTCTCGATCTCCGGCAGCGCGGGGTCCCAGAATATCGTCCCCGACTCAAAGCTCATCAGATAGAACTTGACGCCGACGACGCTCACGTCTTCGCACAGGTGAAAAACCCTGGCGACCGGAACAGCGGTATTGGCCAGCGCCTTTTGCACCCGGTATTCGCGGTCGACCGCATGCGCGGATTTGAGCAATTGACCGAAAGGCTGGCTGCGCAGCACGTACTGACCACTGCCAGCCCGAACCAGAAAGGTCGGATTCGATTGACCGCCGGAAAATTTGCTGAGAGCGATCGGTCCGGAAAATCCTTCGACGTGCTCCTGCAGGTATCTGCTCAATACCGCCGGGTCGATATCGCAGGCACTACGTTCCATCGGCGATCCCCATCAACAACGTGCGATACATGGCACCACAATCTGCGTTACTTGAAATTGAACTAGGGAACCTCTGATCAAGTCCCCTCTCCCTTCAGGGAGAGGGTTAGGGAGAGGGTGCAAAGACTCATGAATCGGCCCTCTCCCCCGCCCCTCTCCCTGAAGGGAGAGGGGAGAAATGCGTTTTTCAGAGGTTCCCTAGCCCGCCGACATACCGCCGTCGATGACAATCGCCTGGCCGGTCAGGTAACCGGCCGCCGGCGAGATCAGCATCAGCATCACCTCGACCATCTCTTCCGGTCGGCCCAGCCGTCGCATCGGCGACAGGCTCGCCAGCATCTGTTGTGTCGGCTCGTCGATGCCGTTGGCAACCAGCGGCGTCGGACTGTAATAGGGACAGACGGCATTCACCCGAATGCCATGTTTTGCGTACTCCAGCGCTGCGGTCTTGGTCAGGCCGACAACGGCATGTTTCGCTGCCGAATAGGCCGCCAGCTTCGGGGCTCCGCCAACGCCGGCCTTGGAGGCGACATTCAGAATGGTGCCGCCATCGCCCTGAGCCAGCATCTGCCGCAGCTGATGCTTCATGCCAAAGAAGACGCCTTTGGCATTCACCGAAAAATTGATGTCCATCTCTTTCTCAGTGACATCGACAAAGGCTTTCATCGGAGTAGAAAGGCCGGCGTTGTTCACGGCGATATCGATGCGGCCAAAACAGTTCACTGCATGATCGATGAGCGCGCTGACCTCCTCTTCGCTGGAGACATCGCAGCGCCGCGCCGCAATTTGCGCAGATCGCTGACGGTAAATTTCCGTCAACCGCGCCATGCCCTCCTCGCTTCTATCGCTGATCACGACCTTTGCATCGCGCTCGATCAGCCGTTGCACCAGCAAACTGCCAAAGCCGCCCGCCGCACCGGTGATCAAAACCACCTTGTCCCTGAACCCGCCGCTCTCCATATCCTTCCCGCTTCAATCACCGAAATGTTTTACGGAATCAACGTCACTTTTCCGACAACCTGGCGATCCACCAGCTTTTGCAGTGCCTCGGCCGCGTTCGACAGCGGAATTTCACCCGAGGAGATCACGCTGACACGCCGCTCCGCATACCAGCGAAACAGTTCCGTCATGTTGTCGGCGAAAAGCTGCGGCTCGTTGCGGGCAAAGCTGCCCCAGAACACACCGATGACCGCGAACTCCTTGACCAGCGGCAGATTGAGCGGCAGCTGTGGAATGACGCCGCTGGCGAAGCCGACCACCAGCATTCGGCCATTTCTCGCCATGCTGCGACTACTGGCATTGAAGGCGTCGCCACCGACAGGGTCGTAGACCACGTCGACACCCTTGCCGCTGGTCATCTCCCGAATCGACGCTTTCAGATCCTGTTGCGTGTAGTTGATCAGCAGATCGGCGCCGTTCTCTCTGGCCGCTTCCAGCTTTTCATCGCTGGAGCAGGCCGCGATGACGCGCGCGCCCATCGCCTTGCCGATCTGTACCGCAGCGATGCCGGTGCCACCGGCGGCACCCAGCACCAGCAGGGTTTCGTTGGGTCGAAGATTCGCCCGCTGCTTCAGCGCATGGTGCGCGGTGCCGTGCGCGCAGACGATGTTTGCCGCCTCGACATAGGGCATGTCGGCCGGAATCGGGATGACATTGATGGCCGGGCAGGCGATCCGCTCGGCATAGGCGCCATATCCCGGGCTGAAGCCCAGCACGCGGGCACCCACCGCAATTCCCTTGACATCACTTCCCAGCTGCACGACATCGCCGGAGAACTCGATGCCGGGAACGAACGGCAGCGGCGGCCGCTCCTGATAGAGACCCTGCACCAGCAGCGCATCGGGAAAATTGACGCCACAGGCTTTGACCGCGACAACAACCTCACCGGATTTCGGCGATGGCTCCCTCACATCAACATATTTCAGCTGATCGACAGGCCCGAAACTTTCACAGACGATCGCTTTCATAGCGGCACCGTTTTCCTCAATTCCTTGCGAAGAATTTTTCCGACATTGCTTTTGGGAAGATCATCGACCACTTCGAACTGGGTCGGCAGTTTGTACGGTGTCAACTGACTGCGCATGAAATGGCGCAACACTTCTCCGCTGAACGCATCCGAGGTCGGCACCACGAACAGCTTCACCGCTTCGCCGGCATGTTTGTCGGGCACGCCGATGGCGGCGCACTCCTTCACCGACGGGTGCATCCGCGCCACGTTCTCAACCTCGTTGGGATACACGTTGAAACCGGAGACGACGATCATGTCCTTGATACGGTCGACGATCCGGATGTAACCGTCGGCCTGGACCAGTGCGACGTCACCGGTGCGCAGCCAGCCATCGGGCGACAGCACCAGCGCGGTCTCGTCCGGCCGTTGCCAATACCCCTGCATCACCTGCGGGCCGCGCACGCACAATTCGCCGCGCTCGCCAGCCGGCAGCGTGTTGCCATCGCCATCGATGACTCGAACCTCGGTCCCGGGAATCGGCATGCCGACGGTTCCCGCCTGTATGCGCCCCGGCGGATTGGCGGTGATGACGGGCGAGGTCTCGCTCATGCCGTAGCCCTCGGCAATCGCGATGCCGGTCAGCTCGCGCCACTGGCTCGCCACCTCGGCGGTCAATGCCATGCCGCCCGCCGATGTGCTTCGCAGGCTGCTGAAATCGAGCTGGCGAAACTCGGGATTGGCGCAGAGTGACGCGAACAGCGTATTGATGCCGGGAAATCCGGTGAAGCGGTGATTCCGTATCGCCGCGATCAACGCGGGTATATCGCGAGGATTCGGGATCAGCAGGCTGTGCCCGCCGCGATGCGGCAGCGCGACGCAGTGAATCGTGAACGCGTA
Source organism: uncultured Verrucomicrobiaceae bacterium (assembly GCA_964638025.1). Classification (GTDB taxonomy): domain Bacteria; phylum Pseudomonadota; class Gammaproteobacteria; order Pseudomonadales; family CAMLJR01; genus CAMLJR01. The sequence continues at coordinate 19,689 of CAZWXW010000025.1, forward strand.
GATGTGATAGACCGGCAGCGGCGCCACATAGCACTCCGCCCCCTCGCGAAAAAACTCGCTGGAGTGCACCGCCAGCTGCGTGGTGTTGGCCACCAGATTGCGATGGCTCAGCATTGCTCCCTTGGCAACGCCGGTCGTGCCACCGGTGTACTGCAACAGCGCCAGCGTTTCGGGCTCGATATCCACCGGGAGCATCGCCAGCGCTGCGCCCGCATGGAGAGCCTCTGCCAGTGGCGTAACAACATCAGACACATCAGGCTCGCGCGGTGAAGCCTCTGGCAATACCGCGTGCAGGTCCAGCGGATGGGTGACAAAGATCGCCTCCAGCGACGTTCTTCGCGACAGCTCGATCGCCATGCCAGCCTGCGCCGACATCACCACCAGCGCTTTCGCACCGGAATCCGCCAGCTGGCGCTCCACTTCGGTGGCCGTGTACAGCGGGTTGGTATTGACCAGCACCAGCCCGGCTCGCAGTGCACCGTATGCAACCACCGGGTACTGCAGCAGATTGGGGAGCTGGATCGCTATTCGATCGCCGGGCTGCAATCCCGTGCGATGTTGCAGGTAGGCGGCAAAGTTTCTGCTCAGCCGATCGACATCACCATACGTCAGCGTCCGCCCCAGGCAGGTGAACGCGGGAAAATCGCGGTACCTGGCCCACGACGCCTCCAGCAGATCAACAATGGTCCGATCATGATTCATCAATGTTTCCGCCATCGCTGGCCAGTGGGGATCAACCGCCCCATTTTTATTATTCATACCGGGATCAAATGCCCCTGCCCTGAATGGCGATGCAACCATCCATCAGGGCAGAGGCCGCTCGATCGCTCACTCAGCGAAAGTTGTAGGTGAGCTGGGCACCGTAGATCCGCCCTTTGGAGAGCGGCGCGAACGTTCCGCCGGTCGGCACGCCGGAGATGGCGTCGGGAAGCTGCGTATCGCCACCGTGCTTGACCTCGTTCAGCAGGTTTTTTCCGTAAAGGCCGACGACCCACCGATCGCCGCTGAAATGGAAATCGAGACCGAGGTCGAGAATTTCCTGTTCCAGCAGATACCCCAGGTTGTCATCGGTATAGGCGGAATCATCGCGGTAGGCGTAGTTGATCCACGAACTGAGATACCCCATGTCGCCCACATCGAGATCGTGGTTGAGGCCGACGCTGTAGGTCCACTCCGGTGCGCGCGGCAGCTCCAGCGACTTGTCGCCGCCATCGATCACGCCGTCGCGGTTGAGATCAGCTGTCACCTTGCTGTACTCGGAGTCGGTCCAGCCCACCGTGAAGTTCATCACCAGGCTTTCCATGATGGCGTAGGCACCATCCAGCTCCACACCGAGAATCTCGGCATCCGCCGTATTCCTGATCAGCTGGACCACGCCGATCGGCCCCGAATAGTTCAGCTCGCGCTGCATGTCGGAGATCTCGTTGTAGAACAGTGCCGCGTTGAAGCGACCGCGACTGTATTCCGACTTGTAGCCAAGCTCGTAGTTGGTCACTTTCTCTTCGTCGAACGGGCCGGGCACATCGGCCGGATTGAACGAGGTGTTGCGCAGGTTGTAACCGCCCGACCGGAAGCTCTGCGTCCAGTGGCCGTAAACCCGCGCGCTGTCGGAGAGGCTGTAGGTCAGGCCCAGTTTCGGCGAGACATCCTCCCAGTGATCGTCATCCTCGAAATCTGTCGCGCAGGTCCGCTCTCCGGCGCGAGGGCTGACCAGGTTACAGGTGTTCGCTGAGGGGTACTGGGTGATATTGCGGCTCAGCGAAGCGATCTTTGCCTCCTTCTCCTCGTACGAGTAACGAACGCCGGCATTCAGGGTCAGCTGTTGGCTGAAGTCGTAATCGACAGCAGCAAACACGGCCCAGGTATCGACGCTATACAGGCCACCACCGTCGAAGACCGCCGCAGGCACGCCAGCCGGCTTGCCATTGGGCAGTGCCAACCCAAGCATGCTGCGACGCTCGGCGTAATCGATATCGTTGGTGAAGTAGTAGAGCCCGGTGGTCAGCTGCAGCTTGTCCATGAAGCGGCCGCTATAGCGCAGTTCGTTGCTGAGCTGTTCCGTCTCCGTCCAGGTATCCGAGTGGAACAGCCACACCGGCTGCGAGTCGATATCGCCACGGCTCTGCGCATCGTAGGTGCGCCAGCCGAGAATGTTGGTGATGGTGCCATCGCCGAAGCTGACGCCCTGGTTGATCTCCAGCGTGACGAAATCGGTTTCGGTTTTGTAGAAACCCTCTTCGTCGATCGAGAAATCATGGCTGTCGCGATCGAAGTTGACGAAGGCTCCGGGCACGCCCGAACCGTTGGTGTGCGTCTGGCCGGCCGGGCCATCGGCATCATTCTTGTCATGTTCCCAGCGCAGGATGATTTCGGTCTGCTCGAACGGCTTCCATACGCCAACGGTGCGGAACATCGTCTGCTCGATCGCACCGAAATCGTCGCCGGTGTACTTGTTCTCGAACCAGCCATCATCGTCGTTGTAGTAGGCCGTGATCTTGGCGCCAAACTTGTCGCCGAGCGGCCCGCCGACCGAACCCATCACGTATTTGTTCAAACCGCCCTGATCGCCGCCGTCGATCGCCGTCTTGACCGTGACTTCGAGCTCGTCGCCGGGCTTCTTGGTGGTCATCAGCACGGCACCGCCGGTGACGTTGCGACCGAACAACGTGCCCTGCGGTCCGCGCAACACTTCGACACGTTCGAGATCGAACACATCGAACAGCATCCCGGCCGGCACCCCCATGTAGACACCGTCGACAAAGACGCCAACGGTGGGGTCGATCGACAGGATCGAACTGTTGATACCGAGACCGCGAATGGAGAAGTTGGCATACCCCTTCGCCGAGCCCGCGTCGTCGAGCGAGACGTTCGGCAACCCGACCGACAGGTTCGACAGGTCGCGAACCTTGAGCGCCTCCAGCTGGTCACCGCCGTAGGCGGAAACCGACAACGGCACGGCCTGCATGCTCTCTTCCCGCTTGCGCGCCGTGACCACCACCTCCTCCAGCACCGTCGCGGCACCGCGATGGGCTGGCGGCGTTTGCGCCAGCGCCATCGGCACCGAGCAGGCCAGCAGCCCCCCGGCCACAGCCAGCCCCACGGCGCCCTGCAGATTTGCCGACTTGCCCACTTTGAATGGCTTGCGTTTCGAACGATCCATGCAGAATTTCGCGCTCATTGTCACCTCCTTTTATTGTTCTTGAAGGCCTTCTCAGGCACCCGCAGGCATATGCCGCGAAGAGTTCGTAAACTCTTTTATTATTGCTAAACGAGTTAATCCCGGGGGATCAACCAGCGCTCATAGCCTAGGGATTCTGCAGGGGATGGAAATGGCAATTCCCTCCAATGTCGTTCACTAAAATGATCGCGGCTTTCGGTTTCTATCAGTGCCTGTTCCTGTTTCTATCGGTGCCTGTTCCGATCGCCATCAATACCTGATCGACTGATGCCCGCGTGCCTCCAGTCAGGTAACATCCGGCGACCGGGCAGTTCAGACATTTTCATCCGACAGGACATTTTCTCAAGCCAACTACAGCGCAACCCATGATGTACGCAGCATTTCAATAACAATTTATCGCTGGCAGGAAATCAAAATGGCTACGGAAGAACTGATCATCCCCACGAGCTATGTGACCACGCTGCTGCGGGAGGTCGAGGCGCAGGGATACGATGCCGGCCGGCTGCTCACCGATGCCGGCATCGATCCCAAAACATTGAACAACAGCCTCTACCACTCGGCGAAAAATTACGGCCGTCTCTATCAGCAGGCGATCCGCGTCGTGCATGACGAATGGTTCGGCATGCTGAGCGGCGGGCGGATCAGGAAAGGCTCGTTTCGGCTGCTGTCGCTGCTGATGGTAAACAGCAAGAACCTGCGCCAGGCGCTGCTGCGGGCCTGGGACTTCGGCCAGATCTGTCGCGGATTCAAGGTCAGCATTCGGCTGGAGCAGCACGGCAATGTCGCCCGCGTGCGGCTGGCACCGCTGGACGGCGTCAGCGAAGAGGAGTTCGACGAGCTGATACGACAGACAAAGCCGGTGCTTCTCCATACCACGCTCGCCGCATGGCAACGTCACTGGAGCTGGCTGATCGGCAGCGAACTGGCAATCAGCAGGACGCTCTTTACGTTTGACAAACCCGACTGCGAATGGGAGATGGCGCAGTTCTCGTCAAAAGACATCGTCTTCAACCACAGTTTCAATGCCCTGGAATTTCCCGCCCACTTCCTCGACTACTCGATCATCCAGAACGAAGAGAGCCTTGAGGTCTTTCTTCGGAATGCCCCTTTCGGCCTGATCGTCAACGAAGGCAGCCGGCATTCGACCAAGGCCAGAATCAAGGCACTGCTCAATCAGAATGTCGGGCACCACATGATCGGCGCCGAGCGCGTCGCCAGACACCTCAATATGTCGGTCACCACGCTGCGCCGCCATTTGCAGATCGAAGGCACCTCGTTCCAGCGTTTGAAAGACGAATGCCGCATGGAAGCGGCCTTTCACTATCTGGGCTGTCCCGATCTCAGCAATCGCGATATCGCTGAAAAGCTGGGCTTTGACGAAGTCAGCACCTTCTTCCGCGCGTTCAAGAAATGGACCGGCGTCACCCCCGGCAGACACCGGGCACAGGAAAGCCTCAACACCAAGCACTGAGCCCAAGCATCCAGACAGCGGCTGTTTTGCCTGCCGATACGGGCGGTTTCGCAATTGCCGCCCGACATCGCCACCTTAAAATCCTGCTGAAAACTCCTCTTCACGTTCTCGTGCAGCGCGGGTCATCTCCGCCCAGCGTGCGAAGTGAAACTCCGCGCTTCCGCAGCGTTGCAGGCCAGGGTGTCAGCGATGAAGGATTTCACCATAAACACCTGCAGGTCCGTTATCAGCGGCATGGGATCGCTGCAGCGTATCGGTGAAATCTGTCAGAGCCTCGGTATTCAACGCCCCCTGATCGTCTCGGATCAGGGCATCAAGAATCTCGGCATCGTCGATAACGTCATCGAGCGCCTCCGCTCCGATGGATTGGCAGCCTGCAGTTTTACCGATGTGGTCGCCGATCCGCCGGATACCATCGTCCTGCGCGCGGTGGATGTCGCGAAGCACCAGGCCATCGATGGTGTCATCGGGCTGGGTGGCGGCAGTTCTCTGGATACGGCCAAACTGGTCGCGCTGCTGGCTCGCTCGAATGAGCCGCTCGATACCCTCTATGGCGTCAATCGGGTAAGGGGAAAAAGGTTTCCGCTCATCCTGATTCCAACGACGGCAGGCACCGGATCGGAAGTGACGCCGGTGGCCATTGTCACCACGGGCGCAACTTCGAAGCAGGGAATCGTTGCGCCCCAACTCATCGCCGACGTGGCATTGCTGGATGCGGAGCTCACGCTGCAACTGCCCGCGAAGGTAACGGCAATGACCGGCGTCGATGCCATGGTCCATGCCGTCGAGGCGTATACCAGCCTCCACAAGAAGAATGTCTACACCGACATGCTCGCCCGTGAGGCGCTGCGGCTGCTGTCGGCGAACATCACAACCGCAACCCACACCGGCCTCGACATCGAGGCGCGGCAGGCCATGCTGCTCGGCTCCTGCCTGGCTGGGCAGGCCTTTGCCAATGCACCGGTTGCCGCCGTTCACGCGCTGGCCTATCCCATCGGCGGCCACTATCACGTTCCGCATGGGTTGAGTAATTCGCTGGTGCTTCCCCACGTGCTTCGGTTCAACACCTCGGCGGCAGCGGCAAGTTATGCACAGCTGGCAGAGATCGTGATAGCGCCGCAGCAGCTTGCCGCGGCAACCGGCGAGCGCTGTGCGCAGTTCATCGATTATTTTTTTGCGCTGATTTCAGACCTTGGGTTGCCGCCCACCCTCTCCTCCGTCGGTATTCCCGCAGCAGATCTGCCGATGCTGGCGGCAGAAGCCGTGCAACAAGAACGTCTTCTGATAAACAACCCAAAGCCCCTAACCGAGCGCGATGCGCTCGCCATCTACCAAGCGGCCTTTTGAAGAGTAAATGGTGAACTTGTGACGGATATATCCGAGCTTCCGGATGCTTCAAGGCGCGACAGTTACCGGTGGTTTCTACCGCTGAACACGCGCTGGATGGATAACGATATCTATGGCCACATCAACAACGTCATCTACTACTCGTACTTCGACACGGTAGCCAACACCTATCTGATCCGTGAGTGCGGGCTCGATATTCACGGCGGCGAAACCGTCGGCTATATCGTGCAGTCCCAATGTTTCTACAAAAGCAGCCTGGCGTTTCCCGATCAGCTCGAAGGCGGCCTGCGCGTCAACCGGATCGGCAACAGCTCGGTGGAGTACGGCATCGCCATTTTCAAAGCGGGCGAAGCAACGGCCAGCGCCCACGGCACCTTTACCCATGTCTTCGTCGATCGAAAATCCGAGCGACCGTCACCGATAGCCGGCCGTTTGCGGGCAGGCTTGTGCAGCGTCCAGGTAGATATCGTTCCGACGCGGCGGGCATGAGTCACCGAAATTCGAACCAATCAATTTTCTTTTCACCTTGCAGGAACCCCAGAACATGGAACCGTTGAAGATTCCACGACAACCGGACAATGACTATTCGCGAGAGGCCGCGGCGGAGCGGCGTCGATTCGTGGAGAAACAGACGGGCGCCTCGCTGCATCACACCGCGCAGTTCTCCTTCGACCCCGTGCTCCTGCCTGGAAACATCGAAAACTTCTCCGGCGTGGTGCAGGTTCCGATGGGCTTTGCCGGACCACTGCGCGTCAACGGCGAACATGCGCAGGGCGACTTCTTCGTGCCGATGGCGACCAGCGAGGGCACTCTGGTCGCCAGCTACAGTCGCGGCATGAATCTCGCGCGCGCCGCCGGCGGCGTCATGACCACTGTCGTCGACGATGCCATGCAGCGCTCGCCGGTATTCATCTTCGACAACGCCCGCGATGCGCGCAGTTTCTCGGCCTGGATCAACGAGAATATGGCCGGCATTCGCGCAGCAGCGGAATCGACCACGCGCAACGGCAAGCTACGCAATATCGAGCAATACCACGCCAGCCGGATGCTCTATCTCCGCTTCAATTTCACCACCGGTGACGCCGGCGGCCAGAACATGTGCGGCAAAGCCACCTACGCCGCCTGCCAATGGATCGTGGCCAACTACGGCGACGCCATCCGGCAGTTCTTCCTGTCCGGGAACATGGACACCGACAAGAAGCACTCGCAGCTCAATACGCTGCACAGTCGCGGCAAGCGCGTCATCGCCGAGATAACGCTGCCGCGCGATCTGCTGAAGGAGCGGATGCGCACGACGCCCGAAGCGATGTACGCGGCGCGCAAAACGTCACAGCTCGGCGGACTGATGGCCGGAGCGGTGCACAACGGCGTGCATCCGGCCAACGGCATCACCGCCGTCTTCATGGCGACCGGCCAGGACGTAGCCAACGTGGCCGAATCACATGCCAGCCTCGTCTATGCGGAGGTCACACCGAATGGCGACTACTACTATTCGGTCACACTGCCATCGCTGATCGTGGCCACGCGCGGCGGCGGAACGGGATTGCCCACGCAGCGGGAGTGTCTGGAGTCGCTGGACTGCTACGGCGATGGCAAGGCAAGGAAGCTGGCCGAGATCATCGCCGCCACGGTGTTGTGCGGCGAGATATCGCTCGGCGCTGCCGTGGTTTCGGAGGAGTGGGTCAAAAGCCACGATCGCTTCGGACGCAATCCACCCAAGGAGTGACGGCAGCCGACCATTGACCGAGCCGATTCGCTGTCTCACAATGCGCGCCGCTTCTCAGGCTAATCAAATACTTAGCTCAGCCCTACTGAGCAGTCCGTGAGACAGCGAAACAGAGAAAGTCTTATGCACTTTCAATGCGTTACATTCGGCGGGTGTAGTTCAATGGCAGAACGGCAGCTTCCCAAGCTGCATACGAGGGTTCGATTCCCTCTACCCGCTCCACATGCCGAGAAAGGCCACCCGACGGTGGCCTTTTTCATTTGAACCGACACCACCTTTTCGTTTGACGCGGTGCAACCCGCCTGACACAGCGTTGCCGTATCCTGTGGCTCGACCCTCCTCAGGAGATCGCCACAATGCGTCACATGCCGCAGATGGTTGCCGTCATGACCCCCTTCCCCCACCACGTGGAAGCCAGCGCGCCACTCGCGGCCGCACTGGCGATGATGGAGGAGCACGACATCCGCCATCTGCCGGTGTTCGAAAAAGGCGATGTCATCGGCATCATTTCGGAGCGCGATCTCGAGCGCGCCCACATTCCGGGCCATCCGCTGCGGCAGGAGACCGACCTGCTGGTGGGCGATCTGTGCCGCCGGCGACCGTTGTTCGTCGATGTTGGCGATCCTCTCGATCGCGTATTGACGGCAATGGCCGACAAACGGCTCGGTTCGGTGCTGGTGCTCAAGGAGGGCGAGCTGGCCGGTGTCTTTACGGCTACCGATGCCTGCAGGCTGTTGGCATCGCTATTGCTGGAACAGTTTGGGCCAACGCCGCCGGGCACCGATGCCGCCTGACATGGCAGCGACGGGGCCGTTGTCGACCCGGCCGCGACCCGGCAAAACTGATCAAGCAATAACCAAACGGTATTGGCAGATGCGCGATGCAGGCTTGATACTCCGCCCTCGCTGCCCCCCGGATCGTCGACGCGGTTCGATCCACGATCTCCTGAACAACAAAAACGAGGGACTCCTGGGGAACATCATCCTCGGAAAGGAACCCGACGGAAGATCTGCCAAAGGATCATGGAGAGAGCACTGATGCTTGCCCACCTGCGTCTATCGCTGCCTGCACTTTTAGTGTTTTCCGCGGGCGCCAGTGCGCTCGACACGACGACCGCGCTGGCGCAGTCGGCTGCAATATCCCCCGCTGCTACCACCATCACCTCCTCCGCCCAGGGCGGCGCACTGCTCGCCATCCTGCTCAGCTGTGCCTTCTGCTTCTTCACCATCGCCTGGCACCAGCGCGGTGGGCGCGAAGCACTGTGGCTGGCACTGGTTCTGACCGGACTGGCGACGCTGACCGCGCTGCACCCCGCCATGAACGAGCTGTGGCCGATTTCGCTGGAAGCAGTGACACGCCAGCGCCTGGCGCTGCTCGCCGCCGCATGGACACCTGCGGCGCTGCTGCTCTACTACCACGTCTCGCTGCGCCTGCGACTGCTGCCGTCGCTGCTGCCGATCACGCTGATCGGCGCCGGCCTGCTGTGCACGGTGGTGGCGTTGCTGCCGGCCGAGGGGCTGGCGTCGCTGGTGTGGCCGATGATCACCTGGTGGGGGCTGCACCTGGCCATCGCCGCGCTGGTACTGGGCGACGCGATACGCCGGCGCCAGCACGGGGCGACGCGGCTGCTGCTGTCGCTGGTGCCGGTGCTAGTCGCCGCCTGTGCCGACCTGTGGAACTACGGTGTGCCGGACGGCAACCTGATCACGACGCCACCGGTGCCGAGCTGGAGCCCCTACGCCTTCTCGCTGTTCGTGCTGGCGCAGATCTGGATCTACATGCAGAAGTTCATCGCCACCCACACCCTCGCCTCGCGACTGCAATACCACCTGCAGGAAGAGGTTTCGCTGCGCACGCGCGAGCTGCTCGACAAGAACCAGAAGCTGGAGGAGGCGCAGAGCGCACTGGAGCAGGCCAACGCGGCGCTGAAGAAGCTGTCGATCACCGACGGCCTGACCCGTGTCCACAACCGCATGTACTTCGAACAGCAGCTGATGCAGGAGTGGCGTCGCTGTGGTCGGCAGGGGTTGACGCTATCCGTGCTGATGCTCGACGCCGACCACTTCAAGCAGCTCAACGACAGCGCCGGCCATCTCGCCGGCGACCATTGCCTGATGGCGCTGGCGGAAACCCTGCGCCAGCAGTTCCGCCGCTCCGGTGAGCTGGTGGCGCGTTACGGCGGCGAAGAGTTCGTCGTGTTGCTGCCGGACTGCAACCAGACCCAGGCACTGGCGCTGGCCGAAGGACTGCGCATCGCCGTCGAACAGCTGACGATTCGCCACGCCGGCGCCACCTACCGCATCACCATCAGCATCGGCGTCAGCACCACGGTGCCCGGCACCGAGCCGCCGGAAAGCCTGCTGGCGGCAGCCGACAATGCGCTGTACGACGCCAAGGCGAACGGCCGCAATCGCGTTCACGTGCTGCCGCTGCTGGGGCCGCGCCACGTCACCGGACAGCAGCAACTGCATCTGTGATCGCCCCCACCTCGCAATGACAGGTCGGGAATCGCCTCCCGCCGCGACCTGCCCCAGCCGACAGAACACTCGCACGGTTGATCTGAGCCGGAACATTTCGGTTAAATGCCGGCCCGCCCCAGCCTGTCGAGGAACCCGTCCGTGAACCAGAACTTCAGCGAAACGCTGCACGAGGGTTATGCGCAGAGCTTCGGCGTGCGCGACATCCTGTTCGAGAGCCGCACCGGGCATCAGCATCTCGTCATCTTCGAAAGCGCCAGCTTCGGTCGCGTCATGGCGCTGGACGGCGTCATCCAGACCACCGAGCGCGACGAGTTCATCTACCACGAGATGCTGGCCCACGTGCCACTGTTCGCGCATGGCGGCGCACGCGACGTGCTGATCATCGGCGGCGGCGACGGCGGTCTGCTGCGCGAAGTGCTGAAGCACCCGGAAGTCGAACGCGTGGTGCAGGTCGAGATCGACCAAGCCGTCATCGATCTGTGCACGAAATATTTTCCGAATCACTCGCAGGGTGCGTTCGACAACCCGCGCGCCGAAATCGTCATTGGCGACGGCATCGACTACGTCTGCAACACGCCGCGCCATTTCGATGTCGTCATCTCCGACTGCACCGATCCGATCGGCCCCGGCGAAGTGCTGTTCAGCAGCCGGTTCTATGAAGGGGTCGCACGCTGTCTGAATCCGGGCGGCATCTTCGCCGCGCAGAACGGCTCCGCCTTCCTGCAACCGGACGAAGTGACCACCACCCATCAACGGTTATCGCCCTATTTCCGCGACCGCAGTTTCTTCACTGCTTCGGTGCCGACCTACATCGGCGGCGCGATGACACTGGCGTGGGCCAGTGACGACGCAGCGCTGCGAACGGTTGCTGCAGCAACACTGCAACAACGCTTCGACGCCGCCGCCATCGCCACGCGTTACTACAACCCGGCGGTGCATGCGGCGAGCTTTGCACTGCCGCAATATCTGGTCGATGCGCTGAAAGAACTCTAGGAAGGTATGCGCCAAATGACGTTAACAGCAGCAGCAACGGCAATACCGACAGCTATCCCAGCAGCAATCTCGATACGTGAATGCCCCATCCGTTCGCGCAACGGTTGATGCTCCGTCGCTTCCGCTGCCAGCCTGTTGATGACTACCGCATGTTTGCCGACCTGTCGACGCAAACTGTTGGCATCCAGTATGACGATGAAAGCAAGGGTAATCGCCACGCCAAATGCCGGATGCCCAATCCCCTCCTTCAGCCCGATCAGCGCAGCCATGCTACTGACGATCGCACTGTGATTACTTGGCAGCCCGCCATAACCAATCAGCCCAAAGGCCAACTTCCCAGCCTTTATGCTGTTGATCGCAAACTTCAGCACGCCCGCCACCAGCCATGCCAGGAACGGCGTCAACGCATACGAAAAATCCATGTTCACCCCTGTACCGGCCACAACACCCAACCACAAACCGCCACCCACAGTACCACCGTGAGCAACAGCTGCCAGTCAGCCAACAGCGCATCCGTCGGCGACTCACCGCCATCCAGTGCTTCGACGACAAACCAGTAGCGAAACAGCCCGAACAGAACCAAGGGCACCGTGATTGCGAGCTGCGGCTTGGCGGACATCACGAACATGCTATAAAAAATCAGCGCGCCGGTAGCCGACATCTCGGCATACCGGTCCACCAGCGACACGGAATATTTTTGCAGCACCTTGCGACCTTCAGTGCCACTCTGGCTGAGTTCCTGACGCCGTTTGACCGCTGCAAGATAGAGTGCCAAGCATAGTGTGGTGATGAACATCCACGATGAGACCGGCACGCCCAGCGCCATGGCACCGGCGTAAACACGCAGCACGAACCCGATCGCGATCGCGAAGATGTCAACCACCGGCTGATGTTTCAGTACGAAGGTATACGCCAAGTTGAGCAGCAGGTAGGCCGCGATTACCATGACCACCTTCGGCGCCATGAACCAGCTAAAAAACAGCGTCGCGTAGAGACCTGCCAACAACAACAGTGCCCTGGGTACCGATACGGTGCCCGCGGCCAAAGGACGACTCTTTGACTTTTTGGGATGAAGGCGATCGCGCTCGATATCGCGCATGTCATTGACAATATATGTCGCCGACGAAGCCAGACAGAACAACAACACAGCGAATAAAGCGTGACGAATAGCGTCCGGATTGAGAAACTCGCCGGTAAAAATCAGCGGCGCGAGAACGAAGCCATTTTTGATCCACTGCTTTGGCCTCAGCAGGCGTATCAGGGCTGACACTTGGGCCAGAGGCGAACGAGCCACCACAATATCGTGCATATCATTGAACGCCGGATGATGTTAATTGATGGATAGGATACGACTGGCTTTTTTTTACGCCATCTTCGCATTAATCGCGACCGCGGCAAACATCGGCGCCCAGGATAGCGCCATTCGCATTTACCAGGGTTCCTTCGACATCCTGGTTTCGATCATTGCCGGCACAGGTGTAGGACTCGTCGTCAAATACGCTCTCGACAAACGCTACATTTTTCGTTTCCGTCCGCGCAACATGGTTCACGATGGCCAGACTTTCATCCTCTACACGATCATGGGTCTGGCCACCACGGCCATATTCTGGGGCTTCGAGTTCGGCTTTCATAAGGTCTTTGAAACAAAAGAGATGCGCTATCTGGGTGGCGTCATTGGGTTGGCCATTGGTTATGTGGCCAAGTATCACCTGGACAAACGCTACGTCTTTCGCGCGGAGACCGCATGAGATCCATCTCCTCGTGGGGGCGCCTGAGCGCGACCCCTCATGATGTCGTAGTGATGAACGACCCGACAAAAGTTGTTTCCACTATTTGCGGTGGCAGGAAGCCCGGTCTGGCTCACGGCATGGGCCGCAGTTATGGCGATGCCTGCCTCAACCCGAACGGCACCCTCTGGATCACCCCTGGGCTCGATCATTTCATCGCCTTCGACGACAACACCGGCCGGCTGGTTTGCGAGGCCGGCGTATTGCTGCGCGACATTCAGCGGCTGGCCATTCCGCGCGGATGGATTCTGCCAGTCACACCAGGAACCCAGATGATCACCGTTGGCGGCGCAATCGCCAACGATGTGCATGGCAAGAACCACCATATCCTGGGCTCGTTCGGCGATCACATCGAGCAGCTCACTCTGATTCGCACAGATGGAGAGATCATCGAGTGCGGCCCTCATATCAGGCCCGACTGGTTTGCCGCTACCGTGGGCGGTGTCGGCTTGACCGGAATAATCGTACAGGCCGTGATTCGCCTGCGCCGGGTGAGTGGCCCGTGGCTGGACACAGACACCATCCCCTACACCAATCTCGGAGAGTTCTTCCATCTTGCCGATGAATCAGAAGCCGGTTGGGAGCACACGGTCTCCTGGATCGACTGCATGTCAGGCAGTGGTGGGCGTGGGCTGTTCATGCGCGGCAATCCCGCAGATAACGTACAGCGCGCAGAACCAGCACGCCGTATACGAACGATGCCTCTTGAACCGCCGATCTCGCTGGTAAATCAACTCTCATTGCGGCCATTCAACGCCCTCTACTTCAACCTGAAGAAATGGCGAGCAGGTCGATTCGTCGCACACTATGAATCGTTCTTCTATCCACTAGACAACCTGCTTGAATGGAACCGGATGTACGGCCCCAAGGGGTTCTTCCAGTACCAGAGCGTGATTCCGCGCGATGTCGGACAAGAGGCAGTGCAGGCGATGCTGCAAGCGATTACGCGCGCCAGTGAGGGTTCATTTCTCGCCGTGCTGAAAACTTTCGGCAACCGTGAGTCCATAGGCATGCTCAGCTTTCCCCAGCCAGGCGTTACGCTGGCATTGGACTTTCCCAATGGCGGAGAACGGACGCACAAGCTGTTCGAACGACTGGACGCCATCGTGCACGAAGCCAACGGCCGCATCTATCTGGCCAAGGATGCGAGAATGCCGCGAAGCCTGTTCGAGCAAGGCTATCCTCGGCTAAATGAATTTCTGAAGTATCGCGATCCCGGCATTAGCTCCGGGCTCTCACGCCGCCTGATGGGAAACTGAATTGAACGACAAGAAAAGAGTGGTGATTGTCGGCGCCACATCCGCCATCGCCGAACACTGCGCTCGGCGGTGGGTTCAGGGAAGATCCATCGACCTGACCTTGATCGGGCGCGACATCGGCCGCCTCGAACGAGTGGCGAACGACCTCAGGGTGAGAGGCCCACAATCAGACATCCATGTGGTGCAGACAGAGTTTCTCGACCCTGCAACCATTCAAGCCGTTGTCGACAGGATCGCCACCCAGGGGGCGTTGGACATCGCCCTGATCGCACACGGCTCTTTGCCCGAACAGGGTGACTGCGAGAAAGACTTGATCGCCTGCCGCGAAGCACTGGAGGTCAACGGCATCTCGCCCGTGCTTTTTGCAGAAGCATTCGCACGCCATATGGCTGAAGCGAATCGCGGAACGATTGCACTGATCGGCTCCGTGGCTGGAGATCGGGGAAGAAAATCCAACTACATCTATGGATCGGCCAAAGGCCTGGTAACTCGTTACGCGCAGGGGCTGCAACACCGCTTCAGCGGAACGGGCGTGAAAGTTGTCCTGATAAAACCGGGGCCGACGGATACTCCGATGACCGCGCCACTTAAGGAAAAAGGTGCAAAACTGGCCTCGGTAGAGGCGGTGGCCAACCGGATTGTCGACGCCATAGAGCGTGGCAAGAGCACTGTTTACGCGCCAGGAAAATGGCAACTGATCATGTTTGTGATCAGCCACCTTCCAGCAACCATTTTCAACAAGCTCAACATCTGAGCGCGCCCTGGTTATGAAAATATCTAGAGACACCGTTTCCATATTGATAGTACTGGCCACCTGCCTCCTTCTCACCTTAAGCGCGAAAGTAAGAAATACCGGATCGGACCCTCTCGGAACCTTACTCGTTTCGGAAGCCATCCTGACGCACCAAACCATCAAGATAGACCACTACGGCGAGGACCTTCTAAAGAACTACAGCTATAAAATTCATAAAAAGAACGACCACTTTTACTACTATTTCCCACTGGGAACATCCATTGCCAGCCTTCCCGTTGTTGCAGCCGCAAATGCTTTGGGGTTCGAAATGCCACAGCATGAACCGGTAACACAGATTCTTATAGCAGCGATAACATCGGCATTAACGCTTCTACTGCTCATAAAGTTGGCGAACCTTTTTCTCGATCATAAAAATTCTTTAATCGTCGCTTCAGTATTCTGGCTTGGATCATCTCTTGCCAGCACTTCCGCCACAGCCTTGTGGTCGCACAATTTCGCAGCCCTCTTTGCCCTGCTGGCCATATACGGCGCCATCAAGACAACAAAAGGTAACCACCAACATCTTTGGCCTCTTGTTTCTGCCTCGCTATTTTTCGCCTACCTGTGCAGGCCCACGATGGCCTTGCTGGCCCCTTTCGTTTTGCTCTACCTGCTTACCTATTCCCGACCGGCTGCCATCAAATCCGGGATTCTTCTGCTGGCACTGCTCGGCGCATTTGCCGGATTCAGCATGAATGAATTCGGCCAACCACTTCCTGACTATTACCTGCCACAACGGCTGGCAGGAGGCGATTTCTGGACCGCCCTATATGGAAACCTGTTAAGCCCCGCCAGAGGACTTTTTATCTACTCACCGTTCATTCCGGTAGCGTGGATCTGCTGTAGGTTTGCAAAAAAGGAGTGGGGGCTAAAGCCATCCTGGTTGCTGATAGCCGTAGCATGGCCAGCTTTACATCTTGCCTTTGTCTCCAGATTTCCACACTGGTGGGCAGGCTGGTCGTACGGCTCACGCTTTTTAACGGACATCTTGCCCGGTCTCTTTCTGCTCACGCTGTATTGCTGGCCAACTACGTCTCGCGGTGTTGCAGGGAAGGCAGCCTCAGGAGTACTTGCCCTTGCGTGTCTGTTTGCGATATTTGTCAACACAGGCCAAGGCCTATTCAACAGGTATACAGCCAGCTGGAATGCACAGCCAAATATCGATCAACACCCAGAATATCTGTTTGACTGGCGCTATCCGCAATTCCTCGCTAACCGCAATGGGCATGAAGCCAGGCTGGCCAGATATGCAGCCAACCACCTTCCGGCCATCCATCCGGATGAGCAGATGACATTCACATCAGATCGACTGGTTTTCATCGGATGGTCTGACCCTGAAAGAACATATCGCTGGTCATCCAGCACCACGCCCAAGATTATTTTCAAGACCAATACGATCGAGCAAACCTTTGCAGGAAACATCACGTTTCACGTCGATTCGTTCGGCAATCAGAATGTAACCATGTTGCTGAATGGACAGCAGATATTTTCCGGCATACTAAATGGGCAGGACGAAAAAATCCTGATAGCAAATCTTCCTTCAACCATCCAAAACGGTTTAAACATCTTGGAATTCCAACTGCCTGATGCTCGCCGACCTGGCGGTGGCGATAGACGCAGACTCGCTGTAGCACTAAAGAGCATACAAATCGAATAGGCAGTATTTAAGGCACCTGCAGCGCACGCCGCATCGCACCGAAGCGTTTGCGGTATTGCGCCGGCGTCAGCCCAACCTGGCGACGGAACAGCCGGCTGAAAAAGCTCGCATCTTCATAACCCACTTCGTTGGCAATCGCCTCGACCGCCAGCTCAGTTGCTTCCAGCATCTGCTTTGCCTCTTCGAGCCGCAGCGTCTGTACATATTCCAGTGGCGTCATACCGGTTGCCTGCTGGAAGCGGCGCTTGAACGAGCGCTCCGGCAACCCGCTCAACTGCACCATCGCCGCCACCGGCGCCGGCGTTTCGTAGCGCTCGGCAATCCACACCTGACACTTCGCCATCAGTGCGTCATCGCTTTGCCGCGACTGCGCCAGATAACCATAGGGCTGCTGACCAACGCTGTGCCAGTCGATCAGATTCAACCGCGCCACCTGCATGGCCACCTCGACCGAGGTGTAACGCGCGATCAGATACAGCGCCAGATCGAACCAGGTAGTGCCACCACCGGACATGATCAGACGGCCGCCCTCACCCGCCACCACCAGCGTACGCTGCGCCCGCACGGTAACTGCCGGATAGTCGCGCGCCATCACGTCGCAGTAGGCCCAATGCGTGGTCGCCTCTTCGCCGTCGAGAACACCCGCCTCGGCTAGTAACAGTGCTCCGGAGCAAGCAGTCGCCAAAGCGCTGCCCTGCTCGTAACAGCGCCGCAACCACGCCGCTTCGGCAGCGAAGGTGTCGACCGGCGCACCCGGCGGAATATTCAGGTCGGGAATGCAGATCACGTCGGGAACACCGCACTGATCGAGCTCGGCATCGACATTGATACGCACATCGTTGACCAGCTCCATCGGGCCGGCGCGGGTCGCCACCACACGCGAACGGATCAGCTCTCGACCAGGCGCACCGGAGGTAATCATTCCCCAGTCGCGTCCGGCACCGCGAAAAATGTCGTACATGCCGTAGATCGTCGACGCCGTACTGACCGGCATCGCCAGCACCGCGACCTCGATCTGCGGTTTGGTGGAAAGGTTTTGCAGCGTCGTCGTCATCGCTCCCTCTTGGTGACCGTTTTGTCTGCTTAGTTGCCGAAATCGCCTTAGTTGGCCGACCGCCCTCCCGTTACCGTGGCAACCACTGGCCGGCGCCCGCTCAACACTGATTGAACCGAGCGCAGATTGCGCCATGAAACGCGACACGGCGGCAACCAGCGTGCCGTCATCACCATCACCGGATGAGGTAACAACATGAATCAGCCCAACTTGCAGCTTGGCCATGCGCGCTATCGTCAGGCTCTGCCACAACTGAATGGCCACACGCTGATCACCGACGGCGGCATGGAAACCACGCTGATCTATCACGAGGGCATCGAGCTACCAGCCTTCGCATCGTTCACGCTGCTCGATAGCGACAGTGGTTGCCAGACGCTTCGCACCTACTACCAACGCTATCTCGATATCGCCCGTCACTACCGGCGCGGCCTGCTGCTGGAAGCCCCGACCTGGCGCGCCAACCGCGACTGGGGCGCCACGCTCGGTTACGACAGTGCGGCACTGGCCGACATCAACCGCCGCGCGATTGCCCTGATGGCGCAGCTGCGCGCCGACAATCGCGATGTCGCACCCGTCGTGATCAGCGGCAACCTCGGCCCGCGCGGCGATGGCTATATCGCGCAACAACAGATGAGCCCGCGCGAGGCGGCCGACTACCACGGCGAACAGATCGCAACCTTCTCCGCGACGGCGGCAGACCTGATCGCCGCGTTCACGATCAACTACGTCGAGGAGGCGATCGGCATCGCCAACGCAGCGCGTGCGCAGCAGCTGCCCGCAGTCATCTCCTTTACGCTGGAAACCAATGGCCAGCTGCCATCGGGGCAGGCTCTCGGCGCTGCCATCAATGAATGCGATGCCGCCACCGGCGGTTATGCGGCCTACTACATGATCAACTGTGCGCACCCGACCCACTTCGATCACGCGTTGCCGGCAGGAGCGACATGGCTGGCGCGCATTCGCGGCCTACGCGCCAACGCATCAAAACGAAGCCACGCTGAACTCGATGCAGCCACCGAGCTCGATGCCGGCGATCCGGTCGATCTCGGCAAACGTTATCGCGCACTCAAACCTCTGCTGCCTAACCTCTGCGTCCTAGGCGGCTGCTGCGGCACCGACCATCGTCATGTCGAAGCCATTTGCCAAGAACTCACCTCCTGAGATCAAGCCCGTCAATTGATGGCAACCGGTCGTCGCACGTTATAAACCCTGGTTTCTAGAATGTGCTGACGACCTAACCTTTCCCCCATCAACTACCCATCCACGAAATAAAATATTCGTTTTTGATCTCCAAATAAAATCAAAAAAATACCAATGAATTCATTAGAAAAAACTCATCGAAGAGAATCGAATATTTACCGCATATTCCCCGCCTAACGCTCGGGTCTTTACTTGCCAAGCGCCTTGCTTGCCAACGATCGCCGACCCGGCAGAACACTCCTCAGAGTCCGTGACGGCAGATTGCTGAGAACACGCAGCAATCGAAAAAATCTCGCAAGAAGCAGAACGCCGAGAGGAATCATCGATGAACAGACGAACCAAGGCGGGTCATTTTCCATGGTTGAGCGCGGTGGCAGCCGCGCTTCTCATCAATGGCACAGTCACAGCGACAGCCACTGCAGAAGTTCCCACCAGTTATGCCCCGGTCGACGACCGGGAGACCTTCGATGTCGTCAAGAAGCGCATGGAGCGCAACAAGCCGTCCGTTGAAGCCAGCTTCCAGAAACTGTTGAAGGAGCGATACGACCTCGCCAACAAGCCCGTCTCCGGGCTCACCAGTAGCGGCCGCAACAAACCCGTTCAGGGCGGTGTGCGGGTGAAGCTACCTGCCAGCGTCAGTTGGCAGGATCTTGCAAAGATGTCTCCCGAACAGATTCGAGCCAAGGATTTGTGGCCCGCCGGATTCTATCCGCTGCCTCACGACAACCAAGCCGAAGGCGGCATGCTGTTTCCGCAATTCCATATCGACGCGGTCAAACAGCAGGATGCGCGCGATCTGCAACGGTTCGATCTCTCCTATGGATTGCCGGATCATTTCCTACCGGAGTTCCCACCCGCCATTTTCCTGACCACACGCCCCGATCTCGGCGATGTTTCCAGGGGAGAAGTGGTAACGCTGGACAACTACTACGACATTTTCAACGGCATCCTCAATCCGAAGCAGCTGGACGGTTTGCGGTTATTGCTGACACCCACCATGCAGCAGCAGTTCAATGCCACATGGGATCGTCGCTCCGCCAAGGCCAGCACCGGCGTCAACTGCTTCGACTGCCACGTCAACGGTCACACCAATGCGGCAACGCATCTCGTCGGCGACATTCGACCACAGGCGCACCGCCACCGGATCGATACGCCATCGCTGCGTGGCGTCAACATCCAGCGGCTGTTCGGTTCGCAACGCGCCTTGAAAACCATTGAGGACTTCACCGAGTTCGAGCAGCGCGCCGCCTACTTCGATGGCGACCCGGTCATCGCGACCAAGAAAGGGGTGAACATCCTCGAACGCGGCAGCGAAGTACACAACATGGCCGAGTTTCAGGCACTGCTCGATTTCCCGCCGGCACCCAAACTCGATCTGTTCGGCAAACTGGACCCCGCCAAGGCGAGCGAAGCGGAGTTGCGCGGGCAGGCCGTGTTTTTCGGCAAGGGCCAATGCAGCAGCTGTCATGTGGCGCCCTATTACACCGACAATTCGATGCATAACCTGAAGGTCGAGCGCTTCTTCAAGGAGAAAACCATCCTGGGTCGTTTCGCCAGCGCCGACGGTCCGATCAAGACCTTCCCGCTGCGCGGCCTCAAGGACAGCCCGCCCTATCTGCACGACGGTCGTCTGCTGACGCTGGAGGACACGGTGGAGTTCTTCAATCTGGTGCTGGGCACACAATTGAGCGATGACGAGAAGAGCGACCTGGTTGCGTTTCTGCGCGTGCTGTGACGACAGACAAGGTGGCGGCACGGAGGCTGCCACGACTGCTTTCCTGTCGTTTAGATCTGTTTCGTCTGTTTCGTATGGACCGACATGACTACCTGTCATTTGTCGCGTCTGCGCACGGCACTAGAATCGCTCAGGCAGCGACGCTTTCGCTGTGTTGGGAGGAGGAGCGACCATGAACACGATGACCCTGGAGGGATGGTGGAAGAAACCCGGCGCAGAGCGACCGGTGGCACTGGAAGATATTCATTTTCGCGTCAGCGAGAATTGTCACCTGCTGCTGGAACAGGTGGCCGACGACCTGATGCGCAATCACGAAAACGAAGCGACGCTCGATATCGACATGGGCGAGATGGATCTGGAGATGCCGGCCAGTTGCGGCCCGCTTGAGGATTGCCAACTGCGCGTCTACATCAGTCCATGGGATGAGCGCAGTCACTTCCATCTGGTTGGCCACCGCGCCGCCGACCACAGCCTGATCTACAGCAACGCGGTGATGGTGGATCAGCTCGGCTGAGCCGCCCTGACAGAGAAACTCAGCGGCACGACGAACCCTGACGTCAGCCCTGCTTCACACAGTCGACGTAGTAGTGCTTGACGCCTTCGACCTCCTCGACGACGAAACCGTGGATGTCGGTCTCGAAGCCGGGGAATCGCAGGTTGAAGCTGCGCGCGAACTGCAGGTAGCGCACGATGGTGCGGTTGAACCGTTCACCGGGAATCAGCAGCGGAATACCGGGCGGATACGGCGTGACCAGCATCGCGGTGATACGCCCCTCGAGATCGTCGATCGGCACCCGCTCGGTCTCGCGGTGCGCCATCTTGGCAAACGCCTCGGCCGGCTTCATCGCCGGCTCCATGTTTGACAGGTACATCTCGGTGGTCAGCTTCGCCACATCGTTCTGCTTGTAGATGTCGTGGATCTGCTGGCACAGCTCGCGCAGGCCGATGCGCTCGTAGCGCGGATTCTTGGCAATGAACTCCGGCATCACGCGCCACAGCGGCTGGTTCTGGTCGTAGTCATCCTTGAACTGCTGCAGTTCGGTCACCAGCGTGTTCCAGCGACCCTTGGTGATGCCGATGGTGAACATGATGAAGAACGAGTAGAGGCCGGTCTTCTCGACGATGATGCCGTGCTCGGCGAGATAGCGCGTCAGCACGCCGG
>CAZWXW010000026.1:0-36679 GCA_964638025.1 uncultured Verrucomicrobiaceae bacterium
GAGCACTGAACTCTCCTGCGGGAACACAGTCTCAGCCACGACGCAGCGGCGACGCTGCCAACGAACACCCGCACCGGCAACCGCCGGCGCGACAACGAGCAAGGGGGCGATTCGGATTCGACGCTGGTAACAAAACCCAAGGTGCATGCCGTGATGGCAGCGAATCACGTTAATCCAAAGCTGCAACGCAATAGTCGCAAACGACGATAGCTACGCTCTGGCGGCCTAAGGGCCTCCAGCAGTTGATGACCGACGCCAGATAGCGAAATCAACTGTCATCTCATCTGGTTAAGCGCGCGGCCCGCCCGGTGCCCAGCGTCGAAAATCTACGGGATCGCCCTCTCCGCCCTGCCCGTTGGGTAGTTGAGGGTTAAATCAGTAGACGGAACCTAAGCATGTAGAGCCGCGGATGGAGAGCTAGCGGACGGGGGTTCAACTCCCCCCGCCTCCACCAACAAATAAAGAAGCCACCCTCGCGGTGGCTTTTTTATTGTTTGCTGAAAGCGGTGGCGCTGGTCTCGCAAACACCCCAAGGGTCACAAGCGCGCAATAGCCCCCCTCAAATAACAAGTGAGCTTCAACCTGCTTTGGAAACCAGCTCCCGAATGATTTCCGGATGCCGGTCAGCGATTTTCAACAACGTACGCGCCGCCGCATTGGGCAAACGACGCCCCTGCTCCCAGCCCTGCAGGGTGCGCGGTGAAATACCAAGCAGGTGAGCGAATTGCGGTTGCGAAAGCGCGGTCTTGTGACGAATGCGGGCAATTTCGCTGACGGTGACGAGATGCTCCTTCGCGCGCTGGCCCGCCTTCATCTGGCGCGCCGCCTCCAGCAGCTCGGCGCCAAGGTCGCGACCGGCCTCGCGCTCACGCTGCGCCTTCGTTTGCTTAGCCATGTTCGATCACCTCTCGCAACTGACGCAGGACATGGGACGGAATATTCTCTGCCACACCCTTGCCATATATCGTCAACAACCAGATCTCGCCAATCGCCAATCGGTTGAAGTAAATCACTTGCACACTGCCCCGCTTGCCTCGCCCCTGCGCGCCCCAGCGAACTTTTCGCACACCACCGCTACCGGAAACAACGTCGCCTGCATCGGGGGGCGCAGCAATGAAAACAGCGAAATCTTCGCGCTCGCTGTCACTCCAGTAGTCACGGACATAGCTGGCAAGAGAGAGGGGTTTCAATAACGGTGAACATGACTATACGCCTTTGACGCATATACGCCAATGGCGTACATAGTTTTCTTCCCTGAAAAATGAAGCTCCCGGTGACGCGGCTTCGTCACGTCGCGGCCAGCTTACCCGAAGCCATCGTTAACACGACCCTGCCCAAACCGCGCTCCGGATTCAGACATCAATCGCGTAAAGTTGGCACCGCTTAACCATTCACGCTCTCGGCGTCAGGTCGTTTCCAAACTCATGACAAAACTGCTCTTCCACCCCATCTACAGCAACCTGCCGCTGCCGGACGGCCATCGCTTTCCGATCGGGAAGTATCAACTGCTGCACGACACGCTGTTGCAACGGGGCGTGACCAGCGCGCAGTTCGTGAAGCCGAAACCGCTGTCATCCGAGCAGGTGAAAGGGGCGATCTGCCCGGATTATGTCGAGCGTTTCGTCAGTGGCGCGCTCGATAAACAGGAGGTGCGGCGCATCGGTTTTCCGTGGTTGCCGATTCTGGTGGAGCGTACTTTCACTGCCTGCGCCGGCACGGTGCTGGCGGGGCAGCTGTCGCTGCAGCATGGCCGTGCCATCAACCTGACCGGGGGTTATCACCACGCCTTTTACAATCAGGGTTCCGGCTTTTGCATCATCAATGACTTGTATCTGAGCGCGCTGAATCTGCTGGCACAGCCGGGTATCGAGCGAGTGCTGATTTTCGATTGCGATGTGCATCAGGGCGATGGCACGGCGAGTCTCGCGGCGGGACGCGACAACATATTTACGGTGTCGATTCACGGCGAGAAGAACTTTCCGTTCCACAAGCAGCAGTCGGATATCGACGTGGCGCTGCCGCAAGGGGTGACGGATGAGCAGTATCTGCAAACGGTGGACGACACGCTGCAACTGGCGATCAACCGCTGCCGGCCGGACGCGGTGATTTACGACGCCGGCGTGGATGTTCACGAGCACGACGAACTCGGCCATTTCCTGATCAGCAACGACGGTATCTATCAGCGCGACAGGTTGGTTTTTGAAACGTGCGAGCGACATGGCCTGCCGGTATCGGCGGTGATTGGCGGCGGCTACCAGCGCAATCTGGAGCGTTTGGTTGAGGCGCACCTGAACCTCTTTATTGCAGCGGGCATCGTTCCAGACGCTGGCAGCGCCGCACGCTGAAATTCCGCCAGAAGTCCCATGGGAGCCTGCACCTCCGGCTCGCTGATCGCTGCCGATGCTCCCCACCCTTCACCTCGGGCATCGCCGGCACCGCAGCGATCAATCCGCGTTTGGCGATGGCAGATAGCGAATGCGTCAGTTATAAGGATGGCTACTCGGGCGGGCCTATAAGGAAATCAGAACCATGACCGGCGAAGCACTACTACCGCTTTCAGCGGAGGCACCGTCGAACAATCAGCGGCTGTTCGTTCGTTATTTCTCGGGAATCCTGATCGATCTGGTTGTACTGAACCTGTTCGTCGAATACTCGGGAAAGGTATTCATCGACTCGTTCACCACCTCCCTGCTGGCGGCAGTGGTATTGCAGGTGCTGCTGAAATTGACGATAGCCATCGAACACCGCGTTGCCGCGTGCTTCATCGGCAAGTCCGGCGCATTGATGATATTCCTTCGATTCTTCTTTGCATGGCTGATACTTTTTGGATCGAAGTTTGTGATCCTTGAGGCCATCGTGCAGCTCTTTGGCGACAACGTCCGGTTCGAAGGTCGGTTCGACGGCATCCTGACGCTTATCGTCGTGGTTGTCGTGATGCTCGTCGCCGAAGAGGCAATCGTTCGGCTCTATCGGAAGCTCGGGGGATAGAGCCCGGCCAGCGGGGTTCGGCTACCCGTCGTGCCCCGCTCAATATCAGGCGCCCTGTGGCGCAATGAACTTGAACACTCCGCTCGCCACCAGCACCAGCTTCTCCCCGTCCCGAATCTCGCAGGTCGCGAACACCACGCTGCCCTTCTCTTTCTTGATCCGCACAAGCATCTCGACCCACGCGCCGATGCTGGTCATGCCGATGTAATCAAGATTGAGATTGAGCGTCACCAGCGGCTGCGTGCCACCGCGCAGTTTTCCCAGCGCCCGACCCATCGCGAAATCAGCCAGCGTCGCCAGCATGCCGCCGTGCAGCGAGCCGGTCAGATTGCAATGGCGCTGCTCGACACGAAGAGCGAGATGCAGGACTGGTTCGTCGATGCGGGCATAGATCGGGCCGTTCACATCGATGAACGGCGACTTGAACTGGATCGGCTCGAAGCCGGCGGGAATCGTTGTTGTCATCGCTGAATCTTCAACATCCATCAGTCGCCAAAACGGCTTTCGACTTCGACCACGGTTGCCATCCGCATGCTGGGGCGATCGAGAAAGCGTTTCTCATCCTCGACCACTTCATCCGGCATGGTGCTGCTGCCCAGGTATTTGACGGTGCCGTTGAACACCTGCTCGTCGTCGAACCAGAGCTCGGTGATGACGTCATAGGGCAGTTCGTCGTTGCGGCCACTCTCGGCGTGGGTCTGCGGATCGAGATAGCGGCGAATATAGCGCTTCATGCCGGAGGCGTATTTCGCGCAGAGCGGTACGTGCCGGTTTTCGTAGTAGTCGCGAAACGCCTCGACCGTGGTGCCGGGCTTGCGCTTCATGAACAGCAGAATCTTGTAGTAGGTCGTTGCCATGCCGGAACCCTCGTTGATCAGCGCGGTTGCGAAACTTAACAGGGCGCCACCGCGACGACCAGCGGCCCGCACCCTGTACCCGGGCCGGCCGCTCGATTGAGGAATTGATTGCGCTACAGTGTCAGCCCGAATCCGATAGACGGAACAGTGCGTTCAGGAGCGATGGTCGTGGCTTTTGGCAATACACCCGATGCTGGCAGCAACACACCCGGGGCCGGTGGAAAACTCAGCGCCTTTGTGCGCCTGCTGTGTCGCAATCTCGGCGTCGGCGTGCGCGCTGCACTGTTGCTGCCATTTTCATGGGAGCGGGTTGCCGCGTCGTGGCTGCTGATCGCCGCATTGATGGTGTTGACGCTGGCACCCTCGCTGATCGCGCAGCTGGCGCATGTCGGCCTGGCCGGTGAGTTCTATGGTTTCGGGCTGCCCGGCGCGCTCTACACCTTTTCCACGCTGCTTCTGCTGGCGGTGATCGCCGCCCGACTGCTCGGCTCGCAGCAGCGGATCGCGGCGCTGATCGTAGTGCTGGTCAGCGCCAGCATCGTCATCGACGCCGCCATCCATGTGCTGTTCTCGACGCTGACACGCGTCGGCGACTTCCATCTTTACGACCTGCCGCAACTGGATTACCTGCGCGGTTACTGGCTCGGGCTGGCCAGCGTCGTGGTGCTGCTGCGGTTCGGCACGCAGCCGCGCGGCCGGCGCTGGCTGGTGGCGATCGCTACCGGCGTGCTGGTCGGCATGGCGATCAATCTGGTCTGGCAGGACAGGACGTTGTGGGACATTCCCTACGACGACGAAGCGG
This sequence comes from uncultured Verrucomicrobiaceae bacterium, assembly GCA_964638025.1. GTDB lineage: Bacteria > Pseudomonadota > Gammaproteobacteria > Pseudomonadales > CAMLJR01 > CAMLJR01. The sequence goes on from CAZWXW010000026.1 coordinate 4,648, forward strand.
CGATGCAATCGGCGCAGCAGCGCGTTGCCGAAATTTCGGACGAGGTGATCTACCGCCAGCCGCAGCTGCTGGCCGACCGGCTGGTCGCGCTGCAGCCGGGTGCCACCGACAGCAGCGACCTCTACTTCATCGGCGTCGCCGGCTATGGCGCGCAGCGGGTATTTCTGCGCGAGATACGTTCGGTCAATCAGGTGATGCTGCGCTTCGCCAGCGCCACCCACAGCATGCTGCTGATCAACAGCACCGACACCTTGCATACCGATCCGATCGCCTCGGTGACGTCGATTCGCCAGGCGCTCGCGCGCATCGGCGGCGTGATGGATCGCCGCGACGATGTGCTGTTCCTCTACCTGACCTCGCACGGCTCGAAGGATCATCGCCTGTCGCTGCAGCTGCCGCCGCTCAAGCTCGCCGACCTGGAACCGGCGACACTGCGGCAGGCGCTGGACGATGCCGGCATCGAGTGGCGCGTCATCGTCATCTCGGCCTGCTACGCCGGCGGTTTCATCGATGCGCTCGCCGGTGACAAGACGCTGGTGATCACTGCCGCCGCCAGCGACCGCACCTCGTTCGGCTGCAGCGACGAGAACGACTACACCTACTTCGGCCGCGCCTACTTCGAGCAGGCGCTGGCGCGGACCGACTCGTTCATCGAGGCGTTCGAGCTGGCCAGGGCAAGCGTGACCGAGCGCGAACAGGCCGAAGGCGAAACGCCATCGAACCCGCAGATATCCATCGGCAAGACGATTGCCGACAAACTGGCGACGCTGCCCCGGCCCGCCGTCATGACCGTACAGGCCGATTGAGGGCGCACAGCGCTTGAGATACCGGCCTCAACGCTGACTCAGACCACAGTTGCCCTCGTGCAGCCGCAGCCGCAGCGAGTTCTGGTAGTAGGCGACGGTCTGGTACTGGCCGATGACGATGGGCAATTCGATCAGCTGCTTGTCGTCGAGACGCTTCGCCAGCGTCGCCCAGGTCGCGTCGGAGATCATCGCGTCCCGATACAGCTCCTCGACCGCGCGCAGGATGGCCTGCTCGTGTTCGCTCCAGCCCGGCGCCTGCGAACCCTGCGTGATGCGTTCGACCTCGTCGCTGCTGATGCCAACCTTTTTGGCGATATGGACATGCTCGCCCCACTCATAGGGCGCCTGGCACAACCAGCCGATGCGCAGCACCGCCAGCTCGCGATCGCGCGCGGACAGCGCCCCCTGCCCCAGCAGCTGAATGCCGATCTCGGTCTGCCGCACGAACAGCTCGGGGTGCCGCAGCATGGTCAGCACGATCTCCGAGATGCTCTCCAGCTGCGAAAAATGGTCAGCCAGCGGGCGACCGTCGCGCGCCATCGGCAGCAGGTCGGTCATCTCGTCCTGCGCACGCGCATCGATGGCGCTGTTCACCTCGATCATCTGCGTGACGATCTTCAGCAGATCGTCGGTGAACTCCGCGACCCGCATCGGCTCGATACGCGGCCCGTCACCGAGCACCTGTGCTTCGCGCTCGGCTATCGCCTGATCCACGGCCTGCTGAACACCGACTCCCGCTTCTCTGTTTCCCGTCATGGCTACAACCTTGAATCAACAATTAGTGTTCTTGTTTTATGGTCGTCGACGGACCCGCGGCCCGTTCGATCTCTGCTTTCAATCGATGCCCCCAGCCCAGCGCGAACAGGACTTCGGCCGTGACGAACATCGGGCCGGTCAGCAGGCCGATCACATCGTCGATGAAGGCCGGCTTGCGCCCCTCGAAGTAGTGGCCGATGGCCTGCACGATCCAGCCGACCACGAAGGCGCCGATGCCCCACCCCAGCCACTGCGCCGTGCCGCCGCCAGCCACCGCGTGCGCCAGCGCGGCCAGCACCGCATTGACCAGCGTGACCGCCAGCCCCAGCACGAGGTTGCCGCGCGTCAGATACCACACCGCCGTCACTGCCCACACCACCCAGGTCGGCGTCAGCGTGACACCCAGCACGGGGAACGGCGGGCGCGCCAGCAGCACGCAGATGGCGAACACGATCAGCGGAATGCCGACCAGATGAGTGCCGATATTGCGGCGGTCGCGATGGTAGCGGGCGTACTGGACCAGCAGCGTTTCGGCGGGACGGAGTGGGGATTCCATGGTCGCCACCTCATATCGTTATAAGAAAATAGAAAATAGTTCTTTCTGAGCATTTCCCGCTTTCATTAGCATGCCCCGCACTTTAAGGGGGCCACGCATGAAAATCCGCCACATCGATCCCGACGCGCCGATCAGCCTGGAACACCAGGCGCTCGGCCTGCCGCCGCTGGAAGAGGAGATCACCCATCCCGGGGCGCATCCGTTCCGGCACGACCTGATCCTGCTGATCGCGCTGCCGGCGATCGCCCTCTCCATCTATGGCCTCGGCGTCTGGCTGCTGCCGGCCGGCTGGCAGCCGCTGCTCGACGACCTCGCCTCGGGGTTGTCCGGCGGTTCGTTCTGGACCGCGGCGCTGGTCGGGCTGATCGCGCAGATCATCGACGGCGCGCTCGGCATGGCCTACGGCATCACCGCCACCACCTTCCTGCTGTCGAGCGGCGTGCCGCCGGCGGCGGCGACCGCGTCGGTGCACCTTGCCGAGGTGTTCACCACCGGCTTCTCCGCCTTCTCGCACTGGAAGTTCGGCAACGTCAACAAGGCGCTGTTCAAGCGCCTGCTGATTCCCGGAATCATCGGCGCCGTGATCGGCGCCTATCTGATCACGTCGATCGACGGCAACGCCATCAAGCCCTACATCGCCGGCTACCTGCTGTTCATGGGGCTGTACGTGCTGAACAAGGCATTTCGCACCATCAAGGTTCGCAAGGAACCGCCGAAGCATGTGGCCGGTCTGGCGCTGACCGGCGGCTTCGTCGACGCGGTCGGTGGCGGCGGCTGGGGGCCGGTGGTGACGACCTCGCTGATCGGCAGCGGCCACGATCCGCGCCAGACCATCGGCTCGGTCAACGCCGCCGAGTTCTTCCTGACCATGGCCGGCGGCGCCGCCTTCGCCATCTTCGGCGGCTTCACCCACTGGACCGTGATCGTCGGCCTGATCGTCGGCGGCCTGTTCGCCGCGCCGTTCGCGGCCTGGCTCTGCAGCCGGCTGCCGGCGCGCACGCTGCTGATCATCGTCGGCCTGCTGATCAGTTCGCTCAGTGCCTTCAATCTGTGGAAGGCGCTGGCCTGATGGCGAGTGCCCTGATCCAACCGATCAGGGCAGCGTCACCGTCAGCGTCTCGCCCGCCGCAATCGTCGCTGCCTGCTCGTGACTGCCGGATTGCAGTCGGTAGTTGCCGGCCGGCAGCTCCAGCGCCGCATCGCCAGCCGCCCCCGAGGCTACCGTCGCCCCCTTCTCATCCAGCACCGTAAACGGCTGTCGCAGCGACTGCTGCAGCGCTTCGGCCAGCGCCTTGCCATTCTGCGCATCGAAGTAGGCACCGCCGCCCGCCGCCGCCCACGCGACGAACTGCTGCTTCAGCGCGTGCTCGTCGATGGCGAAACCGACGATGTTGACGCGCACATCGAGCCCCGATTTGCGCAGCGCGGTGATCGCCGCCGCCGGATCACCGTCGCAGGTCTCCTCGCCATCGGTCAGCAGAATCACCAGCGCTTTACCCTTCACGCTGGCGAGATCGGTCTTCACCTGCGCCAGTGAATCGGCGATCGGCGTGCGCGCCAGATTCTTCGCCTCCAGCTTGCCAATCGTCTGTTTGACGGTGGCCGCCTGCAGCGCCGAGGGCGGCAACAACAGCTCGGTGTCGCAGGCATCGGCCTTGCGATGACCGAACACCCGCAGCGCGAACTGCGCATTGCCGCCCTGCATCGAGTCGACCAGCTGGCGCAGCGTGTCGCGCGCGATGTCGATGCGACGTTTGCCATCGAGCTTCTGCAGCATGCTGCCGGAGGCATCCAGCACCACTTCAACGGCGGCATAGGCCGGCTGGCCGGCAGCGCCGCTGGCGGATGCCTGCACCAGCAACTTGCCGGGTGTGGCCGACGGCGTCACCTCGATCGGCTGCATCGCCAGCGACTGATGGCTCTGAGCGGTCAGGTAGTGGATTTCATAGCGACCCGGCTTTTTCGGCGCCTCCACCTCCACCGGATTGCCGCGCTTGGTATAGCCGTAACTGAGCCAGCTCTTGGGCTTGCCGGGTTCGGTGACGGCGACAAAATCCTGTTCGTTGCCGGGCCCGTTCCAGCGCACCGGGAAGTGCTGCCGCGCGACCACGGTGGCCGGCGCCTGCACCGAACTCTCGACCGCCGTGATCTGCAGCGGCGCGCGCGCCAGCACGCGCTTCGAGTCGGCAGTCATGTAGCGGATTTCATAATCGCCGGGTTGATCCGGCACGGTCAGCGTCAGCGGATTGCCCTGATCGACATAGGTGTAGGCGTTGTACTGACCGTCGGTCATGCCGGCCGGCACCACGGTGATGAACTCGCGCGGATTGGCGGGACCGCTCCATTGAATCCGCAGCGGCTGGCCGATGCGCACCGGCGATGTGAATTTCACGCTGGCGGCAGAGTCGTCGATGCGGATCGGCACGGCCGCCAGCGTCTTGTAGCCGCGCCCGGTCAGGTAGCGCAGTTCGTACTCGCCCGCCGCGGTTGGCACCTGCAGCTGCAACGGCGAACCCTTGTCGGTGTATTTGTAGGTGTCGTAACGACCCTCGGGTGTACCGGCCGTCACCAGCGTGATGAAGTCGCGCGGATTGTTCGGCCCCTGCCAGACGATTTCGATCTGTGTGCCGATCGCGGCACTGGCCGGTGCCTGCAGCTGCGCGCTGACCGCCACCACCTTCAACGCCCGGCTCGTCAATGTCGGATGGGGGCTGGCAGCGCCGAGCCAGCGAATCTCGTAGTCGCCCGGCTCCACCGGTGCGAACAGCTCGATCGTCGATTCGCCCGTGTAGACATAAGCGCCATACGCGCCGGGCTTGGCATCCGGCTTGACGATGGTGACGAAGTCGCGATCAGTGGCGACACCCTCCAGCGCGATTTTCACCACGCTGTCGGCATCGACCTGCGCCGGTGCGCTCAGGGTTTTGGCGTGAGAAACGGCAGCCGCCAGCATCCACAGCAGCGCCGTGGCAAATCGCAGGATTTTCATTTCGTTGCATTCCAGGGTGTCCGCCCGAAGAGGGGCGCGGAGACGATACGCCACCGCTCACGGCAAACCAATCGCCGTGCGCATGTGCCACCAACAATCGCAACGCAGCAAAAAATAAAAACGAGGCCCCGGCAGAACCGGGGCCTCCAGGCCGAGAGACCGGCAAACGCCTGTGAACGGATTACAGCTCCGCGAACACCTTCCTGGCGATCGAGGTCTGTTTTTCCACCCGCGCCCGCATTTCGCCCAACGCCAGCTGAATGCCTTTTTCAGTCGCCGCGCGCAGCTCCGGAATCTCCGGCTCATCCTCGCCGGTTTTGCGTTTCAGCGTCTCCGGTCGCAGCCCCAGATCGAGGATCTGCAACGCGACTGAACCGGCGAGACTGGCGGCCAGCTCCTTGCTGAAACGCTTGACCTCCTCGACCGGCAGCGAATCCGCCTCAAGCGCCCGCTTGCTCGGCGTGAACGGGTCGATCAGCTCGCGAATCTCCGGCTTCAGCTCGACATGCAGGTCATCGAAAAAGGCGAAGCGCTGACACGGCGTCAGCAGGCGCAAGCGGTCGAGCACCAGATTGCCAGTGAAGACGAGATCGTCGCGCCGCAGGCTTTCGAGCACGCTGCCATCGTGAACGGCATACCAGATCTGCCGCTGCAGCAGAATGCTGCGCATCGGGCGCGGCGTCAGCCAGTTGGCGATGTTGCGGTAATAGGTCTTGATGCGTTCGTACTGCGCCTGGCCACTGGCGGTATGCAGGAAGCCCATGGTTTTCGGCACGGCCGGATTGGCCGGACCCAGATCGCGATCGCCGATCAGGTTGACGTTGATGAAGTGATGCCAGGTGGCATCGACAACGATGCGGCCGTAACTGCCGGCGCGATGTCCATCCCATGCACCGATGGCACCGAACGAGCCACCCGGCACCGGCGGCTTGCCGAACTCCGGTGCCTCGGCGCCGGGAATCATCGTCGACGACGCGATAACCTGCGGCGACAGTGGATTGCCGTCCGGCCCATCCGGATATTCGCGGAACGAATCGGTGCCGATCGCATAGTTGCCGCCGAGATTCGCTGGCACCCGGCATTCGCCCTCGTGCGCATGGTCGGGCAACACGCGAATCGGCCCGGTCGGCGTGCACAACACCGGATGCACGCTGCGGATGAAACCGGCGCCGAAATAACGCGGCGAAATGTTCTGCGGAATATCGTCGGACTGGTCGTTGAAGCTGAAGCTGGTGTTGTGACCCTGCCGATTGGTGTCGTGCCGCGTCGCATTGCTGCCGTGCGGCGCGACCGGCTCACCCTGTGGCCCGGTGCCGGGCCAGAACCACTGGCGCATCGAGCGCACGCGCGGAATGTACCCGCCCACGCTGACACCGAGATCTTCGTGATCGCCGGTGGCGAACACACCGCCACCCTCATCCATGAAACGGCGGATCGCCTGCCGCTCGGTGTCGCCGATCGGCGTGTAACCTCTGGTTTCCGCCGCCATGATCCAGACCTGGTGATACTGCTTCAGCTTGTCGTAGTCGAAGACGAAGTTGGCTTCGCCGCCGGCCAGACGGGCTGCCCCCGGATTGTCGCGATGCGCCAGGTCGACCGTGACCGGGTAGAGGAATGTCGACATGCCTCGCAGCGTCGAGATCAGTTCGGACAGTCCGAAATTCTCGTTGTTGAAATAGAGAAAACGATCGGCGACCAACAAGATTTTCAAGCGAAAGCCGAAGAAGTACGGCAGCTTGACCTTGTCGAACAGTTCGAACTGCTGTTGCCGCAGATCGCGCAGAGTTTCAGTCACTGGAATGGTATCGAACATGGCATCTCCCTCCCTCATAACGTTGGCGCACGCCGACACGGACGGGTGCGCATCCATCGTCCGTGTGCTGGCAATCAGCACATGGACGCCGGCACACGGACTTTCGACGGAGGGGTTGCATGCGAGTAAAACGGTCTGCGACCCGGCCGGGAACATCCATGCCCCGAGGGTTCAACCCTACGACCGAGGCGCTTCCGGGTCTGTGGCAAAGTGGGGAGGGTCGGCGTGACTTATGACCATCAGCAAAAGCCGCCGTCGATATACTGCTTCGTCAAACACCAGTGGAGAAATTGCGATGGCAACCCTTCTGCATGGGCGCACCCGGGATCTGGACGGCTTCAGCGTCGCGCGCATCCTGCCGAACAGCAGCAAGCGGATGGTCGGACCGTTCATCTTTCTCGATCACATGGGGCCGGCTGACTTCGCCTCCGGCGACGGCATCGATGTGCGTCCACATCCGCATATCGGGCTGGCCACCATCACCTACCTGATGGAGGGGAGCCTGCTGCACCGCGACAGCCTCGGCAACCAGCTCGAAATCCTGCCGGGCGATGTCAACTGGATGACGGCGGGACGCGGCATCGTGCACTCCGAGCGCGAGACACTGGAGGTGAAGGCCGCGGCGCACCGTCTCGACGGCATGCAGGCGTGGGTGGCGCTGCCGAAGGCGCAGGCCGAGATCGCGCCGGGCTTCAGCCACATCAAGCGCTGCGAACTGCCGCATTTCATGCGCGAAGGCGTGCAGATACGGCTGATCATCGGCGAAGCCTACGGCATGACCTCGCCGATCAAGAGCTACTCGCCGATGTTCTATCTCGACGTGCTGGCGCGCGCCGGCTCGACCGTCGCACGCCCGAATCCCGGTCAGGAGTGCCTGGTCTACCTGCTCGACGGCGGCATCCGCATCAATGACACCGACTACACCGCCGGCGCACTGGTGCTGCTCGACGACGAGCAGACGATCGAGGCGATGACCTACTGCCGCATCCTGCTCTACGGTGGCGAGGCGTGGCCGGAGACACCGCACATCGAATGGAATTTCGTCTCGTTCAGTCGCGAGCGCATCGAACAGGCGAAGGAGGATTGGCGGCAGCAGCGTTTTCCGAAGATTCCGGGTGACGATGCCGAGTTCACGCCGCTGCCGGAGTAGTCGATCCCGCCACAGCGTAGACGTGCGCACTCAGCCGCAAACGGCGATCAGCCCATTGCGGAACTCATGAGCGCGGCAGATGATGGCAGCGCTCACATGAAAGCCCTGTAGACGACTGCGCTGAATAATAACGAACAAGGAGTCCACGCTTGAAAACGCCCAATGCCGAACTGCTCATCCGTGTCGACTCCGTGGCTGCCGCACTCGACAGCGGCAGTCCACTGGCAGAATCCGGACTGCACCCCGCCGTCGCCGACCGCCTGATTGAGCTGGCCAAGCGCAATAACAGCAAGACCTATACGGTTGTCATCGACAATCGTGGCGGCGACGCGGCCGGGGTGTCGGAGCTGCCGCAGGCGATTCACCAACACTTCGAACGCGAAGTGGATTTCTGCAGTCAGCGTATTCGCGAGAACTACCGCTACGCGCGCCGCGCCACGCTGGCCGGTCTCGGCGTCGTCGCGGTACTGCTCGGCATCGCCAACGAGCTGCCCGAAGAGGGTGGCAAGCTGATTGTCGCGCTGCATGAAAGCCTCTTCATCTTCGCCTGGGTAACGATGTGGCGCCCCGCTGAGTTGTGGTTGTTCGACCATCTGCCCGATCGACGCCTGCGCAGCCTGGCAAAAAAGCTGCAAAACGCTGAGGTCACCCTGCGCGGCGGTTAGCCGGCAGGCACTCTTTATGTTGCAGTTGGTCGGCGCTCTTGTGGCAATCGATAGGTGCTCTTGTTGCCGTCTGAGTGGACGCCGTACACTGCCGGGCTGCCGGGCGCCCGCATTGCCACTCTAATAACAAGCCAATGAAGATTCTGATCAACTCAAAAATCAGCCAGGACTCAATCAAGGTCTCGCTCGGCAAGCCTGAGTACAGCTATTACTTCTTGCTGAAAGAGTTCCTCCCGGCACTGGAGCAGGCCGGCGACGTCATCGTGGTCGTCTCCATCGAAGAGGCCGAGCAGCGATACCGACAACTTGCCGGCAACGGCGAGGAGGTTGTCCTGATCAGCGTCAGCCCACCCCACCAGACGCCACTGCATCTTCAATGCCCGACGGTGACACTGTTCGCCTGGGAGTTCGACACACTTCCCGACACCGTTTGGGGCGACAACCCCGGCAACGACTGGCGTCACGTGTTCGCCAATACAGCCGGCGCGATCTGCACCAGCCGCGAAGCAGCCGATCTGGTGCGTCAGGCAGCCGGTCCCGACTTTCCAGTCATCGCACTGCCGGCGCCGGTATGGAACCGCTATTCGCCACTGGCCGCAGCCGATGGCAACCGTCCCAACCTGTCGAAGCGCCGCTTCAGATTCGCAGGCTCGATGATCGACAGCCCGCGGCTCGGTCTCTCTGCCGACGGGCTGGTCTCTCCCCCGCTGCCCTCGGCACCAGCAGCTACAGAAAGTGGGATCGAAGCCGCGCCAGCCATGGCGACAGCTCATGCCACCCAGCAAATCGGCAGCCTTCCGAGACAGTGGTTGCGCAAGATCCGGCGGCTAGCCTCTTCATTGCGAAATGGCAACAGTGATGCACCGGCCGGTGTCATCCTCGTGAACAGGCCACGCGCCCTGCAGGTCAGCGATGTGGTGTTCACGACATTGCTGAACCCGGCAGACAGCCGCAAGAATTGGACAGATATCGTCACCGCGTTCTGCTGGGCCTTCAAGGAGCAGCCAAATGCCACGCTGGTCGTGAAGATGACCCACCACGACCTCGAGCACTACCGTGTCGTCCTGATCACGCTGTTGTCGCGACTATCACCGTTCACTTGCCGCGTCGTCGTACTGCACGGCTTCCTGGACGATGACCAGTACGCCGACCTGATACGGGCGACCACGTTCTACGTGAATGCCTCTTCCGGCGAGGGGCTGTGCCTGCCGCTGATGGAGTTCCTGTCGGCGGGCGTGCCGGCGATCGCACCCACACACACCGCGATGGCCGACTACATCGACGACACACTGGCCTTCACGGTGCGCTGTTCACTCGAACCTTTCTGCTGGCCTCACGACCCCTCCGGAATTTTCACCACACACCGGCACCGCCTCAATTGGCAGTCACTGATGGAAGCGTTCCGCACCGCCTATACCACCGCCGTGGACGAGCCCGAACACTATCGGCGCATGTCGCGCGCCGCTGGAGAGCGCATGCATGCCAGTGCCTCGGTGCAGAGCGTCAGCACACAACTCCGTGACTTCCTTGCATCGGTCACCGATACAGCTGCTGTCGTCCAGCGAAAGGCCGCCGGGCACGGAGTGCGCAGCCGATGAAAATCCTCGTCCACAGCGCAGTGCGCGATGAGAGCATTGCCAACAGTCTTGGTCTGGTGGACTACAGCTACTACTTCGTGCTGAAGGACTTTCTGCCAGTGCTGAAGGAGCTGGGTGAGGTCCATCATGTCGAAGACCCCGAGCGCGACGTCGACGAAATTTACGACGAGGCTCGAAGGAACGGCGAGGAGTGCCTCTTTCTCAGTTTCACGCCGCCCCAGAAGACGACGCTGGGTCTGCGCTGTCCGACCGTACCGGTGTTCGCCTGGGAGTTCTACAGCATTCCCAGCGAAAGCTGGCTCGGCGACGAGCGCCAGGACTGGCGCCACATCTTCCGCCATACCGGTCAGGCCATCACGCACGCCGAATTCATCGTCGATGCGGTCAAGCGGGAGATGGGCGATGACTACCCGATCGTCGCCATTCCGTCGCCGGTGTGGGACAAGTTCGACACCCATCGCGCCGCGCGCGCACCGCTCGACCTTCGGCGCAGCACGGTACTGCAAGTGCGCGCGGGCATCGTCGTCGACAGCCGGGATCCGGCCATGCAGCCATACATCGGCGGCAGCATCGGACAGGCGCTGGTGACCGAGATCATCGGCCAACACAATGCCTCGACCGAAAACCATCGGGCCAGCACCGACAAGATCGAGCTGCATCGAGAACAGGAACAAGCAATGCAGGTCGGCAATCCGGTGGCGCCACCACCGCTGAGCGCGACCGGGCTGCGCCCGAAACCACCGGACTGGAAGCTGGAAGACCGCGACATTGAACTGTCAGGTGTCGTCTTCACCACACTGTTCAACCCCTACGACGGCCGCAAGAACTGGCGCGACATGCTGACGGCGTTTTGCGCCGCATTCCGCGATAACGAGGAGGCTACGCTGCTGTTCAAGCTGAGCCACCACGATTACGCCGCGGCAATGCACGACATAATGATCATGCTGGCCCGCATGCCATCGTTCCGCTGCCGCGTCATCCTGGTGCACGGCTTTCTCGCCGACGACGCGTTCGACAGCCTGATCGACGCCACCACCTTCATCGTCAACGCCTCGCACGGCGAGGGCCAGTGCCTGCCGCTGATGGAGTTCCTCTCCTGCGGCGTGCCGGCAATCGCACCGCGCCACTCGGCGATGCTCGATTACATCGACGACCAGATCGCCTTCGTCGTCGACAGCTGGTTCGACGCCATCGCCTGGGCGCACGATCCACGGCTGGCCTATCGCACGCTGCGTCACCAGATCGACTGGCTGTCGCTGAAGAATGCCTACCTCGCCGCTTATCGCTGCGCCCGCGAGGAGCCCCAGCGTTACATGCAGATGAGCGCGGCGGCGATCGAGCGGATGCGGCAACACTGCTCGCGAGCCAGTGCGCACGCGCGGCTGCAGCACTTCCTGCAGGAGACACTGATTAAGCCCGGGAGCGCGGTGCCGATCACTGACCCATCGCGGGTAAACGCGCCATGAAGGACGGACACGCCGTGAAAAGCCGCATCGACGACATCGAGGTACTGCGTGGCTGCGCCGTGCTGCTGGTGGTACTGCATCACGCCCACGGCAGCCTGATCACCTGGAGCCATCCGGTACTCGATGGGCTGGCCGCTTACATCAACGGTTGGTACGGGGTCGACCTCTTCTTCGCGATCTCCGGCTTCGTCATCGCGCGCGACCTGCTGCCGCGGCTGCAGGCCTGCAACGATGGGCAGAGTAAATTCCGCGTCACGGTGGCGTTCTGGATTCGCCGCGCCTGGCGCCTGCTGCCGTCGGCGTGGCTGTGGCTGCTACTGATACTTGTCGCTGCGCGGGTATTCAATGAGTCCGGCGCCTTCGGCAATTGGACATCCAATCTTGAGGCGACAGTGGCCGGCGTACTGCAGGTCGCCAACATCCGCTTTGCAGAGGTCGTCTCCGCTGGCGAGTTTTATGGCGCCAGCTTCGCCTATTGGAGCCTGTCGCTCGAAGAGCAGTTCTACATCTGCCTGCCGCTGGTCGCGCTGCTGGCGAAACGATGGCTGCCGATGCTGCTGGCGGTGCTGATCGCAGTACAGATGGTCGCCGACCGCGACATGATGCTGCCCGTATTCCGCAGCGACGCACTAATGCTCGGCGTGCTGCTTGCGATCTGGAGCCGAACCCCGTACCACGCGATGGTGCGCCCCAGCTTCCTCGCGGCGCTGCCGGGCATGGGGACAATAGTGCTCCTCGCGATCCTGCTGTGCATGGGCATCACCGGCTCACAAGTATTCAGCGTTATCTCGTATAAATACAGTGTGATCGCCGTGCTCGCCGTTTTGCTGGTCTGGATCGCCTCCTACGATCTGGATCTGCTGATCACACCGAAACCGCTGCGCCGGCTCATGCTCTGGGTCGGTTCGCGCTCCTATGCGATCTACCTGATCCACATCCCAGCCTTTTTTCTCACTCGCGAGATCTGGTTCCGGCTTCGGCCCGAGGACATTGCAGACAGCAGCCTCACGCTTCCGATGATCGCCATGGCGCTAGCTCTGCTGCTGATAGCGAGCGAACTCAACTACCGACTGATCGAATCCCCGCTCAGACGGTATGGCACGACCATCGCCGACAACTTTCTTTCGCGTGCCCACAGCGCATCAGACATTGAGCTCCACAACGACAGCTCCCTAACCTCCCGACGCGACCATGCAAAAACGACTACGCAGCCTGATTAGAAGAATTGCCAGCGGTTCGCGGTTTCGGGCAACGCCGGAAGCGTCACCCCCTCGACCCAACATCAATGTGCTCGACGCCATTGAGAGCGGCTGGTTCCGCACCGAAAGCGGCGAACTGTTCGAAGGATTCCCGATTCATGCGGAGGATCATGTGCTGGACGTCGGCTGCGGGGACGGCCCCTATATCGACTTCTGCGCGCACCGTGGTGCCGAAGTGACCTTCGCCGACATCGACGCCGAAAAGGTGAGCCAGGTCGAAGCCAGGCTGAAAGGCTCTCCGGCCCGCGCGGTACATCCGCTGGTCTGCGACGCCAACCCCCTGCCACTGCCCGATTCCAGTGTCGACAAGATCATTGCCATGGAGGTCATGGAGCATGTGGAATCTCCTGAGCGCTTCCTCGCCGAGCTGTTTCGGGTGGGCAAACCCGGCGCACTCTATCTGCTGACCGTGCCGGGTGCAGTCAGCGAATCCGTTCAAAAATCGTTGGCGCCTTCAGCCTATTTTCAGCGGCCGAACCATATCAATGTCTTCACCGAGCAGGAGTTCGAAAGCGCGGTCACAGCCTCGGGGCTGATCATTCAGCAGCAAGCCCGCTACGGCTTCTTCGCCTCCGTCTGGTGGGCATTCTTCTGGACATGCAAGCAAGACCTGTCGGAACCGAGCCGCCCTTTACTGGCGAGCTGGGAACATACCTGGGACCTCATGCTGCAATCTCCCGACGGCCCGCGCATAAAGCGAGCCCTTGATAATGTCATGCCCAAGAGTCAGGCGATCATCGCGCGCAAACCACAACGCCACCTGACTGCCTCCGATCAGGAATCAATTGGGAATCGAATTGCCACATGAGCAGCTCAAAGAACCTCGAAATCGAATACCTGCGTGCAGCCGCGATCCTGATGACGCTGATGTGTCATCTCAACATCCTGCTGCCGTTCTTCAAGCACGAGATCGACTCGCTCTTCAACATCTACAAGCCCTGGACCGGCGTCGACCTGTTCTTCTGCATCTCAGGCTATGTGGTCAGCAAAAGCTACCTCGACTATTTCGACAACCACCGGCGCCAGGGCAATTACGCAGTGGCTGCGCAGTGCTTCTGGCTGCGCAGGCTCTACCGCCTGCTGCCGACCGCGTGGTTATGGATTCTGGTTCCGTTGCTGTTCTCCATCGCGTTCAATAGCAGCGGCATCTTTGACTCCTGGTACGCGAATCTGCGCAGCTTCGCCGCCGTCGCCACGTTCACTGGCAACATCGCAAATCAATTCGGTGTGATTCTCGGACCGAACTCGGTCTACTGGAGCCTGGCACTGGAGGAGCAGTTCTATTTTCTGTTCCCAATCTTTGTCCTTCTGGTCACCTCGACTCGCTGGCGCGTGGCTGTGCTGGCGACGTTGATCGCGCTGCAATTCGTGCTCGACCGAAATCCATTCGGCTCACCACTGACCGGCATGCTGAGCTCGCTTCGCCTCGACGCCATGATGTGGGGCATCCTGCTGTGCCTGTTCAGCCGCTCGACCCTGTTCGCGCAGTTCGAACCCACCATACTCGGCAAGAGCACGCTATGGCGCTACGGCGTGGCACTGATTCTCCTCTATCTGCTGGGCGCCATCCCGGCACAGTTGATCGCGATGAACATCTCGGTCGGCCTGATCGCCATAGCCTGCATGCTGCTGGTCTGGATCGCCAGCTATCAGCGCAACTACCTGCCCGTGCCGTCATGGCTATCACCGTCGCTGCTCTGGTTCGGCTCGCGCTCCTACGCCCTTTATGTCATCCACGTCTGCTCCTATCGCTTCAGCGTTGAACTGTGGACACGTATCGCGACCTCGCAGAACCGGCTACTCGATTCGTCATACACCCCACACCTCATCGTGACGGCAATCGCGTTCTGCCTAATTGCCGCCGAGCTCAACTATCGCTTCATAGAAACGCCATTGCGCAGAAAAGGCGCAGCTATTTCTCAGCAACGACTCAATCACTATGGCAGTGAACCAGAGAGTGTCGAGAAGGAGCCGATGGCACAAAAGCTCGTCATCAACAGTGAAAGATCGGCTTGACCAAGGCGTCACGCCGCCCATGTGCAATACACAGTGATCCGAGCATGAAATCGTGGAATCCCGCTGAAAGTTCGAGAACCAACCAGCTCAACCGCTGGTGCGGGCGCCTACAGGAGGGCCGCTTCGCCTTTGGTATTTACATAGCCCTGATCACCTATTTCTGGTGGCCCGCGCTCGCGCACGGTCAACAGATGATCTTCGGAGACGCGGCCCACCACGGTTTGTCGCTACTCGCCTTTCTCTCCGAAGGGCTGCGAAATCAGCGAGAGCTGCTCTGGGAGAGCGGGATCTACGGCGGCCATCCACTCTTTGCCGAAAGCCAGGGCGGCTTCGTCAACCCGATCAACCTATTGTGCGCGTGGCTATTCGTACCGGAATACGGCATTGGTGTACTTCGCTGGCTGAACATGCTCGTTGCAGGCTTGGGCCTCTACCTACTCTGCAAGCAGCTAAAGCTTTCGAGGTGGTGTGCCACTTTTGTCTGCATCACCACCATGTACTCCAGCATATGGCTGAGTTTTCAGTACAACATCAGCGTCACTGGTGCGATGACATGGCTGCCATGGCTACTTGCTGCTGTTGAATACTGGCTCGACCGACCGACAGCGGCGAAAGCCAGCCTGATAGCCATACCGGCAGCGCTGATTGTGTTCGGAGGCTACCCTCACTTGGCATACGGAGCAGCCCTATACATTGGAGCCTACTGCATCGGGTTACCGCTCAAAGCCGACGGCCGCGCCATGATCCTGCGGCACTGGGCCCGACTGCTAAGCGGCGCAACGCTGGCCGCAGTGCTGGCCATAGGGTTATCGGCGATTCAGTTGGTCCCGCTTTTAGAACTGGTGAAGTACTCCCATCGCAATGACGGCATCGGCATTCAGTTCGGAAATATCATCCCGGCAGCCAGCTATTTAAGAGGTGTATTTTTCTTCGACTGGTCACTCCCACAACCGCTGACAAGCTTCGGCAGCCTGAGCTCAATGACGGCTTGTCTGCTTGCGGCCATAGCGCTGATCCTACGACCACCTGCTCGAATTCTGGCGCACGGGTTGGCGGCGCTGTTTCTATTCAACCTTGGCGTAGAGTACGCCTCGCCGTTATTCAGGTTGCTCTACAATCACAATCTGCTGCCGGGCCTGCACAGCTTCAGAATAATGCACCCCTTCTTCGTACTCGTTGCATTAGGCGCATCGCTGCTGGCGGGCTTTGGCTTACATACCCTGGCACAACGCAACGCGGGTTGGTGGCCCTTGGCACTGGTGACAACAGTGATGGCCATCATCAGTATTGCCCTTTACGATCCGGCACTCCAGCTCTCGAACTTCATTGCCCCTACCGTAATCCTTACCACCTCTTTTTTACTGGCCTTCCTTAAAAGACTTGCTTGGCTACCAGTCGTTGCGACATTGACGATCTCGGCCGAAGCCATTGCTCTGCGAAGCAATATCTGGGACTTCTACGATCAGTCCGCGCTCGACAAGACCGAGCTCGTAAATAAAGTGCTTGAAGACACCGACATCAAGAACTTCCGGGTCGCGGACTACGTAGATCCGCTCTTGAGCACATTCAAACTATCCAATGACCCCATACACGCCTTGGGCTACCGACAAATATTGGATAGCCTCAGTCCGTTCCCTTCCCTCCGCTGGGGAGCCCCGTCGATCAACGGCGTTCTGGCTTTGGAGCTCGGCCGAAGAGGCATGATCAACGAGGAAATTATCAAGGAAGCCGCTGGTATCTCATCGACACCAGCTGGCAAACGACTCATCGACCAGCTCGGTGTCAAATACATCTCCTACGCGTCCGTGCTCACCAACGATGATTTCGAACTCCTGGCCAGCAACCCAGAGACACAAGTGTTCATTCATCGCAACAACGCCGCACTCCCAAAAATCAGAATCTATTCGCACGCACTGAAAGTAAAATCACCGGAGCATGCACTCCAGCTTGTCCGAGAAGGCCATGGCGATCAGCTGCTTGTCGAAGGCAAAGTAAATAAAGATGAAACATGCGGCAGCACGCCAACAGCCATACGTTCGCAAAAGAGTCGCTCCACTCAGTACCTGATAGAAACAGAAGGCGACTGCCCGGCTTGGCTTTTCATCGCCGATGCCGACTATCCCGGATGGCGGACCTACATCGACGGCGGATCAGCTGCGCTGTATCCCGCGAACATCCTCGGCAAAGCTGTCCATGTGCCGCCTGGAAGACATCGGGTCGAAGTGCGTTTCATACCCTGGAGTTTCTACATTGGGTGCGTCATTTCCGCCGGGGCGCTGATCGCTCTGCTGGCAATCGCTCTGCGACGGAGACCACATGAATAAGCTGCCGATCTTTCTTGCGCTGCTCACCGCAGTGTCGATGGCACTGGGCCAGCTCTGCTTCAAACTGGGCGCACCGCGCTGGCAGGGCGACAACATTCCCGCACTGATACTGTCGTTCATCAGCAATCCGCTGCTGACGGGTGCGATCGTTCTGTATGCCGTCACCATCCTCGGCTGGATTTACGTACTGAAGTTCTTGCCGCTGGCGATTGCCTACCCGCTGACAGCCCTCTCCTATATTCTGGTACCGCTGTTCAGCTGGCTGTTTCTGCACGAAAAGATCACGTCGAGTACGTTGATCGGCAGTGTGCTGATCATTCTCGGCGTCCTGATAAGTCACCTGCAAAAGGGCTGATCGATGTTCTTTCTGCAAATCAACGAATTCAACCCCGAACTGATGCGCATCGCGGCCGAGCGGCTGCAGGCTCCCAACCTGCAACGCCTGCTGCGGATGCACCATACCCGCACGACCACCGCCGACAAGGAAGAGCGCTTCGGCCTCGACCCCTGGGTGCAATGGGTTTCAATCCACACCGGTCGGCAGTCGCACGAGCACGGTATCGCCCACCTCGGTGACGTGCCCGATTTACACTTCCCGCAAATCTGGGAGAGTCTCGACCAATTCGGCGTACGCAGCGGTGTCTGGGGCGCGATGAATGCGCGGCGTGGAAGCGCGCACCACTGCGCATTCTTCTTTCCCGATCCCTGGACCTTCAGTGAGGAGGCCTACCCCGCACATCTCAACCATCTGCTGGCACTACCACGCTACTACTCAAAGAACTACGGCGACCTCGATCGCCGGCTGCTGCTGCGCAACGCCATTCGCCTGCTGCGCTTCTGCCTGCGGCCGGGCGTCGCGGCCGCGCTGCTGCCGATGATCGGCAAGATTGTCGGCCCGGTGCTGCGGCACGGTCTGCCGGACTATCTGTTGTTCGTGCTGTTCGACCTGATCAACGCGCGTCTCTTCGCTCACTACTGGCGACGCACGAGACCCGATTTCTCGGTGCTGTTCATGAATTCGCTGGCACACCTGCAGCACCATAAATGGACCGACGAGGAGGGCCTCTCCGACGAGATGGCCATCGCCTTCGGCATTTTCGACCAGGCACTCGGCATACTGTTCGACGCACTTTCCGATGAGCCTGTCTGGCTGGTCGCCAATGCCTTCTCCCAGCACTGCACCTACGCGAACAACGAGTACCTGTATCGCCAGCGCAATCCGGAGCGTTTTCTGCAGCAGTGTGGTGTGAGATTCGAGCGTGTAGAGCAGGCGATGACCAACGATGGCCACCTCTTTTTTGCAACAGAGCAGGATTGCCAGCAGGCCCGGACAATCCTCGATTCAGCACACATCGGCGGCATGCCCGCCTTCCATGTCGATGCCAGCGCTGCCGACAACAAGCGACTTTTCTTCCAGTTCATTCGCTGGGAGCCGATCCCCGACGATGCCACGCTGACGATCAACGATCGTGATCTGCCATTCCATGGACTATTCGAGAAGGTCACTCGCCGCACCGGCAGCCACCTGCAGGACGGCGATATCTTTTCGTGCGGGATGTCGCTCCCCCAATGCATCCAGAACCACGAAATCCACCACCACATCATCGACTTCTTTGCTGCCGGCCAGCCAGCCGGACGGCACTCGGCGGTCGCCGCATGACATCAGCAATGAAACCCCGGATCGCCGTGATCATTCCGTGCTATCGGGTGACGGCTCACATTCTCTCCGTCTTGGCGGCGATCGGCGACGATGTTTCTCGTATCTTCGTTGTCGACGACTGCTGCCCGGAGCAGTCCGGCCGCCTGGTCGAAGCGCAGTGCCATGACCCACGCGTCACGGTCATTTACAACGCCATGAACCTCGGCGTGGGCGGTGCCGTGATGGCGGGTTATCGCGCGGCCATCGCCGCCGGCTGCGACATCCTGGTCAAGATCGACGGGGACGGCCAGATGGACCCCGCCATTCTCGGTCGGATCGTCTCTCCCATCGTGAGCGGCCGTGCCGACTACGCGAAAGGCAACCGGTTCTACAACCTCACGCACATCACGCGGATGCCGAAGATGCGCATCCTCGGCAATGCCGTGCTCGCGTTCATGAGCAAGCTCTCCACAGGCTACTGGCAACTGTTCGACCCAACCAACGGCTACACGGCCATCGATGCTCGTATAGCTGCTCACCTGCCCATGCAACGCATCAGCGAAAGGTATTTCTTCGAGACCGACATGCTGTTTCGACTGAACACTCTGCGCGCCGTGGTCATCGACGTTCCGATGGACCCGCTGTATGCCGACGAGAAAAGCAACCTGCGTATCCGCAATATCCTGCTGGAGTTCTTCGGCGGCCACGTGCGCAACCTTGGCAAACGAATTTTCTACAACTATTTCCTGCGCGACATGTCGCTGGCCTCGCTCGAATTGCTGGTCGGCACAGGCCTGCTGATGTTCGGGCTGCTGTTCGGCGCCATCAACTGGCACGAGGCGCTGACCACTGGCCAGCCGACGCCGCTCGGTATCGTCATGCTAGCGAGCCTGCCGATCATCCTCGGGCTGCAGTTCCTGCTGGCGTTCTTCGCGTTCGATATCGCCTCGACACCGTCGCAGCCGGTCAGCAGCCTGCTGCCGCAGGACCACAAATAATGATGACGCTTGTTGCTCCCACCAAGCAGTCGAGTCGCCATCTGATAGCTTTCGCGCTGGCGGCCATTTTTTTCCTCGCCTACAACGCCAACCTGCGCGATATCGACGCAGTCGACACGCTGCCGACCACGCTGCAGCCGGTCAGCATCCTCGATAGCCACGACCTGACCCTCGACGAGTTCGAACAGCGCTTCGACCCTCAGCCGAAGATCTGGCAGGCCGGCTTCGTGTTCGGTGCATTGCAGAAACGCGACGATCACATCATCAGCAGCTATCCGCCGGGCACAGCCGTGATCGCGCTCCCCTTTTATGCCGCCGCGCGCGGCCTCGGCATCCTGAAGGACAACGACTGGCTCAGCTACCGGCTGACGGGAAAGCTGGCCGCCTCCGCCATCGTCGCGCTCTCCGCTGCCGCGATCTTTCTGTGCCTCGTCAACATCACCGGCACCGTGCCGGCCCTGCTGCTGACGCTGGCCTACGGCCTTGGCACCGGCGCCTTCAGCACCGCCAGCCAGGCCATGTGGCAGCACGGCCCGGGCATGTTGTGTCTGGCGCTCGCCCTGCTGTGCCTGCTGAAGATCGACGAGCGGGCTGAACCATCGCGGCGACTGGCCTTCGCCGCCGGCCTGCTGCTGGCCATGGCCGTGATCTGCAGAAGCGCGAACGTGATCGCCGCCGGCGCATTCACGCTGTACCTGCTGGTCCATCACCGCCGCCTGCTGCCCGCCTTCCTGCTGCCCGCCAGCGTGCTGGCCGTGCTCTTCCTGTGGCACAACCACAGCCAGTACGGCTCGCTGAGTGGCGGCTACGATGCGATCCTCGATTCGCAGTGGCACGGATCGCGCGATCTGGCGCAGACGGGCATGTTCGATCACCCGTTGCTGCGCGGCCTGCTCGACACCTGGGTCAGCCCGAGCAAGGGGCTGCTGATCTACTCGCCGTTCGTGATCTTCGCGCTGGCCCCGCTGCTGTTTTCGCCGCAACAACACCGGCGTCTACTGCCCTTTCTGGCCTTGTGGGTCGTCCTTCACAGCGTGATGCTGGCGAAGAACAGCCTCTGGTGGGGCGGCACCGCGTTCGGTCCGCGCTACTTTCTCGAGCTGAGCGCTGCCTTCGTGCTGCTGATCGCGCTGAGCTACCGGCAGCTGCCGACGCTGGCGCGCGGCGCGCTGGCGCTGCTGGTCGGGCTGAGCGTGCTGCTGCACGGCTTCGGCGCTTTCTATGCGCCGTGCGGCTGGGCGGAGACACCCGACTTCGCGGACTTTCATCCGGAGCGGCACCGGGAGTGGCGCGACACCGAGATCGAGCGCTGTCTGAGACACGCTTACGCCTCGGGCAGAATTCCGCCGACGTTCACCCTCAAGCAGATAGTCGACTGAGCCGTGCAGCTGAAACCGTATCTGAAAATCGCCAGGCCCGATCACTGGATCAAGAACATCTTCATGTTGCCGGGCTTCGTTCTCGGGCTCTGGCTCGGCGACATGCCGCTCGACGGCCGCATCGTGCAGCACATGCTGATCGCGGCGATCGCCACCTGTCTGGCCGCGTCGGCCAACTACACGATCAACGAATGGCTGGACGCCGACTTCGACCGCTTCCACCCGACCAAGCGCGCCCGGCCATCGGTCATGGGGCAGGTGCGCGCGGCCGGCGTCTACGCGCAATGGCTGCTGCTGGGCTTCGCCGCCATCGCCCTCGCGCTGACGATCAACCGGACCTTCACCGCGCTGATCGCGCTGTTCCTGCTGATGGGAATCCTCTACAACGTGCGCCCGTTCCGCACCAAGGACCGGATGCACCTCGACGTTCTGTCGGAGTCGGTCAACAACCCGATCCGGTTTCTGCTCGGCTGGTTTTCCGTCAACGCCCTGCACATCCCGCCCGCGTCCGTTCTGCTTGCCTACTGGATGGGCGGCGCCTACCTGATGGCGGTCAAGCGCTATTCGGAGTACCGGCAGATCGGCGATCCCGAACAGGCCGCCCTGTACCGCCGCTCGTTCCGCTACTACAGCGAAAACAGCCTGCTGCTGGCGGCCTTTTTCTACGCGCTGACCTCCGCCTTCTTCGCCGGCATCTTCCTGATCAAATATCGCATCGAATATCTGCTGGTCATGCCGCTGCTGGCCTTCATCTTCGTCTGGTACCTGCACATCGGCATGAGCGAGGATTCGGCCGCGCAGCGGCCCGAGGCGTTGTACAAGGAGAGGACGCTGATGACACTGGTGGCACTGGCGCTCGCGCTGATCGTATTGCTGACGCTCGTGGACATTCCATCGCTCACCGTTCTGCTCGAAACCCGCTCGCGCACAATCCTGCTGGACGGACAGCCATGAGCCAGATACAAGAAAAATGCTGCTGGGTGTGCGGGCACGAGGGCAGCAGGCAGGTAAAAGCCGGCAGCCGTCGCCAGCCGTCCGCCGACGACTTCCGCATCACCGACGCCAGCTACGGCGTCACCGCCGATATATTCCAGTGCGACGCCTGCGGATTCCTGTATTGCCCACGCCTGCGGAATCCACTCGATCACTATGTATCGATGGAGGACAGCGAATACGAGGCGACGCGCCAGCAGCGCGCCCTGCAGTTCGCAAAGCTGCTGTCGAGAATCCCGGCGGTTGCGGCCGGCAAGCGGCTGCTGGACATCGGCGCCGGCAGCGGCATCCTGGTCGAAGAGGCGCTCAGGCACGGCTGCGAAGCCATCGGCATCGAACCGTCGACCTATCTGGCCAACGCTGCCCGGCAGCGCGGCCTTCCGGTCATCACCGGCAGTTTTCCCAATGACGCGATAGCGGGCCAGTTCGACGTCATCACCCTGATCGACGTCATCGAGCACGTCGACAACCCGCTGGAGATTCTCGATAGCGCCCGCCGGCTGCTCGCGCCCGATGGCGTCTGCGTGCTGGTGACGCCCGATCTCGGCTCCGTGGCGGCGCGACTGCTCGGCTGGCGCTGGTGGCACTTTCGCGTGGCCCATATCGGCTATTTCAACGAACGCACGTTGGCGCTGCTGCTTCGCAACTGCGGTCTGCAGTCAGTCGCCAGCTGGCGACCCGGCTGGTTCTTCCCGGCCGACTATCTCGCCACCAGAGCTATCAGTTACCTACCGACGCCACTGCGTTTTTCCCCACCCGCCTGGCTCGGAAAACTCGTCGTGCCCCTCAATCTGCGCGACTCGCTGCTGCACGTCTGCAAGGCGATGCCCGCCTCCCGCACGCCATGACGGGACAAGCCGTACACATCGTGGACTTGGACCACACGCTGGCGACAGGCGATACCCTGCCGCCGTTCCTGTTCGGCCTGCTGCGACAGCATCCCCGCCTGACCGCCAAGCTCCCGTTTCTGGCTTGGCACTACCTGCTGTTCCGCCTGGGCCTTCTCGACAACAACCGACTAAAATCCCTCTTCCTGCGGGAGCTGCTCACAAACACCCCATCGGCGCTCGCGGCGCAGTGGGGCCGGCAGTTCGCCGCGGATATCTTCGCCAACCGGCTGAACCAAGCGCTGGCATTCCGGCTGAGGATCCTGCGGGAACGCGGCGCTGTCATCGCGCTGGCGAGTGCGAGCCCGGATATATACGTCGACGAGCTGGCCAACCTGCTGCAGATCGAGCATGTCATCTGCACGAGGCTTGCCAGGGATCCGCAAGGTGCATTCACCGGTGCACTGCAGACCGACAACTGCTATGGGGAAGAGAAAATGCGGCGCGTTCGACAATGGCTGGCCTCGCAACCGCAGGCCCTTCGCACTTACTTCTACACCGACCACCACTCGGACCTGCCGCTGCTGAAGGCCGTCGACCATCCCGTCATGGTCAATCCGACGCGCGAACTGCGCAGGCAGGGTCTGGTGCTGGGGTTCGAACTGTTCGACGCTACGGAAACCGCGCAATGAGTGCCCCCCTTTTCGTCACCGGCCTGAGCGGCTTCGTCGGCTCGCACCTGCAGCGGCGGCTGCGCGAGTCGACACGCTGGCAACTGCTGCAGCCGCCACCGTTCAACCTGCTCGACAGTGCCTCGCTCGACGCCTGCTTCCACGACGGCCCACCGGCGGCCGTCATTCATCTGGCTGGCCAGACCTTTGTGCCGGAAGCCATCCGCGATCCGAAGCATACGTTCGACGTGAACCTGATCGGCACGCTCAACCTGCTGCAGGCATTGAAGCGGGCGGGTTTCAACGGGAAATTCGTCTATGTCAGCTCCGGCGACATCTATGGGCAGGTTTCCGAGACGCAGTTGCCGATCACCGAAGAGCACTTGCCCCACCCGCGCAACCCCTACGCGGTGTCTAAGCTTGCGGCGGAACTGCTGTGCCAGCAGTGGAGCTATGCCGAGGGCTGGTGCATCATGGCCGCCCGCCCCTTCAACCATATCGGCGGCGGGCAGTCTCCCCAGTTCGTCATCCCCGACATGGCGCGACAACTGGTACGCATAAGACGCGGCTTGCAGCCGCCCCGGTTGCAGGTGGGGGACATCGACGTCTCACGCGATTTCCTCGACGTCGACGATGTCATCTCCGCTTATCTGCGGCTCCTCGACGAGGGGCGGGGCGGCGAGACATACAACGTCTGCTCCGGCGTCGAGCGCCGCATCCGCGACATGATCGAGGAGATGGCAAAGCTGTTCGGACTGGAAGTGGAGCTGATCCAGGACACTGCCCGCATGCGCAGGGCCGAGCAGCGGCGCGTCGTGGCGAGCGCGGAGAAATTGCAACGCGAGACCGGCTGGAAAGCCGGGAAATCAATAACAGAAACCCTGCAGAGCATTCTTTCTGACTGGGAACACAGGGAAAACGAAGTATGAGCAAAGCGGCATTGATCACTGGCGTAACCGGTCAGGACGGCGCCTATCTGGCCAGACTGCTGCTGGAAAAGGGCTACGAAGTCTATGGCCTGGTGCCGCGACGCAGTACCGACACCCGCTGGCGCCTGCGCGAACTCGGCATCGCCGATCAGGTGCATTACGTCGAGGGTGATCTCGCCGATGCCTGCTCGATCCAGCGATCGGTGATCAAGGTCAAACCGGCGGAGATCTACAATCTCGGCGCGCAGAGCTTTGTCGGCAGCTCCTGGGACCAGCCCGTTACCACCACCATCATTGATGGCCTCGGTGTCACCCACATGCTTGAGGCGATCCGCCAGTTTTCGCCCGAGAGCCGCTTCTATCAGGCCTCCACCAGCGAGATGTTCGGGCTGATCCAGGCCGAACACCAGAGCGAGACAACACCGTTCTATCCGCGCAGCCCCTACGGCGTCGCCAAGCTTTACGGCCACTGGATCACCGTCAACTACCGCGAAAGCTTCGACCTGCACGCCTCCAGCGGCATTCTGTTCAATCACGAGTCGCCGCTGCGGGGGCTTGAGTTCGTCACCCGCAAGGTCAGCGACGGTGTGGCCCGGATCAAACTCGGCAAGCAGCGCGAGCTGCGGCTGGGGAATATCGACGCCAAACGCGATTGGGGCTTCGCCGGCGACTACGTCGAGGCGATGTGGCTGATGCTGCAACAGGAGCGCGCCGACGATTACGTCGTCGCCACCGGCGTCACCACCACGGTGCGCGATATGTGCAGGCTCGCCTTCGAGCACGTGGGGCTGAACTATCAGGATCACGTCGTCATCGATCCAAAATTCTTTCGCCCGGCCGAAGTGGATGTGCTGCTCGGCGACCCGCGCAAGGCACAGCGCCAACTGGGCTGGCAACCCAAGACGTCGCTGAAGACGCTCATCGAGATGATGGTCGATGCCGACCTGCATCGGGTCGGCCGGGAATGACCAGCGACCTTCCTCTGAATAGACGCGCACGGGTAACGGGCAGGAATCGCAGCAATTGAGTACGACCGTAACCAAGAGCGCCCTGCGCGCCGTATGGAGCTATCGCGGCTTCATCCTCAGCAGCGTGAAGCGCGATTTCCAGGCCCGCTATCGCGGTTCGATGCTCGGCATACTGTGGACGATCATCAATCCACTCTCGATGATCCTGGTCTACACGCTCGTCTTCTCGCAGCTGATGAAGGCGCGCCTGCCGGGTATCGATAACGAACTGGCCTACGGTATCTACCTGTGCGCAGGCATCCTGACCTGGGGCTTCTTTGCCGAGGTCGTCACCCGCAGCCAGACCCTGTTCATCGAGAACGGCAATCTGCTGAAGAAGATCAACTTCCCACGGCTCTGCTTGCCGGCGGTGGTACTGCTCAATGCACTGCTGAACTTCGGCATCATCTTCGCGATATTTCTGGCCTTCCTCGCGGTCACCGGCAACTTCCCCGGCTGGTCCCTGCTCGCCTGCCTGCCCGTCCTGCTGATCCAGATCGCCCTTTCTTGCGGGCTCGGCACGCTGCTCGGCGTACTCAACGTCTTTTTCCGCGACGTGGGCCAGCTGACCGGTATCGCGTTGCAGTTCTGGTTCTGGCTGACCCCCATCGTCTACCCGCTCAACGTGATTCCGGAGCGGCTGAGGGCGCTGATCGAGCTGAACCCGATGACACCGCTCATACAGAGTTACCAGCGCATCCTCGTACAGGGCCTTGCCCCCGAGTGGCCTTCCCTGATGGCACCGGCGGTTCTCGCGGTGGTGCTTTCGCTGCTTGCGCTAAGGCTGTTCCGCCGGCGCGGCAGCGAGCTGGTGGATGAACTCTGATGGGAGAGATTCTCGTCACCAACGTCGGCAAGGCCTATCGACAGTACCCCAACCGATGGGCGCGGCTGGCCGAGTGGCTGCATCCGCTCGGCCGCACCTTTCACCGGCCGCACTGGGTCCTGCAGGAGCTCAGTTTCCAAGTACGCGCCGGCGAGGCGATGGCCATCATCGGCATCAACGGCGCGGGTAAAAGCACGCTGCTGAAGATGATCACCGGCACCACGCAGCCCACAACCGGCGAGATCAAGATTTCGGGGCGAGTGGCGGCGCTGCTCGAACTCGGGATGGGCTTCCATCCCGAGTTCACCGGCCGCCAGAACGTCTACATGGCCGGCCAGCTGCTCGGTTACAACATCGACGAGATCAGTGAGCTGATGCCGTCGATCGAAGCATTCGCACAGATCGGCGACTACATTGACCAGCCGGTGCGCACCTACTCCAGTGGCATGCAGGTGCGGCTGGCGTTCAGCATCGCCACCGCGTCGCGCCCGGACGTGCTGATCGTCGACGAGGCGCTGTCGGTCGGCGATGCCTATTTCCAGCACAAGAGTTTCGACCGCATCCGCTCATTCCGTAACGCCGGCACGACGCTGCTAATGGTGTCGCACGACCGCCAGACCATCCAGTCGATCTGCGACCGCGCGATCCTGCTCGATCAGGGCCGGATCGCGACGCAGGGCGACCCGGAATCAGTCATGGATTTCTATAGCGCGATGCTGGCCGAGCGGACACAGACCAGCATTCGCCGGGAGACGCTGCCCGACGGTCGCGTCAGGACCATCTCCGGCAACGGCGAGGCGACGATAGACAGCATGGAGCTGCTCGATGAACACGGCCGCGCTATCGATGTCGTCGAGGTCGGCAGCCAGGTCACGCTGCAGGTGAAGGTGCGTATCAACGCCGACATTCCGCGGCTGGTGCTCGGCTTCATGATCAAGGACCACATGGGGCAGACGATCTACGGCATCAACACGCACCGGCTGAAGCAGCCCGAGGAGCAGCTTCGCGCTGGCGAGATGATCACCTACCGCTATGCATTCGCCGCCAACATCGGCAAGGGCAACTACTCGATCTCGCTGTCGCTGTCGCGCTTCGACTCCCACCTCGACACCAACTACGAATGGCGCGATCTCGCCCTGATCTTCCATGTCATAAATACAATAAAACCGGACTTCGTCGGCTCGGCATCACTGGATGCCACCGTGCACATAAAGCGCAGTACCGCCACGTTGCCGAAGTAGGGGAAATCATTCGCCATGCGTCTGCTCATCGAGTGCACATACGTCTACGAACACCCCCGCGACAACTCCGGCATTCAGCGAGTGGTGCGCAACATCATCCGCACGCTGGATCAGGACGCCATGGCCGTCGAATGCATCCCGGTCATGCTGCACCGCGACAAGCTCTACCGCGTCTTGAGCCTGACCCCGTTGCACGGGGAAAAAGTCCGTGGAATGTACCAGCAGCTCGTTGTCACACTCGATCACCTGCGCAATCGTCTCTGGTACCTGCACTCATATCTCAAGCGACGCAAGCCAATAAGCAGCTCCCGGCCACTGCAATTTCTGCTGTACGTGCTGTTCAGATCCGTAAGCTTTGTCATCGGAGTACCACTGCGCCTGCTGAACTGGCTCAATCGCCACAAGGAGCCTGCACCGCAGCGAGCCGTTCCGCTGCAGATTCAGGATGGCGACCAGTTGCTGCTGCTGGACTCCTCCTGGCACGACGACCTGTTTCCATTGGCAAACCGCCTGAAGGCACAGGGCGTTGGTATCGTCTCGGTCATTTACGACCTGATACCTCTTACCCATCCGCAGTTCTGCGACGAAGGACTGGTGCGGGTTTTCGATCGATGGTTCGACTGGATCGCCGAAACGGCCGACGGCTTCATGGCCATTTCGAAAACCATCAGCAAGCAGGTGGATGCGGAGTTGCAGCGCCGCCTTGGCAAGCCGGCGGCGAGCCAGCGCTGGCACAGCCATTTCTACCTCGGATCGGAGCTCGATCTATCCACTCAACACAACGCCATACAACCGGAACTGGCGCAAATATTCGAAGCAGGAGCGCCGGTCTATCTGACGGTCAGTACGGTCGAGCCGCGCAAGAACCACAGCTATCTGCTCGACGCCTTTGATCTGCTGTGGGAGCAGGGCAGCGATATCCGGCTCTGCATCATCGGCAAGATCGGCTGGAAATGCGACGCACTGATACAGCGGATCAAACAGCATCCACAGTGGAACAAGCGGCTCTTCATGTTCAACAAGGCCAATGATCGCAGCCTGGAACATGCCTACTCACACGCTCGCGCGCTGATCTTCCCGTCCCATGTAGAAGGCTTTGGCTTGCCGTTGGTCGAAGCGATGCAGCGCGGCCTGCCCGCAATGGCCAGCGACATCCCAGTATTTCGCGAGGTTGGCGGCGACTTCATGGCCTACTTTGATCTCGCCAAACCGAGCAGCCTGGTGGAGTTGGTGCAGGCGTTCGAAGCGAGTGGAATTTTTCCCGCAGCCCGATCGATCGGTGTGTGGCAGTGGATTGACTGGCCGGAAGCCAGTCGGCAGCTGATCAATGGCGTTCTCGATGGGTTAAATACGGAAAAAACAGTCGATGCGCGTCGCGCTTAACACCGCCATCTTGCGCGCCCCACGTACTGGCATCGGCCGGTACGTCGCGGAGCTGAGCAAAGCACTCGCCGCCCAAAGCGATCTGGAGCTTCTATTCTTCGACGGCATGCGATGGCGAGCTCGGGTGCCTGAATCGCCCCTTCCTGGTTACTCGCGAGCAGCAGGAGTGGCCAAGCATCTGCTGCCTAACGCCTACACTTTACGTCGACAGCTGCAGCAACTCAGCTTTGCAATTGGTGCCCGGAATCTGCGCCCACAGGTGTATCACGAGCCTAGTCTATGGCCGCTCGAATTCGACGGGCCGATGTTGATGACAGTGCATGACCTGACTCATGTGCACTATCCGCAAACACAGCCGCCTGATCGGCTCCGGGAGATAGAACGCCGCTTCCCCGCAGCACTGCAGCGAACACAGCGCATTCTCTTTGATTCAAGATTTATCGCGTCCGAGGCACAGCAGCACTACGGCATCCCTGCACACAAGGTGACGGTAGCCCCGCTCGGTGCGGCTGCACACTTTCACCCTCGCAGCGATGAAGAACTGGCACCTGTCCTGAGCCAGTTCGGCGTAACACCCCGCCACTATTTGCTGTGCGTCGGCACACTGGAGCCGCGCAAGAACTTGCAGTTTGGGCTGGAGTGCTACCTGATGTTGCCAGCAGCACTGCGCCAGCAGTTTCCGCTGCTGATCGCCGGCATGCCAGGCTGGCATACCGATCAGCTGGCGCCCCACCTGCATCGCGCCATCACCAGCGGGCAAGTGCACCTGATCGGATATCAGGACGATGCCACGGTGGCCGCATTGCTCGCCGGCGCCCGACTATTGCTGTTCCCCTCGTTATACGAAGGATTCGGGCTACCGGTGGTTGAAGCGATGGCGAGCGGCACGCCGACACTGGTAAGCAGAATCTCCGCGATGCCGGAAGTGGCTGGCGATTCGGCTTGCTATTTCGAGCCGGGAGATAGCAGCGGTTGCCTCGAAGGCATGCTTCGATTGATCAATGACGACGGTTTATGGACACAACAGCGCGACGCCGGACTGCTTCGAGCAAGAGGTTTTACCTGGGCCGAATGCGCCCGCATCACGGCAGACATCTACCGCCAGGTGGCGACACACTGACATCTCCAGCCGCAACGCACCGCCCTTTGTAAAAAAGCTACCGAAACTCTCGAATTTCGGCACTTTTTAACAGTCGGATTGGTGCCCCTTTGTCGTTTACAGGCAACTACACGGCTGGCTATAGTCGGCCCCTCCTGACCGCGCCGACGACCTTCGATCGCATTCATTCCGTTGAACCGCGTTGGTCGGCAGCACCTCCAAAACAATTCATAAAGGAGCCTGTCATGACCCAACGCATCACCCGTGCCGGCCTACAGGTCGACGCTCAGCTCGCCCGTTTCATCGAAGGCGAGGCACTGCCCGGCTCCGGCCTGACGGCGGATCGATTCTGGAGCGGCTGCGCCGATCTGATTCGCGAGCTGAAGGGAGAGAACCGCGCCCTGCTGGCGCGTCGCGACGAACTGCAGGCGCAACTGGATGCGTGGTATCAGCAGCGTGGCGCCGATGCCACCACACCAGCCGCGCAACAGGCCTTTCTGCGCGAAATCGGTTATCTGGCACCGGAGGTCTCCGACTTCACGGTCGGCACCAGCAATGTCGATGACGAAATCGCCCGCATCGCGGGGCCGCAGCTGGTCGTGCCGGTGATGAACGCGCGTTTTGCGCTGAATGCCGCCAATGCGCGCTGGGGCAGCCTCTACGACGCGTTGTACGGTACCGATGTCATCGCCGAAGAGAGCGGTGCCGAGCGCGCCGGCGGCTACAACGCGGTGCGCGGTGCGCGTGTCATCGACTACGCGAAGGCATTTCTCGACCGCAGCGTGCCGCTCGCCAATGCCCGCTACGCCGATGTCACGGCGTTCGCGATTCGCAGCGGCGAACTCGTCGCCATCACCGGCAACGGCGACGCCGCGCTGGCAACACCGGCGCAACTGATCGGTTATCGCGGCGACGCCGGCGCGCCGAGCGACATCCTGCTGCGGCACCACGGCCTGCATATCGAAATCCAGATCGATCGCAGCCACATCATCGGCCGCGACGATGCCGCCGGGATCAAGGACGTGCTGCTCGAAGCGGCGCTGACGACCATTCAGGATTGCGAGGATTCGGTCGCCGCGGTCGATGCGGCCGACAAGGTCGAGGTCTATCGCAACTGGCTCGGCCTGATGAAGGGCACGCTGAGCGCCAGCTTCGACAAGGGCGGCAGCACGCTGGCGCGCACGCTCAGCGCCGACCGCGACTATGTCGCCGTCGATGGCGGCACGCTGACGCTGCACGGCCGCAGCCTGCTGCTGGTGCGCAACGTCGGTCACCTGATGACAACCGATGCCGTCATCGACGGCACCGGCAGCGAAGTGCCGGAAGGTATTCTCGACGGCATCGTCACCAGCCTCTGCGCCATGCACGACCTGCGCGGCCACGGCAAATTCCGCAATTCACGCAGCGGCAGCGTCTACATCGTCAAACCAAAGATGCACGGCCCCGACGAAGTCGCCTTCGCCAACAAGCTGTTCGACCGCATCGAGGATCTGCTCGGCCTGACGCGCCACACGCTGAAGATCGGCATCATGGACGAGGAGCGGCGCACCACGCTGAACCTGAAGGCGTGCATCCACGCCGCCAGGAATCGCGTCATCTTCATCAACACCGGCTTCCTCGACCGCACCGGCGACGAGATCCA
>CAZWXW010000027.1:0-36325 GCA_964638025.1 uncultured Verrucomicrobiaceae bacterium
GTCATGGAGATCCTGCGCGACCACGCCCATCGCGGCGGCGGTGCCATCGCCGTGCTGCACGACCTCAATCACGCCGCCCGCTTCTGCGACCGGCTGGTGCTGCTCGATCGCGGTCGCCAGGTCTGTGCCGGCACCCCGCGCGAGGTGCTGACCGAGGGTCACCTGCGCGAGGTCTACGGCATCGAGGCGCAGCTGACCGAACGCGATGGCGAGCTGACCGTGATCCCGTGGCGGCGCATGCGAGAGAAGGGTTAGAGCGCACTGCAATTCGAGGCGACAAATGGTTGTTGTGGTTGAAAAAGCAGCAATCGCACGCCAATAATGACCCGGTTTTTTGCAGGGCCAGCAGTCACCGGCCAGGCCGGTGTGGCGGACGCGTCGCGGAGGCCGGGTTGTGCAGATTTTACGGTTGAATAAAGCGGGACAACCGATCGACTGGTTGAGCTGGCAGGAGGCTGTCTGTCTCTATTCGCGCGATCTGATTCTGTGGACGCTGGGCGAGACCATCTTCCAGATTCACGGCGGCCGCAGCCGCCTGACCGGCGAGCGCACCATCATCGAGCTGCCGAGCATCCTCGCCTGCGGTGGCGATCAGCTGGCGCGCCAGCGCACCAAGCCGCCGCTCTCCAATCGCGCACTGTTCGAACGCGACAACTACGAGTGCCTCTACTGCGGCAGCAGCTTCGGTTATCACGAACTGACCCGCGACCATGTGCTGCCGCGTTCGCGCGGTGGTCGCGACAGCTGGGAGAACGTGGTGGCGGCCTGCCGTCGCTGCAATCAGCACAAGGGCAACCGCAAGCCGGAAGAGGTCGGCGTGGAACTGCGCGCGCTGCCGTTTCGCCCCAACCCGGCCGAGTTTCTGGCGCTGGTCAACAGCCGCCGCATCCTGCCGGATCAGGCCGATTTCCTGTCGCGCCAGTTCTCATCCAACTGCCGCTGGCAGATGCGCGGGGCGCGGTTCTACGCCTGATTTTTTCGACAACAGTTTTTCGACATCAGTTGCGACAGCGCACCTCAAAGCGAGACAGCGCTGCACATCACCGGAGACAGATCATGTTCGTTGCCTGGTTGCTGGCCGTGGTCGTCGGTGTCGTGCTCGGTTACCTGATCGCGCAGCGCGCGGCGAAGCGCTACTGGCAGCACGAGATGGCGCAGCAGCAGCTGGCGCTGGAGACGGAGCGCGAGGCGCTGCAGCAACAATTGCAGCAGGCGCGGCAGGAGACGGCCGATCTGCGCTACCGGCTCGGTGAATCGGAGAAGGCGCGCCGCTATCTCGAAAGCCAGCTCGAACAGAACGACCCGCGCGCGTAGTTGTTTATAGAGAGTTGCCGTCGAGGGTAACGGCGGGCGTCAATCCAGCAGGTCGACCTTGATCGCAACATCGCTGCCGATGCTCGACTGCTCGTTGCGATAGCTGCCGACATCGCGTTCGCGCTGCTGCTCCTGCTGCGCAACCCCGCCGAGCGGAATCCACTCACCCAATCTGCCGCGCACCTGCGTGTTGATGCCGGCGGTGCGGATGGTATTGCCGGCCGTGCGATCGTCGCGCTGGTCGATGTCGACCACCACCTCGTCGCCAATCACGCGCGCGGTGGCGTAGAAGCCGCTCTCCACCGGTACCACTTCGCGCGAGCCGTAGCCGGTATGGAACGATTGCAGCGAGCCGCTGCCGATGTAGGCGGCCGTCCCTTCGAGTGCGCGCACCTGCTGGTCGCCACTGCCGCTGCCCTGCACGTTGCGCTGCTCGACCTGCACCGTGGTGGTGTTGCGCGGCTGCCAGCCGCCGCTGCTGACGCGCACATCGTCATTGCCCCAGTTGCCGCGCACGCTGCCCGAAGTGATCTGCGTGCTGCTGTTGCGCAGGCCGCGCACCGCGATCGACAGCGAGCGCGGCGCGCTGTCGAGTTGTTGCAGCAGCTGCTGGATCTGCACGTATTCGGCGTCGGTGACATTCAGGATCAGCTGATTGCCGTAGGGCGTCACCGTGGAGCCGGGGCCGACCTGCGCCGCCAGCAGCGGGGCGACCTGCTCCGGCAGCGCGCGCTGCATCGGCACGGTGCGCAGATGGCGCTCCTGTGCGTGCAGGCCGGCGGTCGCCGCCAGCAGCGTGCAGAAAAGACCGATGCGCCAGCCGGTGCGAAGCCACTTCATCATCGGTTGGCGACCTCAGTGGCACAGCCGCGCCGCAAGGGCGTCGATGGCTTCGACCCAGTCCGAATCCTGGTGCCAGGACTCGCACAGAAACTGGCGCTGCGCCGGGCTCCAGAAGCTGGCATCGGCCAGCGGCAGGCCGGGTTCCAGCTGGTGGTGGCGCAGGAAATGGCTGATCGCGGTACCGGTGTCGGGCAGTCCCAGTTGCTTGAACAGGGCGCTCAGGTCGTGGGTCGATGTGTCCATGACGTTCCTCCGCAGCGGGCTGTGGCCGGGTTTAGGGTGTCGGCTGTCGAGGCTAACACTCGCGCAACCGATGGTCGCGCGCCAGTTCGAACTGCGCCAGATCCTGAGCCATGAACAGTTCGCCGCGATAGGTTGCGCGCGCTTCCGCCTCCAGTTCGGCGATGCCCTGCTCGCCGTCGCGCGGCTGGCGCCGGTAGCGCTGGCTGAAGTGAGTCAGGATCAGGTGCGGCACACCGGCGCGCTCGGCGCTGCGCGCCACCTGTTGCGGCGTGCTGTGCTGGTAGTGCGGTCCGACTTTTGCGAGCACCGCTTCGCTGAAGGTTGCCTCGTGGATCAGCAGGTCGCAGTCGCGCAGCAGCGGCTCCAGCAGCTCGGGACGATCATTGTCGCCACCGACCACGACGCGGCGTGGCGTGCGCTGCGGTTTGCACACCTGTTGCGGCGCGACGGTGCGGCCATCGGCGGTTGTCACCGCTTCGCCGCGCTGCAAGGCGCCCCACAGCGGGCCGCGCGGCACGTCGTATTGCTCCAGCAGTGACTCGTCGAGGTGGCGCTCACGCACGATTTCGGTGAGGCGATAGGCGAAGCTCGGCACCCGGTGCGACAGTTCGCAGTTGTCGACGATGACGTGCTCGTCGCAGTAGCAAAAATCGGGCAGATCGCTGCGCACGAACTGCAGCGGGTAGTTGAGGCTGCTCATGTCGGTGCAGCGCTGCGCCGTGCGCACGAACTCCTCGATGCCCTCCGGTGCGCAGATCGTCAGCGGCGCGGTGCGCCCGCTCATGTTGGCGCTGGCGATCAGTCCCGGCAGGCCGAAGCAGTGGTCGCCGTGCACATGGGTGATGAAGATGGCGCGCAGCGTGGCCGCGCCGTGGCGGATCTGCAGCAGCCGGTGCTGTGTCGCCTCGCCGCAGTCGACCAGATACCAGTCGCGCTCCCGCTCGATGCCGATCGCCAGCGCGGTGACATTGCGCTCGCGTGTCGGCATGCCGGCGGAGGTGCCGAGAAAGGTGAAGATCACAGTGCCACCACAGCAACAAAACAGCGTCGTGGTAGGCTAACCGCCGCTTGTTGATGCGGCAATTGCTTCGGGGAAAATCATGGAATTGGCAGGTTTCTGGCGCTGGGTGACGGCGCAGACGTTGCGCGGCCTGCTGTTGCTGGTGCCGGCGCTGGTCACGGTGATGTTCGTGGTCTGGATCAGTCGCTACATCGAGCAGATGCTGCGGCCGATGATCCTGCTGGTGCTGCCGGCCAGCTGGTACCTGCCGGGGCTGGCGCTGGCGCTGTTTCTGGTGGCGGCGTTCCTGCTCGGGGTCGCCACCCGCAACGTGCTGATGCGCAAGGTCGGCGAGGTGCTGGAGCGCTGGGTCGAGCGCACGCCGGTGATCGGGCGCATTTACCCGGTGGTGCGACAGCTAACGGATCTTCTCAGCGGCAAGGAGCGCGCGCACGGTGGCGGTGTCGTGCTGGTCGATGTCGCCGGCGTCGAGGGGCGCGTGTTTGGCATCGTGCTGCAACAGGGTGGCCACGGCGTTGCCTGGCTGCCGGCGGAGTTCGATCTGGTCTACCTGCCGATGAGCTATCAGGTCGGCGGTTACGCGGTGGTGTTGCCGCGCGCGCGACTGACGCCGGTTGACATGTCGCCGGGCGAGGCGCTGCAGATGATCGTCATGGGCGGGCTGGGGCAGCGCGCGCCGGTCGATCCGGCGGTGATGCCGGTCGATCCGTTGGCTTTCAAAGCCGGCGTCGAAGCCGGGGTTGAGCCGCAAGTGAAGCCCGAAATAAAACCGCAGGAATAAGCGCCAATGGCGGTCATCGCGGCCGTCGATTTAGCCATACGTGAAGAAGCCCGCCTAACCGCCTGAATAAGAGCGATATAACAAAACAGTCTTTTTTTGGTGCACGACACCCTTGCCGGGCTGGGATAGCTTCTGCGATTCCGCGCTCTAACGCTTGCTGTCAGGACCCCGAGGGAGGACGGAGCATGGCGAGTTCGTTGCTGATCGACTATCTGAACCGCTGCCGGGCTGTCTACCAGCTGCACCAGCACGCGCCAGTCGACCGTTCGGCCGAACTGGCAGAGGCGTTGCGGGTGCCGTTGCGACGATTGGTCAAGCCGGTACTGGTCAGGGTCGACGGCACGCCGGCGCTGGTGCTGGCTCCCGCCGATGTCCGTCTCGCGCTCGATGCCTTGCGGCGCGCGCTGGCGGCAAAGCGGGTGGAGCTGGCGCCGGTGCGCGCACTGGCCCGCTGTTTTCCGCGCTGCGAACCCGGCGCGATCCCGCCGGTCGGGCATCTGTTCGGATTGAATGCCTATGCGCTGCCGCTGTTCGACAGCGACCGTTCGATCTTCTTTTCGGCGGGTATTCGCAGCGAGTCGGTGGAGATGCCGTTTGCCGAGTTCCGGCGTCTGGCGCATTTCGATGAGATCAGCCCCCTTCATGTGGCAAATGGGGGAGGTCAGCCGCAGCTGTCGATGAGCGCTCATCCGCCGCGTCGGCAAGCGCCACGCGTGCGCGAGCTGATGCATCGTCCGGCGGTGTCCGCAGGCAGCGCGGTGGCGCTGCAGGGTTGGTAGTTCGCGGTTGTTTCGCGGGTCTCTCGTTCTTCGTAAATCTGGTGTCGCCCTTGGCTCAGCCGCGTCGGTGGTAATCGACGCAGCTGAGCACCTCTTCCGCTGAACCGAGAATCACCGGCACCCGCTGGTGAATTTGCTGTGGCTGCAGATCGAGGATCTTGTCGCTGTCGGTCCACGCTTCGCCGCCGGCGCGCTCCACCAGCAGCGCCATCGGGTTCGCCTCGTACAACAGCCGCAGCTTGCCCGGCTTGTCCGCTTCGCGGCGATCCCACGGGTAGGCGAAGATGCCGCCGCGACACAGGATGCGATGCACGTCGGCCACCATCGCCGCAATCCAGCGCATGTTGAAATTCTTGCCGCGGGGGCCGTCGCTGCCGAGCAGCAGGTCGGCGATGTAGCCGCGCATCGGCGCCGACCAGAAGCGCTGGTTCGACATGTTGATGGCGAACTCCCTGGTTTCCGCCGCGATCGACACGCGGTCGACGCTGAGGATGAAGTCGCCGCTGAGCGGGTCCAGCGTGTACATCTGCACGCCCTGGCCGGCGGTCAGCGCCAGCATCACCGACGGGCCGTAGATGACGTAGCCGGCGGCGACCTGCTGGCGGCCGGGGCGCAGGAAGTCCTGCGCCTGCACCGGGGTTGCGCCGGGTACGTCGTAGATCGAGAAGATGGTGCCGACCAGACCGTTGATATCGATGTTCGACGAGCCGTCGAGCGGATCGAACGCCACCAGATAGCGACCGTCCGCACTGCACGGCACGATCTGCTCCTCCTCCTCGGAGGCCAGCGCGCGCACGCTCGGCTCCGCCTGCAGCAGCGCCTTGAGAATGTCGTTGGCGATGACATCGAGTTTCTTCTGCTGCTCCCCCTGCACGTTCTCGGCACCGGCGGCACCGAGCACATCGGCCAGCGCGCCACGGCTGATGTTGCGGGCGATGTCGCGGCAGCCGTCGGCCAGCGTGGTGATGACGGTGATCAGCGAGGGCTGCAGCGATTGGCTTTGCAGAACCTGGGGAAGTCGTTGCATGCGGGTCTCAATCCTGTCTGGTCGCGCGCGGCGGTTGTCGAAACCCGCCCGGAGGCGCGCGACGCATCTGCTCAACGTGGGTAGCTGGTGTGGGCGGCGGTGCCGATCGATGCTCGAAACCCGAGCTGACGCCGGAGCCGCATTATGCCACCGCTGTTTTCGCGGCGGCAGTGCGCCGCGATGCAATCCGTAGAGCCCGCATTCGCGGTGCGGACGCTAGATTGTTTTTTTATAGGGGCGGTATGGATTTCCCGTTGTGCGTCTAACCGGGTGGCGGCGGGAAGTTGGCTGGGGTGATTCATTTGCTGTTGTGGTTCGGTAAGCGCATGTTCGAGTTTGATATTTCGTTAACCCGGACACTTTTGATTGAACGTTCGAGCGTTCCGTGGGCGCCGATTCCGTGGCGTTGGGGTCGTCGCCGGGAGCTCGGGGTAACTGGGGTGGTTTGCAGGGCCGGTTATTTGACGAAGCGGGAGGTGCGGGCTGCGCATGAGGCTGCAATGGCTGTTTTGTTGACGCGGTTTGTCGCGGAAGGGTGTGGCGGTGGGGGTTGCCGTCAGCGCAGTGGCACGAAACGGTTGCCGCTCGATGGAGGTGTTAGTGATGAATAAAGCTAACGCCTGCTTTGCGTTGTCGCGTGTCACAAACCGCGCTTGTTGCATGTCTCAGCGTTGACTAGATTCGGCTCGACGCAACTCAGGAGGAATCAGTCATGCGAGCATTGATAGCGTTGAGCGTGCTGTTTCTGGCGAGTGCGGCCCACGCAGTTGATCCGGGCGTTACGATTGCGAGTGTCCACTCGGCGGGGCAACAAACCTGCAAGACCAACTACGTGGATCCCCACGATAGCGGGCAGACCGGTATCTACACCGGTCAATGTACGGCCGGTGTACCCGATGGTGCCGGCGTGGTGGAGTTTCGCAGCGGCGGTCGCTACGAGGGCAACTTCGAGCAGGGCAAGATGCACGGCATCGGCACCCTGGTCTATGCCTCCGGTGATCGCTACAGCGGACGCTGGGCCTTCGGCTCCAAGCACGGTGAGGGGACCTACACCTGGCGTGGCGGCAGCAAATACGTCGGCAACTTCTCCGCCAACACGCGGCAGGGCACCGGTACCTTCGAGTGGGCCAACGGCGATCGCTTCGTCGGCGAGTTCCAGAACAACAAGTATCACAACGGCACCTTCTATTCGGGGAAAGGCGGCATCTACAAATGCCGGTCCGGCCGCTG
This sequence comes from uncultured Verrucomicrobiaceae bacterium, assembly GCA_964638025.1. Taxonomy (GTDB): domain Bacteria; phylum Pseudomonadota; class Gammaproteobacteria; order Pseudomonadales; family CAMLJR01; genus CAMLJR01. The sequence goes on from CAZWXW010000027.1 coordinate 7,239, forward strand.
CGGCTGACCGTCCTCCACGCGCCTCTCCAGGTTTCGCTCCCCATGGCCCCGCTACTCGGCGGGGCTTTTTTATTCCGCTAAGGGCTTTTTTATGGCGTGCCGTCCATGGCCGCCACCCTCCGGGCCGTCGCTGACGCGACGTTAAAAATTGCTCCCGGCAATTTTTTATTCCGCTAAGGGCTTTTTTTATTTGCGCTGATACCGGCGGGTGCTGTCACGGCGGCATTGCCTTGTTTTGGTGCGACCCGGTTCCCGCGCGCACTTAGTTGATGCCGATCCGGCTCCCGGCGTCGATTAAACGTGTCGGACTGGCCGGAGGTAAGAGGCTGGCACCGCGCTTGCTTTGCTCCCGACAGACCGGCCTCGCGCCGGCGCCGTTACCCCGTCGTGAACCGGATTGTCGATGTCGTCACCCTCTCAAAGCCCCCTCACCGTGATGCTGGTCGATGACCAGCCGGCGCGCGCCGCCCTGCTCGAACAGGCGCTGACCGATCACAAGTTCACGGTGATCGCGCGCCTCAGCAGCGCCGCCGGTCTCGCCGAACAGGTGGCCAGGCTGCAGCCGGATGTCATCGTCATCGACCTCGATTCGCCCGATCGCGACACGCTCGAACACATGGCCGAGGTGCATCGCGACAATCCGCGCCCGGTGGTGATGTTCGCCGACGAGGGCGACACCGAGACCATCGAACGCGCGGTGCGCGCCGGGGTCAGTGCCTATGTCGTCGACGGCCTGAATCCTGCCCGGGTGAAACCGATCGTCGATGTCGCCATCGCCCGTTTTCGTGAATACCACGCGCTGCGCCGTGAACTGGAGGAGACGCGCACGCAACTGGCCGATCGCAAGACCATCGAGCGCGCCAAGGGTTACCTGATGAAGCAGCGCGGCATGAGTGAGCAGGAGGCTTACAGCGCGATGCGCAAGATGGCGATGGATCGCGGCCAGCGGTTGCCGGAGGTGGCGGCCAACATCATTGCCGTATTCGAACTGCTGGATGGCTGAGTCGGTGTAATCGTCGCGCTCGTTGAGCCGGCTGAAATTTGAGGTAATTCATGACCATTGAAAAACCGGAGCTGCGGCTCGGTTATATCCCGCTGACCGACTGCCTGCCCTTGATCGTGGCGCGCGAGCGGGGCTTTTTTGCCGAGCAGGGGCTGCGGGTAGAGCTGTGTCGCGAGGCGTCGTGGGCCAACATTCGCGACAAGCTGATCGTCGATCAGCTCGACGGCGCTCAGATGCTGGCGCCGATGCTATTGGCGGCGACGCTCGGCATGGGCGGCCTGAAGAAGCCGATGCTGACCGCGTTCACGCTCGGCCTGAACGGCAACGCCATCACCGTTTCCAATCGCCTGTTCGCTGCACTGCAGGCGCGCGCGCAGGGCGAGACCGCGCTCGATGCGGCGCGTGCGCTGGCCGCGGTGGTGCGCGAACGCGCCGAATCGGGGCTGGAGCCGCTGGTGTTGGCGACGGTGTTCCCGTTCTCCTGCCACAACTATCAGCTGCGCTACTGGCTGGCGGCGGCCGGCATCGACCCGGTGCGCGACGTCAAGCTGGTGGCGCTGCCGCCGCTGCAGATGGTCGACAACCTGCGGCTCGAACATATCGATGCGTTCTGCGTCGGTGAGCCGTGGAACAGCTGCGCCGTCGCGCAGGGGCTCGGCAAGTGTCTGGTGACTGGCTACGAGATCTGGCAGAACGCGCCGGAGAAGGTGTTCGGCGTCACCGAGCAGTGGGCCGAACAGCACCCCGAGACACACGCGGCGCTGTTGCGCGCGCTGTCGCAGGCGGCGGCGTGGGCCGACGCCAATATCGACGAGGCGCTGGCGCTGATCGAGCGGCGCGGTTCGCTGGAGGGGCCGTACCTCGACGTCCCCCCCGACTGGCTGGCGCAGCCGCTGCATGCCGAACTGCCGGTGGGGTTGTCGCAGCAACCGCGCGGCGCCGATCATTTCCATGTGTTCCACCGCTATCAGGCCAACTTCCCGTGGCGCTCGCAGGCGCGCTGGTTCCTGCAGCAGATGCAGCGCTGGCGCCAGCTGCGCGACGAGGTGGTGGCGGAGTCGGTGATCCGGCGTGTCTACCGCAGCGACCTGCACCGCGCGGTGTTCGACGAGCTGCACAACCTGCCACTGGCCGACGACAAGCCGGAGGGGCTGCACGCGACGCCGTGGCTGGCGCCAGGCACGCGCGGCGAGATCGAGCTGGGGCCGGATCTGTTCATCGATGGGGCGACGTTCGGCAGTTAGGGTGGCTTGAGTCCGTTGCCGTCATTCCGCGCGCAGTCGCGGAATCCATGATGGATGCAGTCGCCTTATGGATTCTGCGACTCCGCTTTGCTCCGCGCAGAATGACGAAGCGCTCATAGGGGAGGACTGTCGGAAACCTCGGCGGTGTAGCCGCCCGCTTCATGCGGCACCAGCCGCAGCCACTGGTTGATGCAGGTCGGCAGCTGCCCCGCCTCGTGGCTGATGAACAGCACCTGCGTGTGGCCCTGCGCGGCGATGCGGTCGACCAGCGCCAGGAACTGGCGGCGGTGGGCGCCGTCGAGGCCGAGGCACGGTTCGTCGAGGATCAGCAGCGGCGGCGACTTCACCATCGCCCGCGCCAGCAGCGCCATCCGCTGCTCGCCGAAACTCAGTTCGTCGAAGCGCTGCTTCGCCAGCGGCGTCAGGCCGGCGGCGTCGATCCACGCCAGCGTCAGCTCCTTCTCGCGGCCGGTGCAGTCCTGATAGAGGCCGACCGAGTCGTACAGCCCCGACGCCACCACCTCCAGCACGCGCTGGCGGCCGACGAAGTTCAGCTGCAGCGGTGTGTTGACGATGCCGCAGTTGGCCTTCACCTCCCACACGCTCTCGCCGCTGCCGCGCTTGCGACCGAACAGCCACAGCGGCTGGCCGTAGGCCTTGTGGCTGTCGCCGTTGATCAGCGACATCAGTGTCGACTTGCCGGCACCGTTGGGGCCGCTGATACAGCAGTGCTGGCCGCGCGCCAGTCGCCAGTGGATGTCGGTCAGGATCGGCTGGTCGTTGAGGCTGACCGAGACACCCTCCATGACGATCGGGTCGGCATTGGCGTCGAGCGGATTCGCGCGCAACAGCGGCGGCGGCAGCGGCCCCTCGCCGACATGCGCTTCGCCGTCGTCGAGCTTCACCGTGTCGCGTGCACCGCAGGCGATCACTTTGCCGCGCTCCAGATGCAGCACATGGGTGACCCCCTGCGGCAGCTGTGCGCCGTCTGGCAGCAACAACAGCAGCGGCGTGTCGCGCGTCAGCAGCCGCTCGATCAGTGCCAGCACTTCGCGTTGGGCGTTGAGGTCGAGCCCTTCCAGTGGGTTGTCGAGAATCAGTCCTTTTGGCTGCGCGAAGATGGCGCGCGCCAGCAGTGTCTTGCGCCCCTCGCCGGTGGAGATGTAGCGGATGCCGCGGTCGAGGATGTGACCGATGCCGAACGCCGCCACCAGTTCGTCGAAACGCGGGTCGGCCGGCCGGCCGTCGAGGATTGCGGCGCGTACCGTGGTGCCGACATCGAAGGCGTCTTCGCTCTCGTTGGAGTTGTCGAAGCGGGCATCGATCGCCATCAGCTCTTTCTGCAGGCTGAACGAGACATGGATGAAGTCGCGTTCGGGGTCGATGCCATCGGCCCACTGCACGCTGCCGCGCTGCGGCCGGCGCAGATCGCGCAGCAGCAGCGCCAGCGTGGTCTTGCCGGCGCCATTGCCGCCGACCACGGCCCAGTGCTGGTCGCGACGCCAGGCCCACTGCGGCAGCAGCAGCGCCGGCTCCAGGTGGTAGCTGAAATGGATGTCGTCGAGTTGAACCAGAGGGGCGTGCTTACTGCTCATTGCGGTGGCTCGGTCGGTGCGCGAAGGGAGCATATTCTGACGCAGAACCGCAGGTCGACCTACGAGCTGCTGGACTGAAACGGTAATCTCTGTTGCCTGAAAAAGTGATCTGAAGATGTCGGGACAGTGGCTGTGGTGTTGCATTCGATTGAGATGACGGCCGAGCGCCTGAGCGCGCTGCGGGCGAAACGCAAGTGGTTCCGCCGGCTGGCGCGGCGGGCGGCGGTGGCGTTGCCGCTGCGGCAGGGGGCGGCCGGTGTCGAGGTGCTGATGATCGAGCGCGCCACCCGTGACAATGACCGCTGGTCCGGGCAGATGGCCTTTCCCGGCGGCATGGTCGATCCGGGCGATCGCAGCACGCTCGACGCCGCGCTGCGCGAGACGCTGGAGGAGGTCGGCCTCGATCTGCGCCAGCACGGCCGGCTGCTGGCGCGGCTGTCCGATGTCAGCCCGCGTTCGCGTCCCGGTCTGGGGCGGTTCATGGTCATCACGCCCTACGTCTACCTGCTGCAGCAACTGCCATCGCTGACGCCGAACTATGAGGTGGCGGGCCTGTTGTGGGTGCCGCTGGCGACCATCGCCGACCCCGGCCAGCGCCAGATCATGGAGTATCGCGGCGAGGGGGCGGTGCGGCAGATTCCCTACTACATGGTCGACGGCAAGCGGGTGTGGGGGCTGTCGCTGCGCATGCTCGACGAGCTGGTACAGCATCTGGCGGCCAGCAAGCTTTGATGTAGCGCAAAACTCGCCACCGGCGACCTTTTGGGGTCGGGTCTATAGTTAGGCGTTCTCACAGCCGTATCCGCCATGTCGGCGGGTCGGGTCGTCATGAAGAATGAGCCGCCATGAAAAATAACCAGCCGGTCACGGGCCGCGAACACCCTCTGCGCGACGGCGATCACCTGATCTCCACCACCGACCCGAAAGGGATCATCACCAGCGCCAACGATGCCTTCGTCGCCATCAGCGGCTTCAGCCGCGACGAACTGGTCGGTCGCGCCCACAACCTTGTGCGTCACCCGGAGATGCCGGTGCAGGCGTTCGAGCAGCTGTGGCAGGCGCTGAAGCAGGGGCGGCCGTGGATGGGGCTGGTCAAGAACCGCTGCAAGAACGGCGACCACTACTACGTCGATGCCTATGTGACGCCGATCTTCGACGGCAGCCAGGTGATCGGCTACCAGTCGGTGCGCAGCTGCCCGTCGCGGGCGGCGGTGACGCGCGCCGAGGCGATCTATCGCGGTCTGCGCGAGGGCCGTTCGAATCTGTTGGCGCGGCTGGCGCCGGCCAATCTGTCGATGGGCAACAAGGCGCTGCTGCTGGCGCCGCTGGTGGCGCTGCCGGCCATCGCCGCCGCGGTGCAGGGCGGCAGCTGGCTGGCCGCCGGGCTGACGCTGCTGCTGGCGGCCGGCACCGGACTGGCACTGGTGCAGCCGCTGCGTGCATTGGCGCAGCGCTCGCAGGCGCTCTATCACGACCCGCTGGCGCAGCGCGTCTACAGCGGTCGCGGTGACGAGGTGGGCCAGCTGGCGGTGGTGCTGGATGCGCTGCAGGCGCGCGCCCGCACCATCCTGTGCCGGGTCGACGAGGCCACTGCCACGGTCGGCGCCGTCGCCGAGGAGACCGGCGTCATCGTCGAGCAGACCACCAGCGGCATGCGCCGCCAGCAGATGGAGCTCGATCAGGTCGCCACCGCGATGAACGAGATGACCGCCACCGTGCACGAGGTGGCGCGCAATGCCGAGGAGACCGCGCGCGCGTCGCAGGAGGTGCTCGGCCAGACCTCGTCCGGCAGCCATCAGGTCAACCGCGCGGTGTCCGATATCGAGGCGCTGTCGGCGGCGGTGGTCGATGCCACCCGCGTCATCGAAAAGCTGCAGGCGGAGAGCCAGCGCATCGGCTCGGTGGTCGACGTCATCAGCAATATCGCCAGCGAGACCAACCTGCTGGCGCTGAATGCCGCGATTGAGGCGGCGCGCGCCGGCGAGCAGGGGCGCGGCTTCGCCGTCGTTGCCGACGAAGTGCGCAACCTGGCCAGTCATACGCAGAAGTCGACCGACGAGATCCAGCAGATGGTGCGGCAGATACAGCAGTCGTCGGCGGAGGCGGTGTCGGTGATGCAGTCCGGTCAGCAGCGCGCGGCCGAGAGTGTCGGGATCAGCCGCGAGATGGGGGTGGCGTTCGGCGAGATCAGCACTGCGGTCGATCGCATCACGGCGATGAACGCGCAGGTGGCGACCGCCTCGGAGCAGCAGAATGCGGTCTCCGAGGAGATCAACCGCAATCTGGTGGCGATCAGCGGCGCCTCCAGCGAGATGCTCGACAGCGCCGACATGACTGCCGGCGCCAGCCGCCGGCTGCAGCAGCTGGTGGCCGACTTGCGCTCGATGGTGCGGCAGTTCGGCTGATCGGTTGTCGGACGGAAAGCCGGTCGACAAAAAGAAACCCCGCCAGATGGCGGGGTTTTTGTTCGCTCCAGCCCTCGGCGGCAGGATGCGCCAATTGGGAGGCGGATAGGTCAGTTCGCCCGACGGCGAGCCAGTCCAAGACCGATCAGGCCGATGGCCAGCAGCGCGATGGTGGTCGGCTCGGGCTTGGCGCGCTGCTCTTTGCCGCTGGTTGCCTCGGTCGTGCAGTTGGCGCCGTGGCAAGCATTGCTGGTGGCGACCTGTTCCGGAAGCGCATGTGCGCCAGCGGCAAACAGCAGTGCTACGGTCATTGCGCAGATGGTTGGGGTACGACGGGTAAACATGATGCTGTCCTTGATCCCTGATTCGACGATGGCATCAGTGCCATGGTTGCGGGCTTCATAAGCCAGTATCGGGCCAAGTGTTATAAATTAATATAAATCAATATCTTAATATATTTTTAAAAATTCAATTCAACTTGGCCTGTAAAGCTCGCCGACAGAATGGCCGGATATCCTTTCATCGCTGCAACGGGTGGCTCGGGCGCGCGACCGCAGTTGCGGCAGTCCGATAGGGGTTTTCGTCTCCTCGATCGGCCCGGTCTTCGGCAATTGGCCGCCCGGGAAGGCTTTCAGCGGCTCAATCTGCACGGTTCGTCGCCATCGGCCTCGATTTGCTACCTGTCAGGTTTCCCGTCATCGGCCCGTCGCGACGTGCCGGGACCGTATTCACCAGCCAGCGCGTTGCTCCGAATGTTGGGAGCATCTAATCGGGATCCTCCTCCGGAGCTGTCGCGATTTTCGACACCGCCACCTTTTGCCGACGCTCCGTGGTGAATCCATCGGCGGTTTGCCGGTGGTGGGGCGTTATGCTGCCCGGCTGTTACCCCCGGGGCTGGAGGCTGTCATTGGATCTGCAGAGAGAGGCGGTGGCGCCGGTGGCGGCGACACCGGGTGCCGCGCGATGGCGTCGCTTGACGGTCGCGATCGGCCTGGGTATCGGCTGCCTGCTGCTGTTCGTCGGCCGCCAGCCCGACACCGCGCCGCAGTGGCAGCGCGAGCTGTGGAACTTCGGGCACGTCGCACTGTTCGCCGGGTTGGCGTGGGTGCTGCTGCGCCGCTGGCGGGCGCCGCTGCGCTGGCAGCTGCCGCTGTTGCTGGTCGGCACCGCGGTGGTGGGTTACGCGATCGAGCTGGTGCAACTGCGGATCGGCCGCGACTACTCGCTGCACGATGTGCTGCTCGATGTCATCGGCAGTGCGGTCGGCGGCTGGCTGGCGGTGCAGCATCGCCTGGCGTGGCGGCAGCGTTTTTTGCTGGCACTGCCGGTGGCGCTGGCCTGCGCGGCGATCGTGTTGCCATTCACCGCCATCGCCTGGGACAGCGCGCAGGCCGCGCGGCAGTTCCCCCGATTGGCGACCTTTCAGTCGCCGCTGGAGCTGCGCCGCTTTCAGCTGTATGGCGGTACCCGGGGCGAGATTCGCGACGGCGCGCTGTGGCTGCGGTTCGGCACGGCGCAGTGGTCCGGCTTCACGCTGGCGGAGCCGCCGGCCGACTGGCGCGGCTATCGCACGCTGGTGCTGCAGGTCGACAATCCGGCGGCCGCGCCGCTGCGGATGAGCTGCCGTGTCGACGATGCGCTGCATCACCTCAGCGGTTTCGCGCATCGCGACCGTTTCAATCGTCGCTTTGTCCTGGCGCCCGGCGCCAGTCAGCTGACGATCGCGCTGAGCGACATTGAGCGCGCGCCGCGCGACCGGCCCATGGCGATGGACCGGATCGCCGCGCTCGGCTGTTTCGTGCACCGGCAGCCGCAATCGAACGCGCTGCAGCTGCGGGCGCTCTATCTGGAATAGTTCGGGGCTTCTCCTTGCTGGTGGCCGCTGGCGGGTTGTCGCTGACACCGTGGCGACCCGACAATCGACCCCCTCCCTTTCGCCGGTCGCCGGAGTTCATCGATGAGTTACCGCACGCTCGACTATCGCGTCGACGATCGCATCCTGCTGCTGACGCTGAATCGCCCCGATCAGCTCAACGCCTTCACGGTGGAGATGGCCGACGAACTGGTCGACGCCTTCGAGCGCGCCAGTGGCGATGACGCTGTCGGTGCCGTCGTCGTCACCGGCGCCGGCCGCGCGTTTTGTGCCGGCATGGATCTCGCCGTCGACGGCAATGTCTTTGGTCTCGACGAGACGCAGCGGCCGACGCTGGCCGATCTGTGCGAGCGTCTGGACGATCCCGCCATCGAGCGCGGCGTGCGCGACACCGGCGGCCGTGTGGTGCTGGCGATCTTCAACTGCCGCAAGCCGGTGATCGCCGCCATCAACGGCGCTGCCGTCGGTGTCGGCGCGACGATGACGCTGGCGATGGATGTGCGGTTGGCGTCGGAGAGGGCGCGCTTCGGCTTTGTCTTTGGCCGCATCGGCATTGCGATGGACGCCTGTGCCAGCTGGTTTCTGCCGCGCGTGGTCGGGCTGTCACAGGCGCTGGAGTGGGTCTACAGCGCCGACATTTTCGATGCGCAGGAGGCGTTGCGCGGGAGGCTGGTGCGCTCGCTGCACGCGCCGGAGCAACTGCTCGATGAAGCGTTGAAGCTCGCGCGCAAGTTCTGCGACAACCGCTCGCCGGTGGCTACCGCGATGATGCGACAGATGCTCTACCGCAACAGCGCGCAGCCGCATCCGCTGGTGGCGCACCGCATCGATTCGCTGGCGGTGTTCTACGCCAGTCTCGGTGACGGCAGGGAGGGGGTGGCGGCGTTTCTCGACAAGCGCGAGCCGCGGTTCAGCGGGCGCGCGTCGCAGATGCCGCCGTTTTTCGACGAGTGGATCGCCGACAGCGATTCGATCTGAAATTTCCCGACCAACCTTTTTGCCCGACCAATCTTTTTCAAAGGAGTCTGCGATGTTTATTGCCATGAACCGTTTTCGTATCGCCCTCGGCCGCGAAGCCGATTTCGAGCAGATCTGGCGCGAGCGCGATTCGCATCTGGCCGGCGTGCCGGGTTTTCGTGCGTTCCATCTCCTAAAGGGGCATCTGTTGAGGGAGCCGGAGAGCGAGGCGTGCACGCTGTACGCCTCGCACTCGATCTGGGATTCGCGGCAGGCGTTCGAGGATTGGACTCACTCCGAGGCGTTTCGCAAAGCGCACGCGGGCGCCGGCGGCAGCAAGGGCATCTACCTCGGGCACCCGCAGCTGGAGCTGTTTGAAGCGGTGTTGTGACTGCAGGTTGGGTTTCGCAAGCTCAGACCAACACAACTGAAATCAGCCCGGCGCTTTGGTCTCGGCCATCGACGGCCGTGCGTCGAAGCGTTCGAACCAGAGGTTCAGGCCGGGATGATGATCGCGCCACTGCAGGTCGGCGTGGCGCAGGTCGAGATAGCCGAGCGCGCAGCCGAACGCGATCAGGCCGAGGTTCAGTGCATCCGGCAGCTCGGGCAGCTGTTCATCCATTTCCGCCAGTGCGCGCGTGATCTGTTCGCGCCAATGCCTGATCTGGCCGGGCGAACGCTCGCCGTCGGGGCGTCGGGTTTCCATCAGCGCGGCGACCGCCGCATCGAGCACGCCGTCGGCCAGCGCCTCCGCGCGTTTGATCAGCCAGCGCTCGCGGCCGTCGGCCGGAATCAGTCGCGGCTGCGGTGCCAGGCTGTCGAGCGAGAGACTGTCGAGATAGTCGCAGATCACCGGGCTGTCGTAGAGCGCAAAGCCGTCGTCGAGCACTAACGCGGGAACTTTGGCGAGCGGGTTGTGGCGGCGCAGCTCCTCCGACGCCTGCGGTACGCAGACGATCTCGTCGATGCGCCCGGCCAGCCCTTTCTCGCGCGCGACCACGCGCACCTTGCGGGCGTAGGGCGACGTCAGTGAACAGAACAGTTTCATCGCGGTGTCAGAACTGGAAGGTGACGGCACCGTAGACCCCATCGACGGTGATGTCGGCCTGGTCGTCACCATCGTCGTAGTCGATGTCGAAGCGGCGCATGCCGACCTCGACGCCGAGCAGGAACGGCGATACCCAGCCGGCGTTGACGCGGTAGTCGAGCATGCCGTTGCCGTCGAAGGCGAGGCCGTTGACGTCGGCGCCGACATAAAAGCCGAGCGGCAGGGCGACCTTGCCAGCGGCGTAGAGCAGCGGCAGCACCAGCTCCAGATCTTCATGGGCGTTCTGGCCGCTGGAACGGATATCGACGCTGCCGTCGAAGTAGCGCACGGTCAGGCCGAGGTCGAGTTCGACCATGTTGTCGAGCAGCTGGTAGTAGAGCGTGGCATCGGCGGTGGTCAGGTCGAGCGTGCTTTGCACCGGGACGCCGGCCAGGAACACGGTGTCGTCGAATTCGAAGCTCTGGCTGGTGACGCCTTTGGCGTCGGTGTCGAGCTTGGTGTACTGCAGCCGCAGGTTCGGCAGCAGCGGAATCGGGTGTTCCAGGATCGCGTAGATGGTGTTGGCATCGTCGTCGTCGAAGCCGAGGTCGTCGTTGAGGTCGACGCTGTCGTCGCCCGCCTGCACCTTGCCGTTGTAGTCGACCTGCCAGTTGTAGGCGCCGAGTTCGAACTTCAGGTCATCCGCCACTACCGCTGTCGCGCCGAGCAGCGCGCTGCCGACAAGCAGGGTTTTGAACAGGGCGGAGCGCGGAGAGGTGGTGCGGCTGATGTTGTCCATGGTTCGCTCCTTGAAGTGTCTTCGTGCGATGCGAAATCGTGCGTGCGGCAGACGGACCTGACGTGGCCGCCCAGTGTAGCGAACACGGCGGTCGCTGCACCCCTGCCGCCGCGCCGCCCGTCGGTTTGATCAGGCGGTCACGGCGGGTGTCTGGCGCCGTGCATTTGCTGTGCCGACGCCGGTGGCGGTCAGCAGCCCCAGCAGCTGGAACGCGGCGATGACGACGAATACCAGCGCCGGCAGCTGCGCATCCATCAGCGCGCCGAAGATCAGCGGGCCGATGGCGAGGCCGGAGTCGAGTCCCGAATAGACCACGCCGAAGACGCGGCCGGTGGCGCCCGGCGGGCTGGCGCGCCGCACCAGCAGGTCGCGCGATGGCCCGGCGATGCCACCGCAGAGGCCGATGGTGGCGAGCAGGCCGATGACGGTGAAGGCGGGTGGCAGCGCGGTTGCCACCAGCAGCGCCAGCGCGGCGGCGATGCAGAAGGCGATGGCGATGATCTTTTCGAGTCGCTCGGTGCGCGCCGCGAGAAAACCGCCGAGCAGCGTGCCGCCGGCCGAGGCCAGCATATAGGCGGTGATGCAGCTGGCCGCCTGCCACGGCTGCATGCCGTACAGCTGCTGCAGCGCGGTCGGCGCGAAGCTCTGGATGCCGGCGAAGGCGACCGTGATCAGGAAGAAGAAACCGAAGCAGGCCCAGATGATCGGCAGCTTCATGAAGGCGAAGGCGCCCTCGGTTGCTGCCGGTTTGCTGCCGGCATGCGCGCCATCGCCCACTACCTGTTCCACCTCGCCCGGCGCGAAGCGCTCGCGGGTGATGTAGAGCAGCGCCAGCACGACGAAGGCGAGCACGGCGGCGGCTATCAAGGCGCCGCGCCAGCCGAACGGCACCGCGAAGCCGGTCAGGAAGATCGGCGCCAGCGTCCAGCCGAGCGTGCCGCTGACACCGTGGATGCTGAAGGCATGGCTCATGCGGCCCGGGCTGACATGCTTGTTCAGCAGCGAGTAGTCGACCGGATGGAACACGCTGTTGCCGAGGCCGGCGACGCCGGCGAACAGCAGCAGCTGTGTGTAGTGATGCGCGCTGGCGAGGCCGAGTGCGGCGAGGCCGAACAGCGCGATGCCGGTGAACAGCACCGGACGCGCGCCGAATTTATCGACGATGAAACCGGCCGCCGCCTGCCCGACGCCGGAGACGACGAAGAACACCGACATCAACAGGCCCAGTTCGGCATAGCTGACGTCGAATTCGACTTTCAGCAGCGGAAACAGCGGCGCCAGGATCAGATGGAAGAAGTGGCTGACGCCGTGTGCGAGCCCGATCAGGCCGATCACCTGCGCGTCCTGGCGGAGTGGTACAACGGGTGCGGCAGCTTCGTTCATGGCAAGACGTTTCTCTCAAGTCGATGGCACTGCCGCTGAAGCAGAACATGCCGTGACTCCTTCCGGCATCCTCGGAGACAGGACGTCTCCGAGGAAGCTTACAGGGATGTACTTGCAGCGGTGCCGGAAGGAGTCACGGCGTGGTCTGCCGCACTGCGGCCTGGATACGGCAGCGACCCCTCAGCTGTTCAACAACTGCGCGGCGCGTTTCGCGAAATAGGTCAGGATGCCATCGGCGCCGGCGCGCTTGATGCACATTAGCGACTCCATCATCACGGCATTTTCATCGAGCCAGCCGTTCTGCACGGCGGCCATGTGCATCGCGTACTCGCCACTGACCTGATACACAAACGTCGGTGCCGCCAATTCATCTTTCACGCGACGCACGATGTCGAGGTAGGGCATGCCCGGTTTGACCATCAGCATGTCGGCCCCCTCGGCGAGATCGAGCGCGCACTCGTGCAGTGCTTCATCGCTGTTGGCGGGGTCCATCTGGTAGTTGAATTTGTTGCCGCCTTTCAGGTTGCCGGCCGAGCCGACCGCGTCGCGGAACGGGCCGTAGTAGCTGGAGGCGAACTTGGCGGAGTAGGCGAGGATGCGGGTGTTGATATGGCCCTCCTTCTCTAACGCCGAACGCAAGGCGCCGATACGGCCATCCATCATGTCGGATGGCGCCACCACGTCGGCGCCGGCAGCGGCGTGACTCAGTGCCTGCTTGACCAGAATCTCGACGGTGACATCGTTCAGCACGTAGCCGCTGTCGTCGATGATGCCGTCCTGCCCGTGTGTGGTGAACGGGTCGAGCGCGACATCGGTGATGACGCCGAGTTCGGGCACGGCATCCTTCAATGCTTTCACCGCACGCTGTGCGAGCGCATAGGGGTTGTAGGCCTCCTCCGCCAGCAGCGATTTGCGATCAGGCGGCGTCACCGGGAACAGCGCAACTGCCGGGATGCCGAGATCAAACGCCTCTTTCGCCTCTTTGACCAATAGATCGATGCTGAGCCTCTCGACGCCGGGCATCGATGCAATCGGTTCGCGCTTGTTGCTGCCGTCGAGCACGAACACCGGCCAGATCAGATCGTTCGGCGTCAGCACCGTTTCACGCATCAGCCGCCGCGAGAAATCATCGGCGCGCATCCGGCGCATGCGGGTGGCGGGGAAGGGGGCGCGGGTCAGTGATTTGGTCATTGTTTGTGCTCTATTCGTTATCGGCTGTTCGCTGCCGGGTCGCGAGGGGGAACGCCTCCCAGAACACGCCGTGAATCCATCCCTGGAGGCTTCTCGGTGACATCCCTGTCACCGAGAGTTCTGTGAGGCGTTCCCCCTCGCGGCCTTCACGCGCATACCGAGATTCAACTGCATCAATGGTGTTCGGTTACTGCAGGTCGGCGTGTTATGCCTGCGAACAGGCGGATACTCGGGTAAGCCATGATGAGGCCGAGCATGGCAATGCCTAGACCCAACTCACTGCAATAACCTTGTGACTGGATAAATGCCATCAATTGGCTGCGCAGACCTTCTGGCTTGCGGCTGGATAAAAAAATCTCACAGCTGCCAGATAAGAACACATTTGTCCCCAGCACCATCAGACCAAAACCAGCCGAGAGCATGATCAAAGCGTGGCCGATGACAAGGAGTCGTCCTTTAGTACCGGTGGTAGCAAAGTATGATGCCCACCAAACTAGAAGCAGAGAGGCAATGAACAAGTTAAAGGCAATACTGCCGATTACTCTGCCCATGGATAAGCGTTCAAAAATAGCAGCGTTGCCAACGACAGCTAGTAGTGCGATGAACGCCAAAAAAATCCATCTCATTGATTTGTGCTCCTCTTCGGCGCCCGTATCGGTTATTGCAACCTCAATTACTGCAGGCTCGCAAACACCTTCTCCGCCGCAGCAACCGTAAATTCCAAATCGGCATCGGTATGCGCACTCGACATGAACGCCGCCTCATACGATGCGGGAGCAAGGTAAACGCCCTCCTGCAGCATGCCGTGGAAGAAGCGGTTGAAGCGCGCGGTGTCGCACGCCATCACTTGCGCGTAGTTGGTCACGCTCGTCGCATCGGTGAAGAACAGTCCCCACATGGTGCCGACATGGTTTGCTGTCAGCGGCACGCCCTGGCGCTTCGCGGCGGCGAGCAGGCCGTCTACCAGTTGCGTGGTTTTCGCAAACAATGGCTCGTAGAAACCGGGCTGCGACACGATGTCGAGTTGCGCGAGCCCGGCCGCCATCGCCACCGGATTGCCCGACAGCGTGCCGGCCTGATAGACCGGGCCGAGTGGCGCGATCTTCTCCATGATTTCGCGTTTGCCGCCGAAGGCGCCGACTGGCATGCCGCCGCCGATCACCTTGCCCAGCGTGGTGATGTCGGCGGTGACGCCGTAGTAGCCCTGCGCGCCTTTCAGGCCGAGGCGGAAACCGGTCATCACCTCGTCGATGATCAGCACGGCGCCATATTTGTCGCACTGCTCGCGCAATGTTTCGAGGAAGCCGGGCTGCGGCGGAATGCAGTTCATGTTGCCGGCAACTGGCTCGACGATGATGCCGGCGATCTGCTCACCGAGTTTGGCGAAGGTCTCTTTGACTTGCTCGCTGTCGTTGTAGGTCAGCGTGAGGGTGTGGTCGGCCAGCGCCGCCGGCACGCCGGGCGAACTCGGCACGCCGAGAGTCAATGCGCCGGAGCCGGCCTTCACCAGCAGCGAATCGGAGTGGCCGTGGTAGCAGCCTTCGAACTTCACGATCTTGTCGCGACCGGTGTAGCCGCGCGCGAGACGGATCGCGCTCATCGTCGCTTCGGTGCCGGAGCTGACCATCCGCACCAGATCCATGCCCGGCACGATGTCGCAGAGGCGCTGCGCCAGATCTATTTCGAGCGCGGTCGGCGCACCGAAGGAGAGGCCGTCCTTCAGTCGTGCTGCGACTGCTTCGATCACTTTCGGATTGGCGTGGCCGGCGATCATCGGTCCCCACGACAACACGTAATCGACATAGCGATTGCCGTCGACATCGAACAGGTAGGCGCCCTCGGCGCGTTCGATGAACAGCGGCGAACCGCCGACCGCCTTGAAGGCGCGCACCGGCGAGTTGACGCCGCCGGGAATGCATTGCTGGGCCTGTTGAAACAGGGCGGCGGAACGGTCGGTCGTGCGGGGCATGGAAGGGAGAACCTTGTGCGAAACAGCGAGGGCGGAATTATCCGGGCTGTCGGCGCAGCGCGCCAGTTATGCCGCCGGTTCGCCCTCGTCGCGCGCCCAGAAAAAGCGATCCGGGATCAGCGCGCCGCAGCCGAGCGCGCGGGCGCTCTGCAGTGCCTGCCAGGTGAAGGTCTGCGCCTGCTGCGCCGCCTCGTACAGGTCGAAGCCGTGGCCGAGGTAGGCGGTCAGTGCCGCCGACAGCGTGCTGCCGGCGCCGTGAAAGGTGTGCGGCAGCCGCTGCCAGTCGTACTGGCGGCCATTGCCGCTGGTGCTGCCGCCACCGCTGCCGAGTCGGTGGTGCAGCGCGTTGACGCAGCGCTGCGTGTGCGGCGCCAGATCGGTGACCAGAATCTGCTCGATGCCGTGTTCGAACAGCGCGGCGAGACTGGCCTGCAGCGTGTCGCCGCGACCGCCTCCCAGCTTGCGCACGTGGTCGAGGCTCAATACCGCCAGCGTCGATTGCGGCAGCAGCAGGCTGCACAGCGCGCGGCCGATCTCGCCATCCTCGTCGTGGATCAGCACCGGGTCGAGCACCACCGGGATGTCGCGGTACTGCACCAGGATCGTGTGCACCGCCTCCACCTGCGCCACGGATGCCAGGTCGCCGACCTTGATCGCGCGCACGCTGCAATCCTCCAGCGCGGCGCGGATCTGTTCGATCAGCAGTGTCGCCTCGCCGCGGCGGCGATCCTTCAGGTCGCGGGTGTCGCGCACGTTCAGCGCGGTGATGGCCGACACGCAGTGGCCGCCGAGGCTGGCGACGGTTTCGATATCGGCGACGCTGCCGGCACCGCCGGAGGGGTCGTGGCTGTTGATGCTCAGGATGACCGGTTGCTCATCGGCCAGCGGTAAATCCATCGCCTATCCTCCGGGTGTCGATTGCTTGGGTCGATTGCCTGAATCGATTGATCCGGGCGCGGTGGGGCCATCGATCAGAACGGTTTGACGACAGCCAGAATCACCGCGCCAAACAGTACCAGCACCGGCAGCTCGTTGAACCAGCGATACCAGGTGTGACTGCGCCGGTTGGCATCGGTTGCAAAGCGTTTGACCAGCACGCCGCAGTAGCCGTGGTAGCCGATCAGCAGGACCACCAGCGTCAGCTTGGCGTGCAGCCAGCCCGCCTTCATGTAGTAACCGGGGTTCTGCAGGATCAGCGCGACGCCGAACAGGATCGCCAGCAGCATGAACGGCGTGGTGAAGCGGTAGAGCTTGCGCTCCATGATCTTCAGCTGGTTGCGGGTCGCCTGTTCTTGCGCCAGCGCATGGTTGACGAACAGTCGCGGCAGGTAGAACAGGCCGGCGAACCAGCAGACCACGAAGATCAGGTGAAAGGCTTTCAGCCAGAGCATGCGCGAGTTCTCTGCGGTTGGAGGCGGCGAGCGGATTCTACCCGCCGTTGCGGTTACGGGGGGTTGCATCGATCGACTATCATGGCCGCCTTTCTTCGAACGCGAATTTGAGGGTATCGCCGTGATCAGAGTCGGTATTGTCGGCGGCACCGGTTACACCGGGGTCGAGCTGCTGCGCCTGTTGTCCAAGCACCCGCAGGTCGAACTGGTGGCGATCACCTCGCGCTCGGAAGCCGGGCTGGCGGTGGCCGACCTGTACCCGAACCTGCGCGGCCACGTCGACCTGAAATTCAGCGTTCCTGATCCGGCCGTGCTGGCCGCGCTCGACGTGGTCTTCTTCGCGACGCCGCACAACGTCGCGATGCAGATGATGCCGGAGCTGATCCAGCGCGGCGTGCGCGTGGTCGACCTGTCGGCCGACTTCCGGATTCGCGACGCTGCTCTCTGGGCGAAGTGGTACGGCGAGGAGCACAGCTGCCCCGAGCTGCTGGAGACGGCGGTCTATGGCCTGCCCGAAGTCAATCGCGACCGGATCCGCACTTCGCAGCTGATCGCCTGTGCCGGCTGTTATCCGACCTCGGTGCAGCTCGGTTTCCTGCCGCTGCTGGAGCAGGGCTGGATCGATCCGGGCCGGCTGATCGCCAATGCCGCCTCCGGCGTCTCCGGCGCCGGCCGCCAGGGCAAGATCGACAACCTGCTGACCGAGACGGCCGACAGCTTCAAGGCCTACGGCATTCCCGGTCATCGCCATCTGCCGGAGATCGAGCAGGGGCTGGTCGACATCGCTGGCAAGCCGGTGCAGCTGACCTTCGCGCCGCATCTGGTGCCGATGATCCGCGGCATCCACGCCACGTTGTACGGCGAGCTGACCGCCGATATCGGCCTGCCCGATCTGCAGCGCGCCTTTGAAGAGCGCTACGCCGACGAGCCGTTCGTCGATGTACTGCCGTCCGGTAGCCACCCGCAGACCCGCTCTGTCAAAGGCGCCAATGTCTGCCGCCTCGCCGTGCACCGGCCGCAGGGCCGCAACACCGTGGTAGTGCTGTCGGTGATCGACAATCTGGTCAAGGGCGCCTCCGGTCAGGCGGTGCAGTGCATGAACATCATGTTCGGCCGGCCGGAGAAAGAGGGGCTGGATGTCGTCGCCCTGTTGCCGTGATCTGCCGGCGACGGGGTAATAGTTGATCGTTTTAGTCGGACTAGCCGATAATCGCCGGCCTGACTGCCCTCTTTCCGAGACCCGGACATTGCCATGAGCGTTGCCACCGAATTCGTTCCACCGACCCTGCGCCTGACCGAGCGCGCCGTGGCCAAGGTGCGCGAGCTGGTCGAGGATGAGCAGAACCCGGCGTTGAAGCTGCGCGTCTATGTCACCGGCGGCGGCTGCTCCGGCTTCCAGTACGGCTTCGAGTTCGAAGAGGAGGTGCAGGAGGATGACACCCAGGTGCAGCGCGAGGGCGTCACCGTGCTGGTCGACCCGATGAGCTACCAGTATCTGGTCGGCTCCGAGGTCGACTATCAGGAGGGGCTCGACGGTTCGCGCTTCCTGATCAACAACCCGAATGCCACCAGCACCTGCGGCTGCGGCTCCTCGTTCTCGATCTAACCCCCTAATTCATAGCGCTGGCGGCACAAGGATGTGCCGCCCGTGAATCAAGCGCATATGCGCTTGATTCAGCGTCGGATGAAAAAGTCAGGACGACTTTATTCAGGGGATATAAAAAGGTGCGCGCATGGCGTGAACCTTGCCTTGGTGGCCTGAACCGATAAACCGGGCGTCCTGCTGCGGTGCCAGGTCCGAAGAGGGCATACCCTCCAGGACTCGCCGTAAACCCGTCCCTGGGGGCTCGTCGGCGACATCCATGTCGCCGGCGGTCCTGGTGGGTACGCCCTCTCCGGACCAGCCAGTGTCAGTGCCGGTTTCCGCGAAGTTCGGATCATTTCAACCCGACATGGAGATTCCCGATGCGCCGTCTGCTTCCCTTATTGACCCTGTTGCCACTGACCCTGCATGCCCACCCCGGCCATGAGGTCGGTGGCATCGGCGCGGGCCTGCTGCACCCGGTCACCGGTGTCGACCATCTGCTGGCGATGGTGGCGGTCGGCCTGTGGGCCGGTCAGCTGGGCGGCAGCGCGCGCTGGCAGTTGCCGCTGGCGTTCGTCGCGGCGATGGTGGTCGGCGCGGTAGCGGGGCTGAACGGGGTGACGGTGATGGGGCTGGAGAGTGGCATCGCCGCGTCGGTGTTGCTGCTCGGCTTGTTGTTGGCCGTGGCGCTGACGCTGCCGCGAGCGATTCAGCTCGGTGCGGTCGCGCTGTTCGCCGTATTGCACGGCCTTGCCCACGGCGCCGAGCTGCCGGCACAGGGCGGTGCGGTTGGCTTTATCGCCGGTTTCGTCGTTGCCACCGCCGTGCTGCACGGTGTCGGTCTCGCCGCAGTGCAATTGCTGCCACAGCGTGCGGCCTGGCTGCGCTGGGTTGGTGTCGCCATCGCCGCTATCGGTGGCGGGCTGTTGCTGGGCTGATCGTCCGAAAAAGTGCTCCGCCGAGACGCCCCGTTCAGGGGCGTCGTCATTTCTGCCTGCCTGCTTTTGACGCGCTCAGTCGATGGTGAAGGTGTAGATCAGGTCGAGCGCATCGTTGAGGCCACTCAATGCCTCGATCACCAGCCGTTTGGTCAGCTGGTACTGGAAGGTGATGGTGTTGCCCTGATCGTCGAGACCGGCGCCGTAGCGCACGTAGAGCCGGTCGGCGACATAGCCGCTGACCTCCGCCTGCGAGCCGCTGTCGCCATCCGAGGTGCTGATCTGCAGGTCGCTGATGCCGAAACGCTCGGCCAGCTTCTCCGCCTGCTCCTGACCGCCCAGCAGTCCCAGCGACAGCAGCGTGCCGCCGGCCGAGAACTCGGTGCCGGTGGTCCCTTCCGGCGGCGGTCGTCCGGTCAGCAGGTAGTAGGCGGCGTTCGATTCCGGCATCGACGGCGTCGAGAAGATCCGCGCCTGTGGGTCTTTCAGCATGCCGGTCACCTGCAGCCCCACCTCCACCTCGTCGTAGCCGACCACCGGCGCCAGCTCGCGGATGGCTTTGAGGTCCAGCGTCGGGTTGTCGAGCGGGCCGGTGAAGATGAACTGCCCGCGCTGCACCAGCAGGCGCTGGCCGTAGGCGCGGTAGCGGCCGTCGACCAGCGACACCTCGCCCTCGGCGCGCAGCGCCTGGTTGGGCTGCCGCACCAGATGCAGGTCGCCGGTCAGGTGGGTGTCGGCACCGAAGCCGGCGAAGTGGAACTGCTGTCCCAGCTCGACACCGAGATCGATCGCCAGCCGGTCCAGCAGCGTCGACTCCTGCTGGCGGCCGATCACGACGGTGTCGGGCGACGGCGAAATCGTCTCCGGCGGCAGCTCCTTGATCAGGATCTCGGCCTGCCTGATCTGGACGTTGCCGCTGAGGGTGGCGGCCCGCGGCGCCAGCGCCAGCACCATGCGGGTGTCGACGGTCGCCTCGCTGTCCGGCAGCGGCGCCAGCCGCACGGCGCTGCCCTCCAGCGTCAGGCGCAGAGCCCACTCCTCCGCCGTCGGCCACTGCGCGCTGCCCTGCAGGGTGCCGAAGCCGTTGCCGTTGCGGAAGCGTCCCTGCAGCGTCGCGCCCTGATGTTCGAACCAGGCATCCAGCGTCAGCTCGGTAATACGGTCGGCGAGCAGCTCCACCTGCAGCTCGCCGTCGCGCACGCTGAGGTGGCCGCCCAGGCTCGGGCTGGCGAGGCTGCCGCCCAGGTCGAGCCGGCCGTCCAGCAGGCCGGCGCTGACCACCACGCTGTCGATGCTGTTGCCGAGCGTCGACAGCGCCACCCCGCGCAGGTTGACGACACCCGACAGCGTGCGCGCGCCGCGCGGGTCGGCGATGTCGAGCTGCAGGTCGAGCGCGCCGAGATCGACGATGCCGCCGGATGCGGTCAGCGCGGCCCGTTTGGCATCGAGCTGCAGCTCGGCACGGGTGGTCTGCAGCGGCAGCGTGCGCCGGCCGTTGCTGGTGCGCAGTCGCCATTCGCTGGCCGGCAGCTCCAGGGCGGCGGTCAGCTGCAGCGGCTGATTCGAGATGAAGGCGACATCGAGACTGGCTGTGCTGTCGGCGTCCGGCCGCAGCGCCTTCGGCAGCCATGGCTGGCTCCAGCGCAGCGGCACCTCGCGGCCTGCGAGCTGGAACGGCGCCACCTTGCTGCCGTCGATCGCCAGCGCCTGTTTCAGGCACAGCGAACCGCTGTCGGCGCGCAGGCAGAACGGCGCCAGTCGCAGCCGCTGCGGTTGCGCGCGCCAGCTCAGCAGCAGCGGCTGGTCGGCGCGCCAGGCCAGTAGCTGGTTGCCGAGCGGCAGCTGGCCGCGCAGATCCTCGCAGCGCAGCGAGGCGTCGCGCTTGTCGATGTCTGCCCGGCCGTCGCACTGCAGTTGCAGCGTGGTGTCGCTGCTGGCGGCGTCGAGTCGCCACTGGTGCGCGGCGGCGGTGCCATTGGCGCGCAGCGTCAGCTGCAGCGGCGGCAGGCCGTCGGCCAGCTGCAGGTCGCCGGCGCTCAGCTGCAACCGGCTCGGCCGCCGGCCGCCATCGGCGATCGTCACCTCGGCGCGCAGCCGGCCGACCTGCTGCTCGCCCCAGCCGAGATCGCTGCCATCGACCGTCGCCGTCAGCGACGGCGATGCCAGCGTGCCGGCGAGCTGGGCATTCACGATCAGCGCGCCGGCCAGAGAGGGTTCCAGCTGCGCCAGCGCGCGCGCCTCCAGCTGCAGCTGCAGCTGGCTGTCCGCCCCCGACTGGCGGCTGCCGGGTGCGCCGGTGTGAAGATGGCCGCTGGCCTGCAGCCGGTTGTCGCCGCTCTGCAGTTCCAGTTGCCGGACCTGCCAGAGGCTGCCGTCGGCGGTTGCCACGCTGAGGTTGCCGCGCAGCGGCCGGCCGAGCAGGGTGCCGTCGATCGCCGGCAGCAGCAGTTGCAGCGCCGGCGTCGCCGGTTCGCTGAGGTCGAGCTGGAACGGCGTCGACACGCTGGCATCGACTCCCAGCGGCGCCAGTGCCAGCTGCTGCAGCTCGCCGTCGCATCGCAGCGGGAACGGCTGCGCCAGCGTCAGTGCGCAGTCGCCGCGCAGCGCGCCGTCGCCGACGGTCAGCGCGGGGGTGAAGCTCAGCTGGTCGCCGCGCCACGCGACGGTGGCCTGCAGCGGCATCGCGCCGAACTGCGCTTGCGTCACCGTCGCCTTCAATTCGCCGGCGATGGCGTCGAGCGTGCCGCGCGCGGTCAGCACGGTCTTGTCGACGCCGATGCTGGCATCGCCCTCGCCCCACTGCAGCGGCCGGTTCTGTTCGGCGACGAACTGCAGCGGCAGGCCGTCGTCGAGCAGCCACAGCGAGCCGGTGACGGTCAGCGGCCAGTCGCCGTCGCTGCGCAGCTCGACGCCGAGCCGCCGCAGGTCGCCCCAGGTGCGCACCGTTATCGCGCCCAGCGTGTCATCGCCGTCGACACGGCCGTCCAGCGTCAGCGCGTAGTCATTGGCGAGGCGGATCTGTCCGGTGGCCTGTGCGCGCCACTGCTCCAGCGTCGCGCCCGCCTCGCTGAAATGCAGCCGCGTGCCGAGCCAGCTGACGGCGCCGCTCACCGCGCTGAGCTGCAGCGGGCTGCCGCCGGTGTCGATGGTCAGCTGACCGATCGTCACCCGCTTCGCCACCAGCGGCAGCGGTGTCGCAACCCGGGTCAGGCTGTCGTCGCCGTCGTCGCTGCCATCGTCCTGCACGCGCACCAGCAGCGTGGCCGCCGCCAGTTCAGTCAGTCGCAGCTGGCCGATCAGCAGCGCGCGCCCGCTCAGGTTGAGCCGGATGTCGGTCAGCGCCACCTCGACGCCGGGCTCGGCATAGCGGAAGCGTTCGACGCCGAGGCCGTCGATCCAGTCGCCCTGCACGCCGTCGACGGTGATGCCGGGAAGCGCCCGCTGCAGCAGCGCCAGCGACTGCCGGGTGCCGGGCTCGGTGCTCAATGCCACCGCCAGCAGTCCCAGCAGCGTCACCGCCGTCAGCGCCAGCGCCAGCAGCGACCAGCCGAGCCGGCGCAGCAGTTTGATGACGGTGTTTCTCTTCAGGGACAGGGCGCGCGTCATAGCGGCGGGCCCATGAAGATGTGCAGGCGGAAGCCGGTCTCGTCGTTGGCCACCGGAAAGGCGAGGTCGGCGCGGATCTGCCCGACCGGCGACAGCCAGCGCACGCCGAAACCGAGGCTGCTGTTCCACGGCTCGTCGCTCTGGTTGTAGGCGCGGCCGCTGTCGGCGAACACGGCGGCGCGCCAGCTCGGCAGCAGCTTGTAGCTGTATTCGACGCTGGCGACGTTCAGGTAGCGGCCACCGGTCAGCTCGCCATTCTCGTCTTTCGGCGACAGCGATTCGTAGCTGTAGCCGCGCACGGTCTGGTCGCCGCCGGTGAAGAAGCGCTGCGACGACGGCACCAGCGACAGGTCGTCGGTATTGATGACGCCGACCTCGCCGCGGGCGATGAACAGGTGGTTCTCGCCGAGCCCGAGCAGCTGCTTGTGGCCGAGCCGAACGCGCATGAATGGCGTGTCGGCGCCGAGCCCGGTGGTGGTGCCGGCGACGTGCAGCCAGCTGTTGAAGCCGCGCGTCGGGTCGATCCCCTCCGGGATCGACAGCGCGCTGATCGACGCCGCCGGCAGCAGGTAGTTGGCGCGCTGGCGCGGATCGCTGCCCTGTCGGTAGCTCTCGTCTTCGTAGCTGCCGCCGACGCTGTAGACCCAGTCGTCGTTCCACAGCGTGTCGTTGTAGAACAGCCCGAGCGAGCCGATGCGCGATTCGGTGTCCTCGACGTCGCGGCTCTCCCAGCTGGCGCGCGAGGTGACGCTCTGCTGCAGCGGCCGGTCGAGCGGAATGCGGTAGGTGGCCGACAGCTCCTGGATCGGCTGCGACCACGACAGCTCGGAGCGCAGGCTGTGGCCGGCGCTGTTCAGCTGCGGCCGGTCCCAGCGCAGCCGGCTGCGCGCGCCGGTATCGGTGCCGTAGCCGATGCCGACGCCGATGCGGTGGCGCGGCGCGTCGTCCAGCAGTACCTCGGCGTCGACGCGGTCGCCGTTGCGCACCGGTCGCACGTCGACCGTGTCGAAGTAGTCGCTGCGCTGCAGGTCGTGCTGCAGGTCGGCCAGCGCGCGGCTGCGGAACGGCGTGCCCGGCTCGATCGGCGCGATGCGCCGCACCAGTGCCGGGTCGAGCGAGCTGCCGCTGTAGCGCACCTCGCCGAACAGCTGGCGCACACCGCAGTCGAGGTCGAGCTGTGCCTGTGCGGTACCGGCCTCGACGTCGATCAGCAGCTGGCTGTCGCGATAGGCGGCGTCGAGAAAACCGTTGCCGACACAGCTCTGCAGCAGGTCGCGTTTGAACTGATCGTAATCGGCGTGGCTGACGCCGCGATTCTCGGTGAACGGATGGCCGGCGATGCGGCGCTGGATCGCCCGCTCGGCGGCGGCGCCGTCGCTGACGTCGATCTGCGGTGCCAGCCATTTCAGGCGCGGGCCGGGCGTCAGCGCGATCTGCAGGTGCTGGTCGCCGCGCTGCAGCTGATATTCGAGCCGGTAGTAGCCGAGCGCCTCGGCGGAACGGTGGATGGCGCGGTCGAGGTTGCGCCGCAATCGCCGCGGCTGCGCCAGCAGGCTGTCGTCGAGGCTGCCGATATGGTTGCGGATGTTGTCGCGCAGCGCCTTGGTGCCACCGCTCAGCTCGATCTCCACCGGTGCCGCCGCCAGCGGCGTCGCGATCGCCAGTGCCAGCCACAGCGAGGCCCACCGGCGGTGGCGGATTCGGCGGTCGTGACGAGGGGGGCGGAGGGCGGAGCGCATCGGGGCGCGTGACGGCTCTGACGGCGTGACGGCCCCCGACTATACCGCACCGTTACCGTTTGGTTTATGCCGGATAGATCGCGCCGAGCACGCACGGGCGTTCGGCGCCGGTCACCGCCGGGTCGTTGGCCGGCAATCCCGCCAGTGCCTGCCGGGCCAGCCACGCGAAGGCC
Source organism: uncultured Verrucomicrobiaceae bacterium (assembly GCA_964638025.1). GTDB lineage: Bacteria > Pseudomonadota > Gammaproteobacteria > Pseudomonadales > CAMLJR01 > CAMLJR01. Next base: position 32,117 of record CAZWXW010000027.1, read on the forward strand.
GCCGCCTCGACCCACTCCGGCGCGATGCCGAGCTTTGCCGTCGTCGCTAGCGATCGCGGCTGCAGGCGGCGCTCGAGGCGCGCCATCAGGTCGCCGTTATGGGCGCCACCGCCGCAGACGTAGACCTCGTCAACGGCGAACGGCAGCGCGGCGATGGCATCGGCGATGGCGGCGGCGGTCAGCTCGGCCAGCGTCGCCTGTACGTCGGCCGGTGCCGGTTCGGCACCGAACCGTAGCAGCTGCCGGTCGAGCCAGTTCGGGTTGAACTGCTCGCGGCCGGTGCTCTTCGGCGGCGCGGCGCGAAAGAACGGCTCGCCGAGCAGTTGTTGCAGCAGCGGTTCGACCACCCTGCCGCTGCCGGCCCAGGCGCCGTCGGCGTCGTAGCCACCGCGGCCATGGCGCTGGTTCCAGCCGTCGAGCAGCACGTTGCCGGGGCCGGTGTCGAAGCCGAGCAGGCGGCCGTCGCCGGCCAGCGCGGTGACATTGGCCATGCCGCCGATGTTGACGATGGCGCGGCTGCGCGAGCCGCCACCCTTGTCATCGCCGTCGCTGAATAGCGCGCGGTGAAACAGCGGCACCAGCGGCGCCCCCTGGCCGCCGGCGGCGACATCGCGGCGGCGGAAGTCGGCGACGGTGGTGATGCCGGTGCGATGGGCGACGGTGGTCGGATCGCCGATCTGCAGGGTGAACGGCCAGCGCCCGTCGGGGCGGTGGCGGATGGTCTGGCCGTGGCTGCCGATAGCGCGCACGGCACGGCGATCGATACCGGCTTCGGCCAGCAGGTCGTCGACAGCGGCGGCGAGGGCGGCGCCGAGCGCGCGGTCAGCCGCCCCCATGCGTTCGATCTCGTCGCCGGTGCCGTGGCACAGCTCGGCCAGCTCGCCGCGCAGTTCGGATGGCATCGCTGTGCAGCGAGCGGCCAGCAGCCGTGGCGGTTGCGCACCGAAATCGATCAGCACGGCGTCGAGCCCGTCCAGACTGGTGCCGGACATCAGGCCGATATAGAGCTCGGAAGCGGGGTTCATGGCGACTCCACGACGGTGTTCAGGGTGGCGATGATTCGGCGTTGAATCGGTGCGAGGGTAGGCCAGAAAGCAAAAGCCCGCGCAGGGCGCGGGCTTGGCGGTGTCGGTTGACTCAGAGCTTGGCGCTGTTGACGCTGTGGCTCGCCTTGCTCGCCAGCTTGACGCCATGCTGGTTCGAATAGGCGGCCAACTGTTGCTGCAGCGGCATGGTCGCCGCTGCAAAGCGCTGCAGCTCCTGCTTGTTCAGCGCCACGGCCTTCGGCAGCTGGTCGATGATGGTGGCCGGGTTGCGGTGCGCACCGTTGACAAGGAACTCATAGTGCAGATGCGGGCCGGTCGAGTAGCCGGTGGTGCCGACCCAGCCGATCAGCTGGCCCTGGCGAACACGCTCACCAACGCGAACGGCACGCTTTTGCAGGTGCAGATACTTGGTCTGATACTTCTGGCCGTGCTGGACGACGACGAAGTTGCCATTGGGGGCGGTGAAGCTCGACTGCGCGATACGACCGTCGCCCGACGCATAGACCGGCGTACCGGTAGGTGCCGAGTAGTCGATGCCACGGTGCGGACGGGTCACTTTCAGGATCGGGTGGAAGCGCTTCATATTGAAGCCCGACGACACGCGGGTGAAGTCGAGCGGCGCGCGCATGAAGGCCTTGCGCATGCTGACCCCGTCGGCCGAGTAGTACCCGATATCGCCATTGGCCATCTCGTAGCGGTAGGCGGTGTGGGTGCGGCCCTGGTTGGTAAAGGAAGCGGCAAGAATGGCGCCGTTGCCGACCTTTTCGCCATCCAGATACTTCTCTTCATAGAGGATGGCGAACTGGTCGCCTTTGCGCAGATCGAGCACGAAGTCGACCACTCCGCCGAAGATCTGCGCCAGATCGTTGATGGTGGCATCGGAGAGGCCGGCGTCCGAGGCGGACTTGTAGAGCGAGGAGACAATCGTGCCGCTGGCGAACTGCTGCTGCACGATCGGCTCGCGCACGATCTTTTCGATCTTGAAGTTGTCCTGGTCGCGCAGCACCTGCGTGGTGCTGAGCTGGTTCTCCTGGTGGCGCAGACCCAGCAACTGACCATTGTCATCGAGCCGGAAGGCGAGCGTCTGGCCGGGGAAGATGCGGGTCAGCGACTTGGCGTCGGGACCGGCGGTCAGCACCTGCTGCATCTCGTTGGCGGAGACCCCGGCGCGCGCGAAAATCTTGGCCAGATTGTCGCCTTTGCGTACGGTCAGCTCCTGCCAGGAGAGGCTGTTCTCGACCTGCGAGTCATCCTGCGGAGCGGATAATGCCGCGGTGTCTGCGCTCAGCGCGAGGCTATCGTTCGACGCCGGGGCCAGCTCAATGTCGAGGGGCAGCGTGTGTCGTTTGGCCTGTACAGACTCGCTTGGCAGCAGCAGGCCCAGAAACATCGTTGCCGCTGCGAAGGCGACGACAGCGAGATGCATGCGCGGCAATTTGCGCAGCAGATGGTGGGGGCGCAAGGCCTCCGGTTGGGCTGATTCAGTCATGTTCTTTCGGTGTCGTCGGCGAATAATTGTTAGGCTATAACGCGTTGTTTTTCAGCAAAAACCAAGCCATCACAGGCTATTGAATACCGTTTGATACGGTGCCCGCTGGCTTGCAAATAACAAGGGTTGCGGTAAGGTGCGCGCTTCGCGACGCCAACATAGGTTTGCCCGGATCTCCGGTGGCGTCAACCCTTCGTTGTCAGGCTGCTGCCTCGGTCACGTCTTGAGGCTGCACAGCTTCATATATATGAAGAAGGTTCTCCTGCATGTCGAGCGCCCCCTTTGACCTGCTTGCCGATCTCCAGTTCCGGGGGCTGGTTGCCCAGACTACCGGCGATGGCGAGTTCGAGCGGCATATTGCTTCCGGTTCGCGCACCCTTTATTGCGGCTTCGACCCGACCGCAGACAGCCTTCATATCGGCCATCTTGTTCCTTTATTGATGCTGCGGCGCTTCCAGCTGGCCGGCCACAGCCCGATCGCGCTGGTCGGGGGGGCTACCGGTCTGATTGGCGACCCCAGCTTCAAGGCCCAGGAGCGCCGCCTCAATACGGCCGACATCGTTGCGGAGTGGACCGATCGGATCCGCCAGCAGGTCAGCCGTTTCATTGACTTCGATCGCGGCGGCAACCCGGCCCGGGTGGTCAATAACCTCGACTGGATGAGTGCCATGTCGGCGCTCGATTTCCTGCGTGAGGTCGGCAAGCACTTCTCGGTCAATGCGATGGTTCACAAGGAGTCGGTGAAACAGCGCATTGAGCGCGAGGGCTCCGGGATATCGTTTACCGAATTCTCCTACCTTTTGCTGCAGTCCTACGATTTCGCCGAGCTCAACCACCGCTACAGCTGCACCGTTCAGGTGGGCGGATCGGATCAGTGGGGCAATATCACCGGTGGCATCGATCTGACCCGCCGTCTGCATGGCAATTCGGTCTACGGCATGACCGTGCCGCTGGTGACCAAGGCCGACGGTACCAAGTTCGGCAAGACCGAGAGCGGCGCTGTCTGGCTCGATCCGGCTCGCACCTCGCCGTTCGCGTTCTATCAGTTCTGGATCAATGCCGCGGATGCGGATGTCTACAAGTTCCTCCGCTACTTCACCTTTTTGTCGCCAACCGAGATCGAGCGGATCGAGGCGGTGGACCGCGAGTCGAGTGGCAAGCCGCAGGCGCAGTCGATTCTGGCGCGCGAAGTGGTTCGCCTTGTTCACGGTGAAGAGGGGTTGGCGGCATCGGAGCGTATTACGCAGGCGCTGTTCCAGGGAGATGTGTCGGGCCTGTCGGCGGAAGATTATGCCCAGTTGCGGTTGGATGGTCTGCCTTCGTCTGAGTTGCGAGCTGAGGAGCTGATTGGGCGCTCCTTGACGCAGTTGCTCTCGGAGTGTGGTTTGGCTGCCGGTAAGCAAATTAAGGATGCGCTCGCCAGCAAGGCGATCCAGGTCAACGATGAGACTGTGGGTTTTGAGCAGAATATGGCGCTAGAGCAGCTCTTTGTACGCACTCGGGCTCGCTTCGGCCGCTACTTCCTAGTCCGTATGGGTAAGAAGAAGTACCACCTGTTCGAGTTGGCTGAATAAATATTTGAGATTGTTTGTGGCAAGTTGTTGACACGACAAAACGCCTCCCTATAATTCGCGCCTCGCCCAGCGGTGAGGCGTCCGGAGACGGAAGCCCCGC
>CAZWXW010000028.1:0-35398 GCA_964638025.1 uncultured Verrucomicrobiaceae bacterium
ATGCCATGAAGCTGGCGCCGACCATGCGCCCGGACCAGACGCTGGTGATCAACCTCTCCGGTCGCGGCGACAAGGACATCCACACCATTGCCGGCATCGACGGCATCACCATCTGAACCGGCAATCTACGAACAGGACACGAAGTTGAGTCGAATCAGCAATCGGCTGGCGCAGCTCGCCAGCCAGCAGCGCAAGGCGGTGGTGCCCTATATCGTCGCCGGCGATCCGGAACCGGCGGTGACCGTGCCGCTGATGCACGAACTGGTGAAGGCGGGCGCCAACATCATCGAGCTCGGCGTGCCGTTCTCCGATCCGATGGCCGAAGGGCCGGTGATCCAGCTCGGTCACGAGCGCGCGCTGGCGCACAAGGTCAGCCTGCGCGACGTGCTGGCGATGGTGGCCGCGTTCCGCCGCGACGACGACGTCACCCCGGTGGTGCTGATGGGTTACGCCAACCCGGTTGAAGCGATGGGGTACGCGCGTTTTGCCGATGCCGCCGTTGCCGCCGGTGTCGATGGCCTGCTGACGGTCGACATGCCGCCCGAGGAGGCGCCCGAGCTGGCGGTCGAGTTGAAGCGGGTTGGCCTCGACAACATCTTCCTGCTGGCGCCGACCACCACCGATGCGCGCATCCGCGCCGTCGCCGAGCTGGCCAGCGGCTATCTGTACTGCGTATCGCTGAAAGGGGTGACCGGTGCCGGCCACCTCGATATCGATGCCGTCGATACGCTGATGCGGCGGATCAAGGCGGTGACCGCGCTGCCAGTTACGGTCGGCTTTGGCATAAAAGATGCGGAATCCGCTGCGGCTGTCGCCCGCGTCGCCGAGGGTGTCGTGGTCGGCAGCGCACTGGTCGACCGGGTGGCAAAGGCCGCCGGGCGCGGCGAGCGCGGTGCGGCGCTGATGCAGGATGCCAGCGCGCTGCTGGCCGAGATCCGTCGCGCTGTCGATGCCGTTTGAGGAACCTCTGAAAAAGTCCTCCTGACTTTTTCATCCGACGCCCAGTCAGGCGCAGGTCCTGACTGGGCTCACGCTGAATCAAGCACTTGGGTGCCTGATTCGCGGGCGGCACATCCCTGTGCCGCAGGAAGCTCTGATTTATCAGAGCTTCCCTAATTCTCTACTCGATGGAAGCTGCCATGAGCTGGATCGACAAGATTGTCCCGACCATCATTCGCTCCGACGGCAAGGGGGTGGCTGATCGCCGCGCCAGCGTGCCCGAGGGGTTGTGGAAGAAGTGTCCGAAGTGCGATGCGGTGCTCTACCGCCCCGAACTCGAGCGCTTCCTCGACGTCTGCCCGAAGTGCGATCACCACATGCGCCTCGGTGCCCGCCGTCGCCTCGACAGCTTCCTTGATCCCGAGGGGCGCAAGGAGCTGTTCGCCGACCTGAAGCCGATCGACCGGCTCAAGTTCAAGGACCTGAAGAAGTACAAGGACCGTCTGACTCAGGCGCAGAAAGAGACCGGCGAGAACGACGCGTTGATCGCCATGCGCGGCACGCTGCAGACGCTGCCGCTGGTCACCGTCGCCTTCGAATTCGGCTTCCACGGCGGCTCGATGGGCTACGCGGTCGGCGAGAAGTTCACCCGCGCCGCCAACGTCGCGCTGGCGGAGGGGATTCCGCTGGTCTGCTTCGCCGCCTCCGGCGGTGCGCGCATGCAGGAGGCGCTGCTGTCGCTGGTGCAGATGGCGAAGACCAGCGCGGTGCTGGAGCGGATGAAGCAGAACGGCGTGCCCTACATCTCGGTGCTGACCGATCCGATCTACGGCGGCGTGTCGGCCTCGCTGGCGCTGCTGGGCGACATCAACGTCGCGGAGCCGGGCGCGCGCGCCGGTTTTGCCGGGCCGAACATCATCGAGCAGACCATCCGCCAGAAGCTGCCGCCGGGATTCCAGCGCAGCGAATTCCTGCTTGAGCACGGCGCCATCGACATGATCGTGCACCGCGCGGAGATGCGTGACACGCTGGCCCGCCTGCTCGCCAAGCTGTCGAAACAGCCCGCCGTTGCCTGACGTGTTGCCGGGCTCCCTGGGAGAGTGGCTGGCGTGGATGGAGGCCAACCATCCGCGCCAGATCGAACTGGGGCTCGAACGCATCGCGGCGGTGGCGCAGCGTTTGGCGCTGCCGCGGCCGGCGCCGCTGGTCATCACCGTCGCTGGCACCAATGGCAAGGGCTCCTGTGTCGCCTGTCTCGAAGCGATGCTGCGCGCCGCAGGGCAGCGCGTCGGCTGCTACACCTCCCCCCATCTGCTGCACTACAACGAGCGCGTTTGCATCGACGGTGAACCGGTTTCCGACGCCGATCTCTGTCGCGCCTTCGAAGCGGTCTTCGCCGCGCTCGGCGACACCTCGCTGACCTATTTCGAATTCGGCACGCTGGCGGCGCTCTGGCTGCTGGCGCAACAGCCGCTCGATGTCGCCGTGCTGGAAGTGGGGCTGGGCGGTCGTCTCGATGCCGTCAACCTGATCGATGCCGATGTCGCCGTGGTCACCGCGATCGATCTCGATCATCAGGACTGGCTCGGCGATGACCGCGAGTCGATCGGTCGCGAGAAGGCCGGCATCTTTCGCAGCGGTCGACCGGCGATCTGCGTCGATCCGCAACCGCCGCGCTCGGTGATCGAAGCGGCCAATACCCTGGGTGCACGCTGGCTGGCGGCTGGCGTGGCGTTCGAATTCGAGAGCGATGGTGTCGTCTGGCACTGGCGCGGCAGTGCGTTCGACGGCGCGCCTTTTTACCGCGATCTACCGTTGCCGCCGCTGCCGCTGCCGAGCGCGGCGGCGGCGCTGACGGCACTGCACGCGACCGGCAGGCCATTGCCCGAGGCCGCGATCCGCGCCGGTCTGGCCAGTGTTCAGCTGCCCGGTCGCTTTCAGCGACTGCGGCGCAACGGTGTCGAGATCATTCTCGATGTCGCGCACAACCCGCACGCCGCGCGTTATCTGGCCGCGCGGCTGGCCGCGTTGCCGAAGGCCGAGACGGTCGCACTGTTCGCGGTGATGGCGGACAAGGATCTCGACGGCATGATCGAACCGCTGCGCGGCTGCTTCGGTCAGTGGCTGGCGGGCGGCCTGCCGGACAATCCGCGCGCGCTGCCAGCGGAGAAGCTGGCGCAGCGCCTCGCCACTCAGGGTGTCGAGGCGCGCAGCGGTGCGGTCGACGCGCTGCTGGAACAGGCGCTGACGTCGCTGGCACCGGGTTCACGGCTGGTGGTATTCGGCTCGTTTTTTACTGTCGCGGCCGCATTGACGTGGCTCGATGTCGACGCGATTTGAGACTCACGGGAGAAGAGCGTGACTGATCATCTGAAGAAGCGGCTGACCGGCGCCATCGCGCTGCTGCTGCTCGGTGTCATCGGCTGGTTCTGGCTGCTGAGTGCCGACAGCCCGATCGACGATGTCGCGAAGGAGACCGAGATTCCGCCGGCACCGGCAGTGGAGCGTTTCCCGGTACCGGAGCCACGGCCACCCAGGGATGTCGATCCGGCACCGGAGCAGGCACCCGCGCTGCCGGAAGATGGCGGTATGGCCATTGTCGAGCGTGCTCCCGAGCCGGTTGCCGCCCCGAAGCCGGCGGCTGCGCCGCCAGCAGTGAAGCAGCCGGCAGCACAGAAACCGCCAGCACCAGCACCGGTCTATCAGGAGGATGCCAAGGGGTTGCCGGCATCGTGGGCGGTACAGGTCGCCGCGCTCTCCAATACCGCCGCTGCCAACAAGCTGAAGGCCGATCTCGCCGCGCGCGGCTACAAGGCCTACGCGCGCTCGGCGGGCAATGTCACCAAGGTTTATGTCGGTCCGAAGCTGAGTCGCGAACAGGCCGCGACCGACAAGCAGGCGATCGACAAGGCGTTTCGCGTCAACAGCTTCATCGTTCGTTTCGAGCCGGAGTAAATATCCGGCGCGCGTCATTGCGGGGAATGCGTAATTGGGTGGGGCGATGGCGCTCTGCTACAATCCGCGCCTTGCTGTAACGGGTTTCCGCCGCGACCGATGCTGGATGAGCACGCCATGAACTGGGCCGACTGGACGATCATCGCTATCGTGCTCATCTCCTGCCTGATCAGCCTGATGCGCGGCTTTATCCGCGAGGCGCTGTCGCTGCTGTCGTGGATCGCCGCCACCATCATCGCAATGGCCTTTCACCCCCGTCTCGCCATGGTCTATGAGCAGTGGATCGATACACCGTCGATCGCCATGCTGCTCGCCTTCCTGACCCTGTTCGTCGGTACCCTGCTGATCGGCACGGTGATCAACAAGCTGCTCGGCTCCATCATCAATTCGGCCGGCCTCGGCGGTTTCGATCGCATTCTCGGCATTGCCTTCGGTGTTGCGCGGGGTCTGCTGATCGTCATGGCGATCGTGGTGATGCTGCCGATGATGTTGCCGGTGCGACAGGATCCGTGGTGGCTGCAGTCGCAGCTGATTCCCCATTTCGAAATGATGGAAGGGTGGGCGCGTGCAATCTTCGACCAGTTGCTGAGCGTGAGCGACGAACTGGTGCAGAAGGGGCGTTCCAACGCACCATAGTTTTTTTGTCAGCGGAGACCGTATCCAGATGTGTGGCATTGTCGGCATCGTTGCCCGCAGCAGCGTCAATCAGGAAATCTATGACGCGCTCACCGTCCTGCAGCATCGCGGCCAGGACGCCGCCGGCATCGTTACCTGCGACGGCGGTCGCATGCACCAGCGCAAGGACAACGGCCTGGTGAGCGATGTTTTCCACACCCGCCACATGCAGCGGCTGACCGGCAACATGGGTATCGGCCACGTGCGCTATCCGACCGCGGGCAGCTCCAGCGCGGCGCTGGCGCAGCCGTTCTACGTCAACTCGCCCTACGGCATCGCGCTGGCGCACAACGGCAACCTGACCAATGCCGGCGAATTGAGCCGCGAGATCTATCAGTCGGACCTGCGCCACCTGAATACCGAGTCCGACTCCGAGGTGCTGCTGAACGTCTTCGCGCATGAGCTGCAGCGGCTCGGCAAACTGGTGCCGAGCCCGGCCGACATCTTCGAGGCGGTGCGCGGTGTGCACCAGCGCTGCCGCGGCGGCTACGCCTGCGTGGCGATGGTGTCGGGTTACGGCGTCATCGGCTTTCGCGATCCGCACGGCATTCGTCCCGCCGTGTTCGGCGTGCGCGAAACGCCGGCCGGCAACGAGTACATGATCGCCTCCGAGAGCGTCGCGCTCGACGTGCTCGGCTTTCGCCTGGTGCGCGACATCGAGCCGGGCGAAGCGATCTACATCGATGCCGACGGCAACCTGCACACACAGCAGTGCGCGCAGGCGACGCAGTTGTCGCCGTGCATTTTCGAGCATGTCTACTTCGCCCGTCCCGACTCGATCATGGACGGCGTTTCCGTCTACAAGGCGCGGCTGCGGCAGGGCGAGAAGCTGGCGGAGAAAATTCTGCGGCTGCGCCCCGATCACGATATCGACGTGGTCATTCCGATTCCGGATTCCAGCCGCGTTGCCGGCCAGTCGCTGGCCTATGGCCTCGGCGTCAAATTCCGCGAGGGGCTGGTCAAGAACCGCTACATCGGTCGCACCTTCATCATGCCGGGACAGAACCAGCGCAAGAAATCGGTACGGCAGAAGCTGAACGCCATCGGCCTCGAGTTCCAGGGCAAGAACGTGTTGCTGGTCGACGATTCCATCGTGCGCGGCACCACCTGCAAGCAGATCATCGACATGGCGCGCGACGCCGGTGCCCGCAAGGTCTACTTCGCGTCGGCGTCGCCGCCGGTGCGCTATCCGAATGTCTATGGCATCGACATGCCGACGGCGCAGGAGCTGATTGCGCACGGTCACACCGAAGACGAAGTGTGCAAGATGATCGGCGCCGACTGGCTGATCTACCAGGATCTCGAAGACCTGATCGCCAGCTCGGTCGAAGGCAGCCCGAAAATCCGCCAGTTCGATTGCTCGGTTTTTACCGGTGAATATGTCACCGGCGATATCGATCAAGGCTACCTGAACCGTCTGGCGGCTGAACGCAATGACGCCAGCAAGAGCGCGCGCGACAGGCAGACGACGACCGGCTCCGGTTCGCTGATCGGCCTGCACAACGATGTTTCCTGAATACAGACGTCCGCTGAAACAGTGACGTTTCTGAAAGAGTTCGAGGGTGAGATGAGCGACAGGGAGTTCGACAGCGAGCTTGAGCGCGAGCGTTTCGAGGCGCTGCATGAGGCCGAGCTGGACACGCTGGCCATCCGCGCCGGCCATCGCCGTACCGCCGAGGGCGAACACAGCGAGCCGCTGTTCCTGACCTCCAGCTATGTGTTCGACACGGCGGCGCAGGCAGCGGCGCGTTTCAGCGGCGATGAGCCGGGCAATGTCTATTCGCGCTACACCAATCCGACCGTGCGCAATTTCGAGGAGCGCATCGCCGCACTCGAAGGTGGCGAGATGGCGGTGGCGACCAGCTCCGGCATGGCGGCGATTCTCGCCACCTGCATGGCGCTGCTGAAAAGCGGCGACCATGTGGTCTGCTCGCGTAGCGTGTTTGGAACGACCACCGTCGTCTTCAACAAGTACATGGGCAAGTTCGGCGTCGAAACCAGTTTCGTGCCGTTGACCGATCTCGCTGCCTGGAAAGTGGCGATCCGTCCGAACACGAAGCTGCTGTTCCTCGAAACGCCGTCGAACCCGATGAATGAAGTGGCCGATGTTGCCGCGCTGTCGCAACTGGCGAAGGCGCACGGCTGCCAGCTCGTCGTCGACAACTGCTTCTGCACGCCGGCGTTGCAGAAGCCGCTTGAGCTCGGCGCCGATATTGTCGTGCACTCGGCAACCAAATATCTGGACGGCCAGGGGCGCTGCCTCGGCGGTGCCGTGGTCGGTCGCAGCGAGCAGATGAACGAAGTGCTCGGCTTCATTCGCAGCGCCGGTCCCAGCATGAGCCCGTTCAATGCCTGGGTTTTCCTGAAGGGGCTGGAGACGCTGCGACTGCGGATGGAAGCGCATTCGCGCAATGCGCTGGCACTGGCGCAATGGCTGCAACAGCAGCCGGGTATCGAGAGCGTCCACTACGCTGGGCTTGAATCGCATCCGCAGCATCAGCTGGCGAAGCAACAGCAGCGCGCTTTTGGTGGCGTGATGGCGTTTCGCGTGAAGGGCGGTTCTTCACCGGAAGAGGGGCGTGCCGCAGCGTGGCGCTTCATCGATGCCACGCGCATCGTGTCGATCACCGCCAACCTCGGCGATGTCAAAACCACGATCGTCCATCCTGCAACGACGACGCACGGCCGCATCACCGAGCAGGAACGTCGCGATGCCGGCATTACCGACAACCTGATTCGTGTCGCGGTTGGCCTCGAAGATATCGAAGACCTGAAGCGCGACATGCAGCGTGGACTGAACGCGCTCTAATCGATTTCTATTGCCGATCTCTGCTTCTGTCGGCCTCCATTTAGGGAGGTCGACCTGCTTTTCGATTCCCTCTTTTCCCGCTTCCCTCGCTGCTTTCACACGCTAGAATGAGCGTCCGCTTGTCGTCTGCGGCATTGCAGACGCGACATGAATAGCCGCCATTCAGTGAGGTCCAGCATGACAGACTATCTGCAATCCCGACTCAAACCGCTGCTGCCGCCCGAGTGGAATGAAGAGATTCTCGATGCGCTGAGCGTGTTTCCCACCAGTCGCGATTTCGTGCTGAAGAACTGGAATGGCGAGGATCCGCGCGGCACCAATGGCTTGGGCGTAATGCTGCATCATCCGGCGCTGGCCAAAGCCTTTCTGACCTTCAACAACCATGTCGCCATTCACAGCACGGTGTCGAAGCGCATTCGCGAGCTGGTGATTCTGCGCACCAGCTGGTTGCGTCGCGCCGAATACGAGTACATCCAGCACGTGGTACTGGGCAAGCGTGCCGGCCTGACCGATGAGGAGATCGAGCGCATTCAGCAGGGTCCGGATGCGCCGGGCTGGGATCCGGTCGATGCCGCGCTGGTGCGTGCGACCGATGAGCTGATCGCAGATGCCTGCATCAGCAATGAGACCTGGGCGTTTCTGTCCGAACACTTCGATACACGGCAGATGATGGACATTCTGTATGCCATTGGTTGCTACGAAGTGGCGGCGATGATGTTCAAGTCTTTCGGCGCACAGCTGGATCCCGGCGTTGCTCCGCTGGCGCCGGAAGTTCGGGATCGCATGTTCGGCAGCTCCTCGACATGAAAGCGGACGCTCCCTCCAAGCTGGTCAAGTCGGCGGTCAGAACCATTGCGCTGTTCAATGTGTTTGCCGAAGCCAAGCGAACGTTGTCTCTGGCCGAGCTGTCGGAGGCGATGCAGGCGCCAAAGAGCAGCTGTCACGAGCTGATACAGACACTGGCGCATCTGGGCTATATCACGGTCATCGATGGCGGAAGAAGCTATTACCCGTCTCGCCGCTTCTACGACATGGCGGAGCAGATCAACAGCTATAACCCGCTGAAGCAGAAGATCCACGACTCGCTGCGCGCGCTGCGCGATGCGACCGGTGAGACGGTATTCATCGGCAAGCTGCAAGGCGTCGGGGTGGTCTATCTGGAAGTGTTCGACGGTACCCATACCGTTCGCTATACCGCCCGCTCCGGAGACTTCAAAACCATTCACGCCAGTGCACTCGGCAAGGCACTGCTGGCCAGTTTGGGGGAGGAGGAACGCAGCCAGCTGATTGCCGAAATGAAGCTGAAGCGCTTCACCGAAAATACGATCACCTCCAAAAAGGCGCTGCTGGAAGATCTCGCTCGCGGCACGGAGCAGGGTATCTACACCACGGTGGGTGAGCATGTTCCCGATGTCATGGGGATTGCCATTCCGGTGCCGCTGCGTGGTCAGCCGTATGCAATAGGTATGGCGGGGCCGGTATCCCGTATGCAAAAAAAACAGAAAGAGTACGCCGGCGCGCTGGTCCAGACCGCCAACAAGATATTGATCTAGGGCCGCTCCGCGATCGGTGGTTTCCGCAGGCGAGTGTGCCGCCGCTTGATTTTTCCGGGGGGTTAATTACCATCGCACACGCTCGATGGTTTTGCGGATGATCGTTCGTATATGCGAACCATATGCGTGCTGGCAAAACCTCTCACCCATCACTTCGCGGAGTTCGTCATGACGAATCGTCAGAAAGTAGCTGTAGTCACCGGTGGCGCGGCAGGTATCGGCGCGGCGATCAGCCGTTTTCTCGCCAGAGACGGTGCCGACATCGCCATCTGGGACTGGAAGATCGACAACGTTCAACCGTTGGTCGACGAGATCAGGGCGATGGGCCGGAAGGTGGTCGTCTCCAGGGTCGATGTTTCGAAGCGCAGCGATATTGATGCCGCCGTCAAGAAAGCGCGCGAAGAGCTGGGTCCGATCAGCATTCTCGTCAACAACGCGGGCATCTCGCCGGAGAAAGATTTCGAAGAGATTACCGAGGATGATTGGGATGCCGTCATGAGCGTCAACCTGAAGGGCACGTTCCTGTGCACGCAGGCTGTCATCGGCGACATGAAGGCGGCGAAGTGGGGCCGCATCGTCAACATCTCTTCATCCAGTGCCCAGTCCGGCGCGCGTCGCATGGTGCACTACGCGGCGACCAAGGGTGGTGTCATCGCGTTCACCAAGGCGCTGGCGCAGGAGATGGGGCCGTTCAGTATCACGGTCAACAACGTGCCGCCGAGTTTCGTGCACACGGCAGGTCTGGACACGATGGCGGATCGTCTGCGCTCGCAAGGGGGCATTGAGGGTTATGCCAAATCCACCATCCCACTGCAGCGTGTGGGTCAGCCGGAAGATCTGGCTGCAGCGGTCGCATTTCTGGCATCGGACGCAGCTGGTTACATCACCGGCCACACTCTCAGCGTCAACGGTGGACGCTACATGGCGTAAGCCGTTCAAGGCTGATCGGGACCCCTCGATCAGCCTTGGTCATTCAAGCGAAATTATTTGCTGCTCACGCACCCAGATATTGGGTGATCCCCAGATTCATGACGCCACACACCGCATAGTTCTGGCCGGTGATGAAGGCCGCGTCATCCGACGCAAGAAACCCCACCAGATTGGCGATATCTTCCGCCGCACCGAAGCGGCCGAAACCGGTCGACTTGAACAACTCCTGCGTTACCGGTGACAGCGCGAAACCCTCAGGCTTTTTTGCAACGGCGTCGTTGACGGTCGGGCCGGGCGATACGCAGTTGATGCGCACATTGCTGGCCGCCATCTCTTTGGCCATCGCCATCGTCAGGCCGATGACACCCGCTTTTGCAGCGGAGTAGTCGGCCTGTCCCGCGGTGCCGATCATGCCGGCAACCGAGGCGATATTGATGATGACGCCGGATTTTCTCGCCAGCATCGGTCCGACCACTTCACGACAGGTGTAGAAAACCCCCTTGAGATTGGTGCCGAGGACATAGTCCCAGGTCTCTTCGGTCGAGTCGCAGAACAACGACATTTTTTGCCGTGCACTGCCGCCGGCGTTGTTGACCAGAATATCCACCTGACCGAACGCTTCCGTCGCCCGCGCGATCAGTTTTTTGACATCGTCGTAGTTGCTGACATCGGTTGGAACGGCGATGGCCTTGCGTCCCATGGCTTCCACTTCTTTGACCGCCGCGTGCAGCGGCTCCGGTGTCTTGCCTGCGATAACAAGGTTCGCGCCCTGTTGTGCCAGTTTCAGTGTGATGGCTTTTCCAATACCGCGGCCACCACCGGTGACGATTGCCGTTCTGCCTGCAAGATTCATGGCGATGCAACCCTGTTGGAATTTATTGACGATTGGTTGGGGTGATGGCGATGGAGGATAGCGAAGGGATCTGGTCAGAACCAGAGAAAATTGCGTATGTGTATTCGCATGTATGAACGAGTGACGGTGGGGATGACCCGGATGTGGCAGATAACGAAAGGCGTATGATGGCGGCGCCTGTCGAGTGCCATTGAGTTGTTGGATGAGGTCCGTTGCAAGCTTTCCAGTTCGAACGAGGATGTCGTCATGCGACTCGGACGCAGCAGAAACAGCGACAACGTCGAGGATCGACGCGGCGCACGAATGCCGCTTGGCGGGCGTGGCGGCAAGATCGGGATTGGTACCGTCGTCTTGGTGTTGGCGGCGCTCTACTTTGGCGTCGACCCCAACATCGTGCTGCAGCAGGTTGCGACACAGACGGCGGTCGACACCGGCCCGGCATCGGTGCCGCCGCGGGATGATGCCGACGCGCAGTTCATCTCGCGGGTGCTCGGTGACACCGAGGAGACTTGGCAGGGCCTGTTCGCGGCTGCCGGTCGCAACTATGAAGAGCCGAAGCTGGTGCTCTTTTCCGGCGCCTATCCGACTGCCTGCGGCATGGGGCAGGCGGCGATGGGGCCGTTCTACTGCCCGACCGATCGCAAGGTTTATATCGATCTCTCTTTCTATGACGCGCTGAAGAGCCGCTTCCAGGCGCCGGGCGATTTCGCGCAGGCCTACGTGATTGCCCACGAGGTTGGCCACCACGTACAGAACCTGCTCGGTATTGCCGGCCGCGTGCACGCCGAGCGCGAGCGTGTCGGTGAGGCCGAGGCCAATGCGCTGTCGGTGCGAATGGAGTTGCAGGCCGACTGTTTCGCCGGTCTGTGGGCACACCACGCCGATCAGGCGCGGCAGGTGCTGGAGCAGGGCGACGTCGAGGAGGCGCTGCGTGCCGCCACGGCGATCGGCGATGACACGCTGCAGAAGCAGGGGCAGGGCTATGCGGTCCCTGAATCCTTTACGCATGGCACCTCGGAGCAGCGTGTGCGCTGGTTCCGGCGCGGGCTGGAACGGGGCGAGCTGGCGGCGTGCGATACCTTTGGCGCCCGTTCGCTGTAGCAGGCTCCTTCGCCATCACGATTTTAGATCGTGGCTGGTTGATTTCTGATCGATTCGACCCTTTCCCTGCCCGCATCCGGTGCCGATCCGTATAATCGCCCGATGCGTGAACAGGCCCTCCATATCCTCAATACCACCTACGGCTACCCGAAGTTTCGCGGCGAGCAGGCGACGATCATCGATACCGTTGCCAGCGGTCGCGACGCATTGGTGCTGATGCCGACCGGCGGTGGTAAATCATTGTGTTACCAGATTCCGGCGCTGCTGCGGCCCGGTGTCGGCATTGTCGTGTCGCCACTGATCGCGCTGATGCAGGATCAGGTCGACGCGCTGTTGCAGCTCGGCGTGCGCGCCGCCTTTCTGAACTCGACGATGGCGCCGGAGCAGCAGCGCACCGTCGAACAGGGGCTGCGGCATGGCGAACTCGATCTGCTCTATGTCGCTCCAGAACGTCTGGTGCAGGAGCGCACGCTGCAGATACTGGAGCAGTGTCAGGTCGCGCTGTTCGCGATCGACGAAGCGCACTGTGTCAGTCAGTGGGGCCACGATTTTCGCAAGGACTACCTCGGTCTCAACGTGCTGCATGAGCGCTTTCCCGAGGTGCCGCGCGTCGCGCTGACGGCGACCGCCGATCCGCGCACGCAAGAGGAGATCAAGCAGCGCCTGATGCTGCAGGACGCCGACTGTTTCACCTCCAGTTTCGATCGCCCCAACATTCGTTATCTCGTCACGCCGAAAACCGACGCGCGCAAACAGCTGCGCGATTTTCTCGACGGCTTCCGCAATCAGTCCGGCATCGTTTACTGCCTGTCGCGCAAGAAGGTGGAGGCGACCGCCGAGTGGCTGGTGCAGCAGGGGTGGCGCGCGCTGCCCTATCACGCCGGTCTGTCGCCGCAGTTGCGCGAGCATCACCAGCGCCGCTTCCTGCGCGAGGAGGGCGTCGTGATGGTGGCGACGATCGCGTTCGGCATGGGCATCGACAAGCCCGATGTCCGCTTCGTCGCCCACCTCGATCTGCCGAAGAGCATGGAGGCCTACTATCAGGAGACCGGTCGCGCCGGTCGTGATGGCGAGCCCTCCAGCGCGCTGCTGCTCTACGGCATTCAGGATGTGGTGCGGATGAAGGAGATGCTGGCGCAGTCCGATGCCAGCGAGCAGTTCAAACGCCAGGAGCGCGGTCGCCTCGACGCGCTGCTCGGCTGGTGCGAAGTGACCGACTGCCGGCGTCAGGCGCTGCTGGCTTACTTCGGCGAAGAGATGCCGGCGCCGTGCGGCAACTGCGACACCTGCCTGACGCCACCGCAGACCTGGGATGCCAGCGAGGCGGCGCGCAAGGCGCTGTCGTGCATCTACCGCACCGGTCAGCGCTTCGGCGCGTCGCATGTCGTCGACGTGCTGCTCGGCCGCGACAACGAAAAGATTCGCCAGCACAGCCATCAGCAGCTCAGTACCTACGGCATCGGCAAGGAGATGGGCGAACCGCAGTGGCGTTCGTTGTTGAGGCAGCTGCTGGTGCGCGGATTTCTGGAGAGCGATCTGCAGGGGCATGGCGGCTTGCGCATGACCGAGCGCTGCCGCGTGGTGCTGCGTGGCGAAGAGGGGCTGGCATTGCGTCGCGATGCCGAACTGCCGGCGGTGCGCGACATGCGCTCGCGTGCCCGCATCGACCTGCCTTGGGAGCTGGAGCCGCTGTGGCAGGCGCTGCGGACCTGTCGCAAGCAGATCGCCGAGGAGCAGGGCATTCCACCCTACATGGTGTTCAACGACAACACGCTGCGACAGATGGCGCTGGAGCAACCGCGCACGCCGACGGCGCTGCTACAGGTCAGCGGTGTCGGACAGAGCAAGCTCGCCAACTATGGCGACACCTTCCTGCAGGTGATCTGTGATCACTGCGACGGTGCCAAGACCGGTAGCAGTGGCGAGACGTTCGACTCGGTCTTCACATGAGCAATTCGAACAGCAGCGGTTTCGCGATCAGCTTCAACTATGTCGTCAAGCGCCAGAAGCGCAAGACGCTGGTGCTGTACGTACTGCCGAGTGGCGAGGTCGAGGTGCGCGCGCCGCTGAAAATGGCCGAGCGCGAGATCGTTCGCTTTGTCGAGTCGCGCGCCGGCTGGATCGAACGCACTCGCGAGAAACAGTTGCAGCGCGTTGACTGGCGCGCAACAGCGATGCCCGGTGGCGATATCTGGTTCCTCGGCGAGCAACGCCAGTTTCGTGTGGAAACGGGGCCGGCGTTTGGCGTGTCGCTGGCGCCGGGGTTGCTGTCGCTCAGCACGCGCGATCCCTTCAATCTGCCGGCGCTGGCGCGTCAACTGGAGGGCTGGTTTCGCGAGCAGGCACAGCAGCATTTTGCCGAGCGGTTGCCGCATTGCTGCGCACTCTTTCCGGAACTGGCGCTGCCGCCGCTGCGCTTGCGCAAGATGCGAAGGCGCTGGGGCAGTTGCAGTCGCCGCGGCGTCGTCACGCTGAATTCGGAACTGATCAAGCTGCCGGCTTCACTGATCGACTACGTCATCGTCCATGAACTCTGCCATCTCTACGAGTTCAACCACGGGCCGCGTTTCTATCGCCTGCTGGAGCGGGCGATGCCGGATTGGAAGCAGCGCGAGGCGATGCTGAAGCAGTTCTGATCGTTACTGCGCCACCAGCGGCTCCAAATAGGGCCAGATGTTCTCCAGCAGTTGCGCTTGTGCCTTGGCATTGGGGTGAATCCGGTCCTCCTGCATCAGTCCCGGATCGGTGGCGACGCCTTCAAGGAGAAAAGGGAGCAGCGCGGTGTCGAAGCGCTTCGCGGTCTGCGCATAGCTGTCGTGGAACTCGCTGGTGTAGCGCAGGCCGTAGTTGGGCGGGATCTTCATGCCGACCAGCAACACTTCGGCGCCAGCGCTCTGGCTCATCTGCACCAGCGCTGTCAGGTTGTCGCGGATGCGATTGATCTGGAAGCCGCGCAGGCCGTCGTTGCCGCCGAGTTCGACGATGACGATGTCGGGTTTGTGCTTCTGCAGCAGCGCAGGCAGCCGGTTGACGCCGCCGTCGGTGGTCTCGCCGCTGATGCTGGCGTTGACGATCCGGTGGCCTGGCAGCTTCTGGCGCAGCAGCGCCACCCAGCCTTCGTCGACCTGAATGCCGTAGGCGGCGCTGAGGCTGTCGCCGAGCACGAGAATGGTCTGTGCCTGTGCGCTGGCAACCAGAGCGAACAGCGATAGCGAAAGCATCAGCGCATTGATCCAGTACCGAATGGCGTTTCGTACCGAGAGAGACGATTGCCCCCGACACCCCGGGCCAGTCGAACGACAACAGAGTCTTGCGAATGAATTCACGACTACCCGATGCTCCTGACGTCATTGATACAACCGTGGTGCTGCGCGCCGACAACCTGCGGAAGAGTGTCGTCACCGCTGCCGGCGAGCTGCCAATCCTGCGTGGGATCGACCTGTCGATCAAGGCGGGAGAGAGCGTCGCCGTGGTCGGCGCTTCCGGCTCCGGCAAGTCGACGCTGCTGGGACTGCTGGCCGGCCTCGATGTTCCCAGTGCCGGTCGCGTACTGCTCGATGGCAATGACCTGAGCGCGCTGGACGAGGATAGCCGCGCCGCGCTGCGCGCCGAGCGGGTCGGCTTCGTGTTCCAGTCGTTTCAGTTGCTCTCGAGCCTGACCGCGCTGGAAAACGTCATGCTGCCGCTGGAGTTGAAGGGGCGCGGCGATGCTCGTGCGGCAGCGGCGGATTTTCTCGATCGCGTCGGTCTCGGCACACGTCGCGACCACTACCCGCGCCAGCTCTCCGGTGGCGAACAGCAGCGGGTCGCCATTGCGCGCGCGTTTGCCAGCCAGCCGCGCATCCTGTTTGCCGACGAGCCGACCGGCAATCTCGACAGCGGTACCGGCAATCACATCATCGATCTGCTGTTCGAGTTGAACCGCGCCGCCAATACCACGCTGGTGCTGGTGACACACGAGCAGCGGCTGGCGGAACGCTGCGCGCGTCGCATCACGCTCGATGCCGGCCTGATCGTCAGCGACAGCGGCGTCGCCCAGGAGCGGCTGCAATGAGTAGCGCCAGCGCTGCGATGCGCTGGTCGTTCGGTGCGCGCCTGCTGTGGCGCGACTGGCGCTCCGGCGAGCTGTCGGTACTGCTGGCCGCGCTGACCATCGCGGTGGCGATCGTGGTCGGCATCGCCGCTTTCGCCGAGCGCATGCAGCAGGGCATCGGCGCGCGTTCCAATCAGTTCCTGGCGGCTGACCGGGTGCTGCGCAGCGCGCGGCCGGTTGCGCCGGAGTGGATGCAGTACGCGCAAAAGCTCGGTTTGCAGAGCGCCGAGCTGGTCAGCTTCCAGTCGATGCTGGTGGTCGGCGATGTCATGCAGCTGGCGTCGGTGCGCGCCGTGTCGCCGGCCTATCCGTTGCGGGGCGAGATCAAGGTGGCGGAGCGGCCGTTCACGCCGCCGCGCCTGCTGCAGGGCGGCGTGAAGCCGGGAGAGATCTGGCTCGATGCGCGGCTGCTGCCGCAGCTCGGTGTCGAGGTGGGGCAGAGCGTTGAGCTCGGCATGACACGATTGCGCATCGCCGGTGTGCTGGTCAGCGAGCCCGACGGTGCCGGTGCGATGAGCGTGTTCGGCGCGCGTGCGCTGATGGCGCAGGCCGATCTCGACGCGTCGCAGATCGTGCAGCCCGGCAGTCGTGTCGGCTATCGCTATCTGTTTGCCGGCAGCGACGAACAGCTGGAGCAGCTGCACGAATGGCTGGAGCCGCAGTTGCTGGAGGGGCACCGCTGGCAGTCGGTGCGCGATGCGCAGCCGCGCATCGGTACCGCGCTCGACCGCGCCGAGCGCTTTCTGCTGTTGGCCGGCGCGCTGGGTGTTGCGCTGGCCGGTCTCGCCATCGCGCTGGCGGCGCGCCGTTACAGCGAGCGCCATTTCGATCATGTCGCGATGCTGCGCTGTCTCGGCCTGAGTGGCGGCAGGGTGCTGGCGCTCTACAGCGGCCAGCTGCTGGTCATCGGCATCGTCGGCCTGCTGCTCGGCAGCGCGCTTGGATTGCTGGTTCAGGGCGTGTTCGCGCAGCTGCTCACCAGTTATCTCGGCGCCGGCGATGAGGGCACCCGGCTGGCGTGGCGGCCGCTGCTGGTCGGCGCTGTCACGGCGCTGGTCTGTCTGCTGGCGTTCGCGCTGCCACCGTTGCTGGCGCTGCGCGAGATTCCACCGCTGCGCGTGCTGCGTCGCGATCTCGGCAGCGCGCGCGGACGCGGTGTTGGCAGCGTGGTGCTGGGCGCCGTCAGCGTCGCCGCGTTGATGTACTTCTACAGCGGCGACTGGCGCCTGACCGCCGCCGTCGTGCTCGGCGCGCTGGTGGTGTTGCTGCTGGTCGGCACGATTGCCTGGCAGCTGTTGCGCGGTGTCGGCGCGGTCGGCATGCAGGCCGGCAGCAGCTGGCGTTTGGCGCTGGCGGCACTGCGTCGACGCCGCGCGCAGAGTTCGCTGCAGGTGGTGATCTTCGCGCTGGCGATCATGCTGCTGCTGATTCTGGCGCTGGTGCGCACCTCACTGATCGACGAGTGGCAGATGCAGCTGCCGGAGGGGACGCCAAACCACTTCCTGATGAACGTGTCGCCGACGCAGGTGGAGCCGCTGCAGCAGCTGCTGGCCGACAACGGTATCGACAGCGCCGGCCTCTACCCGATGGTGCGCGGCCGTCTGACGGAGCTGAACGGTGTGCCGGCGCGCGAACAGATCACCAAGGATGAGCGCACCGTCGAACTCGATCGCGAGCTGAACCTGAGCTGGGCCGATCAGCTGCCCGCCGACAACGAGATCGTCGACGGGCAGTGGTGGCAGGGCGATGGCGGTGCCGAGGTGTCGGTGGAGAGTCAGCTGGCGCAGCGGCTCAATCTGAAAATCGGCGATCAACTGGTATTCCAGATCGGCAGCGAGTCGCTGCGTGTCACCGTCACCAGCATTCGCAAGCTGAACTGGGACAGCATGCGGCCGAATTTCTACATGATGTTCCCGCCGACGCTGCTGCGTGATTATCCCGCGACCTTCATCACCAGCTTTTATCTGGAGCCTGAGCAGAAGCGCTTTCTGAATACGCTGGTGGAGCGCTTCCCGGCGGTGTCGGTGCTGGAGATGGATTCGATCATCACGCAGGTGCGCGGCATCGTCGATCAGGTGTCGATGGCGATCGAGCTGGTGCTGTGGCTGATCGTCGCCTGCGGACTGCTGGTGCTGCTGGCCAGCGTGCAGTCGACGCTCGATCTGCGCCTGCAGGAGAACGCCGTGCTGCGCGCGCTTGGCGCGCGTCGGCGTCTGATCGTCGGCAGCCTGTGGTTGGAGTTTGCATTGCTCGGCGCGCTGGCCGGGCTGCTGGCCGCCGGTGCAGCCGAAGTGGCGGCGTGGCAGCTGCAGCGCGAATTGCTGGAGATGAGCTACACCCCGCATCCATGGCTGTGGCTGGCCGGGCCGCTGCTTGGCGCGCTGCTGATTGGTGCCGCCGGCTATCTCGGCTGCCGTCGTGTCGTCGATACGCCGCCGCTGCAGGTGCTGAACGCGCTCTGATGGGATCGCAAGAGAGGGGGGAGGTTTGAAACTGAAGGTGGCACCTCCCTGTGCCAGGCTTCCGATGCCCGTTGCTGCTTCCGAACCGGGCCCATCGAATCGCCTGTGCAGCGGCCGATGGCATGGGACTGATGCTACGGAGAGGCGGCGCCCGATGCAGTGACAAATTGGCGTAATGGCTGTGACTTTTTTCACCGCCCGGCCCGTTGTTTCACCGTCCCGGCCCCCTTGGTAATTTGTCACAACCCCTGAGGTGATAGTGCGCAGCGGCAGTGGGGCCTCCGGGCCTACTCTGGCGCCGTGATCGTTGCACTACATGCTTGCTGCACCAGGGAGAGTTGCCATGAGCGCCGCGGAATCGGTTCGTTTGCCCCAGGATGAAATCTCGGTCGTCGCCTCCTTCAGCACCTTTCCGCCGCATATCCGGCCGCCGCGATGCCGTGCCTTCGTCTTCTCGCAGCAGAGCGTTCTGCTCGGCTCCGAGCTGCTCGACGGCGACGGGCGCACGCGGTTGCGCTGGTCGTCGCGCGGCCGCGAACCGGTCAGGCTGCTGCTGGCGCCGGCGACGATTCCGGCGGGGATGATCTCCGAAGAGCTGCTGCTGCAACGGCTGCGCGACCTCGGCGCGCTGGACCGGACCGTACCGGCCGATCTGGTCGGCGGTCAGCTGACGCTGCCGGTGGAGTGGATGCGCTGGCGCGACTGGCTGGCGCGTACCGACTGCATCTCGGGGCGGCTGCTGGCGGTTGGTGGCGGTGGTGGTTGTGAAGAGGAGCGCGTGGTCGGCGGTGCCCGTATCGAACTGCACGCGGTGAGCCCACTGCAGACCATCGTGCGCGATCTCTCCGGCGAAGCGCTCGGTTACATTCGCCAGCTGCTGCAGCAGGGGCCGACCCCGCTGCAGATCTATGCGCCGAACCGGCATGTCGCCGATGCACCGCAGGTCAGCTTCGCCGACATCGAACGGCTGCGCAGCCAGCCCGGTTTCGAACTATTGACCAGTGCCGCGCGGTTGCAAGCAGATCCGTCGTTCCGCCAGCTGCTGCTCAACTACCCGGCGATCGCGCGGCCGCTGCTCAGCTACTACCACCCCTGTTCCTTCGCCAGCACCTGTCTCGGCATCGCCAACTCCGACGCTGCCGGCATGTTCCGCTTTCCGGTGCTGCGCCACAGCGATCCCGCCACCGAGCCGGGCTACTACTTCGTGGCGCGGCGGGCCATCTCCAGCAGCCTTTATGTGGCGCTCTACGAGCCATCCCCGATCAGCTGGTACACCCATTGGGATCTGCGCGGGTGTGCATCGGTGACGCTGCGTTCCTCGCATCCCTTTGCCGTAGGCGAATGCACGCCGGCTTGACCGAATCGCTTGCTGCCTTCCGACAGTGGTGCCGTGCCCATCCCGCCGTTATAGTCGACGCGCTTCTGCGATCGGCAGTCAGCACCGGATACCGGTGCTGCGGTGCAGGACGGAACCGACGACACCACCAATCACTCTGCCCCGGAATGCGAGCCATCCCGGCGTGGAGTTTTACGGATAAGGAGTGCAGCGATGATGGGGAAACATTTCCTGGGGAGCGGTATTTGTGGGCGGGGTATTGCAGTGCTGGTTGCGATACTCGGGTTGAATGCCTGTGCGATGGCGCAGAAGCCGGTCGAGAAGCCGGTTAAGCCTGCAGTGAAAGAAATTACGCTGTTGATTGCTGACGACGGTTCGATTTCCGTCAAGGGGAGCAAAGGTGCCATCGTCGACGAGGCTTGTAGTCTCGATCCTGATGCAAAGGATGCGTGCCCCATTTACCAGAAAGACAAGCGCATTCAGGTTGAGCGGATTGAGCCGATTATTTTGATGAAGTATCAGGTGAATCCGGTTTGTTATTTAATTGGACAGTATTCTCTTGCGAGATTGATTTGCTATCCATAATGCTTTCTTCGGCACATGGCCGCCTCAGAAGGCGGGTGAGTCATGTGCCCTTTAGCTGTTGATGATGTACTTGTTAAAGCGCGAGCTTGATTCCTGCGAGAAAAGTCCGTTCAGGTATATAAGGAGATAGCTGAGGGGTTGTGTCATATAGGTTGGTGTTCTGATACCGGAAAGACTCATCGGTAATGTTGTTGCAGCGTACTGATATCTCTACGCGATGCTTCCAGAAACGATACTTGGCGGAGAGGTCGACCAGCGTGAAGTTGTCTCCGTCCTCATCTATAACAGTCTGGAGCGTAGGGATTCCTGCTCCGTCAAATGTCACATCGACTAGCGGCCGCTCTGCCTTTTGATCAAAGTAAGTGACCGTAGCAGACACTGTCATGCCATTGCTTGGTGCCCAGCTCAGCTCAAGCGGTATGCGATGCGTTGTTAGTAGAGACGGTACATTTGAAAGTGAGAAATTAGTGTCTTCCGCTAGGTTTTCGGTGTTTTCGCTATGGTCGTATCGATAACTCAGGTTCAGCGCAACAGGATTAATGGACCAGCTCCAGAACAACTGAGCTTGCGTCTGTTCGGTGCCAACAATTGTATTGCCAATAGCGGTTGTAAGTGGGATGTCCGGTTTGCGCTCAAGCCATTCGAATCCAATGTGATGGCCCCCAAGTAGGTCAAGGTCGGCACCTACACCGTACTGTGATGATTCAGTGCCCTCTCGATCGTCAATGACTTGGTTGAATTCACCGAGTTGTGTAGGTTCCAGTGACTGCTCAACTAATGATGGCCGTTTAATTGACTCGAAATAGGTTGCACGTAGAGAAAATTGCGGGTGAGGTTGATAGGTTGCAGCTACCTTTTGGTGCCAGCCATCCATAGTTTGAGCAAACTTATCGCTATCGAATTTCGCGTAGCTGACGCCTAATGTCACTTGAAATAGCTCGGTCGGGTTGGACGACCAATATCCATAGCCACTTTGGTAACGATCGACACCTTTATAGAGAATCGGGTCTAGGGGTATTTGATCCGCGAGGAAAGGGTCTGTCGTTGTGACCAGAGTGCTGCCATTCTGCTCGGTTTCAGACCAATCGATACCTGCTAGAAAGCTGCCTGTTACGAGATCGAGCAGTGCTTGCATTTGCAACTGATCGCTGTTGTCCGATAAGTCGATAATGTTGGATAACTCGCCGAAACTGGTTTGCTGATCTTGATTTTCTTGCAACTCCCTTTCGCGGCGGGTGACAGATGTAAGCAGATAAAAACTCGGGGTGATTGCAAGTCGTCCACCCAAAGTTACTGTGTCGATGCGGTTTTTGACCTCCAGATATGGGCGGATGTCATTGAATAACTGTTCAGTAATTTCTCCTCGATCCTCATCGCGCCGGCTCATAGATAACATCAGAGACAACGTTTCATTGGCCTGAAATCCAGCATAAGCCGATCCGACGTCATAACGCGCATCGTTGTTCTCGCGATAGCCCTGCGTTTCATAGTGGTAGTAATCCACCGCATAGGCGAGTCGATCTTCGACACCACTGACCGATACCTGCCCCGCGCCGGTATCGTTGCTGCCGCCAAGCCCCGCCACCTGAAAATTCGGCCGCTCGCGCACGAATAGCGCATCGTAGTTGCGATAGCCGAGTGCTCCCGGTCCGGCGCCATCGGTCACCAGCAGATTGGTTTCCGCCAGCAACGGTTGAATGGGCGTTGCCGACAGCGGCTGCAACAGTTGCGCCTGCAGTACTTCGCTGGCGCGCGCGGCGTCGTATTGCGGGTCGTCGGCGTAGATCTCCGCCAGTTGGCGGTGGCCGCCGTAGCTGCCGGGTGAAGTGGTGACGGCATGTGCGGCGCTGCGTTGCGCCAGCTGCTTGAAACCGAGGTCGCGATAGATGTCGGCCTGGCTGGCGGTGCGGGTTGCCTCGTCGCCCTCCAGTTGCAGGCGTGAGCGATAGACGGCGCGATTGTCGTTGCGCTCAATCGACTCCTCGACCATCTGCAGCGCTTCGAACGGACGATTTTGCGATTGCGCCAGCAGGGCGCTGTAGAGCCATGGCGTCGGGTCGGCGCTGTCGAACTGCCTGGCCAGCGAATACTGGTCGCTGGCCAGCTTGTCGCGCTGCTCCAGTTGGTAGGCCTTGCCGAGATAGCTGCGCGACAGCGACTGGCCGGGGTCGAGGGCAACCGCGAGTTCCAGCTGTTCGCGTCCGGCTTCCAGCTGGTTGTGGCGGATTTCGATCAGGCCGAGGCCGAGTCGCGGCAGTGGATCGCTGCTGTCGAGTTGCGTCGCCTTGGTAAAAGCCTGTTCGGCGTCGTCGAGGTCGAGCCGCTGCAGTTTCAGGAAGCCATCGAGTGCATGCGCGCGTGCCAGCATCGGTTGCAGTTGCAACGAGCGCTGAATCGCGGTGTCGGCACGTCGGGTCTTGCCGTTCATCAATGCCAGCTCGGCGGTACGCGCCTGAATCAGTGCATCGTCGTCATCCAGTGCCGCCGCTTTTTCCGCGCTGTCGAGCGCGGCGGGCAGATCGAATCGAGCCTGCTGCAGATAGGAGCGGGCGATCAGCACGGTGGTGTCGTCGTTGCCGTGGTTGTCGATGCGCGCGAGCAGGTCGGCGGCGCGATCGGTATTGCCGGTGGCGATGTCGGCAACAGCCTGCAGTGCCAGCGCGTGATGATCATCGGGCTTCTTCGACAGCGACTGCTGCAGAGAGGCGCGAGCCTGTGCCGTGGCGCCGCGTTGCAGGTCGACCGCGGCGCGCAGCGTCAGATAGTCGGCATCGCGATCGGCTTCCGGTATCGCATCGAGCTGCGCGGCGGCAGCCTGCAGATTGTTGCGCTGCAGTTCAGTCGTCACGCTGTTGAAGCGGGGTTGGGAGGACAGCGGCAGCGGCGGGTAGTGCAGGGTCCATTGCACCGCGTCGCGCAGCGCCGGCACCGTGATCAGCTGTGGCGCTTCGCCGGCGCGCGCGATGATGGCGTTGCCGCCGGTGACCGCCTGGTTGCCGCGATCGTTGCTGGCGATCACTTCACCTTCGAGCACGATCACCTGACCCGTTGCGTTGCCGCGATCGCTGGCGACGATGAATTCGGTGCCTTTGACGCCGGCATTGACGTACTCGCTCTCCACTTCGAGATCGCGCGGCGTGCGCGTGATCAGATGCAGCAGGCCGTCGATCAGGTGGATCCAGCGCTTCTGTGTCGGTGCCGAAAAGCGCAGCTGGGTTTCACCGGCGGTGCGCAGCAGCGTTTCGTTGGCGAGTCGAAAGACGGCGCGCCCCGTGGAGACCTTCACCTGGCTGCCAACCGGAATGCAGTCGCCAATCGCCAGTGGCTGCCAGTTGCTGTCGCTGCCGGCGACGGCGACGCTGCCTTCGGCACTCTCAAGGCGGCCGGCAGCGTCGTTACAGGTGTCTGCGGCAAAGGCGGGAATGGCAGCCAGCAGCAGTGCAGGCAACCAGGGTGCAATAACAATTTTATTCATCATCTCATCCGTGACCCGACGGGGTCGGGCGTTCGATCATCGGGTTTGTTGTTGCTGTTATCGATGGATTTTCAGTTATCGATCTCTCTGCAATGGCCGAGAGCTCTTCGATCGACAGCGCGAACAGCTGCAGCGGCTGCCGTTTTCCTTTCAGTGCAACGTGGCCAAGGTCGCGCAGTTCGACGGTATCGAGCCACGGTCTGACGGCCCCGGTCAGCAGGATTCGCGTGTTGAATTGCCGATTGCAGGCTTCGACGCGCGAAGTGGTATTTATCGTGTCGCCCACCGGGGCGTATTCATAGTGACTGCCGGCGCCGAGATTGCCGAGCGACACGCTGCCGAAGTGCAGGCCGACGCAGGTTTTCAGTGGCGCGGCATCGGTCGCCGTGTCGACAGCGGCATCGGTCGCAACGAGCCTGTCGGTGGCGGCGACTATCGCACGGGCGGCGGCGCAGGTGCGTTCGGCCTGTTGTCGACACTGTGCGTCGCGCTCGGCGCCCTGCGCGGTTGCATCGACCGGCCACAGCGCCAGCAGACCGTCGCCGACGATATTGGCGACGCTGCCGCCGTGATTGTCCACCGCAGCGATGACCTCGCGATAGTAACGGTTCATCAGCCGGTGCACCGTGTCCGGATCGTGAAGCTCGGAGAACGCGGTGAAGCCGACAATGTCGGTCAGCAGGCAGAACGTATCGGTGTGATGGCGGCGGTGCAGCAGCGCCTGTCGATGCTGGCCGACGGTCGCGGCGAGATCGGCCGGCACGTAGAGGCCGAGCGTCTCGCGCGCGGCCAGTTCGGCGGCGGCACTGCTGCGGTAATGGTGCCAAAGTGAATAGAGCAGCAGCGCAGGCGCGATCAATCCCAGCGGCACGACGATCGGCAGCCACAGCGCTTTCGCGCCGAACAGCCAGTGCGCCGCGAGCGCGTAGAACAGGCAGCCCAATGTCAGCACGGCCAGCCACGGCAGCGGACGCAGGCGCAGCGCCGCGGTCGCCAATGCGCCGCCCCATATCAGCAGCAGTGCCAGCTGCTGCCAGGCGGGCACTCGCTGCAACATATTCTGCTGCAGCAGGTTGCCGGCCAGTGTCGCGGCCACTTCGACACCGCTGATGCGGCTGTCATCGCCGCTTGCGTAGGCAGTGAAGAAGTAGTCGCGCTGCTTCTGGATGCGCTCGGAGAGACCGACGAAGACGATGGCGCCGCGCAGTGCCGCCAGCGCTGGTGTTGATGACGACGTTGATGATGGCGATATCAGGGGCGCCTGCAGCAGCTGTTGCAAAGACACCGTTCTAATCGTGTGGTGCGGGCCATAGAAATTGATATAGGCCGGAGAGTCGGCGCGAAGCGCGTCATACAGTCGCTGCAGATCGACGCGCTCGCTGCCTTCGTGCCGATCGATGGCGGTCGCCAGTTGTCTCGCGAGCGCGGCATCATCCAGCAGCGCCTCGCGCAGCTGCGCGGCGAAATGGGTATCCGAATCGAGCAGCGTCAGTCGTTCCGCCAGCGCGGTGGCGCCGATGTCGCGCAGCAGCGCCGGCAACTGCGCGGGTGCGTGTTGCAGATGACGCAGCAGCGCCGCGACCGGCAGCGTCGCCTCGCGCCCTTCGGGTGTGTCGATGTACAGCGCCGCCTGCCGCTGCATGGCTTGGTCTGGAAGTGTGAAGGTCGTCACAGTTGCGTGACGGCGCAGCAGCGCCAGTGGCTCCTGCTGCCAGGTCACCCGGTGGTTGTCGTCGCTCGCGGTATCGTCAGAGGCCGTCTTGCTGGTGCTGGCGCGATGCAGCAG
This sequence comes from uncultured Verrucomicrobiaceae bacterium, assembly GCA_964638025.1. Classification (GTDB taxonomy): domain Bacteria; phylum Pseudomonadota; class Gammaproteobacteria; order Pseudomonadales; family CAMLJR01; genus CAMLJR01. The sequence goes on from CAZWXW010000028.1 coordinate 25,553, forward strand.
TTTCAGGATGACGACATTGCTCGCGGCCATGGCGGCAGCCAACTCGTCATTGGCGGCCGGGTCGCCGTCGGCGAGGAAGGCAATATCCATGGCGATGACCGAGGCGCCTGCGGCCGTGAGCCGGCGGATCAGCTGGGCGTGCAGCGTGCGCGGCCACTGTTCGAGCTGGTCGAGATCGGGCAACTGCAGGGCGATGACACTGGCTTCGTCGAGCGTGACCAGCGCGATCCCGGGTGGGGCGGGCTGCGGGCCGCGCCAGCTGAACAACAGGGGCAGACCGAGCTGTTCTTCGAGTCGAACACCGACCGGCGACAACTGCAGCAGTGCCGCCAGCAGCAACAGCACGACGATGCGACGCAGTGGTCGGGCCGTGTGCTGTTTGCTGTCGCGTGGTTCGCCGCTGCGTCGCTCGACGGATGGTTGCTCGCCGTCGAATCCGTCGCGAACGGGTGCGTCCCGTTTTTGCCGTCCCATTCCCTTCGGCCCGGTTGCTGGCCGTCGCTCCGTCAGTGAGTGCAGATAGCTTGTACAATGGCCGCCTCGCCGGGAGAGGCTCGCGCCGCCATGTTGAAAGACGTTGACCTGTTCGCCGATCTGCCCGACAGCGCCGCCGAGGCACTGCTGCGTTACGCGAAGCTGCACAAGTACCCGAAAAACTCGGTGATCTTGAATGAAGGGGACCACCATAACAACTTCTATATCGTCGTTTCCGGCACGCTGAAGGTTTACGTCAATGGCGATGGCGGTCGTCAGGTGACGCTGAACTGGCTGGAGACCGGCGACTATTTTGGCGAGCTGTCGCTGATCGATGGCGCGGCGCGTTCGGCCTCGGTGATGACGCTGTCGCCGACCGAGCTGCAGGTCATTTCACAGCAGGATTTTCATCAGTTTCTGCAGAGCCAGCCACAGGCGTCGCTGGCGCTGATGAAGGCGTTGGCGCGGCGTATCCGCGCGCTGACCGGCAGCGTGCGCGACATGGCGCTGCTCGATGTTTATGGCCGCGTGGCGACATTGCTGCAGGCGCGCGCCAATGCCGACAGCGGCTGCATCGAACCGAAGCTGACGCATCAGGAGATCGCCGACGTGGTCGGTGCGTCGCGCGAAATGGTCAGCCGCATCATGCGCGAGCTGGCGCTCGGTGGTTATGTCGAGCAGGCAGCCTCCGCGCTGTATCTGCGCAAGCCGCTTCCGCGCGGTTGGTAAGCGCGGCATTCGCAATCCTTCAGTGCTTCAGCCCGCCTGCGCAAGATGGATCGCCGCATTGCGCTCCAGCTGCTGCGTGCGCGGTCGGTCGCTGTGCGCGGACAGCAGCTCGATCGGCTGCAGCAGCTGCGCGTTGAGTTGATCGATAGCCGCAACCGGCAGCGCGAAATGCGGCTGGTTGGCGTAGGCGAAGTGGCGTTGGCGCCACGGTTCCAGAAACCTCTCATCCACGACACAACCGACGACGAAGCCGGCGCCGAACTGCGGTGCCAGCCACAAGGCCGCCTGCTGTTCGGCGATGTGACGCTGCGCCGCCAGCGTGAAGAAGTGATAGTTGTCGTCGCCGCCAAAGCCGCGCCACTGCAATGCCACCACGGCGGCCAGCTGCGATGGCGTCAGCGCCTTGTAGATGTTCACAGTGAAACCTCCCCCATTGCTGGTCGTGTTGGCGCCGCTGACAGCGGCCGCGCGCTGACGCGGTAGCGCAGCGTGCCGCCGGCGCGAATGACATCGAACGGATAGCAGGTGACCAGCACCAGTTCGTCGGTATCGATCCGCAGCGTTTCGCGCGCGCTGTCCACCACGCGCAGCGCTTCGACGCGATAGCGTTGCGTGCCATCGCGCCGCTGCAGCTGCAGTTCGTCGCCGATCTGTACATCGGCGAGAAAGCGGAAGTGGGTGTCGCGATGCCCTGCAATGACGAGTCCGGCGTTGACCGATTCCTTAATGACATCGCCATCGCCGCTGGCGAGGCCGGGGCCGAACGCCAGCGCCTGTCCCTGCATCCCGTTCAGCACGATCAGATCGACATCGCCGCGCGCCCAGCGCAGACGCGCGACCGGATAGGTATCGGCCCAGGGCCACGGGCGCGCAGCCGTACCGCTGCGCAACTGATCGCGCCACGCCTGCGCGATCAGTTGTTGCGCCAGTGCCGCCTTGGCGTAGAGCCAGACGCCATTGGCGCCGTGCCAGAGGCCGACCGCGATCAGCGCTGCCGAGAGCAGGGCGATGGCGCGGTGCTGCAGAGCACGCCGATTACCGGGGTTGGGCGAGTTCATGCCTCTTCTCCATATGCAGTGACAAGTAGCGCAACGCAAATCCGATCAGTAACAACAGCAGTGCCAGCAGCAGGGTTTCGCGGCCATCGGTGGCGGTGGCCGGATAGCCCACCGAGGTATTGCCCGGCATCTGCGCGAAGGTTTGCGGCGACTGCCCGGCCGGTCGTGCATTGGCGACGTTGCTGCGCGCGATGTCGGTGTCGGCCGGGCGGCTGATCTCGTGCTCGACGGCCACGAAGCTGGTGTAGGGCGATAGCAGATGGTGCGGCAGCGCGACCGCGAGTACGGCGTCGCGGATGTCGCTGTTGGCGTCATTGCTGTCGCCGTGACGCTTGTTGTCGAGCAGCTGTTCGATCTTGCGACGCGCCCACAGCGAGGCCACACCCGACTGATCCGGCGCTACCTGGTCGAGGCCGATGCTGCGTTGCCACGGCTGCCCGCCGACGCTGCCGCGCACCAGCACGCGGCCGTGCAGGCTCGGCAGCTTCGCGCTGATCTGCAGCGGTTCGCCGCGATAGAGATCGGGCAGCTGCTGCGGAAACATCTCGGTAGCGGCATCGGGCCATTCCACTTTCAGATCGGTGACCAGCGGCGCTTCGAGCTTGCCCAGCAGCGTGGCGATGCGCTGCTGCACTTCACTGACGTTGCCGATATGGGTGGCGCTGCCACGACCAAGCTCGGCGGCCTTGCGCATGAAGTAGCTGTTCGGCGCACTGCCGATGCCGACCGTGAACAGGCGCGCTGTGCCAAGTTGCGCGCGGATGGCATCGAACAGTTCGCTTTCATTGCCGATGGCGCCGTCGGTGATGAAGACCACCTGGCGCAGATGACCCGGATGCGCCGGCTGGCTCAACGCCAGTTGCAGTGCCGACAACATTTCGGTGCCGCCGTTGGCGCGCAGCGCGGCGACGAAATGCGAGGCGTGGGCGACATGCGCGGCATCGGCGATTTGCGGTTGCTCGTACAGCGCGCGTGCCTTGTCGTTGAACTCGATGATGTTGAAGCGATCGTGCGGCTGCAGCCGTTGCAGCGCCGCCAGCAGCGCGGCGCGGGCCTGCTCGATCGAGGTGCCGCCCATCGAACCGGAGGTGTCGACGATGAACAGCAGTTCGCGGGCGGTGCCGGTGGTGGCGGCGACCGGTTGCGGCGGCATCAGCATCAGCTGCGCGTAGTGCTGGCCATCGACCTGCTCCAGCGCCAGCGCTGCCAGCGGTTCGCTGCCGCTGCGCACCTGCCACTGCAGCACGAAGTCGCGATCCATCGACACCGGGCCGTCGCTCAACTCGATGTGAATCTGGTTGCCGCGCGATTGCGACGCGACGCGATGGTAGGGGCTGTCGATACGCACCAGCGGCAGGCTGGCGTCGAGCGTGGCGGTAATGGCGATCGGATTGACCGGCGTCTCCGCATTGCCGGCTTGCGGATGCTGGAACGGCGTGATGCGGTCGGCGTCGGGCACGCGATCGGTCGGAAGCGCCCAGCCATTGTGGGAGAAGAGCTCGATCGATTGATCCGCTTCGTCGGCCGACAGCGGCTTTCCCGGGATATAGCGCGCGGTGATGGTCATCGGAAAACGCAGGCTGAACTGGCCGGCTTCATACCGGATGGCGTCGATGTATTCGAGCTCGACATCGATCTGCTCACCGGGGCCGATGTTGGCGACGGCGGTGGTGAACAGGTTGGGGCGCTGCTGCTCGACCAGTCCGGCCTTGCGGCCCTCGTTGCGTGCCTGTTGATAGATTTGCCGCGCAACGGCGCGCTCGCGAATTTCGCCTTTGATCAGTCGCTCGCCGATGCGAATGCGCAGGCGGCGCACGGCGGCCTGCTCCGGCAGCGGGAAGGCGTAGAGTGCCTCCTGCCAGTCATTGCCATCGTTGCGGAACGACTGCGTCAGCGTCACGCGGTTGACCAGACCGGTCACTTCGAAATGCACCTGGCTGTCGAGCAGCACGGCGGGATGGAAGTCGCCGCCATCGGCAGCGCGCAGCAGCAGTTCGCCGCCACCGATCTCGTCGAGCGCGTCGGCGTGCGCGGCGCGCCAGCCGATGACGGCCGACAGCATCAACAGCAGTAATGTCGCCAGCACGATGACCAGCGGCGAGTGCGTCGTGCGGCGGTGATCCGGAAGACGACAGGCGCGGGAGCGGCTGGGGCGACGAAAGAGTCGGGGGCGATCCTCAAGCGGGATGCGAAGCGGCAGACGGCGCATGGAAACTCTCCTGGGTGGTGGAACGACACAGGAATTTCAATGCAGCCGCCGGGCAATGGCAGGGCAGGATCGGGGCGGGGTGGTGAGCAATTGTGGCAAATTGTGGCAGTGCGTTCGGCCGCGCCGGGCGCTGGGCTAGAATGCCGTCGCCCACTTTGCCCGGGGAACCCTTTTGGCCCGCCATATCGCCATCGTCGAAGACGAGCCCACCATCGCCGCCAACTATCGCGATGCCTTCAGCCGTCATGGCTACCGCGTTTCGGTGTTTGCCGATCGCGTCAGTGCGCTGGCGGCGTTTGCCCTGCAGCTGCCGGATCTGGCGGTGATCGATGTCGGGCTCGGCGACGAAATCGAAGGCGGCTTCGATCTGTGTCGCGACCTGCGTGCACGGGCGCCGGAGCTGCCGATCGTTTTCCTGACCGCGCGCGATGCCGAGATCGATGTCATCTCCGGCTTGCGACTCGGCGCCGACGACTACCTGACCAAGGACATCAGCCAGGCGCACATGCTGGCGCGCATCGTCGCACTGTTCCGCCGCATCGATGCGCTACGACAACCGGCACAGCGCGAGGATCTGATCGAACGCGGCCCGCTGTCGCTCAATCGCGAGCGAATGACGGTGGGCTGGCGCGAGGCGCGGATCGAGCTGACCGTCACCGAGTTTTGGATCGTCCATGCACTGGCGCGACATCCCGGTCACGTCAGGAACCGGCAGCAGCTGATGGATGCCGCCAATGTCGTGCTCGACGACAACACCATCACCTCGCACATCAAGCGCATCCGCAAGAAATTCCAGCAGTGCGATGCCAGCTTCGACCGGATAGAAACCGCCTATGGCATGGGCTATCGCTGGCTCGACGAATAGCCACGAATGAAGAGTCGTTCCACATGACGTTGGGTAGCGGTCGATGAAACTGCAGCGCCAGCTGATGCTGGTCTCCCTGTTGATGCTGATCGTGCCGTGGGCCGGCTGCCAGTACGTGCGCGAGATCGATGGCGCCATCCGCTTTGGTCAGGAGCAGGCGCTGGAGGCGACCGCGCGCGCGGTGTCGGCGGCACTGGCGGCGGAGCCGATGCTGTTTGGCGCTGGCGCGCGTATCGCCATCGAGCGCAGCGATCTGCCGCCGCTTTATCTCGCCGCGCTCGCCAGCGCGCCGCTGCTCGACGGTTACGACGAGGAGTGGAGTGAAATCCTGCCGCACCTGCAGGCATTGCCGGTCGTGTCGGATGGATCGAATGAGTCGGTCGATGCCGTTGCCGATCAGAGCGCACACGCAGACATGGCTGCCGTGGCGTGGCGCGCGGCGGTCTGGCGCGACACGCTGTATCTGATGCTGAGCGTGCGCGATCCCCATGTCGTTTATTTCAATCCATCGCTGCCCGGCGACAACGGCGATCGTCTGCTGTTGCGGGTCGGTGATCTCGACGTCGATATCTCGACCAGCGCACCGGGTTCGCTGCATGGCCGCGTGGATGGCGCTGGCGGCATCAGTGACGAGGCGCGCATCGCCGGCTACTGGAACGCGACCGGCGATGGTTACAGCGTCGAGCTGGCGATACCGCTGGAACTGGCGGCCGGCCGCCTCGGCGTCACGCTGATCGATGCCGAAGTCGATGCTGCGGGTATTGGAAGCGAGCGCCGGATCGCGCTGACGGAAGCGATGCCGATGCGGCTGGTATTTCCGATCGTCTCGCTGCAGGAGCGGCTGGCGCTGTTCACCCGTCCCGGCTTGCGGCTGCGCGCTGTCGATCAGGAGGGCTGGCTGCGCGGCGATGCCGGGCGCGTCGACGATGTCGAGAGCAGCGGTACCCACTGGCTGTTGCGACTGCTCTATCGCACCCTGCTGGCCGATGGCGATGCACTGCCACCGCAGCAGACGGTGGGACTGTTGCAGCGCGACGAGGTGCAGCGCGCACTGAGCGGCGACACCGTATTGCGCTGGTACCAGCAGCAGGGGCGCAATCAGCGTCAATTGCTCAGCGCGGCGACGCCGGTGGTCGCCGGTGGCTGGTCGCTCGGTGCCGTGATCGCCGAACAGAGCAGTGAACCCTATTTGCTGCGCACCGATCAGGCTTTCGCGCGACTGCTGTTCTACAGCGCGCTGACACTGCTGGTGACAGGGCTTGGCCTGTTCGGTTACGCGACGCTGCTGTCTCAGCGCATCCGCCGTCTCAGCCGTGCCGCCAACGATCTGCTTGATGACGACGGCAATTGGCGCGGCGCTTTTCCGGCATCGCGCGCGCAGGATGAGCTGGGCGATCTGTCGCGCAACTACGCGCAGTTGCTGACGCGCTTGCGCGAGTACACCGACTACCTGCGCACACTGGCGCGCAAGTTGTCGCATGAGCTGCGCACGCCGCTGGCGATCGTCCACAGCTCGCTCGACAATCTCGACCATGTGCTGGAGGGTGACAAAGTTGGTGATGACGCCCGCATTTATCTGCAGCGCGCACAGGAAGGAGCGCAGCGACTCAGCCATATCCTGACGGCGATGAGCGCGGCCTCTCGCGTTGAAGAGAGCATCGAGGGCGCCGAGCTCGAGCCGACACGGTTGGTACCGCTGCTGACCGATCTGTGTCGCGCCTATGCCGATCTCTATCGCCATCACTGCATTGAATTCGATGCGATCGGCGGCGATGCGGTCGGCAGCGATGCGCCGGTGCTGGCGGCACCGGAGCTGATCGTGCAGATGCTGGACAAGCTGGTGGAGAACGCCGTCGACTTCGCGCCGCCCGATTCATCCATTTGCATCGAATACCGGACGCTGACCGATCGCGTCGTCATCGAGGTGAGCAACGACGGGCCGCCGCTGCCGGTGCAGATGCAGCACCAGCTGTTCGACAGCATGGTGTCGCTGCGCGAGCGCGACGGCGACGGCACGCACCTCGGGCTCGGGCTCTACATCGTGCGGCTGATTGCCGAATCGCACGGTGGTCGCGTGCGTGCGGTCAATCGTGACGATGGCAGTGGTGTCTGTTTTCGCGTCGAGCTGCCGCGCGCGAATCTGCGCAGTGGGGGCGTGTAGTGAGTGCGTCGTTGTTGCATCGGCCAGCGTTGCTGCGTGTCTGCGGCTTGTTGTTTTCTGCAATGGCCGCGTGGGCGCTGCTGGTGTGGCACACAGAGACAACGGCGCCGGAAGCGGAGCCGGGCAAAGTGGCCGCGGTTGAAGCGCCGCTGCCCGATTTCTCCGCGTTTCGCGATGCACAGGAAAAGAAGCGGGCCTTTTTCGACTATCTGCTGCCGGTGATCGAGGCGCAGAACGCGCAGCTGCGCGCGGAGCGCACCGAAGTCGAGCAGATGGTCGCGACGCTGCTGCAGGGTGAGAAGTTGAGCGATGCAAGGCGTCTTCGGTTGAACGAGCTGGTGCAGGAGTATCAGGTCGACAGCGCGCTGTCGGAGCGCGAGCAGCTGCAGCAGCTGCTGAAACGCGTCGACATCGTGCCGGTGTCGCTGGCGCTGTCACAGGCGGCCAACGAATCGGGCTGGGGCACCAGCCGGTTCGCGCGCGAGGCCAACAATTTATTCGGTGAGTGGTGTTTCCGCGATGGCTGCGGCGTGGTGCCGGGACGGCGCAGCAAAGGTGCGCGTCACGAAGTGGCCCGGTTCGATTCGACCAGCGCCGCCATTGCCAGCTACATGCGCAATCTCAACACGCATGTCGCCTATCAGGATTTCCGCGCGCGTCGGCAACAATTGCGCGCTGCCGAAAAGCCGGTAACCGGAATTGCGTTGGTGGGCGAGCTGGAGCGTTATTCGGAGCGCGGTAGCCACTATGTGCGCGAGCTGCGCGCGATGATTCTCGGCAACGAGTTACATCGGTTCGATACGCCGGCACGTTTTGATCCGGCGATGCCGCGCGATGAAGGCTGAGTACAGGGAACATCTGAATAAGCCTGGCCTCCGCCGTCATCGTCATTCTGCGCGTAGCAAAGCGCAGTCGCAGAATCCAGGCGGTTGGGTGCAGTGACCATGGATTCCGCGACTTCGCGCGGAATGACGGATACGGTGCTCAAGACTTTCCCGAGGTTCCCTAGTCGCCAATGCGGCTCTCGCGCCGGCGCTGTTTGCGCTGCACGGCGGCGAGGTACTGGCCCAGCTTGTTGCGCTGTGTGGCCTGCGGGATATCGAGTTTGCCGCCGGCGATGGTGTGCTGGCTCGGCGTGCGCATCAGGTAGACGTTGCGGAAGTCGATGGCGCAATCGATGTCGATATCGTCGGGAAGCCGGATCAATGCGTTGTCGAAGCGGTGGTGCTGTTCCAGCAGTTTCACCGCATCGCCGTCGACGCTGATCTTGATGCCATCGGCGGAGAGATTGACGATATGCGCCGGCAGCGGATTGCCGTCGCTGTCGCGCAGGTCGATCAGCAGATCGCTCTCGCGCTCGACGTAGACGCGGAAAGCATGACGTCGATAGCTGCCGCCGATCTCCTCCGGCAGCTCCATCCGATAGGTCGGTGCGCCGTCACTCGTTTCGCGCCGCCCATTCTCTTTCAACAACAGCCGCGAGAAGAAACTGACGACGCCGCTGCTGCCGCGCGCGCTGATCTCGGCGACATCGCCCTCCAGCAGCAGCTGGCGACCGTCGGCGGGGAACAGTTCGTCGATCAGCAGGTAGCCCTCGTCCGGATGCAGCTCCAGGATCAGGCTCTGGAAGCGGTGTTCGATGCGCGGAAAGTGAACGTCGAGAAAGTTGTGGCGCCGCTGCAGCAGCTCCAGCTGACGATAGCGGTCGTCGCCGGCGGTTTTCTGGTCGGCGGGGGATGGCAGCCAGCGGTTCAGCAGCGACTTGAGCGGTGGCATCGGGCGTCGAATTGTGACCGGGTTAACGAAAGTGGGGTGAGGAGCAAAGGTTAGGTGAGCCCCGGGCGGGCGGCAAATCGCGCCGTGGTTTTATCTGGCTGGCGGTCAAAAGAAAACGGGGAGCCGAGGCTCCCCGTCTTTGGTACCGCTGTCGCTTACGACGGCAGCAGGTGCTTGACCGCGTCGCGCTCTTCGGCGAGCTCTTTTTCGGTCGCCTTGATCTTTTCCTGGCTGAACGCGTCGATGGCGAGACCCTGGACGATTTCCCACTGGCCGTTCTTGGTGCGGACGGGGAAGGAGTAGATCAGCCCTTTCTCGACGCCGTAGCTGCCGTCGCTGTAGATGCCCATGCTGACCCAGTCGTCACCGTTGGTGCCGAGTGCCCAGGTGCGCATGTGGTCGATGGCGGCATTGGCGGCCGAGGCGGCCGACGAGGCGCCACGGGCGGCGATGATGGCGGCACCACGCTGCTGCACGGCCGGAATGTAGGTCTCTTTGTACCAGGTCTGATCGACCAGCTCGATGGCGGTCTTGCCGTTGACCTTGGCGTGGAACAGGTCCGGGTACTGGGTCG